>DATKPV010000119.1:0-113841 GCA_035523915.1 Candidatus Aquilonibacter sp. | reverse complement strand
TGGCGCGCCCGGAGAGATTCGAACTCCCGACCTATTGCTCCGGAGGCAATCGCTCTATCCAGCTGAGCTACGGGCGCGTAAGCGCTAATTATACATTTCTCTCGTGACTCGATTTAATTGTCGGGCAGTCGGTTTAATTGCGCGGCTCGGATGTTCATCAGGGTTCGCCGGGCGGTTCAAATACGAGTTGAATTTTCCCCCAACTCCCCGTATATTTCCAACGATTTGCGGCGACTTTGGGTGACTCCTGCCGCGACCCAGAAAGATTTGACAAATAGCCGATGGCACAAGCAGCGAGAGTCGCGCCCGTCTCCCGTATCTGGAGTAAGGTTCTCTCCTTCCCGGTCGTCAAACCAAGGCGCAAGCGGCCGCCTGCGTTGGCCTATGACGTAGATGAAACGCCGCCCTTGCCTTTGACGATGGCTTTGGCATTTCAGCATATCCTCGCGATGTCGGTTGGTTGGGTCTACGTGATTGTGGCAATTGATGCGATGGGCGGCTCGCGTTCCGAGGCCCAGAGTCTGCTTCGCTTATCCATGATCGCTTCCGGCGTAACGACTATGCTGCAGGCTCGGAGCGGCCTGGTCGGGTCGGGCTATCTCTGTCCCGCCTCTTGCAGTCTCACCTATCTGGCACCCACGATACTGGCCGGCCGTATCGGAGGTTTCCCGCTGATGTTCGGGATGACTACGATCAACGGAGTTTTTACCGCAATTCTCTCTCGCTTTCTCCGGGGCTTGCGCGTGCTTTTTCCTCCCGATGTGACTGGACTGATCGTCTCGATCGTAGGCATTCAACTGGTTGCCATCGGGTGTCCCAAGCTGCTTGGGCGTTCGCAACTTCATCCTGATGCCTCCCGTAATGCAACGATCGTAGGCTTGGTAACTCTTCTTGCCATGATTGCGCCCACCGTGTGGAGCAAGGGCAAGCTTAAGCTCTTTCCCATCCTGATTGGCTTGGCTGTGGGGCACATCGCGGCCTTGTACACGGGCCTTCTCGACTGGCCGCTGGTGCGTGCTCAGTGGGATCAGCCACTCTTCGCATTGCCCCACCGCCTGCCTGGCGGAATGGCTTTCCGGCCCGGTCTGCTGCTGCCATTCTTCGTGATCGGCATCGCCGCCACCCTGAAAACCGTTGGCGACCTGACACTCTGTCAAAAAATGAACGACGCCGAATGGAGGCGCACCGACATGCAATCGGTCAGCGGGGGAGTGATGGCGAATTCGCTCGGCACTGTCTTCTCCGGTTTGATCGGGGGCTTTCCGCAGAACAACGCTTCGTCCTGCTTGGGGTTGGAGCTGGCCACTGGCGTCACCAGCCGCGCCGTTGCCGTGCCCGCCGGTTTCATTCTGATCGCTCTTGCTTTCCTGCCTGGACTAGCCGCTACCTTTGCCGTGATGCCGGCCCCTATCATGGGGGCACTGTTGATCTACTCGACGTGCTTTCTTATGCTCGGCGGACTGCAGGTGATGACGGCACGCATGCTCGATGCACGCCGCATTTTCGCCATTGGTATCGCTCTCGTCTTCGGGCTCAGCGTCGAAATCGCGCCGGAACTGTATCGCGGCGTTCCAGAGTTGCTGCGTCCCATCTTCGCTTCCTCCACCGCTTTGGCAACCGTCATTGCCGTGTTACTGAGCCTTCTATTCCGGATTGGCCTGGCGAAGCGGGGTACGCTGCAACTCACCCAGGGCCCGGATAACCTGGAGGCAATCAGCCGTTTTATGGATGAGCATGGCTCCGCCTGGGGGATGCGCCAGGAAGTGGTAAGCCGCGCCACAGATGCCATCTACGAGTTCGTCACGAACGCCGGCGACCTAAACCTGCGCTCGCCATTGATAACCGTGATGGCGGAGTTCGATGAGTTCCACCTCGATATCGAAGTCGAATACGACGGCGCGCCCATTGAACTACGGAATACCATGCCTTCGATGGAGGAATTGGCGAATGGTGCGGGGGTCGCTATGTTGTCGCACTACCTCATCCGCGAATCGGCCGACCAGGTCCGCATGAAAACCCGCAATGGTCATTCGGTGCTGAGTCTGCACTTCGAACACTGATAGAGGCTGGCCCAAGGATTTCGTGGATTGCCCATTCCATGCGGTCGCTCATGGGTAGGCTGCCGCAACCAGCAATATGGAAATCCGGCCAGTAAACCTACCAGCGATCTCGTCTACCCCCGCCGCGTCCGCCCCGATCGCGGCCGCCGCCGCCGCGGTTGTCGGCTTTGGGCCGCGCTTCATTCACGTTCAACGTGCGTCCGCCAATCTGCGAACCGTTGAGCGCCGCGATCGCCTTTTCGCCGTCTTCATTGTTGCTCATTTCGACGAACCCGAACCCTCGCGAACGTCCAGTCTCACGATCGGTTACGATGGAAACCCGGTCGATTTGCCCGTAAGGTTCGAAAAGCTGCCGCAATTCGTCCTCAGAAGTGTTAAAGCTCAGATTCCCCACGAAGATATTCTTCACGCCTCTGCCTCTGCATTGAGCTGTCGAAGTGCAAGCTCAATTCGGCGGAACTCGGCAGGTCAGGAGGGCTTTCCTGAGAATCGAGACCGGAGCTGGCAAACAGTCAATCGCGGGCAGCAGTATAGCAGGTTTGTCAAACACCACTTGTCAAGAAGGCAATGCGGAACGATATAGGCCGGCGGAAACGAACCATGGTCACGCTTGCTTCAGCCTCGATGAAGCCTGCTTTTGCTCTGCCTCAGCAGTCGTCCACCTGCCAGAAACCCTCCCGCTGATAACCAACCTGCAACAACCGATTCTTGGGGTCGTGTCGCTTGCCACATCCCGGACAAATCAAGTAGCGACTCCAATGCGTGCCCTGCCGATCGTAATCCTCTGCTACGCTGAAGGTCGTTCCGCAGCTGCAGGGCACAAGAAACATCCGCAGGCGCCGCTCGGAGATGTTGGTTTGCTTCGCCTGCCGCGATCGGCTTGCCGGGGTAGCGCCGCGCCCGGCGCGATTCCGGCTCATACGTCCTCCACCGCCGCCATCGCGCTTTTCTTGCGTTTGTTCGCCGGGAGAATCTTTTTTCGCAAACGCAGGGATTTCGGAGTAACCTCGACAAACTCATCGTCTGCAATAAATTCGATGGCCTGTTCCAGGTTTAGCTGGCGAAACGGCACCAGGCGTATGGCTTCGTCGGCGGTAGACGCGCGCATGTTGGTGAGCTTTTTCTCCCGCACCGCGTTTACATCCAGGTCAACGTCTTTGGCATTCTCGCCGATGATCATGCCCTCGTAGAGGTCAACTCCCGGGCCGACAAACAGCACACCCCGTTCCTGCAGCCCCCAAAGCGCATAGGCGGTTGAGACCCCCGACCGGTCGGCAATAAGGGCGCCGGTCAGCCGATGAGGGATTTCGCCCTGCCACTCGGTGTAGCCGGCGAACAGGGAATTCATCACGATGGTGCCGCGCGTGTCGGTGAGCAACTGGCTGCGCAGTCCGATCAAACCACGGCTGGGCACACGAAATTCAATGCGCACGCGCCCATATCCGTGATTGTGCATGTTCACAACCTCGCCCTTGCGTGCGCCCAGTTGTTCCATGACCACTCCGACAAATTCTTCCGGCACGTCAATGGTGAGATGTTCGACTGGCTCTTTCAGCTTGCCCTCGATGCGCTTGGTCACGATCTCCGGCTTACCCACCATGAGTTCATAGCCTTCCCGCCGCATCATCTCGATCAGGATGGAAAGCTGCAGCTCGCCGCGGCCCATGACCTTGAAAGTGTCTGTGCTCGCCGTCTCTTCCACGCGGAGAGAGACGTTGGTGAGGAGCTCTTTTTCCAGCCTCTCGCGCAGGTTGCGCGAAGTAACGTAAGCGCCATCACGTCCTGCGAACGGAGAAGTATTCACCGTAAACTGCATGGCGATGGTGGGCTCATCAATCGTGATCGGCGCAAGGGGCGCCGGATTTTCCGCATCAGTGATCGTTTCACCAATCGTGATTCCTTCCACGCCAGCGACCGCGATGATGTCGCCCAGTTCGGTTTCGGTGATGTCAGTCCGCTTCAATCCTGAAAACGAGAACAGCTTGGTGATCTTCGTCTTGTGAAGCGATCCGTCCAGCTTGGCGATCCCAACCTCCTGGCTGGTGCGCATGGTTCCGTTGAAGACTCGCGCGATGGCCAGTCGTCCCAGGTAGTCGCTGTAATCGAGGTTCGCCACCAGAATCTGCAGTAAGCCCGACGGATCTCCCTGGGGCGGCGGGATCGTATTGAGAATCGCGTCGAACAGGGGACGAAGGTCTTCGCCCCGGCCGTTAATATCACTCGACGCCGTACCCGCCTTCGCATTCGTGTAGAGCACGGGAAAGTCGAGCTGATCTTCCCTGGCATCGAGATCGATGAACAGGTCGTAGATTTCGTTGAGTACTTCCTGCGGGCGGGCATCAGCACGGTCAATCTTGTTGATAACCACGATCGGTGGCAGTTTAGCCTCCAGCGCCTTGCCCAGCACATAGCGCGTTTGCGGCAAAGGGCCCTCGCTGGCGTCCACCAGCAGCATTACGCCGTCCACCATTTTCAGCGCCCGTTCGACCTCGCCGCCGAAGTCGCTGTGGCCGGGCGTATCCACGATGTTGACTTTCACGTCATGATAAAAAATGGCTGTGTTCTTGGCGAGAATGGTGATGCCGCGCTCGCGCTCCAGTTCGTTCGAATCCATCACGCGCTCGGCGACGGCCTCGTTGGCGCGGAACGTTCCGCTCTGCCTGAGCATGGCGTCAACCAGGGTGGTCTTGCCGTGGTCGACGTGCGCGATGATGGCGATGTTGCGGATGCTGGAACTCAAACTGTTCCTTTCTGCGCTTCTCTAACACTTTACTATGCGGGAAATGAATGCACCACGACGTCGCTGGGTGGGATGGGACCTGAGATGAAAACAAGGGATGAACGATCGCGCAATCCCTTTCCGATCCTGGGTCAAATAACGTCAGCCCGCGATTGCGGTTTCCTTGGGAGCAGGCTGGCCTGCCAGGCGCGCTTCGGCCTGCTTCACCGCCCGTTGCGCCGCCAGAATGCCTCCGTTCGTCGTTGACTCCGGTCCTTCCGAATCGGTATTCGCAAAGAATACTCGATCAAGCGGCCGGCGGACGAGCGGCTGCACCTCTGTGTAAAGCCCCGGCGTGGACATATAAAGAGGATGTCCACGGCGGTAGATGTGGACTTCGAGAGGATCGACGTCCTGCCCCGGCAGCAATTTCTGAAAATCTCTCAACACGTTGGCTGCAATCTTGCGCGCACTGGCCTCGGTAAGCAATGAAGCGCGATCCTCTTCCTTCAGCGGGGTGTAGCAAGTGAGGATGTTGTATTTCTGTCTATACCCGGACTCATGCCGGATCACCCAATCGGCCACGACAATATCGGTAAACGTATTTCCCGGGCACCATGTGTCGTAGCCGTAGTTGAAAATACTCCTGTTGAATATCAGATTGACTACAGGATAGGGAATGTAACGAATCTTGCCCATCGCCTCGCTTTGTTTATCGGGCAAACCATCGACGATGCGCCGCGTAATGAACTTGGGCGTAGCCATGATTACAGCTTTCGCCGAGACCGCTTTGAGCTCTCCGGCCTCCATGTAGGTTACCTGCACATCCTGCTTGCCGGTTACAACGGCCACAGTGGTGGCCCCTGTCCGCATTCGCTGCCCATACTGAGGCTGAAGAATCTCGACCAGTCGGTGGGTGATAGCTCCGAGTCCGCCCGGCCAGGTGTAGCGATCATCGCTGTCACTTTCAGCGGCAATTTCCTGGAGTTCTCCAATCGCCAGCGCCGCTGCGGTTTCGTCGCTCGTGGCTCCCCAATTGGACGGGCCATACGTGTCCCACCATTGTTTGATTTCAGAGGGATAAAGCTTCATGAATTCAGAAAATGGCAGATTGAAAAGCTCCCGGCCACGTTTTTCCACATCAATTGCCAAAATCTCCTTTTTAAATTTTTTGAATGCCTCGCGAATGATCGGGGGATAGGGCAGCTTGTTGAGGCCAGAACCCCAGGTATCGTAGATCACTTCACCGCGAATGATGCTGGCATCAGGGCTCTTGATGGGCAAAGGATTCAGACCAATTTCTCTGGCGAAGTCGTAAGTGTATTCGTCTCTCGCCAAGAAGGCAGAGCCAGTGCAGTAGGTGCTGCCATCATAGGTCATTTCATAGGCATTGCCGCCCCAGTGAGGCTCCTTTTCCAGGAGCAACACGTCATGGTGTTGAAGACGGTAGGCTGCGCTCAGGCCGCTCACCCCGCCGCCCACAATGACAATGTCGTGCCGCGCCAAAGCTGGAGGTCGGCTAAAGATCTGGTTGCCCTGATCGCGAATCTGATGGCAAATCTTATTGTTCTCTCCGTCGACCTCTGGCAAGTGGTTGCCGCGCTCGCCGCCGGTCTGTGCGACGAGCGATAAATCCATGGGGCATCCCGACGCAACTGCGCCTGCCACCGCGAACTTGATGAAATCTCTGCGATTCGAACTCACACTTGCTCCCCTTGAACCTCTGCGATCTCAACCCCCGGCTCGGCCACGGCTTCTCCGCCAACGCGCAACCGGTACCAGAACACAATGGCAATCAGCGAAAAAAGAAAAATGATAGCCGAAATAGCATTGATCTCCGGTGTGATGCCTCGCCGCAAGCGTCCCCAGATTTCCAGCGGCAGAGTATTATCGCGGCCGATCAGAAAAAAACTTACAGCAATCTCATCCATCGAAAGCGTGAAAATCAGCAACGCCGCACCGATGATCGGCAGTTTGAGATTTGGTACTGTAACCCGCCAGAACGTCTGCCAGTAATTTGCCCCGAGATCGAGAGACGCCTCTTCTTGCGCTCGATCCAATTTCTGCAAGCCTGCGAAGACTTCTGTTGTGGCCACGGAAATCAGCGCGGTTCCATGTCCCAACACGATGGTCAGCAGACTGAGTCTGGTGCCCAGAATGTCAAAGAGCATCAGCAGTGAGAGTCCCGTGATGATTCCAGGCAAGATCAGCGGCAACAGCACCAGCCGGCGGAACAAGGCTTTTCCGGGAAATTCGGCGCGGTCGAGCGCCAGCGCGGCCGGAATCCCGAAGGCAAGGGAAATGGCCATTGCCGCAAACGCCACCTGAAAGCTATTGAACACGGAATCCCAAATGGGGCCATCGGCAAGCAGCGTGCGGTACCAGTCGAGCGTCAGGTGATGGGGTGGAAATCCTCCAACGCCCTCGCCATTGAACGAATAAAGAATGAGGACCGCGATCGGCAGGTAGAGGAATGCAAAAACCGCTGCGGCATGCCAACCCAGCCATCCCGAGCCCCCAGCGGACGTTGTGTTCCTGCTCACGAGAAGCTCCACTTCTTTTCCAGCCGCTCCGAACAAAACAGCAGACCGACCACCAGAACGAGCATACATAGCGAGATAGCCGCACCCAGCGGCCAGTTATAAGCTGCGCCGAACAGGCTGACGACGATGTTGGAGATCATGATCCCGCTTGGGCCGCCGAGCAAGAGCGGTGCGAGAAAGTCGCCGAGGCTGAGAACGAAAGCGAATGTCGCGCCCGCCAGAACGCCAGGGATCGAGAGCGGAAGAATGACCTTCCAGAAAGTCTGCGCGGGTGTGGCTCCGAGGTCGTGCGAGGCTTCGACCAGGTTGCGCGGAATGTGCTCAAGCGAAGCGTAGATTGGCAGGAATGCGAATGGCGTATAGATGTGTGTAAGCGTCAGCACCACAGCAAATGGGCTGTAGAGCAGGAACTCCAAAGGATGTTGCGTCACGTGCACATATTGCAGCAATGTATTGAGCACGCCGTCCGAACCCAGGATTGTTTTCCAGGCATACGCACGCACAAGATAACTGACCCATAAAGGAATGATTACCAGCTGGTAAAGCAGATCTTTCCTTCGACCTGCGTGAAAAGAGACGAAATAGGCCAGAGGATAACCGAGCAACAGCGCGAAGATGGTTACGCGGGCGGCGATCCACATCGAGCGAAGCAAAGTTTGCCAGTAAACATCAACGTGCAGGAGGTCGGAGTAGTTCGCCAGATTCCATGAATGCACGATGGTTTGTGCCGGCGATACCGACCAGAAGCTGTAGCAAAACATCAGCACATACGGTGTCAGCAAAAAGAAGGCAACCCACAACATGGGGGGAAGCGTAACCGCGGTCTTGTAGGCGCGCGAGAACATTAGATTCTTTCGGTAGATTCGCAGACAAAGACGGCGTCCCTGGGCGAGAACTCGAGTTCGACGCTGATTCGATTTTCATTCAAACTTGGCGTTCGCATTACCAGCACCAGGCCACCGCCGCAATCCACACGAATCAATTCAGTGGCCCCATGGAACGCCCGATGCACCACAGTTCCGTGAATGCGCACGCTGCCCGAGGGAAGATCACTACCGGCTGCGACCAAACGGATTTTCTCTGGCCGTAGCGAAAACAGCGCAGGCCCATCGGGAAGGGCCGCTTCCCAGCCTAAGGAAGAACAGTGCGCCATCCCCGAATGAACTTCAACCTTCAAAAGGTTGGTGTGGCCGATAAATTGGGCTACATAAGCCGTCGCGGGACGGCTGTATATCTCGCGAGGGGATGCCACCTGCTCGAGTTCTCCCGAGCGCAGCAGAGCAATACGATCCGACATGACCATTGCCTCTTCCTGGTCATGAGTCACAAACACAAACGCGATTCCGACTTCCCGCTGCAGCGATTTCAATTCGACCTGCATCTGACGGCGCAGGTTTGCGTCAAGTGCGGAAAGCGGCTCATCGAGTAACAGCAGCTGCGGCCGATTCACCAGAGCACGGGCCAGCGCAACCCGCTGCTGCTGCCCGCCGCTGATGCGCGACGGTTTCGCCTTGGCATGCGCCGTCATCTTTACTCTTGCCAACGCTTGCTCAACCCGCTCGCGAATCTCGGCTTGCGGCCTTCCGGCCACCCGCAGGCCATATCCCACGTTTTGCTCCACGGTCAAGTGAGGAAACAGCGCATAGTGCTGAAATACGGTATTCACCCTGCGCCGGTAGGGAGGCTGTTGATCCAATCGCTCGGCCCCCATCCAGATCTCACCCGAGCTTGCAGTCTCAAAGCCGGCGATGATCCGCAGCAGCGTTGTCTTTCCCGAGCCGCTTTCGCCAAGTATGGTGAGGAACTCTCCCTGGGCAATTTCCAGAGAAATATCCCGTAGTACAAGGTTTCTCCCAAAGCGCTTGGCCACATTGCGAATGCTGAGCAGTATTGCCCGCTGCGTAGGGTCAGCGGCCGCCGGCATCACGATCTCGGATGTGGTCATGAGTTTCAGTTGGTTCAAGCTAACCCAAACGGAAGCCGCCGCCTGATTGCTGAAGCCTTCTATTGCGCGGCCTTCACCTCGTTCCAAATCTCGTTGTACTTGGCGCGCCGTGGCACATTCTGCCAGAAGTAAAGACGTTTCTGGTAGTCATCGACGTCGTCGAGGTGCAGGCTCTTCACTTGATCCGTAGTCATAAACTGCGCAGCTTGTGGATTCGCCGGCGTGTACCCGGTAACATCTGTGACCTTCTTTTGCGTTTGCGCCTCGATCATGTATTCAAGAAACTGGTATGCCAGATCTTTGTTCTCGCTGGCTGCGGTAATCATCAGGTGATCGATCCATCCCGTCGTGTTCTCCTTCGGAATGGTTTCTCCGATCGGGAAGTTGATTTTGCGCAGCTGGTTGGTCATCAGTGGCCAGCCCATGGCGGCAACCACTTCATGGTTCTGAAACAGATTGGTAAGTTCTCCTCCGGTTGACCACATCTTCCGGATATTCGGTTTCAGCTCCAGCAACTTTTTTTTCACGGCCTCCAGTTGTTCATCGCTCAGGTTGTACAGTTGCGAGGGGTCGGGTTTGTCGAAACCCAGAATCTGGGCGGCCATGTACACGGTCGAGAGATCATCCCACACAGAAATCTTGCCCCGATATTTTGGATCCCAAAGGACACTCCAGCTATCGGGCGGCTGCTTGAAATCCGTGGTGTCGTACAAGAGCGGATCAGGTCCCCACATGAACGGCACACCATACACCTGCCCTTTCACTCTTACCAGGGGCAGGGAAGTGAGTTGCGGAGAAAGTTGGTTGTAGCTGGGAATTCTCGACAGATCCAAGGGCATGGCCAGTCCCGCCGCCGCAATCGAAGTGGCCACGTCGCTGGAGGGCGAAATCACGTCGAAATTCGCCGCGCTGCCGCCCCGCAGCTTGGCGACAAGTTCGTCGCTCGATCCCATGTACGATGCGGTGACCTTGCAATGGTGTTGTGCTTCGAAAGGCCGCACGAAACTTGGGTCGGCGTATCCTTCCCACACCAGCAGATTCAAAGTTGGAGTCTTGCGGGCGCACGAGCCGACAAGCAACAGAATCACGAGCAAAGCCAACAGGTTCAGCGAACGTCGTAGCGTCATGATTCTTTCCCTCGGCACCCAGGAACCAAGTTGCGACCTCGACCAGGAAATCGAACAAATAATAATGAGCGCCTCGCTGCGGTGCCAGCCTCAAAACGTCGGCGGTGTATTCACCCACAACACCCAGGTTTCGGTCCGTCCGGAATTTTTCCACCGGTGTGGGGTGCCGCTCTCAAAGTAAAAGCTGTCGCCCGGCTTGAGCCGATACTCATCATCGTGCAGCGTGATCGCCAATTCGCCGCGCAGCACGTACAGAAACTCCTCGCCTTCGTGGGTGTAGGCGTCGCCGCTTCCGCTCTCGGGCGCGACGCGGAACAGGTGCGGCTCCATCATGGTATTACCCCATGCCAGCAATTCCATGCGTACACCGGGGCCAGCCTGCAGCACTTTTCGTTCTCCGGGACGCACCTGTCGGCCGCTGCTGTCGCTGGCATCGAAAAAATCCAGAATGTTGGTTCCATAGAATCGTGCCAGCTTGCGCAGGGTGCCGACCGATCCGCTCATCTGCGACCGCTCCAGAGCGCTGAGGAAACCAACCGAGATGCCCACCGCCCGCGCCACCTGTGCCAGCGAGAAACGCCGTTTTGCCCGCAATTGCCGCAAGTGCAACCCGATTGCGCCCGCATTCCCATCCGAGGGCGGTCGCAGGCGCCGTTCGCGCCGCAACAACTCCACGATGGCTGCTGCGTTCAGCCCGCGCTCTTTGCGCAGGAAGCGTGCCCGACGGAGCAGTTTGACGTCTTCCGGGGCGTACAGCCGGTACTTGCTTTCAGTGCGGCGGGGGCGCGCCAGCCCAAGGTTTTCCCACGACCGGATGACCGATGGCGAAACGCCCACGCGCCGCGCCACTTCGCCGATCTTGAGGTACCCGCGATTGGACGTCGAATTCATGATGCCAACGCGCATCCCCAGCGATGAAATGAGGCCCGCGCGATAAAAACTTCTTCTCGCTGCGATTCAGAGATTCACGGGCCGCGGGCGTTTTTCTCCTTGACAGCAAGCTTCCCGCTTCTCTAACCTTGCCGGATTATAGCAAGGTTGCGACTGGAAGCAAGCTGTGGCTTTGAGCTGGATACTCTCTCCCGCGACAGGAAGGTTGGAGGTTTCTATGCTGTCACTGCGAGCCCGCTGGTCCATAACGTCCCCCAGAACGTGGCGCCTGAAACTGCTCTGTGTGAGAGCGGTTTGCTTGACAGCCGCAATCAGTCTCTGCCTTCCCACCTTTCTATCGGCGCAAGGCACTACCGGCCGAATCCTCGGCCGGGTCGCCGATCCCACGGGAGCTGTGATCGCCCAGGTGAAAGTGGTGGCAGCCAACGAAGCCACGGGAGTCAGCCGCCAGACGGAAACGAATGCTGGCGGAGACTACGTCTTCCCGGATCTCCCGGTGGGCACCTACACCCTCAGTTTTGAATTGACGGGCTTCAAGAAAGAGCTTCGGCGCAGCATCAGCCTCGATGTCAATCAGATCATCACGCTGAACATGACGATGCAACTCGGCCAGACGCAGGAGGTTGTCGACGTCACATCTGAAGCTCCCCTGGTTGACACGACGAGTACTCAACTGGGCGCAGTTATGGAGAGTCGTCAGGTTTCGAACCTGCCTCTCAATTCCCGCGACACCTATCAACTTTTGCAACTGCAGCCGGGTGTGATGTCAACCGTAGGTTCCAGTAATACGCTGATCTATGGCAGCGACAGCCCGGGCGCGGTCTCTGTGAACGGCGGCCGCGGTCGCTCCAATAATTTCAGTGTGAACGGCGGCGATGCCAACGACCTCTTCGTGAACCTGCCCACCGTGCAACCCACACCCGACAGCATCCAGGAATTTCGCGTTCTAACCAATACCTTCGACGCCGAATACGGGCGCAACTCCGGCTCGGTCATTAATGTCGTGACGAAATCCGGCACCAACGATTTTCACGGCAACGTCTACGAGTTCTTCCGCAACAAGGACCTCAACGCCAACGATTACTGCCTTACCGCAGCCGAAAGTCTTCCCTGCACAAAACCCAAGTTCAATCAAAATCAATTCGGCGGAACTTTCGGCGGTCCGATTGTCAAGAACAGCACGTTTTTCTTCGCCAGCTACGAAGGCCGCCGTATCCGCCAGGGGATACTTTCACCTGCGGTAACGGTGCCGACGGCCGCGGAGCGGCCCAGCGCGACCCAGCCCTTCGCCGACTTTAGCGACATCGGCGGCTTTGATACTCAGAATCCGGGCCACGCAGTGCTCAACGATACGCAACTACTCGATGGTCGCGCCGGCTGCGACCAGGCCGTAGGTTATCCGGGGGGGATTCCACCGGGCATTTTATATACGACGCTTTTCCCCAACAGTCAGATTCCCCTGGCATGCATGGACCCGACTGCAGTTGACCTTCTTCAATTGATTCCCACGGCACCCAATGGCGGTTCGCTGATCACTACTACACCCGTTCAGTCAGTACGCGGTGACCAATTCACCCTGAAGGTGGACCGCCGCTTGAACGACAAGCAAAATCTGAGCTTTTATTATTACTTTAACGATGACACGACGCTGAATCCCTTTGCGGATTTCGAATTGACGGGCGCTGATGTTCCCGGTTTTGGAAGCAGTGTCGCAGAACGCATTCAGCAGTGGAACATCACCCACACATGGACGATCACAAATAGCACCGTCAATGAGTTCCGCTTCAACTACAACCGCGAAGGGCAGCAGACATTTCAACATCCCCAGAACACCGAGCTGGTGCAGAATTCATGTCCTCCGGCGCCATCCTGGCTTACAGCCACCGTCCCTTGTTTCTACGGCGATAATTCTTCCGATCCCAACGGTAGCCTCTACGGCATCCATCCCTTTCTGGGTGCCGGACGGGAAGGCCTCCCTTCCATCTCCATCTCGGGCGGCTTTTCGATAGGCAACAACTCAGAAGGCGAGCTTCCCCAGACTGGAAACTCTTTTCAATGGTCGGATAACCTCACGAAAGTGGCCGGCACGCATACGCTGAAATTCGGTGTTGACGCTCGCCGTCAGCAGTTCAACCAGTTCTACTATTACAACGTCAATGGGACGTTCGACTACTACGGCGGCGGCTCTGACGACACTCAGTCTGCCAATCTTTATCCCAATTATCTTCTCGGGCTGCCCGATCAATTCGGGCAAGGATCGGCGCAGGTCGAGTACGTCCGCAATACCGGCCTGTACCTGTTCGCGCAGGATAGCTGGAAGATAAAACCGAATCTCACTTTGAACTATGGACTGCGTTGGGAATTGGACACTCCATTGGCGGACACCGCCCAGCATGTTCAGACGTACCGGCCAGGCCAGATGTCGACTGTCTACCCTTGCGGAGGTCCGAATACCGATTGCACGTCGCAGGATGCTGTAGGTCTCGTAGTCCCGGGTGATCCTGGTGTTCCGGCAGGCATGACCCAGACCTACTACAAGGCGTTTGCTCCCCGCATTGGCATCGCATGGAGCCCAGGCAATTCGGGCAAGACGAGCCTTCGTGCCGGTTGGGGGCTTTTCTACAATCCCATCGAGCAGTTGGTGCTGGCGCAATTCGGGGCTGAGCCTCCCTTCGGCGGCAGCACATTCGTTTACGAAACCCAGTTTAATTTGCCGTTCCTGGGGCAGGATGGTGCGACCACTTATCTCAATCCCTTCCATGGAGTTCTCAATGCGCAGCGAGGAACGAGCCAAGATTGGGCCATCTTCGAACCCATTGACTTGTTCGGCGATTTCCAGCCGCACATGCGCTCGCAATATTCCGCACAATACAACTTCACCATTCAGCGCGAACTGACCCGAGACATGAAGCTGGAAGTGGCATACGTCGGATCGCAAGGTCACCGCTTGCTGGCAACACACGACATCAATTATTCGAATCCACAAACTTGCCTCGACATCGTTAACATCGCCAATGCCAATCCTGACAGCGTGCAGGATGGCTTTGGGGACGACGTGAGTTGCGGGCAATTCCTGGAGGATGCACCCTTTATCATTCAGCCAGGGACGGTGTTGCCGGTAGATCTGCATCTGCCTTACGTGCAGAACAGCTCAGTTATCCCTGCCGGCACGACAGTTGGACCAAACGGCATCACGCTGGTCGGGTTGCGTCCGTACTCATCTCCACAATGTAATCCGATGACCGGCGCCGGGTGTCCAACCGCTTCGGGTATCCCGGTCTTCTCCAGCATCTTCGCGCAGGACACCATCGCCAACTCGGCCTATAACTCGTTGCAAGTCTCATTGGAAAAGCGTTTCTCCCACGGTCTGCAATTCTCCGGAGCCTACACCTTCAGCAAGTCGATCGATGAGGCCTCAAGCTTTGAAGGTATCCTCAACCCACTTCCTGGCGCCGATAACCGTTCTCTATCGCTCTTCGATGCGCGTCACCGCTTTGTAATCAGCTATTACTGGGATGTGCCCGTCCGCAAATACAGTGGTCTTGCTGGCAAACTGCTGGATGGCTGGGCAGTCTCCGGAATCACGACCTACCAGACCGGGTTCCCCATCCGTATTACGTCCTCCTCAGACAACGAGTTGATGAACAGCTTCGACTTTGAGCTGCCCGGCGAACCCGATCAGATCGCTCCATTCACCTGGCAGCGACCGCAGAACAATCAGAATTACTATTTCAGCAATGCGGGAATTTTTACTGAAAACGGAGTATTTGGGCGCGTCGGCGACGCCCCACGAACCATCTGTTGCGGACCGGGAATCAGCGAGACCGACTTTGTGGTGATCAAGAACATTCCGGTCACCGAACGCACACATTTCGAATTTCGCTCAGAGCTGTTCAATCTCTTCAACCACACGCAGTTCTACAACCCGGACGGCAACAGCACCGATGGTTCGCAATTTGGCCAGGTCACGCAGGTCAAAGATCCGCGTCTGGTGCAATTTGCGCTTAAGTTCTATTTCTAGCTGGAAGGCGTAACATAATCGAAGCAACAGCCCGGGACGGCCCGTCCGTTCCGGCATATCCTAATGGCCCGCCGGATGTCCGAAACCGCCGCCGGGCCTGAGCATCCTCGGAGACCCGATGTACCCCGATCTGCAGAAGGAACTCTCGACCTTCGAGCGCCGCACGCCCAAATCTGCGGAGGCGCACAAAAAGAACCTCAAGCGCATTCCACTAGGCGTGGCCAGCAACTACCGCGCCTACGATCCCTGGCCGATTTTTGTGAAAGATGCCTCGGGTGGCAAGTTTCGCGATCTCGACGGCAACGAATACATCGACCACAACCTCTGCTTCGGCGCGCTGATGGCTGGGCATTGTCATCCTGCGGTGATGAAGGCGGTTCAAGGACGCCTTTCCACCGGGACCATGTTCGGCATGCCGCACGACATGGAATGGCAACTGGCGGAGGAAATCTGCAATCGTTTTCCCATCGAGATGTGCCGCTTCGGCAACAGCGGAACCGAAGCAACGATGCACGCCATCCGCCTCGCCCGCGCCGCCACTGCCCGCGACAAGATCGTGAAGTTCGAGGGCGCCTATCACGGCCTGCACGACAGCGCTCTCGTCAGCGTAAAGCCCCATGCGCCCGATTTTGGCGATGTCCACAATCCAACTTCGGTCCCCGGCGGCCTGGGCGTGCCCAAGTCAGCGCTGGCGAACGTTCTCATCGCCACCTTTAACGACCTGGCCACGGTCGAGCGGCGCTTCACGGAAAATCCCGGTGAAATCGCGGCCATCATTCTCGAGCCGATTTTAATGAACGTCGGCCTCTGCCTGCCGCAGCCCGGTTTCCTGAAAGGCCTGCGCGAAATCGCCACCAAGAACGGAGCTCTGCTGATTTTCGACGAAGTCAAGACCGGCGCGAAACTCGGCTGGGGCGGGGCGAGTGAATACTTCGGGGTCACGCCCGATATGATCTGCCTGGCCAAGTCGATCGGGGGCGGTTTGCCGCTCGCGGCATTCGGCACCTGCAAGTCGGTGATGGACTTGATCTCGCAGCACAAAGTCTTCCACGGTGGAACCTACAACACCAATCCGGTTTCAATGGCCGCGGGCCTGGCAACATTCCGTGAGGTTCTCACCCGCGAGAATTACGCCCACGTAGACAAGCTGAGCAAGAAGCTCGCGGACGGTTATCGTAAGACCATTGCGAAAGTTGATCTGCAGGCCTACATTGCGCAGGCCGGAGCCAACGGCGCGTTGATGCTTTATGCGAAAGAAATTCGGAATTACCGTGACTGGACCACCATCGATATCGATCTGTGGCGTCATTACTGGTTCGCCATGGTCAATCGCGGTGTGATGGCCCAGCCTTACTGGTGGGATGAGCAATGGACCATCTCTGTGCAGCACACGGAGGCGGACATCGATAAACATCTGGCCGCGTTCGATGACATTGCGGTTTCGCTGGCGAAGGCACAGCAGGAGCGCGCAGGCCAACCTGCGCTGGCAGTTCATTAGGGGCACGCGACCGAAACTCTTGTCATCCCTTACCCGGGCAGAAGCCCGGATGAGGGCCCTTGGTTTAGTTGCCATCCTGAGGCGAGCGCTTTCTGCTCGCCGAAGGATCTGAGGGAACCGCGCGAACGCCTCGCTTTCTTTGCCAGGCAAGAAGCGCGTGCTTGGTTCGCTTCCAAAATCTTTGGCGCTCTGAACTCTTGTCTACCACCGCCCAATCCGACGTTCAGCCGCACCTCAAGCGTGTCCTCGGACGGCGCGACCTGATCCTGCTCTTTGTCGTCGCCGTCTTTAATCTCAACGTAGTGCCTTCCATTGCGGCCAATGGCGGCGTCACCATCTGGCTGTGGATCATTTCGCTGATTTTGTTTTTCTTGCCGCAGGGCGTTGCCGTGATCGAGCTGGCGCATCGCTATCCCGGTGAAGGCGGAGTTTATCTCTGGGCCAAGGAATTGTTTGGCGATTTCCACGGGTTTTTTTCCGGTTGGTGTTACTGGACCAATAACATGCTCTACGTGCCGACCGTCATGCTCTACTTCGTCGGCGTCTCGGTTTTCATTCTTGGTCCGAGCCACGCGGCTCTGGCGGATAGCAAGTCCTTCGCACTTTGGACATCCGTCATTCTTTTGCTGGCGCTGGCTGCTTTGAACATTGTCGGTCTCGGCGTCGGCAAGTGGATCAACAATCTTGGCGCCATCGGAACCGGCATCGCTGCCTCCGTGCTGATCGCGCTCGGCATCGTCGTGGTCTCGAAGAACGGCCTCACCATCAGCGCGGCCGATTTTCATGTTCCGCACGATCCCCGCTTCGTCCTGAATACCTTTGGCGTGATTTGTTTTGCGCTGGTGGGGCTGGAACTGGCCTCCATTATGGGCGACGAGATTCAGGAGCCCCAGCGCACGCTGCCCGGCGCCGTTCTTTGGGGCGGCGTGATTTCCGGCCTGCTCTATATCGCAGTTACCTTGACACTGCTGCTTTCCATCGGACAAAGCGGAATCAGCGTGCTGCAGGGAATCGTGCAGGCAGTGGCGAAAATGTCGACGCAGTTCGGGATGTCATGGATTATTCCGGCTTTTGCTCTCTTGCTCAGCCTTTCCATTGCGGGCATCGCTTCGGCGTGGCTTGGGGGTTCTGCGCGCATTCCCTTCGTCGCCGGCCTGGACAATTACATGCCGGAGTCGCTAGGCCGCATTCATCCCAAATATGCTACGCCTTATGCCGCGCTTATCGTGCACGTCACCATCTCGATCATTCTGTGCGTGGTGTTTTTTCGCTTTTCCAGCGTGCAGGCGGCCTTTCAGACCATGCTCTCTCTCGCCGTGGTCTTGCAGCTTGTGCCATATCTTTATGTTTTCGCGGCGCTGCTCAAACTTGCCGCGCGGTCATCAAACACAGGCGGTGTGTACAGCAAACCTGTTCTGTTCTTGGCCGGCATAAGCGGATTGATCACGACCGCGTTGGGAATTGGCTTACAGTATTTTCCGCCGCAACTCGTGACCAGCCTGCGTACTTACGAACTGGAAATGATTTTTGGCACCTTATTTTTTGTCGGATTGGCGGCGTACTTTTTCTTCATCTACGGACGCAACAAGGTGCATGAGGTCGGCATGGAGGCGGCGCTACCGGTCGCGCAGCCGAGCGAAGCGCGCCGTTAACGGCAAGAGCACGGCTTGAGTCGTGCCGCAGACAGGATGTTGGGCTTCGGCCCCTGAGGTGATTGCGATGCCTGGCGGAGTTAAGACGGAAATCAAGAGCTACCAGATGTTCATCAACGGCGAATGGGTCGATTCCAAATCAGCCAAGACTTTTCCCGTCTACGATCCGTCGACCGAAGAAGTCATTGCCCAGGCCCCCGACGCCGGCACGGAGGATGTGAACCGCGCAGTCGCCGCTGCCAAATCCGCATTCGAAGAAGGCCCATGGCCGGCGACGACAGCGCAGGAACGCGGCCGGATTCTTTTTCGTCTGGGGGAAAAAGTCCGCACCAATCTTCCGGCGCTCGCCGAACTCGAATGCCGTAACACAGGCAAGCCTATCGTCGAAGCCGAATTCGACATTAACGATGTCGCCACCTGTTTCGAATATTATGGCGGTCTCGCCACCAAGGTCGTCGGCTACGTAAATCCCGTCCCCGATAACGCGATGAGCCTGACGCTCAAGGAACCGGTTGGTGTTGCCGGACAGATCATTCCCTGGAATTATCCACTACTCATGGCGGCATGGAAACTGGCGCCTGCGATCGCCGCAGGCTGCACGTGCGTTCTCAAGCCCGCCGAGCAAACACCTTTGACTGCCCTGGAATTGGCGAAGCACTTTTCCGATTGCGGCCTGCCTCCCGGAGTCGTCAACATCGTCACTGGATTCGGCGAGACTTGCGGCGCTCCCATCGTCCAGCATCCCGACGTGAACAAGATTGCTTTTACTGGCAGCGCCGTCGTGGGCAAGATCATTGTCAAGCAGGCCGCCGACACGGTGAAGCGCGTAACTCTCGAACTCGGCGGCAAGTCGCCCAACATCTTTTTCGCCGACGCCGATTTCGAAGCCGCCATCGACGGCGCTCTGTTTGGGGTCTTTATTAACCAGGGCGAAGTTTGCTCGGCTGGCAGCCGCATCCTGGTACAGAAGTCGATCTACAAAAACTTTGTGGAGGCGATGACGGAAAAGGCCAGGAAAATCAAACTTGGTCCCCCGCTCGAACGCGAAACCAAGATGGGGCCGCTGGTCAGCAAAGAACAATTTGACCGCGTCACCTCCTATCTTGAGATTGGCAAGAAAGAAGCCAAGATCGCCTCGGGCGGCGGCCGCCCGGAAAAAATCGCCAAGGGTTACTACGTCCAGCCCACCATCTTTTACGATGTGAACAACTCCGCTCGCATCGCTCGCGAAGAGATTTTCGGCCCGGTCGCGGCAATAATTCCGTTTGACGACGAGATGGATGCGCTCAGGATCGCCAACGACTCTCCGTACGGTCTGGCAGCGGCCGTGTGGACGCGGGACATTTTCAAAGCGCTGCGCGCGGTGAAGGCTTTGCGCGCCGGGATCGTCTGGGTGAACCATATGCAGCCCACGTATGTCGAAGCGCCCTGGGGCGGCTATAAGCAGTCCGGCTTCGGCCGCGAACTTGGGCCCTGGGGCATCGAGGAATATCTTGAAACCAAGCAGGTTCACATCAACCTGAACGAAGCTCCGATTGGTTGGTACTGAGATGAAAAGGCAAACCCTGAGCGCTTGTCATGCTGGGCGAAGATTGTTGGTTGCGCGACACGGCACCAGCAACCGCAGTCGAACGACCCCTTGTTTGCCGGCGCCCGCCAAGGTCCTGCCGGGAGTTCCGACGAGAAACTGACATGAGCACAATCCAGATTCGCACTTCCGTCCCCGGTCCGCGTTCGCGCGAACTCATGCGGCGCCGTGAAGCGGCCGTCGTCCGCGCAGCGTTCCACGCCACTCCGGTGTTCGTGCACCAGGCCGAAGGCGCCGTCATCGAAGACGTCGATGGCAACCGTTTCATCGATTTCGCCGGTGGCATCGGATGTCTTAACACCGGTCACCGCTCGCCGCGAGTTGTTGAAGCTATCCGCCACCAGCTTGACCGCTTTCTGCACACCAGCTTCAACGTTCTTCCTTATGAGAGTTATGTCGCTCTGGCTGAGCAGCTCAATGAGATTACGCCGGGCAAGTTTGCCAAAAAGACAGTTCTGGTCAATTCCGGAGCCGAGGCCGTTGAGAACGCCATCAAGATCGCCCGCGCGTACACCAAGCGCCCCGCTATTCTTGCTTTTGAAGATGCCTTCCACGGCCGGACATACATGGCGATGGCCGCGACCAGCAAAACACATCCTTACAAGGCGGGATTCGAGCCTTTTCCGGGTGACGTATACCGGGCGCCGTTTGCCTATTGCTATCGCTGTTCGTATTCGCTCGAGTATCCGTCGTGCGAAATTCATTGCGCCCGCCAGATTGAAGACACGTTCAAGCGTGTAGTCGCCGCCGAAAGTGTTGCCGCAGTCATCGTCGAGCCAGTCATGGGCGAGGGCGGATTCATCACGCCGCCTCCGGAGTTTTTCCCCATCCTCGGCGAAATCTGTCGCAAGCACGGAATTCTCCTGATCGCCGACGAAGTGCAAACCGGCTTCGCCCGCACAGGAGCGATGTTTGCCTGCGAGCGCCTGGGTCTTGAACCCGACCTGATTACGATGGCCAAGTCGCTCTCCGGAGGCTTGCCCCTGGCTGCGGTTACCGGCCGCGCCGAGATCATGGACACGCCCGGCATTGGGGCACTGGGCGGAACTTTCGGCGGAAATCCTGCGGCCTGCGAAGCCGCACTGGCAGTGTTGGAAACGATTGCGGCGGAAAATCTCTGCGCCCGTGCCAATCAACTGGGTGAGCGTTTTCGTCGTCGTGCCGCGCAATGGCAGTCACGATGGGAGATCATCGGCGACGTGCGCGGCCTCGGTGCGATGCAGGCTTTCGAACTCGTGCGCTCGCGCGAAGCTCGTGAGCCGGCGGACGAAGAGACGCGGCACGTGGCGCAATACTGCTATGAGCACGGATTAATCCTGATCACGGCGGGGACGTTCGGCAATGTGATCCGCCTGCTCATGCCGCTCGTGATTACAGATGCTCAGACGGAAGAGGCGCTGGATGTCTTGGAGTCCGCCCTGGCCGCAGTAAGCGAAAAGAAAGGAGCGGTCGCGCAACTCGTATAAGAACGACGGGACGGACGCATTCTTCCATCCCGATGAGCGCAGCGGGGCGCTTTCTCCGTATATCATTACTAAGACCACCGGAATCTTCTGAACGTTCTGATTTCCGCGCAGGAGCAAATATTCTTCGCGATCGCGAAAGGTTCTAAAAAATGACTTCGGTAGCAGCCCCGCCGATCAGCCGCCTCGCAAACTACATTAATGGCCAGTGGACACCATCTCGTGCCTCTGAGTGGCGCGAGGTCATCAATCCCGCAACCGGTGAAGTCCTTGCCCAGGTTCCACTCGCCGACGCTGCTGAAGTGAATCAGGCGGTCGAAGCCGCCGCCGCGGCTTTCTCCGAATGGCGCCGCACACCTCCGGAAGACCGCATTCAGCCGCTCTTCAAACTGAAGATGCTGCTAGAAGAACACATCGATGACATTGCCCGCATCATCACCCAGGAAAACGGCAAGACCTTCACGGAGGCCAAAGCCGAGATGCGCCGCGCCATCGAGAACGTGGAGGTCGCCTGTGGCATTCCCATGATGATGCAGGGCTACAACCTCGAAGACGTGGCCCGGGGCATCGACGAGATGATGATCCGCCAGCCGCTCGGCGTGGTTGCCGCCATCGTACCCTTCAACTTTCCGGGCATGATCGCCTTCTGGTATTTGCCCTACGCTATCGCCACCGGCAATACTTTTATTCTCAAGCCCAGTGAGCGCGTGCCGCTCACCATGCGGTACATCTACGAGTTGATCGAAAAAACCGGGCTCCCCAAAGGCGTGGTCAACCTAGTCAATGGCGCCAAAGCCGTAGTGGACGCTCTCATCGACCACCCCGAAGTACGCGCCATCAGCTTCGTGGGATCGAGTCCCGTGGCGCGCTACATCTATGCCCGCTGTGGCGAGAAAGGGAAGCGCTGCCAATGCCAGGGCGGAGCCAAGAACCACGTTGTCGTTCTTCCCGATGCCGACATGCCGATGGCAACGCAAATCATCAATGACAGCGCCTTCGGATGCGCCGGCCAGCGATGCCTTGCAGTTTCGGTTGCCGTGACCATCGGCGAGGCGCAGAAAACCTTCCGCGATTCGATCGCCGATGCCGCGTCCAAACTCAAAGTCGGCAATGGCCTCGAAGAAGGCGTGCAGATGGGACCTGTGATCACACCGCAGAGCAAAGAGCGCGTGGAGTCACTGATCGGTGTCGGCGAAAAGCAGGGCGCAAAAGTTCTGCTCGACGGACGCAACACAAGAATCCCATGTCACGGGTCCGGGAATTTCGTGAAGCCCACGATCCTCGACAACTTGCCCGCGACCAGCGACCTGACTGACACCGAAATTTTCGGTCCAGTGCTCAGCCTCGTCCACGCCAGAGATATGGACGACGCCCTCGCGTTTCTCAAGCGCAGCCCCTATGGCAATCAGGCCTCTTTATTTACTTCCAGCGGATCGGCCGCGCGCCGCTTCCGCTATGAAGCCCCCGCCGGCAATATCGGCATCAACATCGGAGTCGCTGCGCCCATGGCCTATTTCCCGTTCAGCGGTTGGAAGAACAGCTTCTTCGGCGACCTGCACGGCCAGGGCCGCGACTCGGTCGAGTTCTATACCGACAAGAAAGTCGTCGTCGAGCGCTGGGCCAAAGAGCATTCGAGAAAGTTCTGACGAGATTGAGTAATTGGGAAATTGAGTAATTGTTGAGATCTAAGATCGACTGCTGTGCGTGATGTGACAACAGGTGTTCAATTACTCAAGTACCAAATTCCCCAGTTACTCGTTCATCTCCCATGCTTTTCATGCGAAGACAGAGGAAATCATGACTACTACACTCGCAACTCCCGCGATGTCCGCCAAAGAGATCATCGATCTCTGCAAAAAACACACGCTTTACGAGTGGTCCGCCCAGTCGAAGGTCGATCCCATTCCCGTTGCCCGCGCCAAGGGAATTTACTTCTACACGCCCGAAGGCAAGCGCTTCATTGACTTCAACAGCCAGCTCATGTCGGTCAACATCGGACACGGCGATGAGCGCGTCATCAACGCGATCAAAGAGCAAGCGGAAACGCTGGCCTATGCCAATCCGTTCATGGCCACCGAGCCGCGCGCGCGTCTTGGCGCCAAGCTCGCCGAAATCACTCCCGGCGATATCGACATATTCTTTTTCACCAACGGCGGCGCCGAAGCCAATGAGAACGCAATCAAGATTGCGCGTTTCTTCACCGGACGTCACAAAATCCTCGCTCGCTACCGTTCGTATCATGGCGCGACGGCGGGCAGCATCTCGCTCACCGGCGATCCGCGCCGCTGGGCCGCGGAACCCGGCATTCCCGGCGTGGTGCACGTGCTCGATCCCTACCACGGCATCGAGCGCGGCTGGGAGTCCGCCGAGTCTTCGCTTGCAGGCATCGAAGAAACCATTCAGCTCGAAGGCCCGCAGACCATCGCCGCTTTTATCCTCGAAAGCGTCGTTGGCACCAACGGCATTCTGATTCCGCCCGATGGTTACATGGAGGGGGTGCGCAAACTCTGCGACAAATACGGCATCCTCATGATCGCCGATGAAGTCATGGCCGGCTTTGGCCGAACCGGCGAGTGGTTCGCCATCGATCACTGGAAGGTCGTTCCTGATCTGATTTGCATGGCCAAGGGATTAACTTCCAGCTATCTTCCTCTGGGTGCGGTCGGCATGCGCCATCACATCGCGCAGCACTTCCAGAATAATGTCTTCTATGGCGGCCTCACCTACAACAGCCATCCCATGGGCTGTGCCGCGGCGCTGGCCACGATTCGCGTCTATGAAGAGGACCATCTCATTGACAACGCGAAAAAAATGGGCGCGCTCATGAAAGACCTTGGCGCGGAGATGAAAGCCAGGCATCCGTCGGTCGGCGATGTGCGCTCCATCGGGCTGTTCGGCATCTTTGAGCTGGTCCGCAGTCGCAAAACGCGCCAGCCCATGGCGCCCTTCAACGGCGCATCCGAAGAGATGGCTGCCTTGGGCAAGTTCTTCCGCGAGCAGGGACTCTACACGCTAGTGCGCTGGAATACGTTCTTTACCAACCCTCCGCTCTGCATCAGCGAGCAGCAGATGCGCGAGGCCTACGCCATCATCGACAAGGGACTCGAGATCACAGACAAGGCAGTGGAGGACTAGGGTCGATTTTTACTCTCGCAGCCGATTGTACTTCTTCAGCACTTCGCGCATGCGGTCGTGGGGCAGAGCGATGACTTCGTGATTGTCGATGCCTTTCATGGTCTCGGCGGCGACCATGGCATTCACCACGGCTTCTTCCGTGGCCTGCACCGTGGCGAGAAAGATGGGATCGAGAGCATCATTGGGCAGCATGGTGAGGTGGTGTAATCCGTGGCTGCTATCGGCGCCCGGGTTGGCCGTGGAGAAAGCAATAAAGATGTCGCCGGAGCCGTCGCCGGAATAGCTGCCATCGCGGCCCAGCCCCAGCGAAACCTTCCTTGCCACCCGACGAAGTTGCGTGGGGATGAGCGGCGCGTCCGTCGCCACCACTACGATGATGGAGCCGGTGTCGTTCGCGCTGCGGCGATCGTGGCTGGCTTCATAAGCGGGATGTTCTGGAATTTCCTTGCCCACGGGAACTCCGGCAATGCGAAGCTGGTCGCGTCGTCCGTAATTGCATTGCACCAGCACGCCAACGGTATAGCTGCCAGCTTTAGCGTCGAGCACCCGGGAAGAAGTCCCGATGCCGCCTTTGAATTCGTTGCAGATCATCCCCGTCCCGCCGCCGACGTTGCCTTCCTCAACCGGACCAGAGCGAGCTGTGTCGAGAGCATGAAAAGCGTCTTCGGGCTTCACATGGAATCCGTTGATGTCGTTGAGCCAGCCGTCCCAGGTTTCGGCGACGACCGGCAAGGACCACCAGTAGCCTTCCATGTCCGGCGTTCCGTGCCTCACTTTCCATGCGATCACGGCATCGCGCACCACGCCAACGCTGTGCGTGTTGGTGATCATGACGGGGCCGTTGAGAAAGCCGGAGTCGTTGACCCAGGTCGTGCCTGTCATCTCGCCGTTGCCGTTCAGCGTGAACCAGCCGGCAAAGACAGCGTCGTTGGAAGTCTTGCCACGAGGATGAATCGCCGTCACGCCGGTTCGCACCGGTCCTTTGCCGACTACCAGCTTCCCTTCGCCCGAGATGAGGGTGGTTTCGCCGACTTCCACACCGTTGACGTCGGTGATGGCGTTGTATGGGCCGGGCATACCGTCGAAGGGCACGCCGAGATCGCGCGCCCGCGGCTTGCTTTGAGCCGAGGCCAACGTAGCGAATGCAGCGAATGCGAGGAGAAGCAGAACTGCAAGGCAGGGGCGCAGGCGGCGTGGCGACATGGAAGCCTCCGGAAGAACGAGGAAGTATAATCGCTTTACAGAAGAAAATCTTTGCGGGGGACAGCATGGATAGCTGGAAGAAGGCCGTAGTAACGGGTTCAATTGGGGCAGCAGCGGTTCTGTTCATGAAGAAAAAGCACGTGGGCGGAGTATTGCTGACGGGCGTGGGGTTGGCCGTGTTGGCGTCGGAGTACCCGGAGAGATTTGAGAAGGTGAGGCGGGCGCTGCCCGATTACTTCGATCGTGGCATGCGGGTGATGGAAATGGCCGCGCGCGCCGGCAAGCGCATCACCGACGCGGCTGGCCGGACGGCAGTCGACGCATGGGAAGAGATCGGCGGGTAATTCCGGCTTCTTACTGCCGCCTTTAGGAGAACGCAGGCCTTACCGCATCGACATCGCGGCAATCCATTCAGCAATTTGATCTTTTTGCGGAAGCCTGACGCCGGAAGCCTGCTACTCAATTCCCAGCTGACGGCGGGCGTCAGGGCTGAGGCGCTCGGGGGTCCAGGGCGGAGTCCAAACAACATTGACCGTGGCATCGCGGATGCCGGGCAACTGCTCGAGGCGCGACTTCACTTGCGCGCTGATGTTGACGTGCTCGGGACAACCCTGGGCGGTCAGGGTCATGTCGACGGCAACATCCTGTTTGCCGTCCGACGCAGGCTCGAAACGCACATTGTAGATGAGGCCGAGGTCGACAATATTCACGGGAATCTCGGGGTCGTAGCAACTCCTAAGCGCGCTGAGCACATCTTGTTCTGTGACCGGCATTGGTGTGTTCAGTTTAACCGATCCGAGTCCCATCTGGAATCGGCACGGATCGTTTTTGGCGCGATCTGGTAGAGTCTCGACAAATGAGCCCGGAAGCGAAGCAAAGAATTCAAATCGCGCTTGCGCTGGCCATTGCGGTGGCTGGGATCCGCGCAGGTTATTACCTTTACGAACGGCATGAGGACTACATCGCCGGAGAGAGGCGAACTCAGGCGAAGAACGCCGCCTATGCCAATCCGGATTATTACGTTACGCCGAAGAAGTTGTATCCCTATGATTTGAAATCAGCGATGCAACTTACGCAGCAGCCGGTCTGGGTGAAGGAAGGGTATCGTTACACATACTATCCGTACAATCCGGCGTCGAAGCGTGTGGACTTCGCGCATGAAGCGGGTCTGCTATTGCCGATCGAGCAGTTGCACATCAGGACCGTGGCGACGGACGTCCCACCCGGAGCTGGGAACCGGCGGCAGATGGTGGCGGTATTCGACAAAGACGCCAAGACCTATGCAGTCCCGATCGGATTCGAAAACGAAGGACAATACAAAATCTATTCCGACGAGATGTTTTACATCGAGGATCCGCACGAACTATACAAGCATTGGCCGGCGGATGTGTGGCAGGCGATCGGGCGGCACGAGGTGAAGCCAGGCATGAATGAACTGCAGGCGGATTTCGCCGTGGGGATGGGCGTGCCGGATGCCGGTGCGTCATCGGACGAGAAGACCGTGCGCTATCCGAATGGAGGCAAGCCGCTGGTGGTGATTTATCGCGGCGGCAAAGCGGAAGAAATCCAGGCGGGAGCATAGTCCCGCCGCCCATCGATCTCACCTCTCCTTTGTGTCCGCCAGCGCCCGGGAGACTTCAGTGATATCGGGCACGACGGGAATGTCGTAGTTTTTCTGCCATGCCAGGTTGCCGTTGCGGTCGATGATGAAGATGGCTCGGCCGCTGATCCCTTTATCTTCCAGATAGACGCCATACCTGGCGGCGACGGCGCCTCGGGGCTGAAAGTCCGCCAGCAGCGGATAATGGATGCCCATTTTTTCCGCGTAGGCCTTGTGGGACCAGACACTATCCACGCTCACTCCCAACACCTGCGCGTCGAGTTGCTCGAACTGCTTCATGTCGTTGACCAAGCAGGTGTGCTCTTTGCTGCAAACTGGGCTCCAGTCGAGGGGATAGAAGACCATCACCACGCGCTTTTTACCGCGAAAGTCACCGAGTCTTACTTCCTGCTGATTCTGATCCTTAAGAGAAAATTCGGGAGCCGGTGCGTCGAGAGTAATCATGAGTTCTCCATTGGGCGCGCACGAAACGCGTCTTTTGATGATAGCTGAGTGGGCGGATTACTTCACGACTGGCGAATCCTCATCGGCGGCTTTGGTTTCGTCGGCGTGAATTTTGCCGTCGTCCTCGGCATAGAAGGAGCGATGAGTTGAGTCGAGATGCGCCGGTGTCATGGTCAGAATGAAGCTATCTTTCTTGCCTTTGAATCCCACCGTGTAGTCGCCCTGCTCGGGATTGACCATGCGCTTGGTGAACGAGCCGGTATGGACCAACTCACTCAGCGAGGTTGCAAAGTGGTCGTTGCGCTTCTGATACAGGTGCTGAGCGCGGAGAACCACGCGCATATAGGCCAGAGCGGCGGCTTCAGAATCCGAGTGCGCGGGATCGCCTGGAAATTTCGGCTGGTAGCCGGTTGCATTCTCCGAAGAAGCCTGGGGAACCGCGAGCGCCGCGGCGGTATATGCCGCCATCAAACATCCTGCGAGCAATGCAACCAGCCATCGAAGCATGTTGCAGTGTTTTCTCATCCCAACGCGCTCCTGTTTCGTGCCAAAATGCGCATCTATCCGCTTTTTTCCATGTTACTCCCGTAATTTCACTTCGGTCACCTACTCTTTGCAACGGGCAGAAATACCACTATGCTCTAGCTCAGCACATACACCCTATAGGGAAAACTATGAAAGCAGCAGTCGCCAGAAAACCAATCATCCGAATTGCCGTAGTGGAAAGCGATCCGTTGCGCTTTGTGGGCTTTCGTGCCCTGTTCGACGCAGAGCCCGAGTTCGAATTGATCTCTGCTTCCCTGCCTGAGATCTCAAACCTGCAGAATGTGGATCTCATTCTATTGGGAAACCGCTCCGGCCAGAATCTGTTCGACGTAATGGCGAGCCTGAAAGCCACGCGTCCAGACCTGCGTATTATCGTGACCGGTTCGGGCGTGGACGAAGAGACCATTCTGAAAGCCATCGCGTCGGGAGCCAAAGGCTATGTGGACGAAGCGGCCTCTCCTGCGGAGTTCGCGCAGGCAATTCGCATCGTGAATCAGGGATCAGTCTGGGCGCCACGGCGCGTGCTTTCCATGTTCATCGAGCGCGTGTCATCGGCTCCGGGAAGAATCTTTCCGGCGGGCCGGGTTACCTTCACCGATCGCGAGAAAGAAGTGCTGGAAATGCTGGTGGCGGGACGTTCGAACAAGGAAATTGGGGCCCAGCTTGGGATCGAGGAGCGCACCGTCAAAGCGCATGTGGCCAAGCTCATGCGTAAAGTGGGCGTACAGAACCGGATCGCTTTGTCGGTTCACGCCATTACCCATTCCTTAGTGGCGACTAAGTAAAGCGAAGCGCGGAGTTGGCAATTCCGCCCGTTGTGTGGAATGAGCCGTCTACGTGCCTGATTCTTGGTTCCTGATCGTCGCAAACAAATACCGCTTCGGTTTGGATTCCCATTTCTGGCAAGGCAGGGCATGGGTAACTGGCTCGCCCTTACCTTCGTAATCTTGTCGCTGGCTGGTTGCTCCCGCATACTCGCGTCACCTACCACAGAACCTGGGAGACGGGGTTGGGAGTGGCGATTAGGGTCATCACTTTCAGCCCCGATTTTCTCTGCTTTTTGTGCCCACCCCAGGGTCCCATTTGGCGCGACTCGCCACGCTAATTTGAAGTCCGAAACACTTCATTTACAATAAGCGCATCGACTCCCAGCATTTCAGCAGGTCGTGTTCACGAGGAACCATGAAAAAATATCTGTGTGTGACCCTGGCAGTCCTCTTTCTCTGCGCCGCTTCCTTCGCCGCGGACGATCAACCGCAAGATTCCAAAGTCCAAGACCGGGTACAAGCCGCGGCCGACGTGCTGGACGAAATCCAGTCAGCGCCCGATGCCGGCATTCCCCAGGAAGTCCTGGGATCGGCGGAATGTGTGGCCGTGGTTCCCTCGATGTTGAAGGGCGGCTTCATCTTCGGTGCAAAGTACGGCCGGGGACTGGCAAGCTGCCGCACCCCCAAAGGCTGGAGCGCTCCTGCGTTCTTCAGCATCGCGGGAGGAAGCTTCGGTTTCCAGATCGGCGGACAGGCAGTCGATCTGGTGATGCTTATCATGAACGACAACGGGATGAAAAACCTGCTATCCAGCAAGTTTGCCTTGGGTGCCGACGCGTCGGTGGCCGCGGGACCGGTGGGCCGCCACGCCGAAGGCAACACCGATTGGAAGATGCGCGCCCAGGTTTTGACGTACTCTCGTGCGCGCGGGGTCTTCGCCGGGGTGAGCCTCAATGGTGCGGTCATCAAGCAGGACAAGGACAGCACCCGCGACTTTTACGGTCACATGGTATCGTTCAGGACAGCCTTGAAGGGAGAGGTTCCCCCGCCCGCCGGCGCCGACCCGTTTCTCCGCACGCTGGCGAAATGGGCGCACGAAGCATCAAAGTAGCCAGCGAGCCGTTGAACGCGCGCGACAGTTCACCGGTTCCCCTGCGCGCATAAATGCTTCTCGAGACGACGTGACGGTTGGATTTGACAAGCAAATTTTCCCGATGATACCGTCACGCTTCCCCGATGCGGCAGCGACTCGAGTACGCGGCAGCCTGGCCGTTCATTAAGGTTCTGGGTATTCTTCCCCGTCCCCTGGCGCGCCGTTTCGCGATCGGGCTAGCCCTCCTGGTTTACCTGCTGCATCCGCGACTGCGCCGGGTGGGGATGCGCAACCTCGCCCTGGCGTTTCCCGAGAAAAGTGAATCGGAGCGGGCGCGCATTCTGCGCGGAGAATTCGTTTCGCTTGGCCGGCAACTGGCCGAAGTCTGTCATTTTCCCCAATACACGCCGGGAAACGTTGAGCAGGTTGTGGTGTATGACGGGCTGGAAAACTATGAGAATGCCTATGCCCATGGCAAGGGCGTTCTTTTTCTAACGGGGCATTTTGGAGGGTGGGAGCTTTCTGCGTTCACGCATTCGATGCACGGTCATCGGATGCACGTGGTCATGCGCCCCATGGATAACGTCTATCTGGACCGGCTGATTCGCCGGTATCGCACCATGCACGGCAATAAAACCGTGGATAAAGACGATTTTGTGCGTGGATTGCTGGCGGCGATGAAAGCGGGAGAGGTCGTCGGAATATTGATGGATACCAACATGACCCCGCCGCAGGGTATTTTTGTGGATTTCTTCGGCATTCAAGCGTGCACCGCCAGCGGACTTGCGCGTATCGCGCTGCGCACGCACGCCGCCGTTGTACCGACCTTTACCATATGGGATCGCGAACTCGGAAAGTATCGCCTGCGGTTCGATCCAGCTCTGGAATTGATTCGCACCGGCGATCTCGAGGCCGACATCAAGGCCAACACCCAGATGTTCACCAAACGAATCGAGGACTACGTGAGAAAGTATCCCGATCAGTGGTTGTGGGTGCATCGGCGATGGAAGACGAGGCCGGAAGGGCAACCGCCGCTTTACTGAGTTCGCGAGTACGGAGGCGGAACAGATTCCCGTCGTCGAGGCAAACATTTCACCCAGACCGCAGCGGCCACCGCTTTTTCGCTGCACGTCTACGGTTTCCTCGCTGCCAAATGGTCGTGTATCCGTTTCTCCTGATCTTCCAACAGCGGCTTAAGCTCGTAGCCGAAGTCCTCAGCCTCAAATATTGGGCGGATCTCGACTTCACATTCTTCGGCGTGAGGATTGGGACATCGCTTGAGCCATTCCACAGCTTCCGCCATCGATTTCACCTGCCATAACCAGAAGCCGGCGATCAACTCCTTCGTCTCCGCGAAGGGTCCGTCAATTACCATTCGCTTGTCTCCTGAGAAGCGGACGCGCTTGCCCTTGGAAGTGGGGTGCAGGCCTTCGGCCGCGAGCAGCACGCCGGCTTTCATCAGTTCCTCGTTGAACTTTCCCATTGCCGCGATCAGTTCCGGGCTTGGCATGACGCCAGCTTCGGAGGCTTTACTGGCTTTCACGATCACGAGGCATCGCATGGTGTTTCTCCTTTGTCGAAACCCTTACTTGAACGACAAGCCGCGGTGCGCGACTGCAAGTTGTCGATCTCTATTTTGAAGTCTTGCCTTCCTGGACGTCGCCGAGGTTCTCCGCTACTGCTTCCCGCGACAAGATCGTGCCCGCCAGGACGAGCAGCAGCGGCCAGGATGTTATCAGCAGATATTGCAACAGGAAGTGCAGAACCCGCTCGTGACTTGCGGCACAGACTTGCAAGGCCTGCGAAACGGCTTGCACCACGGCAGGCGGAATGCCTCCAGTCTGAGAGACTTCGACACCCAAGGCATGTTTCAACTGCGCGATCGAGCACAAAATGTTCTGATACAGAACGAAGATGCCTGTCCCGACGAGGGCGGTCCCGGCGATTGATTTCATGCGTTTCGAGAGCGTATCCCGCATTGCCGTCCTCCTCCTTTCGGGCTGTTTTTCTTCCTTCACCTGTTTGTCGAAAGGGCTGTTCCGAAATCGACAGCCAGCGAATTTTTTTTCCTGTGCCGCGAAAGGTCGGGTTGGGACCTTTTCTTCCGGTAAAATCAACTTTTCCCTGGAACCCAGAAGATGGACACATTCGAACAAATTGCCGAACGTGAGCGGCAGTATCTGCTGCAAACCTACAATCGTTATCCCGTGGTGCCTAGCCGCGGCAAGGGCGTGTTTCTCTATGACATTGCCGGCAAGCGCTACCTCGACTTCGTTTCCGGCCTGGGAGTGAATGCGCTGGGCCACGCCCACCCACGCATCGTGAAAACCATTCGCGAACAGGCAGCGCGGCTGATCCATGTTTCCAATCTCTATTACCACGAATATCAAGGCCGACTCGCCGAGAAGCTGTGCACGCTCAGCGGCATGAACCGCGCATTTTTCTCCAACAGCGGCACCGAGGCGATCGAGGGTTCAGTCAAGCTGGCGCGGCTGGCGGGACATCGCGCCGGCGGCGCTGCCAAGTGCCGGCTGGTGGCGCTCGACGGCTCTTATCACGGCCGCACGTTCGGTTCGTTGTCCCTTACAGGACAAGACAAGCATCGCAAGGGTTTCGAGCCGCTGCTGGAAAATGTGAGCTTCGTTCCACTCAACGATGTGAATGCGTTGCGCAGTACGGTTGACGACAACGTATGCGCGATCGTGTTGGAGCCGATTTTCGGTGAGGGCGGAATCCGCGAGTGCTCGGTGGAATTTCTGCGCGAATGCCGCGTGCTGGCGGATCGTCATCGGGCCGCGTTGATTTTCGATGAGATTCAATGCGGGCTGGGACGCACCGGAACCATCTTTGCCTTTCAGACTTTCGGCGTGGTTCCCGACATCGTCGCGATTGCCAAACCGATTGCTGCGGGACTGCCGCTGGGGGCGTTTCTCGCGAAGGAAGAGTTCGCTAACGCGATTGCGCCGGGTCAGCACGGCACAACCTTTGGCGGGGGGCCGCTGGCCTGCCACGTGGCGCTCGAGTTCCTGGCGATCGTGGAAGAAGAGAAGCTGCTGGAAAACGTAAGAAAGGTCGGCGACTATTTGCACGAGAGGCTGAAAAGTGTGTTGGAAAAGCGCTCCGCCGCCAAGGAAGTGCGGGGACGCGGGTTTATTCAGGGAATCGTGCTCGATATTCCGGCGCGTCCCATTGTCGATGAGGCGCTGGCAGAAGGGATTCTTCTCAACAGCACGCAGGACACCGTGGTCCGCTTCCTGCCGCCCTTTCTATTGGAAGAGAAACACGTCGACCGGGGCATACGTATCCTTGACAAGCTGCTGGGAAGAAGGCGAAAGGCAGCGGCCTGAAGGGAACTCACGCTCCGCCGCACGCAGGTAAAAACCGGGGAGCCGAAGCTCCCCGAAGTGAAGCGACAGAGGCGATGTTTCAATGAAATAGACTCCCGCGGTGAGGAAAGAGTTGTCTCAATTTCAAGATTTTGGAATGAGCGGGACGCATCAGGAAACTCTTGAACCGCCTGGCCCGCCCCTCATACCGGGGGTCGAAGAGTGCTGGATGGATCTTGCTGGGTTCCGGATGCGATACTTGCGCGCAGGTTCGGGGCAGGCACTGATTCTTGTGCACGGGCTGCTGGGGTACTCGTTTTCCTGGCGTTTTGTCATGCCCGCCCTGGCTCCCTACGCGACGGTTTATGCTCCGGATATGTTGGGAGCGGGTTTTTCCGACCGGGCCCCCGGTATTGACCAGTCCATGCGGGCCACGGCGGGCCGTTTGTTGCGGTTCATCGAGAAACTGGGAGTCTCTTCTTTCGACTTGCTGGGTACTTCCCATGGCGGTGCGGTGGCTATGATGGCGGCTTCACAATGTGTTGGTCCAAAGGAGCGGGCCCAGTTGCGACGGTTGATCCTGGTGGCGCCGGTGAATCCATATTCGGCCCACGGGCGTAGAATGGCGCCGTTTTTCGGCAGTCCCTTCGGCGCCAACCTGTTCCGCCGCTGGATCGCGCCTATGACCTTTGCTTATCGCTACTGGCTGGTACGGCTTTACGGGGGCCCGAAGCGCATTCCTCCGGGAACCCTCGAAGGTTACATGGCGCCTCTGGCGGTTCCGGGGCTGTTTGAACATGGGCTGAGCATCGTGCGTACCTGGACCAGCGACTTGCAGGAACTGGAGGCGTTACTGCCGAAGCTGGCGCCGGTTCCCACGTTGTTGATTTGGGGAAGCAAGGATCCGGCGGTGTCCGCTTCCTCTGCACGGCCGTTGGCTAAGCATTTCCCCAACTCGCGCACGGTTACATTCGAGGGCATCGGACACTTGCCTTACGAGGAATGCCCCGCCGAGTTCAATCGCGTGTTGATCGAGTTTCTAACGGAGAAGAAGCTTCGCGCCTGAGCGCTGCTGCTCGCGCGATGGATCATGACCCGCCACTTTCTCGACCTCCTGCGCACGGCGCTTCTGAACTACGGCTACTGGGCGGTGGCAGTGGTTCTGCTGCTGGAAAATGCCGGTCTCCCCGTCCCCGGGGAAACGATCCTCCTGCTGGCCAGTTTTCTCGCCTATTCGCAACGTGAGCTGCAGTTGCCATGGATCATAGTTGTGGCCATCGCATCGGCGACGGTGGGCGACAATCTTGGGTACTGGATCGGGGGCTGCGGCGGACGCCGGTTGCTGGAGAGTTACCGGAGCTTTTTTCGTGTTCCCGCAGCAACCTTAGAACGTGGAGAGAAGCTGTTTGCCGTCTACGGCGCGGCAACCATCCTGTTCGCGCGTTTCATTTTCGGGATGCGCGTTATTGCCGGCCCGCTGGCCGGAGTACTGCGTATGCCATGGCGCCGGTTCTTCGTCTTCAATTTCACAGGAGCCGTCCTCTGGGCGCTGGCGGTTTCTTTGGCCGGATTCCTTTTCGGCAGCCAATGGAGTCGGCTCGTGAACATCGTGGATCGCTTTGACCTGGTTCTGGCGGCTGTTTTCGTTCTTGTCTTGCTGTTGCTCTGGCGCCGCAATCGGCAGGTCGGGGCGCACTCCTGAGGGAGCACCCGAACCATCAACTTTATGCACAGCTGGATGATGCGCCGGGACAGCTATACTGTGCAGGAGTCGCATGCGGTCTTCGTTCGAAGGCGGCGTTCGCGACTGTTGATCTTCTGTGGCTGCGTCCGAGCCGAAATCCGGACGAGGAGGACGTATGAAGAAAATTGGGTTCCTGACTCTGCTTATTATGGCAACGTTGCTCTTCACCCTCGCTTTCCCGGTCGCAGCTGCCGGACCGAAGCCGCCCGCCGTACCCGCCATGCCTGCCGTTGCTGCGCCGCCAGCGCCGACTCCGGCAGCCATGCCACCTCATCCCCATATCCAGGAAGCTCTGGAAGCCATGCGCAATGCCAAACATCACCTGGAATCGGCTGATCGTGATTTCGATGGTCATCGCGCTAAGGCGATTGACCATCTGGATCAGGCGATCCACGAGGCTGAGATCTGCATGTCGATGAGGTAAGAACACCGATCTATGCGAGGGAAAGGCAGCGTTTGTGGACGCTGCCTTTTTTCATCACCCTTCTTATCTCGGGTGAAAGCTGAAACCGATCGAAGCACCCACGCGCGCCACGTACGCGGAGTTGAACTGAAAATTATTGTGGATCAGATAGAGATGCGCCTCGGGCCGGACGAAAAATCTTCTCCAGAAATAGTAGCGGACATCGCCCCCAATGTGTCCCATAAGGTGAGTGCTGTTGGCGAAAGGAGTGCAGGCTGTATAGATGGGACTGCACGGTTCATACTGATTGTAGAAAAGTATGGTTGTGGCTCCGATACCAGCCATTACGTCAGCTCGGGTTTTCGAGTTGATACGGGGCGCGAACACAGCATTGAAATCGTAGAAGAACGGACGAAACCTTTGGAAGCCGTTGTATAGTCCCTCGTTTCTTCGCACGGCGACCTCGGCATTGAAACCATAGTGATGGTTCTTTAGGAGATACTGCAGGCTCGCACTGGGATAGGTTCCTCCCTTCTCGCTCGGAGGCGGATAAGCCAGCGACGAGGAACTGTTCTTGGAAGAAAGAGTGATGCCGTAACCGAATCCGATGTCAACCTGTTGGGCGCGAGCAAACCCGGCAACCAACAAGAACGCACACATCAACAGCAAGAGCGCTAACTTTCTCAAGAAGGCCCCCATCCTTGGTACAGCTTGCTGGAACCTAATGCAGAAATGCACGGCGTCCGGCGCAGTTATCAACGGACCGAACAGCCCCTTGCCCTGCGGCTCGGACGCCCGAATCAGTTCATGCGCGAACCCAAATCAATCGGAACCGCCAATGGTATAGCCGATAGAGGCTCCCACGCGAACCAGGTCGTTCCCAGTGAATTCGTTCGTGTTGTTCACGACATGGTAGTAACGTACTTCCGGACGCACGAAGAAGTGCCCCCAGACGTAGTAGCGGATACCCGCGCCCACATCCACCAGGAAGTGGTTGGTGCTGGTGTAGTTGGTGCAACTGAAGAAGTCGCAGTTGTAGGTGGCGCTGTAGAATCGCGTGCTTTGGAAGCCGATTCCACCCATCAGATCCAGTCCTGCCTTTTTCCCCAACCGAGGCTGGTAGACGCCGTTGAAATCGAGGAGAATGGGCCGGTAGGGGAGACCGGAGCCTCCGTAGTCACCCTGGCCGCCCCTCCAGGTGACATCGAAACCAAAGCCGATGCGCTTGGGCATGATCACATCAAACCCGACGTTGGGATACAAGCCTCCCTTCTCGGGACACCCGGTGAAGAAGTTGCAGGAAGCCGCTCCGGGAGAGGTGAGCGTGCCGAAGCCGAACATCGGATCAAATTGCTGGGCGGCGGCCATGTGAGTGAAACACAAAGCAGCAAGAATGCTTGCGAAAATAGTTAACTTTCTCAAGAGTAACCTCCAATCAATCCAGTTTTGGGCGGTTCAAGTCGGCCGCCCGCATTCCAAGTGCTAGGGTTAACTGCCTGCAATCATAGTTTGATAATGTTCTCAGATTCAAACCGGGGTGCCCAGGATGTAAGCAATGCAGGAACCTCCTGCCTGGCCCAAACAGAATCTGCTCGTCCGTCGGAACTGTCCCACCAGAGGTTAAACCCCAACGGCTGCAAATGGTTGCAGGCAAAAAGTGAAGATACGCACCGTCCTGGACCGGCGCGCGAGGGAAGCAACTACTTTGTTTTGCTGCTTGCGGTGCCCGCACGGATGTGGTCAAAGGCGATCGGTCCGCCTCCAAGAAAAATCAGAGCAAAGGCAAGAGCCGCCAGAGCCAGTGGGAACTCGACCCCGCCTTTCGTTACTGAGAAACCGTTGTGCCAATGTACCTTCCATAGGGCCACGCACATATCGACGCAGATGGCAAAGGCAGCCAAACGTGTGAACAGCCCGGCGAGTAGAAACAAGCCGCCAAAAAATTCCGCGAACGAGGAAAGATAACCGGACCAACCCGGCAACCCAAGTTGCTTCACCAGTTCCACATGCTGGTGCAGGCCTGTAAACAGATTGTGATACCCGTGAACCAGGAACACGGCGCCCAAGGCCAGGCGCATCACGAGAAGAGCCAGGGGTTGCAGACGATCGAGGTAGCGCACGAGAGTTCTCCTAAAGAAATACAGAGCTTATCGTACCGGGTACCGGGACGAAAGCAAGAAAAGGCAAGAGAGGTCCGCCCGACGCATGTTCACCCGGACGCTTCGAAAGTAGTATTACAGAACCGTTGCGCTGCTCCCTAAAGTTTGGTACCGTCTTCACGCCAGAATTTGGGTCTCAGGCGAAACGGGATAGCCCGATCACCCACTCTGGTCCACTCCTGCCTCAGAAAGTCAAGTATGGCGTGTTAGGCGTTTGCCGAAGCAATGGTCTCTGATTTAAGGGGCGAGAGGCTGTGGTCCATCTGGCGTTTCACGGAAGTGAGTGTGAGTTCTCACCAATCGGGAGGTTGAGATGAGTTTTCGTTGCGATGGCGGCAAGATTTGGCGGCATGCAGGTTGCGTACTAATGGTGATGGCGATGTCTGCGTTCGCCTGGGGGCAGCATAAAACAAATTCCTCCAAGCCCAGCCCGCCTCCCCAACACTCTGCTCCACCTCAACATTCAAACGCACCGGCACACCCGTCAAATGGCGGCGGCCATAACGGCAATATGAGCGGTTCCCATGGAAGCACTGGCCAGCACAACCAAACCATGGGCGGCAACCGCAATGGAAATATGGGGAGCGGGAATCGCAACGGGACGATGGGTGGCAATCGCAACGGGACAATGGGTGGCAATCGAAACAGCACCATGGGCGGCAATCGCAACTCCACGACGGGCGGAACGCGCAATGGGAACATGGGGCCCAACAATAAAGGCTTCGGAAACAAGGGCCCGGCCAACGGTATGAATAACCGAGGTCCTGCGGGAAGAGGAGGCCCGGGCGGCATGAACGCACGTGGTCCTCACGTTGCTCCGGGAAGGCAAGTATCGCTCAAGGGTGGAGGCAGCGCGCAGATCCGGCCCAATGGGCAGATCCGCTCCATCAATCGCAACGGAATGCAAATCCAACGCGGTGTCCGAGGTGAACGACGAATCGTGAGCACGCGCAATGGAGTGCGCGTGGTAAGCGTCGGCAGAGGGCGCGGCTACGTGCAGCGGGCATATTTCAACCGCGGCGGCCGAGCCTATTACTCCCGCACCTACTACTACCATGGCGTCTACCGCACGGGCGTTTACCGCGGCTACTACTGGCACGGCCGTCCCTACTATGGCTACTACCCTCCGTATTACTACCATCCTGGTTACTACGGGTGGGTCTATAATCCGTGGCCCGCGCCGGTGTACTACTCGTGGGGATGGGGACCGGCACCCTGGTATGGCTACTACGGGCCTTATTTTGCACCCTATCCGGTATATCCCTCAGCGGCATTCTGGATCACGGACTTCATGATCGCCGCCACTCTGCAGGCGGCTTACGAGGCCCAGGCCAATGCGGTTCTCTATCCCAATGCGGCCGACGGAACACTGGTAGCGAGCCTGTTGCCGATGGCAGCCGAGGGGTCTGATGCGGTGAAGCTCAGTCCCGAAGTGAAGAATGCTTTGGCCGAGGAGGTGAAATCGGAAACCGCGGCTGAACAAGCCGATGCTTCGAAGTCAGGCGGTTCAGCGTCTTCCGGCGGACAGCCGTCCGATAGCAACGAAGCGCCGCCGGCGCTTGATCCGAAATTCCGCTATTTCGTCATCAGCTCGGATGAGACTCTCGTGGCCGACGGTCAGGAGTGCGATCTTTCGCAGGGTGACGTTATCATGCGCACCAGCGATGCGGCGGATGACGATGGAAATGTGAACGTCAAGGTTGTGGGATCGAGCAAGTCGGATTGTGCTGTCGGCACGGAAGGGCCGATTGCACTCGACGATCTGCAGGAGATGTACAACCAGTTCCGCGACCAGCTCAAAAACGGCATGGCAGAACTGGCCAAGAAGAATGGGAGTGGCGGTCTGCCTAAGGCGCCGGATACCAGCACGGTGACGGGAGATGTTCCGCCTCCTCCGCCGGACAAGAGCGCTGAGAAAGATCTGCAGGAACAGCAATCTGCTGCCGACCAAACCGAGTCAGAGGTCAAACAGGAGGCCGCTTCCGATTCAGGCGGCGGTCAGTAGACGCCAAAAAAAACGGATTGGGAGCCTCCCGGCTCTGCCAGGCTCCCGCTTGCCGAGATAGGTTCCAGAACGAGCAGACACTGGAGAAGCTGCAGGAGGTTTTCATGACGTGGAAGAGTTTGAAGGCTGTGGTTCCCGGGATAGCGGTTGCTGTTGCGGCGGTGATTCCGTGTTCCGTAGCGTCGGCCCAGGCTCCAAGCCTGGAAGAGCAGCTGGCCGCGCAATACAAGCTGGTGAAAATGGGATCTGACACCGGCGGATATTCGGTAGTTGATCCGGGCACGCTGCTGGCCATTCAGAAGGGTGGAATCCTGGGCGTGCCTTACACAGACAAGACCGTCCTCACCACCAAATACGAAGGCGGCGCGGTGCACTCGCCCAACAGTCTTCTGGTGCAGGGGCGGAAATCCATCTTCGGACATTTTTCCCAGACCCAATCCCAAGGACAAGCCACGCACTTGTTCCAAACCGGCGAAAAGGTCTATCCAACCAAGGTCGAAGTGAACCTGCAGAAAGACACAGTTACCATGGGGATTGTGGCCTGCGATACCTGCAACAAGACCGATCCGCCGACCTACAACAAAGCTCAGGTGGTGTTCGAGTTCCCGAAAGGAACCTTGGCGAAGGCGAGCGCCGGGGATGTGGAGGATACCATCGGCCAATTGCTCAGCATCAGTGATGATTCCAATCAGGGACAAGGCGATCAGCAGGGCAATGACCAGCAAGGCGGCCAGCAGGGTCAGGATCAGGGCCAGGCGCAGGGTCAAGGTCAAGGCCAACAGGGACAACAACAGCAGAGCCAGCCGGAAACCATACAGATGGGAATGACGCAGGATCAGGTTCAGGCGACGTTAGGTCAGCCGGAGAAGATCGTCAACCTCGGTCCCAAGCAGATCTTCGTCTACAAAGACCTCAAGGTTACATTCTTTAATGGCCGTGTGGTTGATGTGCAGTAGGGGCCATCCATCAGAAGTACGATAACCGGGAATACTGCCAGAATTCCCTGAGAGAAATCCATAAAGGCCGCCGCGGCAGCAGCTTCGGCGGCCGATATAGTACCTCCGTACCGTCTCTAGTACTTCGGTTACTGCGCCGCACGTGACCGCAGCTTTTCTGCATCGGGTATACAGCATATAGTATTAAGCCTGCCAGGCGTAGCGATATATAGAAAATCTCCGCAATCCTCGATCTCCTGAATTCCAGGAAAAGCCCCCAAAACCCAGCAAAACACGGAAATTCGCTTGGACTCGGGGTTTTTCGGGGTTGATATATGCTCGGGACACCGAAAGCCATGCAGAGAAGCGTTTGAGGGCTGGACGGTCTCCCGGCAAATCAGCAGCCGCAGGGAACCTGCGCAGCGGAATGATTTGCGGGAGGGCAAAGGAACTATGGCCGACTCGCGAGAAGTGATGAACATTCGCCAGGCGTCGCAGTACCTGGGAGTGAGTCCGGACACGCTCTACAAGTACGTAGGGGAACAGAGAATTCCGGCTTTCAAGTTGGGCAACCGCTGGCGGTTCAAGAAGTCGAAGCTCGACCAGTGGATGGAAGAGAAGTCATCGCAAATGGAACCGCGCGCCAAGCGGAAACCGAAGGCAGCAAGTAAGGCCGCGGGGCAGGTTTAACAGGCGAGATCGAGGGCGGGACGCCCTCGGGACAGCCGGCCAGATGCCGGCGCCAAAAAACAAAGCCGGCCGGTCGCCGGCGCTACAAAAGGCGGGCACATGTTTGGATTCGGAGCTAAGACGATCGTTGGTCTGGATGTGGGATCTTCGAGCATCAAGGCGGTGGAGTTGAAGAAGAAAGGCGGGCAGATCGAAGTAGCGCACCTCGGTCTGGAACCGCTGGCCTCCGATATTGTGGTCGACTCCATGATCGTGGATTCTGGCAGCGTGTCGAGCGCGATTTCAAAGCTCTTCGCCGACTGCCAGATCAAGACCAAGGGAGTAGCCACCGCAGTCAGCGGGCACTCGGTAATCGTTAAGAAAATCTCTCTGCCATCCATGAGCGATCAAGAACTGGCGGAAACCATCGAGAAGGAGGCCGCCCAGCATATTCCCTTTGATCTGAGCGATGTGAATCTCGATTACCAGATTCTTTCCGAGGAAGCGGGAAGCCCGCAGATGGATGTGCTTCTCGTTGCCGTCAAGAAGGACAAGATTCTCAACTACACCAACGTACTCTCGATGTCGGGGCGCACGCCCGCTATTGTGGACATCGACGCTTTGGCCCTGCAGAACTGCTACGAATACAACTACCAGCCGGCGCCGGGCCAGGTTGTGGCGCTGTTGAATCTGGGCGCCAGCGTGATGAACATCAACATCGTCAAGGGAACCACCCCCCTGTTTCCGCGCGATGTCAGCGTAGGCGGGCATCAATACACCGATTCGCTGCAGAAGGAACTGGATCTGAACTTCGAGGACGCTGAGAAGCTCAAGCTGGGAGAAAAAGTGGGAACGGTCAGCGAGGACGCGAAGACCCCGATTCTGCAGCAGGTCACGGAAATCATCGTGCTCGAAATCCAGAAGACGTTCGACTTCTTCCGGGCCAGCGCGGCTGGCGAGCACATCGAGAAGATTTATTTGGCCGGAGGATCCTCGAAAGTGCCCGGCCTGATGGAAGCGTTGCGGCAGGAGTTCTCCATGCCGGTAGAGCTGTTGAATCCGTTCCAGCGCGTGGTGCCTCCGGCCGAAGGGCCGGGAGTGGAGCTGGTGGAGCAGAATCCGGGTCAGTTGGCTGTGGCGGTCGGTTTGGCCCTGAGGAGCTTTGAATCCCTATGATCAGAATCAATCTGCTGGAAACATCTCGGGGAAAAAGTAAGCGGGCTGGCGGTCCGTCCATGCCCTCGATCGAGATGGGCGATATGGGATCGCCCAAGCTGAAGGTGCTGGTGGTGTTGGTAGTCGCCGCGTTGCTCAATCTCGGCTACTGGTACCGCCTGGACCGTCAGGGTAAGTCGATCGCGGCCCAGATGAAAACCGCCGAAGAGAAAAACCGCGAGCTGAGCGACGTGAAGGCTCGCTTCCTGGAGCGTCAGAACGAGGCCAACAACTACAAACGGCGCGTCGACGTGATCGATCAGCTCCGCGCAAACCAGGGGGGGCCGGTCAATCTGCTGGCTATGTTGGGCGAGACGGTTAACAACACCGAAGCAGTCTGGCTGAAGAAGATGGACGATTCGGGCCCGAGCGTCGACCTGGAGGGAATGGCGCTAAGCACGGACGCGGTGGCCAACCTGATCGCGAACCTGCAAAAGACCGGTTTCTTCAAGAGTGTGGAGATCAAAGAAACCTACCAGGACGAACAGGTCAAGGACATGCAGGCGTTCGAGTTTACCCTGACCTGCGCAAAGGGAAAGTCGTAAAGGCGGATCTTCAATAGGCGGAACTATGGCAATGAATTTCAATGAACTATCCGGAGTGAAGCAATGGGCGGCGGTGCTGGCCGGCGGCGCGCTGGTCACGGCTGCGCTGTACTTTACGGTGTTCAAGACTCAGAGCGACAAGAACGCGGCCGCGCAGCATGCCCTGGACGATAAGGTACGGGAGAACAACGAACTTGAGTCCTACCGTCCGAAACTGAAGGACATTGAGCGGCAGCTGGCCAATCTGAAGCAGCAGCTGGATATCGAGCGGCGTATCGTGCCGGATGAAGCGCAGATCCCTGACTTCATCGAGATGCTGGATTCAGAAGCGCAGAAAGCAGGCGTGGAGTTGCGCCGTTATTCCGCTGAGCCCGAGGCCGCGCGGGACTACTACACCGAAGTGCCCTTCGACATGGAGCTTGACGGGCCCTATTACTCGATGCTGAATTTCTTCGACCGTGTGGGCAAGCTGGAGCGCATTGTGAATGTCAGCGGATTGCTGGTGGCGAGCACCAAGGATCCCATAGCGGCGAAAACCAAACACACGTATCAGTACGCCCCCAATGAGAGCGTAGTAGCTTCCTTCAAGGCGACCACATATTTCAGTCACGATCTGGAGCCAGCCGGAGCCGGGCCCAAGCCCGGAAGCTCACCGGTGGCGGCCAGGAGGTAAGGACGGCGATGAAGCTAACCACGGGCATTCTGGCGATGATAGTGATGACGGGCGGACTGTGGGCACAGAACCCGAACATCATCAACAACGTGCAGAACAACATGAATGCAGTACAGCAGAAGAAAACCCATGACTCCGACGCTGCGTTGCAGGCAGCCGGTGTCCCTGGGAAGACGGCCAAGCCAGCGCCAGTGTCGACTCCGCAGGCAAAGCCGGCTCCGGGTGCGAAAAGCGCCACGGCGCAGGCGACCAAGCCGCAGGTTGCAGCGGTTCCTGTCAAAGCTATGGTCCAGCCGCATGACCCTATGACTTCCCGAGTCGCGCACCACAAGAGCGCTCACGCTCGCCCGGTGATCGTGGCAAAGAAATCGGCGGCAAGCCCGGCTACCAAGATTGCCGCCAAGCCGGTTGCAAAAGCTGCACCTGCTCCGAATCCGGCGCCCAGCGAGGCGATCCAGACGCCGGAAGCCGCCAAGGCGCCTAAGCCGGAGGACAAGAAATGGGCGATGACCGGCAAACGGGATCCCTTCTTCAGCCCGGTTGTGCAACAGCCAACGGGATCGGGCTGTTCCACGGGGAAGAAATGCCTGGAAATCGGGCAGATCAATCTGCGGGGTGTTGTGCAGTCCGACAGCGGATTTATTGCCGTGGTGACCAACAACCTGAACAAAGCTTATTTCCTTCGGGAGAACGATCCCGTGTTTAACGGCTATGTAGTGAAGATCACGGGGGATTCGGTTGTGTTCCAAGAGACGGTGCAGGACAAGCTGGGCAAACCGTTCACCCGGGAAGTGGTGAAACGGTTGTTTACACCGGCGGTTTAGCCGGAGCGGCGAACCGGGAAAACTGGCCGCCGGAATTCGCGAGTTTAAGAGGAAGGACACGCGGGTCAGGCCCGCGGGTTGGGGAGAGGCGAAATGCGAAAGCAATTGCTGACTGTATTTCTACCAACGCTGCTCTTGGCGCTGAATGCTTCGGCCGCCGAGGCGCCGAAGACATCGGCGAGCCAGCCAAACCAGCTGCAGCGAGTGAACGTGGTGCGCGCCGCGGATCAGATCCGCGTCGAGATGAATGCGCGCGGCCCAGTGACACCCAGGCTGAGCACCCTGGATTCGCCGGCCCGGCTGGTGATCGATCTCCCGGCAACGGTAATGGCCACCGGGCAGAGCCACATCAGCGTGGATCGCGACGGGATCAAGGACGTGCGCATCGGCATGGATGGCCACACGCCTCCCACCACGCGCGTTGTGGTTGACCTCGCGCGGGCTTGCCGCTACCAGATGAATTCGTCGGACGGCAGGCTTGTGCTGACGCTCCACATTCCGTCCATACAGCAGGCCAAGGCATCGGCATCTCGACAGACCGTCCCTGCCGCGTTGGCGGAGGCTACGCCCGTCAAGATGGCGTCTCCGTTCTCGCCACGGGTTGCGGAAGTGACGGCGAAAACGGCTCCGGCTCAAACGGCCGCGATGCCGGCGGTGAGCACGGCGCCTGCGGTGGAGAGAAAGGCCGAGGCGGTTTCAACTGCATCCCGTGACTTCGTCTTCCTGGAGCCCTCGTACAAACCGAAGAAGAGCACGGAAGCCACCCTTCAGCCGGCCCAACGCGCCCAGGAAGCTGCGTCGCGATTCGCTGACAAGACAGCTGCTGAGCTTCTGCCGGTCAGTATGAATGCCGCTCCGGCAGTTCAGCAGAATGCCTCCGCGGGAACAGGCATCCAGCCGGCGGTGAATCTGGCGGCGGAACAGCGCGCGCAGGAGGGCCAGCAACCTGCGGCCGCAGGCCCTAAATATACGGGCGAACCGATTTCGGTGAACCTGAAAGATGTGGATTTAAAAGACTTTTTCCGCCTCATTCACGAAATCAGCGGCCTGAACGTAGTGCTTGATCCCAACGTGCATGGGACTCTAACCATCGTGCTGGATGACGTACCGTGGGATCAGGCCCTTGACATCGTGCTCAAAAACAACGATCTGGCGCGCGAGCTGGAAGGCAACGTTTTGCGCATTGCCACCGTCGAGACGATGAAGAAGGAAGCCGACGCCAGGCGCGAGCAGATTGAGGCCGAAGCCCTGGCCGTGGACAAAGTCACGGTTACGCGCTTTCTCAGTTACGCTCATGCGAAGGATGTGATCATAACCGTCAAGAAGTTTCTCTCGCAGCGCGGCGACGTGGTAGCGGACGAGCGTACCAACGCCGTGATCATCAATGACATTCCCAAAGTGATTCCGGTCATCGATCGCCTGCTGACCCAGTTGGACCGCAAGACGCAGGAAGTCGAGATCGAGGCTCGCGTAGTGGCTGCCACCCGGCAATTCGCACGTGACATTGGCACGCAACTCGGATTCGGCTGGGGCAATGGTCATAGCGCGATCGGCGGCAACGCAACCGCCGGCAGTTCGCCGACTACAGCGAACGGATTGACGCCGGGCTACATCACCACGACCAGTTCCTCGGGCGGAAGCACGGGCGGGTCTACTATTCCGTTGTTCTCTAACCTCGGAGTGACGCAGCCCACCAGCGGCCTGACGTTTGTAAATGCCAGCAACACGGTGCGCATCGATGCGATTCTGTCGATGGCCGAGTCGCGTGGCTTGCTGAAAGTGCTGTCCCGGCCGCGAGTGGTCACACAAAACAACATCCAGGCCCTGGTGAAACAGGGCGTGCGCGTACCGATCGTGACGCAGGCGCAGTTGGGCGGCCCGCCGACGGTGACTTATGTCGACGCATTCCTCCGCCTGACCGTGACTCCACAGATCACATCGGAAAACACCATCTTTCTGAACGTGGATGTGGAAAACACTACACCAAACTTCGGTCAGGAAGTGCAGGGCAACCCCGAACTCATCACCCAACAGGCCACGACGCAGGTGCTGGTCACAGACGGCGGCACGGTTGTCATCGGCGGCGTGATCCAAACCCAGAACTCGATCAACATCTCGCAGGTGCCGGTGTTGGGGAATATTCCAATCCTGGGCAACCTGTTCAAACACACGACGGTCAACACCGAGAACCAGGAGTTGATCTTCTTCATCACGCCGCGAATTATCCAGACCTAACGCGTCAGAACTTGCAGCGCGCTTGAAGCTTCCATACGCCGGCCTGAAGAACCTGTCAGGCCGGCGGTTTGTTCTTAGACGATGTTCAGTGTGGAACAGCCAAGGCCGGGCCGGCGTTGGGTTTCTCATGGTACACACGGCACCGGGTAGTTCTTGCTACACTCCCCTTAATGGATTTCCGCGCGCGCCAGAAGAAGCTGCGAGAGCATCTGGCCATCACCCGGTTCGATGCCCTGCTGATCAGCCACCTGCCTAATATCCGGTATATGTGCGGGTTTACCGGCAGCGCTGGATTTCTGCTGGTGCAGGAGGACAGTTCCGTCTTTTTCACCGACGTTCGTTATGACACGCAGGCCCGAACGGAGGTGAAGGGAGCAAAGGTTGTCATCGCCCGCAAGGCGCTGCTTCCGGCTGTCGGAGAGTGGATTAGCGCCTCGCGAAGGAGATCCCGCCACCCCTGGACACTCGGGGTCGAGCCTGAACACACGACGATTGGGGAGAAACAACGGCTGGGGGAGACGCTGGCCTCCGGAATTCGGGTGAAAAGCGCGTCGCCGATCGTCGAACGGGCACGCATGGTCAAGGATGAGGACGAACTGAAACGCATCCGGGCTGCGGTGCAGCTCGGCGCATCGTTATTTGAGCGAGCCCGGCAGGTCCTGCGCGCCGGAGTTAAAGAAAGTGAAGTCGCCGCAGAAATGGAATACGCCGCACGGCGCGGCGGCGCGGAGGAGATGTCATTCGCCACCATCATTGCCTCAGGCGCGAGGTCGGCCCTGCCTCATGGTCGCGCCTCCGAGCAGGCAATTCCGGCGGGCGCATTTGTGGTCTGTGACTTCGGTGTTATACTTCACGGTTATTGTTCAGACCGGACACGCACTGTATGGGTGGGCGAGCCGGAGGAAGAAGCCCGCAGGGCCTATGAGGCCGTACGCGAGGCGCAGCAGGCAGCTATTGACGTTGTGAAACCCGGCATAGCCGCCGGCGATGTAGACGCCGCAGCCCGTAATGTCTTGCGTAAGGCGGGGTTGGGACGCTATTTTAGCCACTCCACGGGCCACGGCGTGGGATTGGAAATTCACGAAGGACCTCGTGTTGCAGCCGGCCAGAAGGAAGTCCTGCAACCCGGAATGGTGATCACGATTGAGCCTGGCGTATACTTCCCCGGCAAATGGGGGGTAAGGATCGAGGACATGGTGGCGGTCACCCGGCAAGGTTGCGAAGTGCTTACGCCCACAGGCAAGGATTTCCTGGCAATTCAGTCTTCTTAAGGTTGGCCGGACAGAACATCCGGTCGTCCTCCTGCGTCCGCGGTTCCGGCCGGGCGGCGAGAGCGGCAAGCGGTTCCACCGTACACGAATGAATCAAAAAGAGCTGAAGGAACTGATTGAGTTCCTAATTGAAAAGGATATTGCCGAGTTCGAACTGGAGCGCGGCGACGTTAAAGTGCGGATCAAGCGGGGCGAACAGACCGTGGTCCACGCTCACGGCGAACCCCGCTTCTATGCCGTTCCGGCAGCCCCCGGGCCTGTGCCTGAGGGTGGCGTGGGTGCGCCGCCCTCTCCCCAATCAGCGCCTGCCGCTCAGCCTGTTCCGTCGGAAGATCTGCACACTGTCAAATCGCCCATCGTCGGCACATTTTATGAAGCGCCTTCCCCCGGCGCGCCGCCGTTCGTGAAGGTGGGAGACACGGTTGAGGAAGGCCAGGTGCTGTGCATCGTGGAAGCGATGAAGCTGCTGAATGAGATTGAGTCCGACGTCGCCGGCGAAATCGTCAAGAAGCTGGCGACGAATGGCCAGCCCATCGAATATGGGCAGGAGTTGTTTGCCATCAGGGCGAAGAAGTGAGGAGGGTGGTTTTGGCGGCGCGCAAGGGCGCGCCGTTTTGTGTCTACAAATTGCAGCGGGACCGTCCGCATGGACGGCCGAGGGCGGCCGTTCCCGCATGTGCCCTGGCTGACGGCTGAAAGCTGAAGGCTGCTTTTTTCATGTTCAAGAAAATTCTGATCGCCAATCGTGGAGAAATTGCCCTGCGCGTGATTTGCGCGTGCAAGGAACTGGGTGTCCGCACGGTGGCTATCTATAGCGAAGCCGACCGGAATTCGCTGCCCGTGCGCTTCGCCGACGAAGCCATTTGCATTGGCCCGCCGCAGCTTGCGTTGAGCTATCTCAATATTCCCGCTGTCATCAGCGCAGCCGAAATCGCCAACGTGGAAGCCATCCATCCCGGATATGGGTTGCTTGCCGAAAATGCCAACTTCGCCGAAGTGTGCGAGACCAGCGGAATCAAATTTATCGGTCCCCGGCCGGAAGTCACCCGGTTGATGGGCGAAAAAGAAAAAGCGCGCGGGGCTATGAAACAAGCGGGGGTGCCGATATTGCCCGGCTCGGACGGAATCATCGCTTCCGAGGGTGAGGCAATCGAATGGGCGCGGCAGGTGGGTTTTCCTGTGATCGTGAAAGCCTCGGCCGGAGGTGGGGGGCGGGGCATGCGGATCGTGCGCAGCGAAGAAGAACTGCCGGGATTGTTCAAAGCAGCGCAAGCCGAAGCTGCGGGTGCATTCGGCAACGGCGACCTCTATATGGAGAAGTACGTCGAGCATCCCCGCCACATCGAATTTCAGGTGCTGGCCGATGAGCACGGAAATGTTGTCAGCCTGGGTGAACGCGAATGTTCCATCCAGCGGAGACATCAGAAATTGCTAGAGGAATCTCCTTCGACACAAGTCACCGAGGAGCTGCGGGCCCAGGTTGGAGAAGTCTTGTGCAGATCACTGGCGGCTATCGGCTACACCAACGCCGGCACCATCGAATTCCTGATGGATCGGGACAAGCGTTTGCACTTTATCGAAATGAACACGCGCATCCAGGTGGAACATCCGGTGACCGAGATGGTCACCGACGTTGACCTGGTAAAGAGCCAGATCATGATCGCCGCAGGGGCGAGGATGAATGAAGTTCTGCTGGGGCCCATCGTGCATCGTGGACACTCCATCGAATGCCGTATCAACGCCGAGCACCCGGAGAAGTTCACGCCTTCTGCGGGAAAGATTACTGCATTTCATCCGCCGGGAGGAACGGGCGTGCGCGTGGATACGGCGGCATACGCCGAGGGCGTGATCCCTCCGTATTACGATTCGCTGATCGCCAAGCTGGTCGTGCGCGGCAAAGACCGCAACGAAGCCGTTTCCCGCATGGCGCGGGCGCTGGAGATGTTTATCGTCGAGGGCGTTTATACGACGATTCCGCTGCATCAGAAGATTCTGGCCGATCCCGATTTCCGGTCGGGGAAGATTGATACGGGTTTTATTGAGAGATTTCTGGCGAAGAATAGCAAAGCCCCTGGTTCCGAGTGAGAGAGTTCTTGCAATTCGTAATTACGGGCGTGGTCGTCGGCGCGATCATGGGGCGGGTTTTGTCGTTGGTCTCAGGAAATTGGTATGTAATCGTCGGCGTCAGCACGCTGGGAATGCTGATTGGAATCACCCTCGGAATCGTTCACAGGAATGACCCGTGATTCAGGTCTCCCTCCCTCGTCTGTACGGAATCCTCGACGCAAGTTGTTTTCAGGATACTTTCGCCTTGTGCATTGCCGCAATAGAACTTGTGGAGGGCGGATGCACCGTTCTGCAATACCGCAACAAGTCCGGCAATGCGCGCGGCATGGTCGAGCAGGCGCGGGAATTGAAAAGACATCTCGATACCCAGGTGGTGCAACCGCGGGTGCGGCTGATCATGAACGACCGCTCCGATCTGTCCCTGGCTGCTGATTTCGGCGGTGTCCACGTCGGCCAGGATGATCTGTCACCTGAATCGGTGCGCAAGATCATCGGGCCACAACGCTGGCTTGGAGTCTCGACCCACAATCCCGAACAACTTGCCGAAGCCGACAAAACCTCGGCCGATTACCTCGCGATCGGTCCGGTATTTGCCACGGCCAGCAAGGCTAAGCCCGATCCCGTCGTGGGTCTCGAAGGAGTGCGCCGGGCGCGGGCTTTGACGCGCAAGCCTCTGGTTGCGATCGGAGGAATTACGCGCACGAACGCCGCACTGGTGATCGAAGCGGGGGCGGATTCGGTGGCGGTGATATCCGATCTGTTACGGGAGCCGCGCCAATCAGCAGAGGAATTTTTGCGAATCTTGAGGTAAAGTCTCTGAGATTATGCCCCTGATTGTTTGTCATCCTCAGCGAAGCGAAGGACCTGTGCATTTGGCCGGCAGCAAGCAAGATGCAGAGATCCTGCACGGCAAACGACACCGCGCAGGATGACAGGCAGGGTTCCTCAATCCAAGGAGCTATTCCTGAACACACCTGCAACACAGCCGGTTGCCGCGACCGACTGGGAAATTCACAGCCACCAGGATAAAGAACTGGTCAAAGCGCTGGGCCTGACCAGCGCGACCATGCTGGTCATGGGCTCGATGATTGGCTCGGGCATCTTCATCGTTTCCGCCGAGATCGCCCGCGAAGTGGATTCACCGGCTCTGTTGATCGGGGCGTGGGCGGTGGCCGGGTTCATGACCATCGTGGCTGCGTTGAGCTACGGCGAGCTGGCAGCCATGATGCCGCGAGCGGGGGGACAGTATGTTTACCTGCGCGAGGCGCTGGGACCGCTGTGGGGGTTTCTCTATGGCTGGACCTTGTTTCTGGTGATCCAGACCGGCACCATCGCCGCCGTCGGCGTGGCTTTCGGTAAGTTCCTTGGAGTTTTCTTTCCCTCGATTTCCTCCACACACTGGTTGCTGCATCTTTGGAAAGTGCCGCCCATTCCGATTGGCCCAATGGTTCTTGGCAACATGGATGTCGGTGTAAACACGCAGAATCTGGTAGCGATTCTACTGGTGATTTTCTTGTCGGTTGTGAACATCTTCGGTGTGAAGCTGGGCGCGGCGATTCAGAACGTTTTTACCGCAGCGAAAGTTTCGGCGTTGCTCGGATTAGCCGCGTTCGGGCTGGCGCTCGGGCGCAATGCCCAGGCGCTGGCCGCCAACTTCAACGGAAACTTCTGGCACAACGCGGGACTGGGGGCGCGCCATGCGGTTCAGGTCGGGGTCGGCGGGCCAGTCGTCATGGTGGGCACACTGACCATTCTTGCCGTCGCCCAGGTGGGATCGCTGTTTTCAGCCGACGCCTGGAATAACGTGACCTTTACGGCCGGAGAAGTGAAGAATCCCAGCCGCAATCTACCGCTCTCGCTCGCCCTGGGTACGGGCGTGGTCATCGCGCTTTATCTGGCCTGCAACTTCATTTATCTGACCACGCTGCCGCTGGACGGATCACCGGCTGCGGTGACGATCCTGGGCCGTGGAATCAAGTATGCGGCCGAAGACCGCGTCGGAACGGCTGTCATGACGCAGATGTTTGGCCTGCCGGGCGGCCTGCTCATGGCGGCGGCGATCATGATTTCCAGCTTCGGCTGCGCCAACGGCCTGATTCTCTCCGGTGCGCGCGTTTATTACGCCATGGCCAAGGACCGCTTATTCTTCCGCGGAGTAGCCAGACTGCATCCTACTTATAAAACGCCGGCCATTTCGCTGATGGTGCAAATGGTGTGGACCTGCGTGCTGTGCGTTTCAGGAAGCTATAGCCAGCTTCTCGACTACATCATTTTCGCCGTGCTCGTGTTTTATATTTTGACGATTCTTGGGTTGTTCGTGCTGCGGCGCACCCATCCTGATGCCGAAAGGCCCTACCGGGCGGTTGGCTATCCGGTTCTGCCTGCGATTTATATTCTGATGGCTTTATTCATTGATGTCGTACTATTGCGCTATAAGCCGCAGTACACTTGGCCGGGGCTGATCGTGGTCCTGGTGGGCATTCCCGTGTATTACGCCTGGTCGAAAAGCGAACAGGCGGTTTGATGGGGCACACTTCGCGAAGACAAGCACGAAGACAAGAAAGACAGGAAAGCTAAGATAACAAGATCTGAGGAGCACTGAATGGCGAACCTCTGGGCCACCAAACCGCTGAATACGATTCTGAATGAGGCAGCGGAGACCGGCGAACACAGTCTGCGGCGGGCGCTGGGGCCCACAAACTTAATTTCGCTCGGCATCGGGGCGATCATCGGCACCGGCATTTTCGTGCTGACCGGTACTGCCGCCGCCAACCATGCCGGCCCGGCCATTATCCTCTCGTTCAGTCTGGCGGCAGTTGCCTGCGTATTCGCCGGCCTGTGCTATGCGGAATTCGCTTCCATGATTCCGGTAGCCGGCTCTGCCTATACCTACGGGTATGCAACCCTTGGCGAGTTCATCGCCTGGATTATCGGTTGGGATCTCATCTTGGAATACGCGCTGGGCGCGGCGACCGTAGCCAGCGGCTGGAGCGGCTATGTGCTCAGTTTTCTGGGAGACTTCGGCATCCATCTCTCGCCGAAGTGGGCCGGCTGCCCCGGAACAACGTTTCTCTTCTACAACGGACATTGGGAGCGCCTCACAGCCCAGTTTCAGAAGTTGCTCGACGTGAAACGTATCGATGTGGCCACCCTTCCGCATCAATATTCTTCGTTCAATTTGTTTGGATTTCTCGGCATCCTGCTGGTTACGGCGATTCTGGTAGTGGGAATCAAGGAATCGGCCGACTTCAACTCCTTCATCGTGATCGTCAAAGTCGCGGTCCTTTTAGTTTTCATCGGACTGGGCGCGAATTATATTCTCGGCCACCGCGCGGAAGCCCATGCCAACTGGACGCCCTTTCTCCCGCCCAACGGGGGCCACTATGGCGATTTCGGATGGTCGGGCATTGCGACTGCGGCCGGAGTAATTTTCTTCGCTTACATTGGTTTCGACGCAGTATCCACGGCCGCGCAGGAGGCCAGTAATCCGCGCCGCGACATGCCCATCGGAATTCTCGGTTCGCTGGTGATCTGCACCATTCTCTACATTCTGGTTGCGGGTGTTCTTACGGGACTGGTGAAATACACCAGCCTCGACGTTCCCGATCCGATTGCCATCGGAATCGACATGACGGGCGTGAGCTGGGGGAGCAAACTGGTGAAGCTGGGAGCGATCTGCGGCTTAAGCAGTACGATGGTGGTCATGTTGCTCGGGCAGTCGCGCGTGTTTTTCTCCATGTCAAAGGATGGCCTTCTGCCCAAATGGGCGAGCACGATTCATCCGCGTTTCCGCACGCCCTACATCTCGACGGTTCTGGTAGGAGTTTGCGTCGCGACGGTTGCCGCGCTCACACCCATCAGTGTGCTGGGAAATCTGGTCTCGATCGGGACGCTGCTGGCTTTTGTAATCGTGTGCAGCGGCGTGTGGCTTCTGCGCGTGCGCGGAACCGAAGTGCCGCGAGCCTTCGTGGCCCCGTGGATTCCCTTCACCCCCATCATGGGCATCGCCGTTTCTCTTCTGATGATGTTCAGCCTCGGGTGGGAAACCTGGGCGCGGCTGATTATCTGGCTGGTGATCGGGCTGGTGATTTATTTCACCTACAGCCGCAAGCACAGCAAGGTCCAGGCGATGGGGAATCGCTCGGTGCAGAACGGCGTGCGCTCAATGGCGGATTGAGGCGGCTGTCGGCTCTCAGCCATTAACCCCTTTCAGCATGACGCAAGTCTATGTTCGAAGCCTGATATTTGAAAAGGCCATAATTGGTGAAATCAGGAGTTAGCGCTCAAAAACCAAAGTCGGCCACTCCGGGCGCCAGCGGGTCGAACCCGAATCCCAACCGACTTGCATTCTCGTCTTCTCCCTCCCCGTTGTAAGCTGATGGCTGAAAGCTGAGAGCTGACAGCTGGCATGAAAGCCTTCCGCAATCTTCGCACCATTGGATTGCTGCTCCTGCTGGTGATGGCAGTGGGAACGGCCGGGTTTCACTTCATCGAGGGATGGCCGTGGTTCGACGGTTTCTACATGGTGGTGACGACCCTGACCACCATCGGCTACCAGGAAGTTCACCCGCTTTCGCATGCCGGGCGGGTCTTCAACGTCTTCGTGATCCTGGCAGGTGTTTCTCTCTTGCTTCTTGGCGTCGGAGCGCTCAGCCAGGCTTTGCTAGAATTCGAGCTGCAAAGCTTCTTCGGAAGGCGGCGCATGGAGCGGGAAATCGAACGCCTCGACGGCCATTACATCATCTGCGGCATGGGCCGCGTGGGGCGCAGCGTGGCGCGGGAACTAGCGCGCAAACCGGCTTCCTTCGTGATGATTGAGAATGCGGAGAGCAAGCTGCAGCGCTTCAGTGCCGAGAACTGGCTGGTGTTGGCCGGGGACGCCACGCAGGAGCAGACGCTGCGGCAGGCGCAAATCGAGCGGGCTCGCGGGCTGATCGCCGCTACTACTACCGATGCCACCAATCTTTACATTGTGCTTACGGCGCGCACGCTCAATCCGCACTTGAAGATCATCGCCCGCGCCAGCGAAGACACGGCCGAGAAGCACTTGCTTACCGCCGGTGCGGATTCCGTGGTCTCGCCGTATTCGTTTGCCGGGCAGCGCATCGCGCAGTCGCTGTTGCGTCCCCATGTGGTCAGCTTTCTCGACACGGCGACCACGCATCTCGGTATGGACCTGGAGATTGGCGAGATTCATATTGCAGGCAAATCCGTTTTTGCTGGCGCCACCATCGAGAGTTCACGCATCCGTCAGGAACGCGGGGTGATTATTCTGGCGATCAAGCGGCAGGAGGGAATGCGGTTCAATCCCGCGCCCGATGAGCCGATCCACGCCGATGACTGCCTGATCGCGATGGGCGAGCCCTCGCAACTGCGGCAGTTGGAGCAGACGGCCGCGTCTCCGTCATGAAAATCGTGTCATGAAAATCCTGTCATGAAAATTGTCACCGCAGATGAAATGCGGGCCATCGACCGCGCCACCAGCGAGCGCTTCGGTGTGCCTTCGCTTTCGCTCATGGAACACGCCGGCGCAGCGGTGGCGGACTATGTGCTGAGGCATTACTCGGAAGCGCGGCGAATTGCCGTCTTGTGTGGTAAGGGCAACAACGGCGGTGACGGCTTTGTGGCGGCGCGGCGGCTGCATCAGGCGGGGAAGATGGTTCAGGTCGTTCTCCTCGCTGACCCAAACGAACTGAAGGGCGATGCGGCGTTCATGTTCGGGAAGGCGTCGTGCCCGATGATCGCGGTGCGCAACAGCGAGGAGTTGAAATCGGATCGCGCGCAAAACATGCTCGCGGCGGATGTTTACATTGACGCGATTCTTGGCACGGGCTTCAAGCCCCCGGTGCGTGGGCTTTATGCAGAGGCCATCGCCGCGATGAACGATAGTGAGAGCACTGTTATCGCGGTGGATATTCCCTCGGGAGCCGACGCCGATGCGATGGGTCTGCAGAGCGGAACAATCGCCCGCGCCGATGCGATCGTAACCTTCACCGCGCCCCGGCCGGCGCATGTTTTCGGCGCGCTGACTGCCGGGCCCACCTGCGTCAGCAGAATTGGATCGCCCGACGAAGCGATCGTTTCCTCGCAGCAACTGAACCTCATCACGGCGCGCGATCTCGCGGCGTTGATCGGCCCGCGGCCAGCCGAATCGAACAAGGGCAACTACGGGCATGTGCTGGTGATCGGTGGATCGCTCGGAAAGGCGGGCGCCGCGGCGATGGCGGGCATGTCGGCGTTGCGTTCCGGGGCGGGGCTCGCGACAGTTGCCACGGCAAGATCCGTGCTGCCAACCGTAGCAGGATTTCATGCGGAATTAATGACCGGGCCCCTGCCGGAAACCGCTGCAGGCACAATCTCGGGCGCAGCTGCGAGCCGGATCGCAGAGTTGGCACAAGGAAAGACCGTTCTCGCGATTGGCCCGGGAATCTCCCGCGAGCCGGAAACCGCCGAACTGGTGAGGAAGATGGTAGGGGAGAGCCTAATTCCCGCGGTGCTTGACGCGGATGGGCTGAATGCATTTGAAGGCCGCACCGATGGGCTGAATGGCAAAGGCCGGACGCTGGTGATCACTCCACATCCCGGAGAGATGGCGCGATTAGCGGGATGCACCATCGCCGAGGTACAGGCCCACCGCCTGGCTACAGCCCGCAAATTTGCGCGCGAGCATGAGTTGATCGTGGTGCTCAAGGGTAATCGGACCCTCGTGACACGACCTGACGGAGAAACCTGGGTGAACACAACGGGAAATCCGGGAATGTCGACTGGAGGAACCGGAGACATTCTGACTGGAATGGTGGCAGGCTTGATCGCGCAGCATCCAAAGGATGCATTCTCGGCAGTTCTCGTCGCCGTGCATCTGCACGGTCTTGCCGGCGATGTCATGCAGAGCACAGTCGGCGAGCACTCTTTGGTTGCGACAGACCTGCTCAAAGGCTTGCCGGCAGCGTTTCAGCGAACGCGCACCGCAGGGAAAGAAGAACTGGTTTGTTGGAGGGGCTGAATCTGAAAAAGTTCAGCCCGCGCGCAGCATAATCCCATGTCCGGTCGTACAGTACCGTCCCAGTAACGACGCTGGATGTTGCTCATCCTGCGGACCTTGGACGGGGCAAAACGCTTGACGGGCGGGGTAATCGGACCATCTGCTTTCGTAATCTATTACTTCACTCGCGCCGGTGCAATAGTCCAAGCTGTCCTATGACCCACTTCCCCCAACCGCACCCTTCGCGGCGCGCGGTCCGCGTCCAGCTTGGCGAGTCAGTCCTGGCAGCAATTCAGATGGAAGACGGACGCCGCACCAGAGCTAAACTCAAAACCATTTCGACCACGGGTGGACTGTTGCGGATGGCGCAGCAGCTCTCCCAGGGCGACTTTGTGGAAGTTGCCTTCCAGACCGAATCTGGCCCCGTACACGGTATGGCGGAAATCCTTGACCCGATCGCGCGGACCTCAAACGGCGTATTGCAGCCGTTCCGCTTCATCGCGCTCGAGGATGATGACCATCGCCGCCTGCGGACCTCGGTCGACCATGTGGCCGATCGGAGTTTTCTCGGGTTGAAATCGACGGCATTTTTCACGCCGAAGGGAAGTTAGCCTTTAAGCGGCCAGCGAGCCGCACTTGCCGAAAAGCTAACTGCAACCCTGCCTGCCCTTAGTCCCGGTGCATCAACCCCCCGCAATTCTCTCGCTATACTGATCTGGTTGTTCGAGAGATGTTCTCAGCGTCTGATCTATGCGATGAACCGAGAGATCATTACACATTCAGCGGAGGAGACAATCGCCTTCGGGCAAACTTTGGCGGCCGTTCTCGAACCGCCGAAAGTTGTGCTGCTGCGCGGGGACTTGGGGGCCGGGAAGACCACGCTGGTCAAAGGAATTGCGGCGGCATTCGAGGCGGCGGAAGAAGAAGACGTCACCAGTCCTACCTTTACTCTGGTACACGAGTATCGAGGGCCGCGAGCCACGCTATATCACATCGATCTCTACCGGATCGACACGCAAAGGGAACTGGACACGCTGGCGCTCGACGACCTGCGTGGAGAAAGCAACATCTTGCTCATCGAGTGGGGAGAAAAGTTTGCGCGGTTTCAGCGAGAGCGCGATGTCGAGATAGCGCTGGAGCGCACCGAAGAAAATGGCCGCCGAATCCGAATCACAAGCTGATTACAATTTGAGGAAGTGAGTGCGCTTCAGCACACACGAATCGAAGAGTCCGAGCCGCGTGTGCTGTCGCAAATTGGGGTGCTGACCTACTGAGCGAGATAGCGGGCGATGCCGAGACCCTCGGTCGTGCCCGGTATGGTTTTGGACACTTGCACCTCGCCGATGGCAAGAATCTTATTATCGGATTGCACGAGCACGGAGAAGACCGATCCTTCCAGGGCGATTTGTGTGGTGACGGCGCCGTTGCTGCCAAAGGTCGTGTCGATCGAACCGTTGGAGTTGACGCGCGCCACACCGAAGACGCCTTCCGCCGGAGTAACGAAGATTCCGCCAACCACGCCCCGTCCTTCAGAATCGACTGCAACGCTGGAGGGTTCGCTCTTGACCGACGGGCCGTTCGCGCCAAAGCTGATGGCGGGAGATGCAAACGAGAAGTCGAGACCACCGCTAGCGAGCAGGCGGGTAATCTTCGTGTCGAGGTTGCGGCGGCCCGAAGGGCCCTGCGTGGGTGCGCCTATCAACAACTTTCCGTTGGCCGTGAAAGTCACGTTTCCAGTGTTTTTTTTTGCAACGATGGTGCCGCCGGCGGAGGACGCTTCCAGCTTGCCGTTGGAAGCAAATTCGGCGATCTGGCCTATGAGGTTCGCGGCGAGCACCCGGTCGCCGGAGAGTATCGCCAACGCACTGGGACTATCGATGGAGACGGAAAGGGCGACTCCGTTGCTTCCAAATGTGGCGTCAGGAGCGCCGTTGGCAAGATAGCGAGCCAGAAGTGTCTCCGAAGCGCCGGTGTAGGCAAGGGCCGAACCGGCGACCAGAATCTTGCCATCCGGCTGGGCCAATACCAAGTTCGGGCTCGACGAAAGAAGCGCTTGCTGTGGAAAGCTGACGAAAACGAAACCTTGGCCGCCGAACGAGGTGTCTAGCTTACCGTTGACATTGAAGCGGAAGACGATGGTTTCCGGCTGAGTGCCGGTGCTGTTGGCAGCGAGAAGCAGCACCAGGAGTTTTCCATCACTCTGAACTGATACGGACAGCGGAAACGACAATCCAGCCACGAAGTTGGGCGGAGCCGGGATGGTAAGGAGACCATCATTGGCGAAGGTGAGATCGTTTTCGCCGCTTGCCAGATAACGTGCGATGACGGCAGTTTCCGATTGTCCATCAAGTCCGCTGACGGATCCGGCGATGACAATATCGCCACTTGGCGCGAGCGCCGCGTCGGAAAACGAGAAGTCGTTAGTCACGAACGAATTGTTAAGAGGGCCGAAATCGGTGACGACAATGCCCTCGTTGCCAAACGCCGGATCGAGACTGCCGGCCTGTGCGAGAGCAAGCCTGGCTGCGAATGCCAGGCAAAGAGAGAGGGCTAAGACTGCGAGACGCGATTTCACGTTTGTGCTCCTGAGATTTTTTGATGACCGCTGAGTGAAGGCTATCTGGTGGAGTGTGAGGGAATGTCGGATGGGAGTAAAAGAGTTGTCAAAGGAAATTTACAGACACGGAGAAAGCCAAGTGCGGGTTGAATACGTCGAGGCACCGGGAGAATTGCGCAGGGGATCAGCGGCTGAACGGCGCCGCGGCAACAATCGGGCGGGGGCAAGCGACCGGGCTGCGCCACTCACGGATCATACAAGCGAGGATTGCCAGGGCAAAAACCGCGAGCACGAGGCGGTTGGAGTGCACGTCCTTTGTCCTCCCGGAGTTAATAGAACTCAAAACCCCATAATGTTATACCCGCAATCCACGAAGATGACTTCGCCGGTGATGCCGCTGCTGGCGTCAGAAGCCAGGAAAACTCCGGTTGCGCCGACTTCGCCGATTTCCACATTGCGCCCCAGCGGGGCATGCTCCGCATGGGCCTTGAGCATATCGCCGAAGCCCGAAATCCCGCGGGCGGCGAGGGTTTTCACCGGGCCGGCGGAAATGGCGTTCACCCGGATTTTCTTTTTTCCCAATTCGTAGGCCAGGTAGCGAACCGTGCATTCCAGTCCAGCTTTGGCCACCGCCATTACGTTGTAGCGGGGTACGACTTTTTCCGAGGCGTAGTAGGTCATGGTTATGATCGAGCCGCCGTCTTCCATCAGCGGAGCAGCAGAGCGCGCCACTGCAATCAGCGAATAAACACTTACGTCCAGCGCAATGCGGAAGCCTTCGCGCGTGGTGTTGATGAAATCTCCCTTGAGTTCGTCCGCTGGCGCGAAGGCGACAGAGTGCACGAGCGCATGCAGCTTGCCGTGCCGTTCTTTCAGCGTGGAAAAGAGGCGGTCGATTTCTTCGTCTTTGGTGACGTCACACATGTAGGCTTCGGCGCCGGGCAAGGAAAGGATGAGATCTTTAGCCTCCTGTTCCAGGCGCTCATTCTGATAGGTAATGGCCAGCTTCATTCCCGCGGCGTGCAGTCCCTGGGCGATGGACCATGCGATCGAGCGCTTGTTCGCAACTCCGAAAACAACGCCGGTGCGGCCGTGCAACTCTGAAGACATCGAGGCCTCCTTGGGAATGGGAAGGATAACACCACTCACCCGGAGACACAGAGACACTGGGCCGCCGCCAGGGATGGTGGAAGCCGAGTTGTTTGTCGGAGTTGCTTTTCTCTGGTCTATGACTCTGTGGTGAGAAGCCTCAGTCTGCAGCGCCAATTTCTTCCATCCGGTTGACTTCCCCAGGCCAACTGGCGGCTACAAAGGCCAAGGCATAAACAGACGCGAGGATGGCATATCCTGCCACAAGGCTGATCTTGTAAGCCACCTCTCCCACAAGCAAAGCGAGCACAAGTTGCAGAAACGTTCCCGCAAAGTAGAAAGCGTTCTGCACGCGGCCCATCAAATGTTGCGGGACCATTTCCATCAGGCTGGTATTCATGGCGACCCCGCCCACCCCGCGTGCCGAACCCATTGCAAGATAGAAGGAGATGGCGAGGGCCAGCCAGGGCGAGATGGGGGCACAGGCCACGCACACCGACAGCAGGGCCATGGAGAAAGCGATGGCGCGGCGTCCACCCAGCCGGGCAATCGCGACCGGAGCATACAACGCGCTCAAGAATGCGCCCGTGCCCCATCCGGCGTTCAGCCAGCCATAGCCCACGGCGCCCGCGTGGAAGGCGCGCTCGCTGAGAGAAGGTGTCACAACGACTCCCGTGATCATGGCACCAAGAAAAAGAGCCCAGCTGGCGCCGAGCAGGACCACGCCGCGATGATCGCGCAGAAAATGCAGCCCCTCGCGCATCTCGCGCCCGAAGCGCGCCAGCTGGGACTCGGCCGCGGCGATGTCGGCGCGCAGCTCGGCCGGGCGGAGAACCACGTGCCTGCCCTTCCGCACCGCAAAATAGCAGAAGAACGAAACCACGTAGGTGGAGACGTCGATCAGCAGTACGCCCCCGAGTCCGAGATGGTTATACATGAAGCCGACGAGCGCTCCTGCGATCAGCCACCCTCCTTGCACGCCGGCCAGCAGGAACGTATTGGCGTGCACAAACTGGCCTTCGGGCGTGAGCTCCTGAATCAGCGCGGTAATCGTCGGCCAGAACATCCAGAAACCGGCCGCCACCAGCGTGTTCATTAGATAAAGCTGCCAGACATGCACGCGATGGCGAAAAGCAAGGATGGCGACGGTTACGATGATGACGGCACGAACGGCGCCCAGCATCATCACCAGGCGCCGGCGATCCTCGCGATCGATGATGACGCCGGTAAAGGGCAGCATCAGCATCGCGGGAAGCGTTTGCAGCACGGCGAACGTGCCGAGGGCCATCTCGGAGTGCGTGGCTTCGAGGATGTACCAGGCCACAGCGGCGGAGTTCATCCCGCTGCCAAGCATGGAGATCACGTTGGCGGCAAAAACGAAACGCAATGGACGCTGGCCCAGGATGGCGCGCATGACAATTACTTTATCTGAGAGGGACGGTTTAGGTTGTCACCTCGCGGTCACCCACGATTGCGATTTGGAATCGCCGCTCTTGCGCCGGGGCCCATTCGGCGCTAGGATTCGCCTGCAAGTGAGAAAGTCCGCGCTTCGTGAATCTCTTTCCGGCGGAGGTGGGCTATGAGACGCGTCAGAACGTTTCTCGTGTTGCTAGTTTTTGCTTCCTCGCTTTTCCCTTCCACGCAGCTTCTGGGCCAGATCGATAAGATCGTCATCGCCGCTGGAACAGATGAGGATCGCGATCTGCAAGCCATTTCGAGCGAGACGGACCCACAGAAAAAGCTGGCTATGTACCAGGACTTCGTCAAGAAGTTCGCGGCCAATCCTGCGGCTGTGGCGTATGGGAACTGGCAGATTTCGCAGGCCTACCAGAATTCCGGCGACTTGAGCAAAGCCCTGGAGTATGGAGACAAGGCCCTCACAGGATCACCGCGTAACCTGGACATTCTGGTTTCTCAGGCCAGCCTGGCGCAGCAAGCCAAAGACAATGGCAAGTTGATCGATTATTCCTGCCGGGGCGGCGAAGTGTGCAGTTCCATCGGCAAAAACAAGCCGGCTGGCGTGAGCGACGAAGAGTTCAGCAGGCAGGCCGTGGAGGACAAAGCTGCCAGCAAGAACAATTGCGATTTTCTCGAGTCGGTCGGCTTCAACGTGATCGCCAGCGAGAATGACCCCAAAAGCCGAATGGAGGAGATCGAGAAATACACCGCCGCCTTTCCCGGCTCGAAGTTTCAGGATCAGGTGTCGAGCTACGCCATGTATACGCTGGGTCCGGGACAACTGAACGATCCGGAGCGGCTGGTGGCGTTTGGCGAGAAGACGCTTGCGGCAAATCCGGACTCGCTGCCAGCCTTGCTGCTGCTGGCCAGCTATTACTCCGACAGTCCAAAGCCGGGGAGTGTGACGAAAGCCATCACGTATGCCCAGAAGGCACTGGAAGTGGCGAAGCCCGACGCTCCCGATGCCGACAGACCGAGAAAGCTCTCGGCAGGAGTGGCACATTCCACGCTGGGCTATGCCTACATGAAACAGGACCGTACCCTGGCTGCAATTCCGGAACTGAAAGCGGCGGCGGCCCTGCTCAAAGGGGAAGACGACCAACCCTACGCCGTTGCTTTGTACCGTCTGGGTTTTGCCTACGCTAAGCTCGATAGAACCACCGAAGCGCGCGAAGTGCTTACCGAAGCGGTGAAGATTCCGGGACCATTGCAGAAGATGTCACAGGAATTGCTCACCAAAGTGAATGCCGCACGGGCAAAAGGCAAGTGAAGAATGGAATAGTCTCGACCTTGAGGGGTGCGGTTTGAAGTCGTTGTGGCAACGTCACGGTTTGGCCAGGTCGTCGGAAAGCAAGCGCGCCTTTGAAGCCAGGTTCTGCCCTCGCTCCAGGTCTCCAGAGGCCGCAGCCTGCCTGGATTGCTCCATGAATTCGCGAATCTGCGCGAGGGTTTGCTGCTGATCCGGCTTCAGTTCGCGTCCTGCGATCTTTTTGAGGTTCGCTTCGGTTGCGGCCAGAAGTTCATCCGTCGTGCTCCGGGAGACAGGTTTAGTGGGATCGGTTCCCGTCAGGCGCACAGGAGGAGCGTTGGTTCCTCCGTTGCGAACTACGGTCTTTTCGGGGGGGCACGGCTTAAGCCTCCTGGAAGTGGAGGCCGGCGAGGAAGACGCTGATCCGGCGGCTCGCTTGTTCCCGGATGTGGTGTCAACACAATTCGGAGACGCCACTTTGCGATGACCCCGAGGCTTGGTTGACACTGGCTTGGAGGGATTCGCCCCAGTCCGGCCTTGGCTGGTAGAAGGACCCGCAGATTGTGTCCCTGAGGCGGGCTTGGACTGAGCGCCCGTTGCTTGTGCCGTTGCCGACGAAGGAGCTTGCTGGCCTTCGGAGACAGCAACACCATGCGCTGCGGACGGACACAGCAGACAGATTCCGAGAACGACGGCCAGAGTCATATGCGGTTGGCTGGACCCGCAGCCAGGATTCCCCAAATTTTACGCTTCTCCGTGCCACGAACGAAGAGGCCCTGGAAAAATTCTTCCGGTAGCCTCCGGAAAAGACGTGCCGCTAGCTCTGACTGCTGATCGGGACCGTATCGTGTCCGGCATTGTCGTCCGCGTCAGCTCTGGTACCGGTCAGGGGGACGCGGAAGCGAAATGTAGTTCCCTGGTCTTCAACCGACTCGAAATCCACCGAACCGTAATGCCATTGCATCACCTGATAGGTGTACGCCAGCCCGATGCCGCTGCCGTCTTTTTTCGTCGTGAAATAGAGTTCGAATACCTTGTCGTGCAATTCACTGGGAATGCCGGGGCCGCGGTCGCAAACCTCTGCCACCGCTAAGTTGCCCTCTCGACGCGCCACGATGGCAAGTTGACCGCCATTGGACATCGCTTGAACTCCGTTAAGCACCACATTCAAGACGGCCTGTTTCATCAGGTCGGAGTCTGCACGGACAGGCAGCCGCTCGTCGGGCAAATCGCATTCGATGCGAACTCCATGCTGCTCCGCATCGGGAGCGGCGAGAAGCGCTACGTCTTCCAGTAAGCTGCGCAAATCCATCTCCTCCAGATGCAGGTCGCGCGGCCGGGTGAAATCGATCAAAGTCTGCACTACCCGGTCGAGGCGGTGGATCTCGTTATCGATGATCTCCATGTGGCGGCGAGTGTCGGGCTCCGCCTGGGCCAGCTTGTTCTGCAGCAGCTGCAAATGGAGCACGATGGCATTAATGGGATTCTTTACCTCGTGAGCCACTCCGCGCGTGATGCGGCCGCTGGCGGAAAGCCGCCTAGACATCTCGATCTCATCGCCGATACGGCGTACAGATTCCTTATCTCGCATGATCAGCAAGGCGCCGATCTGCGTAGATTTCTCCTGGATGAAGTCGAGCGAGACCTGAACCCTGCGTCCGCTTGCGGTTTCAAGTTCCCGCTGCTGCAGCGGACGCTGGCGCTCAAACGCGTCAAGAACAAGAACCCCGAGGTCGGATCCGTGCGAAAAAATCTCCTTAGCGGTCCGGCCCAGAAGCTCCCGCCGCGGACGGCCTAGAAATTGCTCGACCGGCGCACTCACCAATACCACGCGAAAATCCCTGGTGAACAGCATCAGGCCGTCCTGCAGATTGGACATGAGCTGGTCTACATTGTCTTTCAGCGCGGAAAAAATTTCCTTGCTGTCCCGTATCTGCCGACCAAGATTGGCAATCTTAAGCGTCACCAAGCCGTATTCGTCGTGTGCCGACTCATTGCCGGATAAATCTTCCTCTTGACCGGCGGAGACGCTATCCAGATTAAGGCTGATCTTCTTGAGCGGGCCGAGCGCCAGGTTGGAAATTCCCGCGGAAAGGAGCAGGGAGGCGAAGATCGAAGCGATGGAGATGAACAACGCGTGTTCCAGCCGCGGCGTCAGCTCCTGTCTCAAAAATACCGTTGAAACGCCGATGCGGATGGTCCCAAACGGAGCCCCATTCAACTGGAGCGGAAAACTCACGTCGTATACAGTCTGTGGGCCGTAAACGAGCTGCAACTGCCGGCGAAAGCGGGCTTCACGCACCTTGAGAAAGTCAGTACGCGGCGGAATCTCCTTGCCAACCTTGGTCGGGTCGGAGTGGAGCAGCGCCTTGCCGTTCACATCGACCAGACAAGCGTCATAGACCGATGGCCACAGGGCCACCACCGATTGCAGCATATTGTTCAGGTTGACGTCGGTCTGCAGATACTCTTTCAATGCCCCACGGACGGCCGCCGGATTGTTGATGTCGACCCGGGTGCTGCCGAGATCGGGAATGGCATTGTTGGCGGCGTAGCCCAGCTGTTGTGTAAGCTGGGCTGCGTTTTCATAAGTATTGATTGTCCGCAGCCGAAGAATCTGCGAGATATAAAGATATGAAAACGCTGCCACCATGACCGTCACCATGGAGGTGATGGAGAGGACGATGATGATTTTCCGTCGCATGCTGGGAAAACGCGGGCGGTACAACTACGGTTTCAGGATCATGTACATCCACGACGAAGGGCGGATTTTCATGGGGCTTATTCCTCCCTGCTCAAAGCCCCGTCCGATGCAGTGCCGTACTCCTTCAGCTTATTATGCAGGGTTTTCAGGCTGATGCCCAGAATTTCCGCTGCTCGGGTCTTGTTATTACTGGTGGACTCCAAGGTCTTCAGAATCAGCATCTTTTCCGCCTCTTCCACCGTCGTGCCCACGCCCAGACGCACGGCATCGGGATCATTGGCCGCCGGGTGCAAGGGAGCGTGGCCAAAGCCTGGGGGCAGATGTTTAGTCTCGATCATGCCGCCTTCGCAAACGATCACAGCGCGTTCGATGGTATTGCGCAGTTCCCGCACATTTCCCGGCCAGGAATAGCTGTTGAAAAGATTCAGCACCGCCTCACTCACGGCCGCGACTTTGCGCGAGTGCTTGGCGCTCATTTCCTGTAAGAGCAGTTGTACGAGTTCGGGAATATCTTCTTTGTGCTCGCGCAACGGAGGCATGTGGATATTAAAAACGTTGAGACGGTAGTAGAGATCGCTGCGTAGTTCGCCTCGGGCTACAGCCTCTTCGGGAGTCTTATTCGTGGCAGCAAGGACTCGCACGTCCACAGCGGTCTCCACGCGGCTGCCGAGGCGGCGCAACTTTCGGTCCTCCAGGACACGCAACAGCTTGGCCTGCGTGGCCACGGGCATCTCGCCGATTTCATCCAGCAGGAGAGTTCCACCCTCCGCCAGTTCGAAGCAGCCAGTACGGCGCTCCATGGCGCCGGTAAAAGCTCCCTTTTCATGGCCGAAGATCTCGCTTTCGATCAGAGTTTCCGGGATGGCGGCGCAGTTGATCGCCACAAAGGGGCGTTCGCGGCGAGGACTCAGTTCGTGGATGGTTCGTGCGACCAGTTCCTTGCCTGTGCCGCTGGCGCCAGTGATCAGAACCGAGGCCGTGCTGGGAGCGACCATTTCAATGAGGCGAAAGATCTCCTGCATCTTCCGGGACGATCCCGTCAGCTGTCCGAGAGATCCTGAGTCCCGTAGTTTGCGGCGTGCAGTCTCCAGTTCCGCGCGGGTTCCCAGAAGGGCTGAGGCGTTCTGCAGGATGGTGCGCAGGCGGTTGGTGTCGATGGGCTTGGTGACGTAGTCATAGGCGCCCATCCGCATCGCCTGAACGGCGCTATCGATGGTACCTTGCGCAGTAACCATGATCACCGCCATCGCCTGAGCATGCGCCGCAAGCCGCTCCAGCAACTCGATGCCCCCCATCCGTGGCATCTTGAGATCGGTAATGACAATCGAGGGCGCCCACTGCGAAGCCTTGTCCAGGCCCTCCTGGCCGTCCCGTGCGGTTTCCGCCTTGTATCCCCAGGAGGAAACCAGCTCTGCGAGGCCGGTGCGCTCGTTCTCTTCATCCTCCACGATCAACACTTTTTCGTGAATCATGTGCACATTCTTGGCCGATCCCTCAGGCGTGGCCATGGAATCTACTTTCTCTTCCGCAGCACTGAACACGATACGCGGCAACCTTCTTCCCGGGCAAGGTCTCCGGAGAGCCGTCCAGAGGGCATTAGACTCCTCTTCGACAGTACTGATTGAACGTTACTGAACGCTGCCACCCCGACGGTCAGAAGCCGGCGTGACCTATGCACCTATTCGTTGATATCACTTTGAGACAGTGAATGGCAAAGCCCTGCCCGAGGGTTACAAATCCAGATACCGGAAAGGTAATTCCTGGGGATAGTTCTTTCGCTTTAAGCTTGCGTTGCGCTAGAATTGGCAGTTCCCAGGTAGAAGTCCAATCGAGATTCATTTCGACTCGCAGCAGCTTTTGCGACGGCGACGAGCAATCAAGCTTAGAGCAGCCGACGACGTTTCCAGATATGGAGGCTTCAATGTCACTTTGTTCCAACCTGCGCTCAGGCCGCATCGTGGTGATTGGCCTGGTCATGTCCTTCATCGTTTTTCTTTGCAGTCCAGCGATCGCGCAAAGCGACTCAAACCCCAAATGGGATTGGTTCATAGGTTATCAGTGGTTGCATCCCGGCGGCACAGTGCCGACGCCGTTTGGTAATTTCTTCAACCCCACTCCCTACAAAGTTCCAGATATGTCCGATGGGTTTGGCAGCGCCCTGACCTACAACTTCGATCCTCATTGGGGACTCGAGTTTGACCTTGGCCACAACTGGGGGAGCGGCAATTACGAGACGACCGGATCGATTGGGCCCAGGTTCATGGTGCGCACCGACAGCGCGAACTATTTCCTGCACACCCTGTTGAGTTTGAACCGGGCCACGATCAGTGGTCTGAATGGTCAGAACGGAGTTGGCGCGATTCTGGGCGGCGGCATGGACTTACCCATCCGGAAATGGCTCTCCCTCCGTCTGTTCGAGGCAGATTACGTGTGGGGCCGGCACAATTATTCCGACTTCGCGGATACCCCCTTCCCCGACCTTCGGCATCCTTCATTCGAGGGCGTACGCTTGCGCACTGGCCTGGTATTTAACTGGGGCGGGGCGCCGCCGCTTGTGCCGGCCGCTTCCTGCTCGGTCCAGCCCACCGAAGTCATGGTGGGAGAGCCCATCACTGCAACGGTCACCGCCAGCAACTTCAACCCCAAGCATACGGTGGCTTACAGCTGGAGCGGCAACGGCGGTGTGGTCACCGGCAAGGATACAACTGCCAGCATCGATACCAGTACTGCCGCGCCGGGCAACTACGTCGTGACCGCTCGGGTTACCGATCCCAAGGCAAAAACCAACAACGAGGCAACATGCTCGGCCAACTATACGGTCAAGCCGCTGCCCCCCAAGAACCCGCCAACCATGAGTTGCAGCGCCAGTCCGGCCAGCGCTCCCACGGGCACCAGCGTCACCGTGACTTGCGACTGCACCAGTCCCGATGGCGTCTCCGTTTCCGTAGCTAGCTGGACGGCCAGCAGCGGCACGATTTCCGGCAGCGGAAGCTCGGCCACTCTCAACACCGGTGGTATTTCACCCGGGACTGTGACGGTCGGCGCGACCTGCACCGACACGCGCGGTCTAAGCAGCCAAGCCTCAACCCAAGTGGCGGTTGAAGCGCCGCCGTTGCCTCCCGTAAACAAGGAAGAGGAAGCACGTCTCGCGCTTGGACACAGCATCTACTTCCCGACCGACCAGCCCCCGGTTAAAGAACCGGACAAGGGGTTGGTGGCAAGCCAACAGCAGACCCTGATGTCATTGGCTACCGACTTCAACGACTACCTCCGGAGCAAGCCAGACGCCCACCTGACCCTTATCGGACATGCCGATAAGCGCGGCACGGTGGCATACAACCAGGCGCTTTCCGAGCGGCGCGTGAGTCTGGTCAAGAGGTTCCTGATCGAGCACGGAGTCCCGGAGAGCTCTCTTGAAACCGAGGCTCGGGGCGACCAACACAACCTGACCGCCGCAGAAGTTAAGGAATCGGTGGAAAACGATAACGAACTAACCAGGGAAGAGCGAGCCCGGATTCTCCGCAGAATGCAAGTCATCATCTGGGCAAGCAATCGCCGTGTCGATGTTCGTCTGAGTACTACCGGCCAGGAATCGGTGCGGCGTTTCCCCTTCAACGCGACCGATGCTTTGACTCTCATTGGCGGTCGGCAGGCTGCAAAGAAGCCGATGCCTGCTAAGAAAGGCACAAAGAAGAAATAACCGTAACCAGGTTGAATGTCAGGCGGAGAACGAGTTGCCAGATTCGTTCTCCGCTTTTATTTGTTCCGGACGCTCTTCACTTGTAGCACTCATCTCATTTGCAACCCTCATTGCCTCTATGCCGAGCAAAATATACATGCGCCTGCGCAGTGAATGCTCCGTAACTTATTGAGTCAACGCGGAATTGGGATGGTACTTAGTTTGCCACTTACGGTTCAAAGCGGACTAGCGTGAGGATGCAGGAGTGAAACCCCCGAAGCGAAAGGCTCAACTTTGGTTAGCCGGATTACTGGCTCTGTCGGCTTTTACTCCAAGCTGCAACCGATCGGTGGAGGCGGGCGCTTCGGCCAGCGTTTCCGGGAGCGTGAAAAAGCTTCCCTTTCATACTAACGTGGCTGGCCCAGCCGACGCGGCCGCCACCTTCGGCAAGAACGGTCTGCCATTTCCTTCCCAGCACATGCGAATCCTGCCGGCCGGGACTCTTCTCACCGTGCGTTTGCAACAGGCTCTGGATAGCAGCAACATCCGGCCCGGGGATGGCTTTGCAGCAGTCGTGGCAGAGCCGGTCAGTGTGGATGGCGATCCGGTGGTCTCCAGCGGCATGCCAGTTATAGGTGTGATCGAGTCGGCTCTTGTGTCAAAACAGCAGAGTAATCCGGGTTATCTCAGGCTTGCTCTCAGCGCTATCAGCATTGATGGCAAGCGGTTTCCCCTGCAGACATCCAGCCTTTTCGCCCAAGGACTCTCAACCTCCACCCGCGCAGGCGACAAAGCCCTCCCAACCAGCGTCCGCTTGACTGAGGGACGACGGCTGACGTTTAGGCTAACTGTACCGGCTGCCTTGGGCGATCGAACTTCTACGCCTGTCGCTTACGGGGAGAATTCGGTTCCCAAAATCGATTAGCTCGGTCCCCTTCCTTCCTTGCATTTTTCGAAAAACCAGCTCGTCGAGCAATGTAGCGTATTTTATTGAGTAATTTGCCTTTCGCCATTTTTTCCACAGGGATGTTCGACTTTTCGGTGACAACTGTCCTTCTTGCCCTCTGATTCTTCACCCTATAGTGGGCCAGACCTGGGCGTGAAGCGAAACGTGTCCCAATGCCGGTTCCATTTTGGAAACACCAAGGTATCGGTTCAGTAATCTGGGGATGCTTTCGGGAATCGTCCCGCGCCACAGTATGAATATGAACGCTACAGCGCCACTTCCCTGGACCGAACCACAAGCGTCGCCGAGTGCGGAAGCGGGCTTTCGCGCCCTGTTCGGGACGGCCCCGATGGGTGCAGTCTGCTGCGACGCACAAGGGATCTTAACCGAGGTGAATCCGGCTCTGAATCGAGCCCTCGGAGGTCAGGCTGCAAATTCTCACCCATTACGTCTCTTCGATTTGATTTCGCCGGGCGAGCGGGAGACGGTGGCGGCGCGCTTGGCGGAATTGATGGATGCCCGGCGCGACAGCTTTCGGCTGGAAGCCCGAGGAACGGACAAAGATCGCCTCTACACCGAGTGGACGGCCTGGCGTGGGCCTGAGACTGAAGGGACGGCCGGGTTTTCGTTGCTAATCGTAGAAGACGGGCAAGAACACCAGTGTGCCCAAGATCGGTTTCGGCAGCGCGAACGGTGGGAAGCGTTGGGGCGGCTAGCGGCAGGGGTGTTTCATGACTTCAACAACCTCCTGACTGGCGTGACTCTCAATTGCGATCTCCTCGCGGCGAGGCTGGAATCCAAGGACAGGGAGCGCCGCTACGTCGATGAGATTCATTCTGCCGTGCTGCAGGCCAACGCCCTGGTGCGGCAGTTGCTGGTTCTGGCCGGGCAGCAGGAAACAGACTGCCGGATCATCTCCCTGAACGAGACCGCGCTTGGTATGCGAAGCCTGCTGGCACGACTGATCGGCGAAAACATCGCGCTCGACTTTCGTCTGGCCGCGGGACTGGCTTCAGTCCGAATGGCTCCGGCGCAAGCACAGCAGATTCTTCTCAACCTTGTCCTCAATGCGCGCGACGCAGTGGGGGAAGGCGGTTCGATCATAGTGGAGACCAGCAATTGCGAGTTTCGAAGCCCGGACGGGATTGCGTCAGCGAACCAGAACAAAGCCGCATTTCCCTGCGTCCTTCTGGTTGTTTCCGACAATGGCCGAGGCATGGATGCAGAGACGCGGGCGCACCTGTTCGAGCCGTTCTTCACCACCAAGGCCTTTCAGCAAGGGGCTGGCCTGGGACTAGCCACCGTTCGCAACATTGTTTCCCGGAACGGCGGTCTGGTCGACGCTGAGAGTGAACCAGGGAAGGGAACTCGGATGATGATTCTGCTTCCCCGGTCCGCCGAATCCGCCGATACGGACACGAAGAGTCCTAAGAATCCGGAGAACCCATCACAGACCCAAGTCCAAACCAATGCAGAGGAAGTGATCTTATGACATCAGCTGGGGCAAGTCCGACGTTCGCCACACCTCAAATCGAAGCTGCCAATTTCCTCAACCTGCTCATTGTCGACGACGAGCGCTCGGTGCGGGACGCCTGCCGAGAAGTGGCCCATACGCTGGGCTTCACCGCATACGTGGCGGATTCCGCCGAGCATGCCTATCGGCTCCTGCAGATGCACACCATCGATGCGGTTCTGCTCGATCTTCGCTTGCCCGGGGCGGGCGGCCTGGAGGCCCTGCGCCAGATCAAAACCCAAAGGCCCGAAGCCCTGGTGATCGTGGTGACCGGCTACGCCACGGTGCAATCGGCGGTGCAGGCGATGAAGCACGGCGCCTATGACTATGTGACCAAACCCTTCAGCATGGACGAACTCAAGCTCCTGCTGGAACGCATGGCCGGCCATCTCAGACTGAAAACGGAGAACAGGATGCTAAGGGAAAAGGTTAAGTCCAAGCAGGGCTACGGTGCCATCGTCGGGCGCTCGCCCGAGATGGAGAAGCTCTATCGCATCATCGCCAAGGCGGCCAACAGTTCTCACCCAGTGCTCATTCTGGGGGAGAGCGGCACCGGCAAGGAAATGGTAGCCCGCTCGATCCATTATTCGGGTCCGTTCCGGGATAAGCCGTTCATCCCGGTTGACTGCGGTTCTCTTGTGCCCACGCTGATCGAGAGCGAATTGTTCGGCTATGTCAAAGGTGCGTTCACCGGCGCCAATCAGGCCAAAGACGGTTTGCTGGCCATCGCCGAAGGCGGGACCGTCTTCCTTGATGAAGTCGGCGAGCTTCCGGTCGATCTGCAGGCCAAGCTCCTGCGGGCCATCCAGGAAAAGGAAATTCGACCCGTGGGGAGCACGCGGCGCATTCCCATCAACGTGCGCATCCTGGCCGCCACCAACCGCGATCTGGAACAGGCAGTGATGGAAGGCGCATTCCGGCGCGACCTGTACTTCCGCCTCAACGTGCTCAGCCTTCGGATTCCTCCCTTGCGCGAGCGTCGTGAAGATATCCCGCTACTGATTGCCCATTTCATCGAACGCCTGGCGCGCTCCTCCATGCAGGAGAAAATCCTCGGCGATGAGGCATACAAGGCGTTGCTGGCCTATGACTGGCCGGGGAACGTCCGTGAACTGGAGAATTGTCTGGAGCGCACATGGGCATTCACCAGCGGTCCAGCGATTCATCTTCCCGATCTGCCGCCCGCGATTGCGAACCTGCAGGTCAACGCGCCCAGCAATGGAGACGGGCACAACAAAATTATCCCCATGGCGGAACTTGAAAAGCAGACCATCCTTAACGCCATCGCAGAGCTCAACGGAGACAAATTGCAAGCGGCGCGTCTTCTGGGCATCGGCAAGACGACGTTGTACCGCAAGCTAAAAGACTACGCTGCGCAGGCATAGCTAAACTGGGATTCCGAACCGCAAATCCGGTTATGAAACCGCGGGACACTGGCAGTTCCGCCGTGGGAAGCCGCACGGGATGTGACAGGTGATAAACGCCGTGTTTTCAATCGGAGTGCCTTGGCGATTGACGTGCAATTGAGAGTGCATGATTCTACTGATTACGCCTTCGGCACGCGGCCAGGAGTGCGCGGCCGCCCTCAAGCAGGCAACCGGGCAGGAAACCGCCTGGGCCGCCAACCTGCAGCAGGCCCTGACGCAACTCCGTGAACAGACGTATTCCGCCGTCGTCATCGATCAGTTCATCCTGGAGACTGAGCCAGACAAGAGCGAGCAGATGTTTGAACATCTGGGCACGGCGTTTCCCGTCTACCTCAACTTTGCGGTTAGCGGTATGGAGCGTCTGGTTCGCGAAGTTCGCTCAGGGTTACACCGCCGGCAGCGGGAGGAATCTCAGGCCCGCCGCTCGGTCGAAAACCAGATGCGCAGCGAGATGAGTGAAACCCTCACCGCCATGTTGCTTTCCTGCGAACTCGCCATGGCTGTTCCCGATGTTCCGGCACCCGCCGCGGAAAGAATACGGGCGATTGATAGTCTGGCACGCGAAATGAGGCAGCGCCTGGGTGCGAGCTGAGCACTTGCCGCGCAAGTCCGTTACTTCGTAGGGCAATCTAATAGTTTTGCGCTATTGCCTCCTTCCTTCACTCCCTTTAACTTGTCGCTGCTTATCATTGCCCGTTCATTCGGCAAGCTGGGGTTTCGAACCAAAAAATTTAACGCTCTCGCATGCGACTTTCGCGTGATTACGACCTAGTGTGTCTGCGGCAGGACCGATGCGGGAAGGAGCGCAACTGTGCGGCTGAAGCTGAGTCTGTCCTCGTTGTGGCGGGTATGGGCAGGGGCTTTGATCCTGTTTCTGTTTGTGGCTGCCCTTTGTGCGCAGGAACTCGGCACAGGGGTTTTGAACGGTGCAGTACTCGATCCGCAAGGGGCTGTGGTGCGGGGAGCCCAGATCACCGCCCTGCGGAGGAACACCGGTGCACTGCGCTCCACCGTGACCAGCAATTCCGGGTTGTTCGCTGTGAACAACCTCGCGCCCGGCGACTACGAAGTGAACGTTACCGCGGCGGGATTCGCCGACTACACAGCGATTGTTCATCTGGAGGTGGGTCAACAGGCAAACCTCAAGATCCGTTTGAGCCTGCAGAAGCAGCAGACGGTGATCAACATTGACGACACCGACGCTGCTGTGCAGGTCAACACGGTTTCTTCTGTGGTGGATGGCGTTGTCAATTCCAGCCAGATCGCCAATCTTCCACTGAACGGCCGCAACTTTCTTGAACTTGCGCTGCTCATGCCGGGCAACACCATCGCTCCCAATTTCGATCCCACCAAGGCCGACACGGTTGTCATCTCCTCTGCTGGGCAGCTCGGCCGCGGCGGCAACGTCAGTATCGACGGCATGGACGACAACGACGATGTTGTCGGCGGCATGCTCGTCAACGTCCCGGAAGATTCGGTGCAGGAATTCCAGGTAGCGACCAATCGTTTCTCGGCCGAGTTGGGCCGTTCCGGCTCCGCGGTGGTCAACGTAGTTACGAAATCCGGGACGAACACGCTGCATGGTTCGGCGTCGATATACGAACGCGACGAGAGCCTGCAGGCAGCCATTCCAGCTTACAACCCCACCTTGTCTCCGGATGTCGAGGTGACTCCGGGGGCGACGCCTCCTTTCAGCCGGCAGCAATATTCCGGAACCCTGGGCGGTCCGCTGGTGAAAGACAAGGCATGGTGGTTCGGTTCATTCGAGTATCGTGACGAACTCGGCGGCGTTCTCGCTGGAACACGCCAATATGGTGCCAATGGCAAAGGGTCCATTTCCACTTCCTTCGCTCCCGAGCCGCTTACCGATCCGATGGGAACTGTGCGCGGTGACTGGAGAATCTCCAACCGGGACAGCCTAACCCTGCATTACGATATCGAACGCCTGAATGCCACCGGCGCGGCCAGTTTTCTTTCCGGCCAGCCAATCGGGTCGGTTTCCCAGCGCCAGGACCTGAGCAACAATTTCCAGACTTTTCAGGCGGCATGGACGCGCATCATCAGCTCCACCATGCTCAACCGCGCCAGCTACAGCTTCAACAACTTCATCAACACAACGTCGCCCTTGACTACCCAGCCCGAACTGGATTTTCCCAGCATCGCGGACGGTTCTTCGTATCGCGTGCCGCAGCAGACCCGGCAGAAGCGCTCCCAGTTCGACGACGACTTCGACTGGGTGCATGGCAAACACGACATTCATTTCGGCGGAGAATTTCAGCGGATTGGCGCGGATTTCGATCTCGGGGTCTTTCGCAGCGGAGTTATCGAGTTCGTGCAGGATTTCGCAAATCAGGATCGCAATGGCGACGGCGTCGTCAATGACGAAGATCTACTTTTTGCCGTCGCCATCCGGAGCGGAACACCAGACCGCGACCTCATCATTCCGAACGCCGACAACAACTATGTCGCTGGATTTTTCCAGGATGACTGGCGCGTGCACCCGCAACTGACATTGAACCTCGGCTTGCGCTACGAAATCGACTCGGATGTCAACGATGTCGGTCACTACGATCAGATCAATCCCATTCTGCTTCCATTTCTCCACGGTACGAGGCACAAGGACGGCAACAACTGGGGTCCGCGAATCGGCTTCAATTGGGCCACAAAGAGCGCCCTGTTCAGCGTTCATGGCGGTTATGGGATTTACTATGACCGGGTCACGCTGGAACTTGAATCTCTCGAGCGCGGGTTGGACGGCCGGGCGTTGCCCATCAACGTGACTGTAGGCAGCGCTAGCTTCCTCGACTCTAACGGCAACTTCATTCCTGGGCTTACGCCGGAGTACCCCAACACAGCTTTCAGCGGGCCAATCATCCCCGGGGCCGGCGGCGCGGCCGAGGGCATCAATATCATCGACAACCGGATGCAAAACCCTACGGTTCAGCAGTCCAATCTGGGCATTCAATATGGATTCGCCAAGAATTGGCTGCTGAAAGTCGATGGCATCCACGATCTCGGAACGCATTTCATCATCGGAGTGCCGGTCGGTTCGGTCTTCAATCCGGTCTCTGGAGGCCCGGAAACGGTGACCGATCTGCAATCTTCCGTCAACACGCACTATGACGCTCTGTGGGTGGTCGTTGACCATCGTTTCGCCCAGCATTTCCAGTTTCACAGTTCGTACGCTCTATCCAAGTCACTGGATTATGCGAATTACGATCAGATTCCGTTCGGCTATCCGCCGGTCGATCCCACCGATCTTCATCGCGAATACGGTCCCGCGCCCAACGACCAGCGTCACCGTCTCGTGCTGCAGGCCACCGCCGACCTCCCGTTTCACTTCCGCATCTCGCCTTTGTGGACTTACGCTTCCGGTGTTCCCATGGATATCCTGCTCGGCGATGGCAGCGGCGATCGTGTTCCTGAGATCGGACGCAACGCCGGCGGGCGCCAATTCCACACCGGAGCCGAGTTGAATTCTTTCCTGACCGAGCTCAATACTGAAGGCGCAAGCAACGGAAGCCTGGGATTGCCCTTCCCCATGGTTTCGCCGGATGCGCGATTCAACGACACCTTCAACTCGTTCGATCTGCGTCTCTCGCGCGAATTCCGTCTCAGTGAGCGCTTCCGGTTGGAGGCGATTGGAGAAGTCTTCAACCTGTTCAACAAGACCAATATTCTCGGCACCAGCAATTCCAACTATTCCGGATTCTTCAACGTGCTGGTCCCGGACAGTTCGAACCCCGCGGTCTCATCCGCATTCGGCCGGCCGGTAACCACTGCGGGGGGACCTTTCGGTTCCGGCGGTCCGCGGGCCTTTCAGCTGGCGGGAAAGTTGACGTTCTAAAGACATTGCGGGGGAAAGTGGCTTCTGGTTTTTATGGGCGTGCCAAAGTATGTAAGTCTGTGCAAAATTTTTCCCGTCGAAATGATTCGCGCTGAGGCTGATTTCGCAATAGAATAATCGGCGCGCCAGCCGGGATGCCGCAGCACCTGCATCCCCCCTGTTTCTCCCGGAGGGTCTGTGCACGTTCTGGTTACCGCCGATACGCTGTCCGGTTCGTGGACGTATGCTCGCGAACTGGTTACGGGCCTGGTCACGCGCGGCGTGCGGGTTACGCTGGTCAGCTTCGGCGAAATTCCCCTGCCCGAGCAAACCGCCTGGATGGAGCTTCTCCACGGCCTCGACTACCATCCCACCGCTTTCCGCCTGGAATGGATGCAGGAGGCGGAACACGATCTGGACGATTCCTCAGCTTTCCTGGTTGGCCTGGTTAAGGAACTTAAGCCTGATGTGCTTCACCTCAACCAGTTCTGCTATGGCAACCTTCCGGTCGATGTTCCGCGCGTCGTCATGGCCCACGGCGATCTGGTCTCCTGGACGCTTGCGGTTCAGGGACGAACTCCCTCGCCAACCCGCTGGCTGAAATGGTATCGTGACACGATTGTACGTGGTATCGCCGGGGCTGATGCAGTTGTCGCGTCGTCCTCTTCCATGCTTGATACCATCCGGTGTTGCTACACGCGTCCTCGCCGCGATGCTGTCATTTATCCCGGGCGCAATCCGGTTTTCTTCAATCCCTATGTCAGCAAAGACGACTCCGTACTTTGTGTGGGCCGCCTGGTTGACGCGGGGAAACAGGTGTTTCTGCTGACCCAGCACGCGCAGCCGCTTTCCGTTTGCATTGTTGGGGCTGAGCAGACGGTTCCGCGCCCGAGCCTTCCCATCCGGGCAGATGTGAAGGTGTCCACTGGAGAAGCCTCCGTCGCCATACGCGGTCCCCAGACCGAAGCACAGCTGCGTTCGCTCTACAGCCGCGCCGCGATCTATGTTGCCACCGCGCGATACGATCCGCTGGGTATGGCGACGCTGGAAGCCGCGTTTTCGCGCTGCGCCATCGTGGCCAACGATATTCCCAGCTTCCGCGAGGTCTGGGGCGACGCCGCACTCTACTTTGAAACGAACAACGCTGCCAGCCTGTCGGAGACGCTGCGCCGTCTCAACGCCGACCGCGCTCTTTGCCGCGGCTACGCCGAGCGCGCCTACGCTCGCGCCCGCGAGCGCTTCACCACCAGGCGCATGATCGACGACTATCTCCACCTCTACCGCGGCGTGGTGTCGGCGGGTGCGGTGGCAGCTTAAGATTGTTTCTCCTCCGTTTGGACCATGACATCCGTCCGGCTTTGGTGGTATCGTTCTAGGCTTACTAGAAACCCGTAAGGTTGGGAGGTATTCAATTATGGCCCAGGTTAAGATCACGGTCCGGCCCAATGGTCCCTACCGCGTTGAAGCGCCAGAAGGTTTGATCGAACTCGTGGACGTCAACGGCACCGCCTACGACCTCACCGGTAAGCCTGCCTTTTCCCTTTGCCGCTGCGGCGGTTCGGTGAATAAACCGTTCTGTGACGGCACGCACAGCAAGATCGGGTTTCAGGGTGCTGAACTGGCCGTTAAGAAGGCTGACAGCTAGAGCTGAACTGTCGAGAGGGGCAATTGAGCGAGCAACGCGACCGTGAACTGGGAATGAATCGCAAGATCACCCGCCGCGATTTTCTCAACGGCGTGGCCATGACAGCGGGTGCAGCTTTCGGCGCTCAACTCACGCAGGCGGGCATGTTGCCATCCCATCTGCTGGCAGCTACTGACTACGATCCAGAAGAGTCTCCTAATTACTATCCTCCCGCTCTCACTGGTATGCGCGGGAGCCATCCCGGTTCATTCGAAGCTGCTCACGCACTGCGCGACGGCACTTTTTGGGATTCCGTAGGCAAGCCCATCGACACGGGCGAAACCTACGATCTGATCATCGTCGGCGGAGGCATCAGCGGCCTTGCCGCTGCCCATTTCTATCGCAAGATCGTCGGAGAAAAAACACGCATCCTCATTCTCGAAAACCATGATGACTTCGGCGGCCACGCCAAGCGCAACGAATTCCATGCGGGCAGCGCCTTTCGCTTGGGTTTCGGGGGGACGTTTTCGATCGAAAGCCCCGCACCCTACAGCGCCGTGGCCAAGGGCGTGATTGAGGAACTCGGTATCGACGTTCCTTCGTACCCAAGATACGTGTCAAAAAATCTTTATGGTTCGTTCGGCTTGAGTTCGAAAATCTTTTTTGACAAGGAAACCTTTGGCGCCGACAGGCTGGCCATCAATCCCAGCCCGCGCAGAAGCTTCGACAGCGAGGATACCTTTCAGGGACCGCCTGCGCTTCTGAAGCAATTTCTCGCCGAAGCGCCAATTGCCGAGCAGGCCAAGCGCGACCTGCAGCGTCTCTACGAGGAGAAGAAGGACTATTACCCGGGCTTAACATCGGACGAGAAAAAAGCGAAGCTGGCTCGCATCAGCTACGCCAGCTTTCTGCACGATGTGGCCGGAATGCACAACGATATCGTCAAGCTTTACCAGGCGATGCCCCATGGCCTGTTTGGTGTTGGCATTGACGCGGTAGCTGCCCAGGATGCCTGGGGGCTCGGCCTGCCCGGCTTCGCCGGCATGAAGCTCGACCCCAAGCCGGGCAAGGGCATGAACCGTGACGCGATTCCGAATGAAGAAGCGGAGAAATATTTCTTTCATTTTCCCGATGGCAATGCTTCGATCGCGCGGCTGCTGGTACGCAAACTGATTCCGGAGGCGATTCCGGGAAATTCGTGGACCGACGTGGTTCCGGCAAGAGCAAATTACGCCAAGCTCGATCAGGCCGGCTCGCCGGTGCGAATACGCCTGAATAGCACGGCGGTTCGCGTCAAGCACATTGGTTCAGCGGCCGGCGCGAAAGAAGTGGAAATCGCTTATGCCCGTGGCGGCAAGGCCTACGTTACCAGAGCCAGCCAGTGCGTTCTCGCCTGCTGGCACGTGATGATTCCGTATATTTGCGACGAGCTGCCCGACAAGCAAAAGGAAGCGCTGGGTTTGGCGCAAAAAGTTCCGTTGCTTTACACCAACGTGTTCCTGCGAGACTGGACGTCGTTCCAGAAAGCCGGAACCAACTCGATTTATGCCCCCGGCCCGGGTAGCTATCACAGTTTTGTCAGTCTGGATTTGCCGGTAAGCATTGGCGGCTACGAGTGCGCCCGCAAACCCAGCCAGCCGATCGTCGTGCACATGATGAAGGCGGCCTGCCAGCCGGGCCTCCCCGCGCGTGACCAACATCGGATGGGCCGCATTGAATTGTTCGAAACTACTTTCGAAACCATGGAGCGCAAGATTCGAGACCAACTGGCACGAACTCTTGGCTCGGGAGGTTTCGACCCGGCGCGTGACATTACCGCCCTCACCGTCAATCGCTGGCCGCACGGTTACGCCTACGAGTACAACTCGCTATGGGACCCCTTCTGGCTCGAAGATGGGATCACTCCCTGCGAAATCGCACGCAAGCCCTACGGACGCATCGCAATCGCCAACGCCGACGCTGGCGCCTACGCATACACGGACGAAGCCATCAATCAGGCATGGCGAGCCGTGAGCGAGTTGACCAAAAGCTGAATCCACCGCGCGGCAAGCTAAGTTTGATCGAACGGGCTTTTTCCGAAACGAAGAGGGAACCCGTGGAAACGCGCGAGACCGATCGCGATCGTGGTGAGAGCAAAAATCGCAAGCAGGAAAATCACAGCACGGCGCGAGGTGTGTTCCTGCCTGGGAGCTAATAAGGCGATCACAGCACCGAGAATCAAGCCGGTAATCAATCCGCCGATGTGAGCGGCATTATCAATGCCAGAAATCGCGAATCCAAAAATCAGGTTGTAGACGACAAACGCGCCCAGGCTGCGCAGTACGCCCGACAGGGCGCTGCGTGGTACGGAGAACTCGCCTAACTGAAACGCCGCCAGCAGCGCGCCGGCTAGCCCGAAGATGGCCCCTGAGGCGCCAACGCTGAAAGCAAAAGGATTCCAGACCAGGCTTCCCAGGCTGGCTCCGATGCCGCAAATAAAGTAGATTGCGGCGTAGGTCCAGCGTCCGTATAGCGCCTCGCACAAGGCACCCAAATCCCACAGGCACCACATGTTAAAGGCGATGTGGATGAGTCCCCCGTGGACGAACACGCCGGTCAGCAGCCGCCACCATTCGCCGGTCAGTGTATACGCTCCGAAGTTTGCGCCCCAGCGGACCAGGTCGGGGCCCGGGAAATCCATGATGGTAGATGTAGCCAGCGCCATGCCCAGAAACACGGCCACGTTCATGCCGAAAATCACTTGCGTGAGGCTGATGGTAGATTCGCCGCGGCGAACCCGTGGCATGGGCATAACCGGTTGCTTAGCCTCATCGGATACCCCACCACGCTGCTGAGCTTCATGTTGCACGCACCACTGGCAGATTTTCCTGCCAAAGGTGAAACCGGGAAGCTGACGGCCGCAACGGATGCAATTTGCCATGGGCGAATTAAGAGCGTATCAGGAGATCGATTGATTCGGCGAGAGGCAATGAAGAATTCCAAGAGTCTCTAAATCGGCGTGGGAATATAGTTCCGGAGTCATAACCATAGCGTCAGTGAATCGTCTTGGTCTTTCTCGACATGTAGTCCATCAGCAGATACTGGCCTAGCGTATACGGGGTCGTGAAATATGCTTTGCCGCGGCACATCTCAGTTACTTTTTGCACGAACTGGACCAGACCGTAATCCGACGCAAGCATAAACGTGTTGATGAGCACCCCCGCGCGCTTGCACTTGGAGACTTCTTCCAGCGTCTGGCTCACGACCAGCGGGTCGAGGCCGAAGGCGTTCTTGTAAATGCGTCCGTCCTCCAGCGTGAGTGCGGAGGGCTTGCCGTCGGTGATCATCACGATCTGCTTCATGTCTTTTCGCTGCCGCTGCAAGAGCCGCTGCGCCAGACGCAAGCCTTCGCGCGTGTTGGTGTAATAAGGCCCAACTTTCACGCGCGCCAGTTGCGAAAGCGGCACTTCTTCAGCCGAATCATGAAACAGCACAAGCGAAAGTGAGTCCCCGGGATACTGTGTGCGGATCAGATGCGATAGCGCCATGGCGACTTTCTTGGCGGGTGTGAAGCGGTCCTCGCCGTAAAGGATCATCGAGTGCGAGCAGTCGAGCATGAGAACCGTGGCGCACGACGATTGGTATTCGCACTGGTGAACCTGCAGGTCGGAGTATTCGATGTTCAGCGGCAGCGCCAGGCCTTCGCGCTGGATCGCACTGGAAAGAGTCGCCGTGATATCGAGGTTGAGCGTGTCCCCGAACTCGTAGCTCTTGGCAGAGCCGCTGGTTTCGATGCCGGTGGCGAGGTCGCGGGTGTCGTGGCGTCCAAAGCTGGACTTGCCGAGAGAGCCTAGCAGATTGCGCAGGGCTTTGAAGCCGAGGAAGTCGAGACTCTTGTCGGTGATTTCGAACTTCGCCTGCTGCGCCTCGCCGGCCTGCCCGCCGACGCTCGAACGCCGGGCGGGATCGTGCGGCTCATCGACGGAAATGTAATCTTCTTGTTGCATGCGCTCGATCAGCTTCTCGATAAGTTCATCGAGCTGGCCGTCGGCCTGCATCTGCTCCAGACGCTCACGCATTTCTTCGTCGAACAGGTCGCCGTTCATCAGCGCCTGTTCGATGGCTCGTTTCAGTTCGTCGAGGGACTGATCACCCTCGGGCATTTCGTACCACATGAGGTCCTGGTATCCGCTGCGCAGAAGATAATCGGAGAGCGCGCCCAGCAGATCCTCCAGACTCATCTCGCTGGCAGGATCGGGTACGTATTTGGAATAGCGGATTCTTTTCATAGAACGGCTTTTGGCGCTCGTCTCCCCGGAAGCCTGTCGCCGGAAGCCGGAAGGCTAGTTAAACTGTCTTCTCTGCCGGTACGGCCGGTCTTCCGGCTCGAAACTCTTTTCCCGCTGCGGTTCGGGCTTCTTCTCTCCTGCTTTGAAGATGCGCTCTTCGCTGCGCCCGATGCGCTTGTGCGCATGCAAGCCTTCAAGAATAAACTCAGCAGCGGAAACCTGCTGCTCCGTGCCGTCTTTTTGCGTAATGCCCAGCGGCGTTAGCTTTTCAAGCAGACCCTGAATCTCCTTGAGATTCTCGATTGCGTCGGACGCAGAAACTGAATCGGACAACTGAATTTCTCCACCCAAATCGAACCACTGCACCACCTGGTTCATATTGGCGCCGGTAAAGTATTCGTCATAGGTCTTGGCGAGGGCTGCGCGAATCAGTTCGCGCCCCACAAAGTCGGCGCCCTTCATTTCGCCTTCGTACTCGAGTTCAAGCTTGCCGGTGATTGCCGGCAGGGCGGCGTAGACATCACTGATGCGGGGAACTACAACTTTCTCGTCGTTATGAATGGCGCGGCGCTCGGCATTTGAAATTACATTCTCCATTGCGCTGATTGGGAGCCGCTGGCTGACGCCGGAGCGCTTATCGATTTTCTTGTCTTCCCGAGCGGCGAAGGCGATGCGTTCGATGACTTCCTGCACGTATTTAGGCAAGTCCAGCCGCTGGCCGTTGCGTCGAGTCCACGCTTCCTGGGCGGTGATCGCAAGGCCTTCTTCCACCGTCGCGGGATAGTGTGTGCGAATTTCAGAGCCAATGCGGTCCTTGAGCGGAGTGATGATTTTTCCGCGCGCGGTATAGTCCTCCGGATTTGCACTGAACACCAGGGCAACATCCAGCGGAAGGCGGATGGGATAGCCCTTAATCTGTACGTCGCCTTCCTGCATGATGTTGAACAGCCCAACCTGAATCTTTCCTGCCAAGTCGGGCAGTTCGTTGATGGCAAAGATCCCGCGATTGGCGCGAGGCAGCAGGCCATAGTGGACGGTGAACTCGCTGCCCAGTTCGTGACCTCCACGCGCGGCCTTGATGGGATCGATGTCGCCGATGAGATCGGCGATGGTGACGTCGGGCGTGGCCAGTTTTTCGACATAGCGATCATGAGGCGTGAGATAGGCGATCGGCGTTTCGTCGCCACGGCCAGCCACCTCTTCGCGGCAACGACGGCAGATGGGGGCATATGGATCATCGTGAATCTCGCAGCCGGCGATGAACGGCATGTGTGGATCGAGCAGCGAGGTGAGAGCGCGAAGAATGCGACTTTTGGCCTGGCCGCGAAGTCCGAGCAGAATGAAGTTGTGGCGCGAAAGAATCGCGTTGACAATCTGCGGTATCACGGTGTCGTCGTAACCGACGATGCCGGGAAAAACCGAAGCGTTGCGCTCGCGACAGAGGCGGGTGATGAGGTTCTGGCGCAATTCGTCTTTCACCCGGCGATTACGCAAACGTTCTTCAGAAAAGGGACTGCGGCGCAGTTCGCCGAGCGTGCGCGGAAGACTCATGAACAAAACCCCCGAAGACAATCTTGTCCGATTATACCCGCGTTCGATCCGGAGGTTTTTGTTCAGCGGAAGCGATTTGAGAAGAATCAGCGCACATGGCCGTTGCCGCCGGCTTTCTGGCGGGCGCTGACGGAACGCCGAAGGTTGGGTAGAAGAGTTTCAAAGTAAGCGGCGAGGGAAGTGATGCGTTGCGATTCCGTCCGCAGGGCCAGCAGCTTCTGTTTGAAGTCAAGATCCAGCGGCAGTGAGCCTGCCAGATGAAAAGACAACATGGACTGGTCGGTTGCCGAAATATCCTGCGTGGCGCCAGCCAGAGCGAGAATCTCCGAATGCAGCTGCACGACCCGTTCGGTTTCCGGTTTCGCCACGACGGAGGGCTCGTCGTCGAACATCAAGACTTCCGCGCGAAGAAAAGAGCGTTCCTGATTGACCTGGAGCACCTCAAAACGACGCCGGCCTTCGGTAACAATATCCAGCCGACCGTCATCGTATTCCTTCACGACGCTGATAATCTCAGCCGTACACCCGACGTCCGCGAGGCCTTGTTCCACGGCCCGCACCACACCAAAACCGCGGTCCAGTGCTCGACATTCGGCAATCATTTCCTTATAGCGTGGCTCGAAAATGTGCAAGGGAAGGGGAGTGCCTGGAAAGAGCACCACATCGAGCGGGAAAAGGGGAAGAAGATCCAAGCATTCTCCCAGGAAGGCACGGCTGGCCTTCGCCATTGTAACCCCGTGCGCGACCGCCGGTTGGCCGGCTTGACTTTGCGGCTTGCACAAGCATACAAGGCCAGCATGCAATTACTTGGGAAAGTGGTGGTTGTGACCGGTGCGTCCATGGGAATCGGAGAGGCAATCGCAAAAACATTCGCTGCAGAGGGGGCCAGTGTTGTGCTGCTCTCGCGGGATATGGGGCGGGTTGAGGCGGCCCGGTCCCGGGTGGGACACGCCGAGCAAACCCTGGCGCTTTCCTGCGACGTGCGAAATCCGGAGGAGATCGACCGCGCCATTGGGCTGGCCATGCATCACTTCCATCGCATCGACGTGTGGATAAACAACGCGGGACACGGCCTGATGGACTCAGTGGCGCAGATGGACATGGCAGCCTGCCGGGAATTGTTCGAAACGAATTTGTTTGGAGCGGTGGATGCGATGAAGGCGGTTATTCCGATCATGCGGCAGCAGAATGGTGGGACGATCATCAACATTTCCAGCGTGGCGGGTCATATCCCTCTGCCGTTTCACGCGGCATACAGCGCAACCAAGTTCGCCCTGAATGCCATGGGCAAGGCGGCAGGTGTAGAACTAAAGAAGGATCGCATTCACGTACTGACGGTTTGCCCCGGCTATGTCAGGACAAATTTCGGAAAGAACGCGGTACGAGGTAATCAGGTGAAAACGGTCCGGCCCGCTTCGGTACGTGGGATCAGCGCAGAGCGCGTCGCCTGGGCGACCCTACGCGGTTATTTGAAAGGGAAGCGCGAGGTGGTCGTGCCCTGGCCGATGCGCATTCCGATCAAGCTCTATCAATTATTCCCGTGGCTGGTGGAGTGGTCGATGGGGAAGATGGCAGGCTGAGCGCCTCATGAATCGTTCTGATGCAAGCTGTTTGTCTCGTCTGCCAGGATTATTGCCCCAACTCGATCAGCATCGCTTCCATCTCGGACTGCGCGTGCAAGTTTCCGGTACGCTTTGCCGAGGCGATGCCATCGCTGAGCATAGTTCTGGCCTCAGCGACCCGATCAGCCTTGGCCAAAGTCTGCGCGGCCATGAAATAGCCTGCCGTGTAGTCCGGATTGCTTTTAAGTAGTATCGAAAACTCAGCGAGTGCGCGATCGAAGTCGCCGTGCTTGGAATATTCCATGGCGAGGCCATAGCGCGCGAATGCGTCCCGTGGATTTTGAGTCAGAATATCGTTAAGGGCAGCGATGCGATCCATAGAGCAGTCTTTCCTGATTCGCGGCTGGCTATTCGTAACGAGATTACTACAGAACGCCTCCCAAAGTTCGCCGGGAATTGATGAGCAATGACTGCAACGCTGCTACAATGTCGGGTCCAGAAATTTGTGCGACTCTGAGGTGCCGCTGCTGTGGCATGTCCATTCTTCGTGCCCGAGAAGAAGCTGGAAAATGGCGGGTGGCCGCACCCAGCACGTCTCCCGTTGGGAGGGGGATGGACCGGCTCTTGCTGCGCGCCTGGCCATCAGGGAGAGAGTCTGTCGGACGAAGAACTGCGAGATTACTGCAACCTTGGCTACGCGGAGGGATGCGCCCGCCTGCCGGCGGAACGAGCGTGGGACGCAGTGCGCTTTGCCATCATTTCTCAACGCACACGCGATTCGCTGGCCGATGACAGAATCAGCGGAACCCGCATCCAGCTTCGCTGCGTTTGTGAGCGCAACCATGGTCCCGCAGCACACACGATTCTTGAGTTTGATCTGGCTGAGTCCCGGTGGATTCAAAGTCATGCCGATCCTCGCGTGCAGCGGCTGGCGGAATGCTACCTGGCCGAGTGCTTGAACAGAAGCAGGAACGAGAACTTTGGACGAGCCGCGAGCGGTAGCGCCGGTTTGTGACAAAACGCACAGGCGTTAATGGTGGTTCGTCTGGACGAAGGTGGGGTTGAGGCTCGGCAGTGAGGAACATTATGACGGAAGCAATATTACTGCCCCGGCCGGTCGCGGATTCGCAATCCGAAATGGCAGAGATCGTTCTTCCGAATGACGCGAATCCTCTCTCGGCGCTCCTGGGCGGCCGGCTGATGCACTGGATCGATCTCGCCGGCGCCATGGCGGCACACCGTCACTCCCGCAACTTTGTGGTCACAGCCTCCGTGGACCATATCGATTTCCTGGTACCGGTGCGGGTCGGCGATCTGGTAATTCTGCGTTCCTCGGTCAATCGTGTCTTTCATACTTCCATGGAAGTTGGGGTAAAGGTATTCGTGGAAAATTATGTAGCCGACACGGCCCAGCATGTGGCTTCGGCCTATCTCACGTTTGTAGCCATTGATCGCGACGGAAAGCACCTGAAAGTGGCGCCGGTAATTCCCGAGACCGACGAGCAACGCCGCCGTTACGATGACGCAGGACGTCGGCGCGACATTCGCCGTTCCGAATTGGAGCGGCGCCGCAAAGCGGCACGATAGTTGTGCGGCGCTTTTGAGATAAATCACATCTTAATTCGCCGGCGGTTGGCAGTTTTGCCGTGAGGGAGCCTCTATGGATAGTGCCCTTCTTGTTCACCGCATTCACTTCGCTTTCACGGTCACATTCCACTACCTTTTTCCCCAGCTCACCATGGGACTGGCGCTTCTGATTGTGGTACTCAAGACTCTGGCACTGCGCCGCAAAGAAGAAATCTACAATCAGGCGGCTCGCTTCTGGGCGCGCATCTTCGGCATCAACTTCGTGCTGGGAGTGGTTACAGGCATTCCTCTGGAGTTCGAGTTCGGCACGAATTGGGCTCACTTCTCCCGCTTTGCCGGGGGCGTGATCGGCCAGACCCTGGCCATGGAGGGTATGTTTGCGTTTTTCTTGGAGTCGGCCTTCCTCGGCTTGTTTCTTTATGGCGAAAGGCGGCTTGGGCCCAAGGGTCACTGGTGGTCGGCGGTGGCCGTGTTTCTGGGATCATGGCTCTCAGGCTTCTTTATCATTGCCACCGATGCCTGGATGCAACATCCTGTCGGGTACGCAAAGGCCGCCGATGGAACCGTGCAACTCGCCAGTTTCTGGGAACTGATCTTCAATCCCTGGGCGTGGTGGCAGTATGCACACAACATGAGCGGAGCGGTCATCACGGGTGCATTCGTCATGGCATCGGTGGGGTCTTTCTATTTGTTATGGGGAAAATTTCAGGAGTACGGAAAGGTTTTCGTCAAAGTCGGCGTTGTCGCAGGCCTGATCTTCACCATTTTGCAATTGTTTCCCACGGGAGATGCGCAAGGGAGAATGATCGCTGAAGATCAGCCTGTAACGCTGGCTGCCATGGAGGCGCTTTTTGTCGGTCAGCCCGGAGCGCCCCTGGTGCTCATCGGCCAGCCGAACGTGGATGAGCGAAAAATCGACAATCCATTGGTGGTTCCCGAAGCGCTCAGTTTCCTGACTTACCGCCGCTGGGGAGCAGAGGTGCGGGGACTCGATTCTTTCCCGCAAGAGGACTGGCCGGGCAACGTTGCATTGCTTTACTACAGCTATCACATCATGGTCGGACTGGGCACTATTTTCATCGCCGTAATGGTCATCGCTGCCTTGCTTCTGTGGCGTGGCAAGCTTTTTTCTACCCGCTGGATGTTATGGATTCTTCTGCTGGCCCTGCCGTTTCCCTACATTGCCAACACCGCAGGATGGATGACGGCAGAACTCGGGCGGCAACCGTGGCTGGTTTACGCCCTGATGCGTACCGCAGACGGCTATTCGAAAACGGTTTCAGCTGGCAATGGGATGTTTACTTTGCTGGGATTTCTGGGAATGTACACGGTGCTGGGCATCCTGTTCTTGTTTCTGGTGCGGCGGGAAATCGAGCGCGGCCCGGCCGTGGAGGTTCCTGTCGGTCATTGAGATGGGTTGGCGGCTCCTCGGAACGGCTCACGCGCGGCATAGACCTCGTCGTGCGCAAGCGTAAGCCTCCAGGGGGCTCGCTGGAACGATATACGCGAGGATTGCGATGGAAACACTATGGTTCATGATTGTCGCCGTCATGGTGGCGGCATATGTGGTTCTTGACGGGTTTGATCTGGGCGCCGGCGTGATTTATCTCAGCGCGGCCAGAACTGCCGTGGAACGGCAAAAGATCATGCGGGCGATCGGGCCGGTGTGGGATGGCAATGAGGTCTGGCTGCTCGCCGCCGGCGGCACGCTTTACTTCGCCTTCCCACTCCTTTATGCCTCGAGCTTCAGCGGCTTCTATTTGCCACTTATGATGGTGCTCTGGCTGCTGATGCTGCGCGGTATCGGCATCGAATTGCGTGCCCATATGGAGAACCCGGTGTGGCGCGGCTTCTTTGATGTTGTGTTCTGTTTCTCCAGCATATTGCTGTGCATTTTCTTTGGGGCGGCTTTGGGCAATGTCGTACGGGGCGTTCCCCTCGGCGCCGATGGATACTTCTTCGAGCCTCTATGGACCAACTTCAAAGTCGGCGTAGATACCGGCATCCTCGATTGGTACACCATCCTCACCGGAGTGATCGCCCTGGTCACCTTGACGGCCCATGGTGCGTTATACATTGCGGTGAAGACCGATGAGGACCTGAATCAGCGTTCGCACCAGATTGCTCAGACGGTTTGGCCGATTCAGTTGGGCCTCACCGTTGCGGGTTTGATTGCTACCGTTCACGTACGCCCGGGCGTCCTGGATAATTACAAACACCATGCCATCGGATTCTCAATCCCGGTAGTGGTGTTCGGCTCACTCGCGGTCATGATGCACGCGATGCTCAAACGGGCGGACAAAATAGCCTTTGTCGCTTCCTCCGTCTATATCGTGGGAATGCTGGTGGGGGCGGCGTTTGCCCTCTATCCGGTGGTGCTGCCCGCTACCACCAATCCCGCGTACAACCTCACCATTTACAACACGGCAGCCGGACACCACGGGCTAGCCGTCGGCTTCGCCTGGTGGATCCCGGGAACGATTCTTGCTCTTGCGTACTTCGTCTTCGTATTCCGCATGTTTCGCGGGAAAGTGCGGTTGGAAGGAGAAGGCTATTGAAGGCTATCCGGGAATTCCGGCCGGTTTCAATGTGCTTTAGGAACGTACTGAGCAGGCAGAAATCAAGCTGCAAACTCTTTGCTGATCCAGCGTTGGCTTCGTTCGCGCCTGTATAATCGGGAAGGCTTCTCTGTGATCCTGACGATCATTGGAGCGTAATCCTTTGTCCGCGCAGATGCCTCCTCATCCCGGTCAAACCGCACCCGGACCACATCCGCTGCCCGGCGTCGACGCGATAATCGCCGTCGGTTCGGGCAAGGGAGGAGTAGGTAAAACCACACTCTCGGTCAATCTGGCCGTCGCGCTAGCCAAGATGGGTCGCAAGGTTGGGCTGCTTGATGCCGACGTTTACGGTCCCAACGTGCCGCTGATGCTGGGCGTGAATTCGCAACCCCGGATGATTGGCGAAAACCGCATCGAGCCCCTGGAAGCTTTCGGAATCAAGGTGATCTCCGTGGGATTTCTCAATCCTGGCGACAAACCGATCATCTGGCGCGGTCCCATGTTGCATCAGATCGTGAGGCAGTTTCTTGGATTGGTCGAATGGGGACATCTGGATTATATGGTGGTCGATCTTCCCCCAGGTACGGGCGATGTGGCTCTGTCGCTGGTGCAATCGGTGCCGCTGACCGGCGCAGTCGTGGTTTCGACGCCCTCTGACGTTTCTCTGCAGGATGCGCGCAAAGCCATCGAAATGTTCCGGCAAATGAAGGTGGATTTGGTGGGCGTGGTCGAAAATATGAGTTTCTTCACCTGCCCGCACTGCAATCACGAGATTGATATTTTTTCTCGCGGCGGCGCGGAAAGGATGTCACACCAGTTCGGCGTGCCGTTTCTTGGCAGCATCGAACTCGATCCGGAAGTGCGCCAAGCTGGGGATGCCGGCAAGCCGGTCGTGCTCGCAGGCGAGAACTCCGCGCACGCCAAGTCGATCTACGATGTCGCGCGCAAGGTACAAATCCGTGTTGAGGAAATCAAGGCCAGCGCGCCAGCGGGTGTGATTCAGATTCAATGACTTCCCCTGTTGCTCGATTCGCTACGACTTGACAATGCCCAAACATGATGTATCGTCCTCGAAATTTAGACTCTGTTCCCGCCCACACTATCAGTCCACGCCCGGTAGCCATGCAGCGGGTGTCCATGAAGCATCTTCCGTGGGTTCTGTTAGCCGTGTTCCCGTTGACCTCGCTTATCTCCTTCGCTTGCGAACCGCTGCAGCCGCCACAGGTTTTTCGGTTCTTCGTCTCGTGAAATGACGGCGGCCATCATTTCCCCGACAGCCGGGCCATGTTTGAAGCCGTGGCCTGATCCTCCGGCGACGAGCCAGACGTTTTCCCTCTGGGGATGACGGTCGATGATGAAGTGACTGTCCGGCGTCCGTTCGTATTGGCAGACCCTGGTTTCAATCAGCGGCGCGCCTTTCAACGCTGGAAAACGATAGGCGAGATATTCGCGAACTATCTGCAATCCTTCCTGACTCACCACCCTTTCGCCGTTGCTGGGATCGAAATCAGGTCCCTGGGTATCGTCGGCGATCTTGAATCCGCGGCATCCGCTGCCGGGAATACCGTAAAAGAAACGTCCGCGGTGATCCGCCCAGACCGGCATGTGCTCTGCGTCGAACCGCGCATCGCCGGCAGGCACACCAAAGAAGAACACATCTTGTTTGGTGGAACGAATGAGGCGGCCGATGCTTTTGGGGAAAAGACTGCCCATCCAAGGCCCGCAAGCGAAAACGTAGGCGTCGGCGGCAAGCGCAGAACCATCCGAAAGGCTTAGCTTATTCCATGGTTCTTCATCCAACCCTTGCATTCGAACGGCAGCCTGGCGATACCTCCCGCCTTGTGCTAGGCAGGCCTCGACCACGGCAGCGCAGCTGGCGCGCGCATCCAGATATCCACATTCGGGCTCGAAGATTCCCCATTGAATTCCTTCAAAGCTGATCTGCGGCCAGCGCTTTTGCATCCGCACCGCAGAGAGTTCTTCGAACCCCATCTTTGCCTGGCGCAACATCGCGACTGAGCCGCGTTCGAAAGCATCGTCACGGCCAGCCGCCATCCAGAGAACACCGGTGGGATGAAGAAACTGACGCTTCCATTTTCTCTCGTACCTGCGCCATAGCTTGAGAGACCGCGCGGCCATTTCCGTATAGGGCTGATTCGGACCATAGGCTCCGCGGAAGACCCGAGTCTCTCCACCTGAAGACGCGCGCGAGTTTCCCGGGCCCCAGGCATCGAGCAGCGTGACGCGCGCGCCTCTTTCCAAAAGCTGCAGCGCAGTCCAGCCGCCAAAGGCGCCGGCGCCGATCACCGCGACATGCGGTTTGGCTGTCATTAGGTCGCACTATGATACGTCCTCGATATGAATTGGCGTGAGGTGCCAGGAACGCAAGAAATGCGAGGGCACTACGCAAAATCGTGTTGTCTGAGCGTTTTTTGCAGGGTGGGCGTGTGATTGCTGACACAATCAGCCTGTGCGGGAACCCTTGACATGGTGCCGCCCCATTCCTAGAATCCAGGCAGGACTTGGTGTGTTGCGTCCAAACCTAAGCTTCTGCATCTAAGGTAGTTAGGTGGAATGAGCTGGAAGCGGTTGCTCCCCTTTTGGCCGCAGCTTCGGATCCATACGATCGCAGGCGCCTAACATGCCTTCTGACCCCAATATCGGCAGCCGGGAACGCGAAATTCTGACCGCCATCGTGGAAACCTTTATTTCCACTGGAGAGCCGGTGGGTTCGCGCACTCTGGCGCGGTCCAACCGTGAGGGACTGAGTCCTGCCACGATTCGCAATGTCATGGCGGATCTTTCCGATGCCGGATACCTGGAGCAGCCGCATACTTCCGCGGGGCGCGTGCCTACGACCGATGCCTACCGGTATTACGTCGAGCGGATTAGCGGCGAGGCTCGCCTGGCGCCGCAGGAAGAAGGCATGATTTCCGAGTCGCTGGCCGGCATCACTGACGTGCAGGAGTTCATGGAGCGCACCTCGCACGTACTTTCGCTCATCTCCCGGAATGTAGGAGTTACTGTGGCCGGCGGCGGGGCGAAGAATGCACTGGAGCATGTCTATTTTTCGCGCCTGGGGGATCAAAAAGTGCTGGCCGTCGTGGTGACGCGCTCAGGGCTGGTGCGCGACCGCGTGTTGCGGCTGGATTTGCCACAAGCCGAACTCGATCTGGCGGCGCGCTACGTCAACGAGAATTTCCGCGGCTGGACCATGGAGGCCATGCGCTCCGAAATCGCGCACCGGATCGAGCAGGAGCGTAGCGAATATGATCGCCTGATGAATTCCATCGAGCAGCTCTACAAACAGGGAGCGCTTGAGGCCGAAACCGGCGCGCAGGTGGTCTTTGTGGAGGGGGCGGCCAATCTGGTATCGGGAGAACTGGTGGGCGAGAAGGATCGCCAGCGTTTACAGCAAATGCTGAAGACTTTGGAAGAAAAAGAAAAAGTCGCGAAACTGCTGGGCGCCTATCTCGACGTGAAGCAGGAGGCGGTGCGCGTGGTGATCGGACTGGATGAGGCTCTGCCTTCCATGCAGAACTTCGTGCTTATCGGTGCACCGGCGCGATCAGGGAAAGATATGTTTGGATCTCTGGCTGTAATCGGACCTACACGGATGGATTACCAGCACACTATCCATGCGGTTTCTTATATTGCGCGCCTCTTCGACAAGATCTTGAATGAATCGGAGTGACGAGTCAGTTGCCTATGGGAAAAACCAACGGAAAATCGGAAGGAAGAGCGGCAGGTTTGGATCTTGAGCATGAACTGCCCTCCGGCGACGAAAAGGAGCGCCCCAAGGGCGCGAACATTGCAGATGTTGCGGTCAAAGAGCAGACATCTCCGCTAGAGCAGGAATTGCAGAAAGTCAAGGCGGAGCGGGATACGGTGCTCGATCGGCTGGCTCGAGCCCAGGCGGAGTTTGAAAATGCCCGCAAGCGGGCCGGCAAAGAGCAACAGGAATACCGCGACTATGCCGCTGCCGACGCGATCCGGTCCCTGTTGCCGGTCCTCGACAGCTTCGAGCGCGCTTTGCAGGTAAAGTCCGAGGCAGGCGACCTGCGCAGCGGCGTGGAATTGATCCTGAAGCAATTTCAGGATGCGCTGGGCAAACTGGGAGTGCATCCCGTCGCCGCCAAAGGGGAGATTTTCGATCCTCGTCAGCACGAGGCAATAGAGATGGTCGAAACCACCGAGGCGCCCGATCATCAGGTGGTGGAGGAGTTGCAGCGCGGCTACAAATTCAAGGACCGGCTGCTCCGTCCGGCGATGGTGAAGGTGGCTCGCAATCCCGGCCACTAAATTTCGTACCCATCTCGTTGTGACTCATAGGGAAGGCCTATTCTGACTACGAACGCGAAACGCGACTATTACGAAGTGCTGGGCGTGTCCCGTACATGTACCGAACAGGAACTTAAGAGCGCTTACCGCAGGCTCGCGCTGCAGTATCATCCCGACCGCAACCCGAACAATCCGGACGCCGAGGAGAAGTTCAAAGAAGTCAGCGAAGCTTATGCCATCCTTGCCGACTCCGACAAGCGCTCGGTCTATGACCGCTTTGGTCATGCCGGACTGGGAGGAGGTGCAGGCGCCCCCGGCGGTTTCGACGCCACCATCTTTCAGGACTTTAGCGACATCTTCGGTGAGTTTTTCGGTTTCGGCGATGTCTTCGGTGGCGGTCGCCGGCGCAGCCGGAGCCAAAGAGGCGCCGACCTGCGCGAAGATTTGGCGATCGAATTCGAGGAGGCCGTTTTCGGTGCCGAGAAGCGGGTCGCGGTTCGCCGCCACGAGGCCTGCGAGGAGTGCCATGGTTCTGGTGCGGCTGCGGGCAAGGGACCTTCGACCTGCCGTTCCTGCAATGGACGCGGACAGGTGCGTTACCAGCAGGGTTTTTTCAGTATCGCCCGGACCTGCCCTTCCTGCCAGGGAACCGGCAGCGTAATTACCGATCCCTGCGGGAAGTGCAAAGGCCAGGGACGCATCCTCTACCAGCGAACCGTTGATGCGAAGATTCCAGCCGGCGTGGAAGATGGTACCCGCATCCGGTTTTCGGGCGCGGGCGAGGCGGGGGCGTTTGGCGGACCGGCCGGTGATCTTTATGTGGTACTGCATGTCAAGGAGCATCCCTTTTTCGAGCGGGAAGGAAACGACCTGCACTGCGTGGTTCCGCTCTCCATGACGCAGGCGGCCATGGGGACTGAGATTCGCGTGCCCACGATGGATGGAGAACACGTCCTCAAGGTTCCCGATGGCACGCAGCCCGGAGCCACATTTCGCATCCGCAACAAGGGAGTTCCCGTGCTCAATGGACACGGCAAGGGTGATCTCTACGTAGAGGTGCGGGTGCAGATTCCCACCAAATTGAGCAAGCGGCAGAAGGAGTTGCTGCAGGAACTCGAAACGACCGCCAAAGTCGACAATCAGCCGCTCATGCGCTCTCTGCTGGGAAAAATGAAGGATATCTTCGGATGAGCCGTGTCCGGTTGCTTTCCTACTTCTGATCCAAGTGGACCGGCTCGCAAACCCTTATCTCCGTACCCGGGACTTTGTCATGACTCGACGCCGCTTCATCGCCGACGAAGTTTCAGGAGACCGCGCCGCTTTGACGGGCGAACACGCAGGTCACCTTGTCCGCGTGCTGCGGGCGCGCGTGGGTGAGGAATTCGACATTGCCGCAGGCTCCACTGTCCGGCGAGGCCGCATTACAGGTCTGGCTGATGATCGGGTGGAGTTTGAATTGGGAGAAAATGTCTCTCTGGTGACACCGGTCCATTTCACGCTGCTTCTCGCGGTTTTCAAGTTTGACCGTATGGAATGGGCCATCGAGAAATGCACCGAACTCGGCGTAATGCGAATTGTGCCGGTCATTGCCCGCCGTACGGAAAGCCACCTCGCCTCGGCAGCGGCGGCGCGGGTGGAGCGCTGGCGACGGATCGTGTTACAGGCGGCGGAGCAATCACGGCGCGATGCCGCGCCAGAGATTCCGGCGCCGTTGCCCCTTTCCCAGGCATTGAGCGTTGCAGGCGGGTTGTGCGTAGTGTTATCGGAATCCGAAAGCCAAACCTTGCTGCGGGACGTGTTCACGCCCGCAGCCAACCCGGGTGAAATCACCCTGGCGGTCGGCCCCGAAGGGGGCTGGACCGGTGACGAACTGGAACGCTTTCAGCACGGCGGCTGGATTCCAGCATCGCTGGGCGCCATGATTTTGCGTGCGGAAACTGCGGCCATCGCGGCCGCAGCGATTGCACTTTCCGCGCTCGCCTGACTGTGGATATCAACGGAAGCCCGACTCGCCTCTCACCTAGCGTGGGGTGTTATTCTGTGCCTCACAGGTTGTTTTCGCGATGCGCTCCCGTTCTTCTGGATCTTCCCCCGAGTTTCATGCCAATGACCGCCAGTCTCAGGCCATCGAGCACGTGCACGGGCCGATGCTCGTGGTTGCGGGCGCTGGTACCGGCAAAACATCAGTCCTGACCCATCGTATCGCACGGCTGGTTTCCCAGGGCAACGCCCGTGCTGAGGAGATTCTAGCCCTCACATATACAAAGAACGCCGCTGCCGAAATGCGCGAACGTGTGCGCGGGTTGCTGGGAGGCAGGAGCATTCGGGCCGCCACCTTCCACGATTATTGCTTCGAGCTTCTGGGCCGCCACGACCGAAAGTTCGGAGTACTTGACGAGAAAGATCTGTGGATCTTTCTGCGGAAGCGGTTGCACGAGCTTCGCCTGGAATACTACGTCCGCGCGGCCAATGTAAGTCGGTTCCTGAGCGATTTGCTGGAGTTTCTCAGCCGCTGTCACGATGAGCTGATCACGGCAGAGAACTACGCCGAGTATGTTGAGCGTGTGGAAAAAGGCGAAATAGCCGTTCCGCGAGTCGCCAAGTCGAAAGAAGAGATCAGCGATTCGGAGGTTATAGGCCGTTGCCGGGAAATCTCGCGAGTCTTCACGACCATGGAGCGCTGGCTGCGCGAAGAAAACCTGGGCACGTTCAGCCACATGATTACTCGTGCTCACGACCTGCTGATCTCCGATGCGGCTGTATTACGCAACGAACAGGCCGCTGCCCGCTTCATTCTGGTGGATGAGTTCCAGGACGCCAATTTTGCCCAGATCAAAATACTGGCGGCGTTGGCCGGAGAGGAACGCAACATTTTCGGTGTCGGAGATCCGGACCAGGCCATTTACCGTTTTCGCGGGGCATCGAATGCGGCCTTTCAACTGTTTCGCCGGCATTTCCCGCAGGCGAAGGTATTGGTTCTGGATAAGAACCGGCGCTCGACAACCCCTATTCTGCGCTCCGCCTTCGCGGTGATTGATAAGAATCCTCCCGTCTTTCACACGAATCTGGATGCGCCTGTCCATTACCGGCGTGCCCCGTTGCAATCCGCCCGCGAGGAGGAGGCGGAAAAACAGGGAAGGACTATGCCGAGTACCCCGGTTGAAGCGATTTCGTTCGCGGGAAAAGACGCCGAGGGCCCCGACGTAGTGCATGCCATCGAAGAGATGCATCGCCGCTGGCGATGCCAGTGGCGAGATTTCGCTATTCTCTATCGTTCACATGTTCATCGTGACGACGTCGTCCAGCAGCTGGCCGCCAAGGAGATCCCTTTCGCAATTGAGGGCGTGGATGTCAGCGACACTCCAGAGGTACGGGATCTGTTCGCGTGCCTGGCCGTGGTGGTCGATATGGGTGACGACGCCAGCCTGTTTCGGGTGGCTGCTTTGCCCATCTTCAATGTCGACGGCGAACAGCTCCGCACGGCGCTGCGAACGATTGCCCGGGATTCGCGGGAGGGCAATGTTGTTCCTCTTGCCGCGGTATTGGCTGAGGTCGCCGGTGGCAGCGATGTGTTGCAGAGCATTCTCAAAGCACGTGACGACGTGGCCCGCAAGAAGTCCATGGGACGCAAGGCGCTGGAACTCATTGCCAAGCGTTTTTCTCTCGATCTTACTTCGCCCATTGTGCGGTCAGCTTTGCAGTTCGTGGGCGACTGGGAAGATAAACCCACAACGCAGACCGGCGAACTTGCCGAGTTGATCGAGTATCTGGGGTACTTTCGCGAAGCCGGAGGGGTCATTCCAATGGTCTCAAGCGAAAATCCTGACGCGGTCCGTCTGATGACCGTGCACACCGCCAAAGGACTGGAGTTTGCGCACGTCTTCATTCTGCGCGCCACGAGCGGCTCGTTTCCGGCCGGTTTCCGCGAGACGCTGGTGGAATTTCCTCGGGAGCTGCGGGATTCTGACTCGGTGGTCGAACTGGACGACAAAACCATTTATGGTCAAGAGGAACGCCGGCTTTTTTATGTCGCCATGACGCGGGCCAGAGATTCGCTCCACATCTATGGGAAACATGGAGTCGGCACGGAGAGAACGCCTCCGGGACTGATGCGCGAGTTGATGAAGGATCAGACTCTAAGGCCGTGGCTGCGGTCGCGGGAGGCGCTGCCCTGGCAGCCCGGGCTGATCGAGATTGCCGCGGCTGCCGATCCCTCTCAACCGCCGCCCTCGCGCACTGCTGAATGGCTCGAGTTGCCGGCCATCGAAGGCTTGGCCTCCCGTTTGAGCGCTTCGGCGGTAGATACCTACAAGCGTTGCCCCCTCCAGTTCAAGCTGGAACGCGAGTGGAAGCTCTCGCGCGAGATTCCCGCAGCCATGCAATATGGCGCCACGATGCATCGTGTCCTGCGTACTTATTACGACTCCGTGCGCCACGGCCGAACCAAATCGGAGGCTGAACTGCTGGAACTGTTTCGTGCCGATCTGGCATCGCAGGGTATCCAGGATCCTTATCAATACGCTCTTTATGAAAAACAGGGCATCGAACAGTTGCGCAATTTCCTGGCCCTGGCATCTTCCCGACCCACACCGGAGGTGTTGCATACCGAGGAGTGGTTTGAGGTGGGTTTGGCTGGGACAACGGTGGCTGGGCGAATTGACCGCATCGACCGAGGCGCTGATGGCAGCGTCGTGATCGTGGACTACAAGACGGGAAAAGCTCGCTCGCAGGAAGATGCGGATACGAGTCTCCAGCTTTCCATCTATGCCTTGGCAGCGCGGGAAAAATGGGGTTATCGAGTAAGTTCTCTTGCCTTTCACAACCTGGAAGAGAATGTGTTTGTGGCGACCAGACGCTCTGACTTTGAATTGGCAGAAGCGCGGGAGCAGGTCGAGACCGTGGCGCGTCGCATCGCCGAGGGTAACTTCGAGCCGAAGCCGGATTTCCACTGCAGTTTCTGCGCCTTCCGCGGATTGTGCCCGGCCAAAGAAAAAAGGATTCCAAATCCCGCTCATCGTCGATCATTCCGGCGCAACTGATGGCACAACATCCGGGTATCTTGCTGCGCAAAAACTTAGGGGACGCATTATGCGTCCCCTCGTGACTTCAATTGCACTTCTTAGTGCTTCTTTTTCTTTTTCGCCTTCTTCTTCGTTGCCATTGGTTCTATTCTCCCTTCCATTGTTCATGGAAAATCTGCAACGGTCTTCTGTTGCCAACTGAATTGATTGTATAGAGTCAATGAAATTTGATGTCAAGAAAAAAATGCACGCACCGGCTGCTTACGGCGGTGTACCAAAGTCACCGCAGCGATCATCGTGCGAAAAAATTCAACTTTGCAAGCTTGAACGTGACGTTGAAACGAATTTATACGCACCCCCAAGAGCGACCGTATCCCGACGAACGATTGCGGCGAAAGGAGCCGTAGGTTTTTGCGGCGGAAATGATGGGCGTGACGTGCACCACAAACTGAGGTTCTTTTTGGGGCGGCGCATCTATAATTGGCGTGGCGAAAATCTTCGCCGGAGCTTGATGTATGGCGGCTTTGGAAGATGTGGTCATAATTTCCGGATGTCGTACGCCGGTAGGAAAATTTCAGGGCAGTCTTTCCGATTTCCGAGCGCCCGAGTTGGGCGCGATCGTGGTTCGAGAGGCCGTCAATCGTGCAGGGGTGAAGCCTGAAGTGGCCGACGAGTGCATTATGGGCAACGTGGTTTCTGCCGGACTGGGTCAGAATCCTGCGCGGCAGGCGGCGATCTTCGGAGGTTTGTCTCCTGCTACGGGTGCCATGACAATCAACAAGGTTTGCGGCTCCGGTCTGAAAGCGGTCGCTCTTGCTGCGCAGGCGATCCAGACGGGAAACAGTTCCGTGGTGGTTGCCGGCGGGATGGAGTCGATGACCAACGCTCCGTATCTTCTACCGCAGGCGCGCAAAGGTTATCGGCTGGGCAATGCGCAGGTGGTCGACTCGATGGTGCACGACGGCCTGTGGGACATTTACAACGACTATCACATGGGCATCACCGGGGAGAACGTTGCCGAGAAATATGGAATTTCTCGCGAAGAGCAGGACGAATTCGCGTTGAACTCGCATCGCAAGGCGGTCGCAGCCATCAAAGAGTGCCGGCTCAAATCGCAAATCGTTCCAGTGGAAATTCCAGCAAAGAGAAAGGGGCAGCTTTCGTCTTGGTTCGAAAAAGATGAGTCCCCTCGCGAGGACACTACGATCGAAGTTTTGCGCGCTCTCAAGCCCGCCTTCAAGAAAGACGGAACCGTGACGGCGGGGAATGCTCCCGGAGTGAACGACGGTGCGGCCGCGGTGGTCGTGACCAGCGCCCAACGCGCTAAGGAACTCGGCGCGAAGCCGATGGTGCGAATCGTGGCACAGGCGACCAGCGGGGTCGATCCCAAATGGGTCATGATGGCGCCGGTGGATGCGGTCAGAAAGATTTGGCAGAAAACGGGATGGAAAAACGAAGAAGTTGACCTCTACGAACTGAACGAGGCTTTTTCCGTGCAGGCGCTGGCGGTGATGCGGGAACTCGGGCTCGACCCGGGCAAAGTTAACGTGAATGGCGGCGCGGTAGCCATCGGGCATCCCATTGGCGCCAGCGGTGCGCGCGTGTTGGTGACGCTGATCTACGAGATGATTCGGCGTGATGTGAAACGCGGGATAGCTGCCTTGTGTCTCGGGGGCGGCAACGCTGTGGCCATGGCTGTAGAACGCTAGTTTGCCGGGACGGTTCGCAGGGTCACGGTGAAAACTGCTCCTCCTCCGGGAGCATTCGCCGCTTCCACGGTTCCGTTGTGCTCCTTAAGCACTGATTTGCAAATGCTCAATCCCAGACCTGTTCCCCGCCCTGGACGCTTGGTGGTATAAAAGGGGTCGAAGATATTAGGCAGAATTTCGACAGGAATTCCAGGTCCATCATCCTGAAAGCTTGCGGAGACTGTTTCACCGTTGCTCGCCAGGCGGATACGCAGTGTTCCCCGGTCTCGAGCTTCACGGATCGCCTGTTCCGCATTGACAATGAGATTGAGAAAAACCTGCATCAACTGGTGCGGATCGCCCTCCACATAAGGCACGGAGGGTTCACGCAGGAAGTCAACCGTAATATTATTCTTGCGCAGCGAGTAGGCGTGGAGGTTGAGTGTGCGTTCCACCACCTCCGCCAGATTCACTCTCGTCTTCCCCGGCGTCGGCGGTCGCGAAAAATAAGTAAGATTCTTGACAATCTCGGCAGCGCGCCGCGTCTCCTTCTGCAAGAGAGCCATTTGTTTGCGCGCCGAGTCGCTGGTCTGGCTGTCTTGTAAAAGTTCGCTTACCCCCAGGATGCTGGTCAGCGGGTTATTGAGTTCGTGAGCGACGCCTCCGATCATGGCACCCATGGCTGCCAGGCGCTCGCTCTGCACGATCTGTTGTTCCAGCTTCTTCTCCATCGTGATATCGCGTATTGAAACAATGACGCCGCTCAATCGGCCCTCTGCATCGTAGAACTGGCTGGCCGAGGCCCGCATCGTCCGCCAGCTTCCGTTCCGGTGCCGACCGACGAACTCGGAGGAGCCGAAAGTCTTACTGTTGAAGGCAACCTCGCGGTAGAGAATCACCAGTTCAGAGGAATGATCCTGGGTGTCGGAAATCTTCCGGCCCAATAACTCATCCGGTTCGTACCCCAGCAAGTCGTGCACTCTCGCACTGACGAACGTGTACCGCTCTTCCAGATCAACCACCAAAATCAAGTCGGGAAAACTCTCCAGCAGACGGCGACGAAACTCTTCCTGCTGTTCAAGTTGGCGCTCCATTTTGCGCTTTTCCGTGATATCGACCAGGGTCCCCTGGTAGCGGATCATGTTGCCGTCGGCATCCCAGACGGCACGGGATGAATCCAGGAAGGTTGCCGCCGTTCCGTCTTTGCGGCGAAGTTGGATTTCCCGCGTTCGCACACCGCCGCGATCATTGGGGGCCCGGCCCAGGACCGGTTGCTGGCCGGCTTCGAAGTTCAGACCACCCGCATCCAGGGCAAGCAGATCCTCTTTCTTGTTGTATCCAAGGAGAGCCACCAGAGCCGGATTTGCATCCAGCAACTTGCCTTCCGGCGTGCTGAAGTACACGCCTTCTTGGAGGGTTTCGAAGAGTTCCGTAAATCGCAGTTCCTTCTCGCGCTGTTGGGTGACGTCGCGGCCCAGTACGCTCACCCCGACGACTTCATCACCCTTGAGAATCGCGTTCAGTACACAATCGAAATAAAGCGGGCGGCTGCTGTTCTTGAGCTTGACCCGAAGCGTCCCGGCCCAGTGCCTCTTCTCCATGAAACGGCCCAGGCTTGCTTCTGCCGCGTCGCGGGCAGGTTCTTCGATAAACTCAAAAAATTTATGCCCGACGAGAGAGCTGTAGGGAAGCCCGGAGAGTTCGGTAATGCGTCTGTTCACGGTGCGTAAGGTGCCATCAAGTGACACTGCGCAGGCCGCGTCGTCAAAGGAATCAATCAGTTCCTTGAAGCTGCGCTGCGAGCGCATGATGACCTGACTCAACTGATCCAGCTGTTCTTCCGAGGGCGCGGCGCCCACATGTTCCTGAAGGTCCTGCAGCAGGTGCTTGAGTTCGGATACCTCACGCCTCCGACCGTAGGCATAGGCCGCCAAAAGGACTGACAAAACCAGGACGCCTATCGCCACCGGGCCAAGATGATAGGGCAAGCCCTCCAACCGCTCCCATGCCAAAGCGGCAAAGCCCGCCGCCAGGAGAACCATGAACAACAGAAGCCATCGCCAAAGCTGAGATTCTTCTTGCTCCAGGCTGGTTGCGGGCCTGGACGGTCGAGCAGTCTGAGAGGGATCTTTCAGCATCGCGGGAACTTTCCCGCCTGCCGATGCCGAAAGGCAAGCCCATGAATAACTGAACCCATAATCGAATCCGTGAACCGGAGGAAATGCACGTTGTTGGAGAATATGGTATATCGCAGGCAAGTTCCCGGCACAAGAACCAAAGTAACGTCATCGCCCTTGAGACGGGCGGCCTCCATTTTTTCCACAGCCCGAGGGTGACATCGGTCACAGCCTCATTGTTGCTGGAGCACGTAATGTCAGAACTCTGAGATGAAGGCCTTGGTGTGTCTCACGCCTGGGATTTCATCCGGCCGGCTATGCTCTACAAGACGCTCAGCGCCGCGGTGTACGGCATCGACGCCAACATCATTCAGGTAGAAGTCGATTGTTCCGGCATCAAAACCGACCAGGACCATTTCCACACGGTCGGACTGCCAGACGCGGCCGTGCGCGAAAGCCGCGATCGTGTGAGGGCCGCACTCAAGAATTGCGGCTACGATATTCCACCGACTCATATCACCATCAATCTGGCGCCCGCGGACATCAAGAAAGAAGGCTCGGGATTCGATTTGCCGATGGCGCTGGGGATCGTCGGCGCGTATGGCGGCCTGACCAAGAAGGAAATTCCCGACTGCGTTTTCGTTGGCGAACTCTCACTTGACGGCGGAGTGAGAGGCGTCCGGGGCACGCTGCCGATCGCGCTGGAAGCCCGTGGCCGAAAAATTCTGCGTCTGGTTGTGCCGGAGGCCAACGCCAAGGAAGCTGCCATGGTTGGCGGGCTGGATGTTTATCCGGTGCGTTCGCTGCTCGATGTCATCCACTTTGTGAATTCCGGCAACGGAATTGTTCCGCTTCGAGCGGACGGCGACGCACTGCTCCGTGAATTTCAGCAGTTCACCGTCGACTTCAAAGACGTCCGCGGACAGCCTACGGCCAAGCGTGCTCTGGAAATCGCCTGTGCCGGCGGCCACAACATTTTGATGATCGGCCCGCCCGGCTCAGGCAAGACTATGCTGGCCAAGCGGATGCCCACGATCCTGCCTCCGCTCACGTTCGAAGAGGCTCTGGAAACTACCAAAATCCACAGTGTAGCTGGCGTGCTCGACTCGGTCAGCGGGCTAGTAGGCACGCGTCCCTATCGCTCGCCTCACCACACCATCTCAGACGCGGGTTTGATTGGCGGCGGGGTCGTGCCCCGTCCGGGCGAGGTCTCGTTGGCTCACAACGGCCTGCTTTTTCTCGATGAACTGCCGGAGTTCCCGCGCAATGTCCTGGAGGTTTTGCGCCAGCCATTGGAGGATGGCACGGTCAGTATCGCCCGGGCTTCGATGTCGCTGACTTTTCCCGCGCGTTTTATGCTGGCGGCCGCCATGAATCCTTGTCCCTGCGGCTTCCACAATGACCGTTCCCGAGAGTGCCAGTGCACCACGCCGATGATCCAGCGTTATGTCTCCAAGATCTCCGGCCCCCTGATGGACCGCATCGATATCCACATCGATGTACCCGCGGTGAATTACAAAGAGATGCGTTCCGGCACCGAACCGGAAGGGTCGGCGCGGATCCGCGAGCGTGTCGTGCGAACTCGTAAGCGGCAGTTGGAGAGGTTCGCGTCGTCTCACGAGAAGATCTACTGCAACGCCCAAATGTCATCGCGCCACATCCGCACGTTCTGCGAACTCTCCACCGATTGCGAACGCCTGCTGGAGCGCGCCATGACGCAGCAAGGACTAAGCGCCCGCGCCCACGATCGCATCCTCAAAGTGGCGCGCACGATCGCTGATCTTGAAGAAGCCGCTCAAATCGAACCCAAGAACATTGCAGAGGCCATCCAATATCGTTCGCTCGACCGAACGTATTGGGCCTGAATGGCAAAATCTCGCGAGGATGCAAGCCCTAGGTTGCGTCCAAAAAAGAAGCTGGGGAGAATCCCCCAGCTTCGTCAACTACTTAGCCCATTCTCGAACCTTCGCAGCTTTCTCTTAGGCTACTCAGATACGGTTCCGACCAAACCATAGGAAAGCAGGTCGCACTGCTTCCGGTTGAATCCCAGGAAGGAGTCACACCAATTGGCCCACGTGATACCGAAGAACGAGGAATTCAAGAACATTTCGTGTTTTGGCTGATAGTTCCCGTTCTCGTTGTTTGTACCCTGGGTGGTGTTGGAGACGAAAAACCGGCCCTGATAGCAACTGCCGTCGGTAGCGCCATTCAGACATTGGGGCTCTACGTTGAACCAGTATTCAACGCCAGGGTCCAAGGTCACGGTAGGGAAGTGCACGGCAATAGAATATTCATAGAACCCGAGGAAGTTCCGACCGGTCGAGAGTATTTGGATGTTCGAGGAACCGCTTTGCAGGACAGATCCACCGTATCCATCAGACACGCCCTCTCGAATGTCATAGGTGGCTGTCTTCGGATCGAAAGCGTCGCTCGCCTGCACGTTGAAGATGATTCCATTCACGTACGCCCGGTCGGGAAAAATGACCGCGCCATAAGTGCCTGACCCCCCTTCGATGACTAAGGTGTTCTCATCCGACATGCCGGCCGCGTTGATGTCGTCGGGATTGAGATCCCCGCCGTAAAAAATGCAAGGGCTGCAAAGACCTATCTTTGCTGCCGGCAAGGCGTTGTTTTGAAACTGGGAGCCTGCGGACGCGTCTCCGGCCAGATGACGAGACACGGCGGGTTTGCTTGATTGAGCCACCGTTGTCAGGGCGAGCGCAAATAATATAGTAACCGCGAAAATCGTTGTCTTCACGAGATCTCCTCTCTAGGGGTCTTTGAATACTCGGGGTCTTCTCTGTGTTCTTACTGTCTGCTTGGGGAAAACAAGTGACACTTGTGTGTGGAATGCAGGAGCGAAGCGAAGTCTATTCGCCGCGCTCTGGAGAATGCAATGAGAGGAAAGTAACTAGCCGTTTCGCCTAATTATTCTGAATAGGTCGCCGTCAAGCGCTTTGAAGATTCGGAAAAGGGCATCAGGCTGCCGATTTAGGTCAGTGTCCTTTTCCTTTGAGCAGGGTGTCCAGGTCATCCGGGTGAATCGCACGCAACATTGCATCGTCGCGGCTCAAGTCGCCTTGAGCAACCAGTTGTGCCAGCGATTCCTCCAGAGTGAATGATCCGGCTTTTCGCGTGATGGTAATTTCCTGGTGCAGATGCTGCAGCGCGTTCTTGCGGATGTGCTGGCGTGTTCCGTAGCCCACCATCAGTAATTCGGCGGCGGGAATTCTGCCACCCGAGCGCCTGGGCAACAGGGTCTGGGTCAGCATGGCCGCCAGGGCCATGGCCATTTCAGAGCGAATCGAATGCTGCCGCTCGGGCGGAAACGAGTCTGCAATTCGCGACACGGTTGATGCAGCATCGGTCGTGTGCAGCGTGGTAAAGACCAGGTGCCCGGTCTCTGCCGCAGAAAGGGCAATCCGTGCCGTTTCAGGATCGCGCATTTCCCCAACCACGATTACGTCAGGAGCCTGCCGCAATGCCGCTCGCAAAGCTGTGGGAAAGTCGGGTGCGTCGCCGCCGATTTCCACTTGCTCGATGAGGCTGCGAAGGTGGGTGTGCTCATATTCGATCGGATCCTCGATGGTTACCACGTGCCGCGTTTCCCGGCGGTTGATTTCATTTACCAGCGCCGCCAGCGTCGTGGTTTTCCCCGAGCCGGTCGCGCCCCCGATGATCACCAGTCCACGCTGCAATTGTGCGAGGCCCGCAACCTGCGTGGGCAAATGCAGCTCTGTGAGTTCCGGAACCCTCGAAGGCAGCGCTCTAACCGCGGCTGCGGCCCGCCCGCGCTCATGATGCAAGTTGATGCGGAATCGGCCCATACCTTCCACGCGATAAGAGGAGTCCGCAATCTGCGACCGCTCGTAGACTTCGAGCGCATGGGCGCTAAGCGCTGGAAGCACTGCCGCTTCAATGTCTGACCCGGTTAGTGGAGTGTCGTCAATCGCCAGCAGGCGGCCCTCCCGCCGGATGGCGGCGGCGGCGCCGGGCACGAGCAGCAAATCGCTGCCAGCCTCCGATATCAGCCGATCCAGCCAGCGGTTCAGGGTGGGACTCGTGCGAGCTTCGGCAGGTTCCACTTCAATGCCTCTGTGTTGCGCCGTCATGGGATCCTCGACTCTCGGTGCCGATTCCGATATTTTATCGTCCTTCGCCTGGCCTACCTATTTGGAACGACATTCATGGCAGTTCTTGCCCCACAAGGTCTTGGGCATCACTGGAGTCCAAATCTGAAATCCGGGTTGCTATTGAGTGTCGTGGCCTAAGATTTAGCTTGACCCAATTCCACCTTGCCGCTACATTTATTGAGTCCACGGACATCCGGAACCTCTGGGTCTATTCTGCGGTACCCCGGCCAGTGAGCCAAATCCAGAAAATCGAGCATCTTCCGGGTCCGGTAGCGCATCTATTGCGTTAGGAAGTGTTCCGAGGCCACCTGCTAAACTTTCCGGAATCAATGGGTTAAGGTGCTCCACAGGAGTAACCCGCGTTTCCGGAAGCCAGGAGGACGGAATCGAGGGCGTATCATTCATAGGCGAAGGAGAAACAAAACACATGCGCTCTGATCGTGTGTTTGACGCTTTACAGACTTTGCGGAACCGTTATATGCTTTGCCAGCTTGCTTCCAAGGCCACGCGAAAGTTCCATCGGCCCAGCACTAGAATCCAGGAAACGATGAACGGCGTGCTGGACCGGATCGCGGGCTCGGAGCGGCAGGCGGTTCTGTCGGAACCGGAGAATTTTGCCGAGGCGCAGCGGCGGGCTGCGTAACCAGTCCCGCCCAATTCGCCCCGCAGTTTGTCTTCCCTGAGTAACCCTCCTTTGAAAATCTCCCGTCAACACTAGCGAACAGGTCTAAGTGAACGGGTTTTAGGTGAATCATGACCATTGCTGAACTGAAAGAGAAGAACATCACCGAGCTGACCAAGATCGCCAGGACCTTGGATCTGCCCGGAGCCAGTGGCCTGCGCAAGCAGGATCTCATCTTTAAGATCCTGCAGGCGCAAAGCGAAAAAGAAGGCCACATTTTCGCCGAGGGGGTGCTGGAAATCCTGCCCGATGGCTATGGCTTCCTCCGCTCGCCTGATTACAACTATCTGCCCGGTCCAGATGACATTTACGTCTCGCCCTCGCAGATTCGCAAGTTCGATTTGAAGACCGGCGATACCATCAGCGGGCAAGTACGCCCGCCGCACGAAGGCGAGAAGTACTTCGCGTTGGTAAAAATCGAGGCGGTGAATTTTGAGTCTCCGGAAGAGGCTCGCAACAAGATTTTGTTCGATAACCTCACTCCGCTTTATCCCCAGGAGCGGATTAAACTCGAAACCGCGCGGGAAAATGCCAGCGCTCGTGTTATGGACCTGCTGACACCTCTGGGCAAAGGACAGCGCGGCTTGATCGTTTCGCCTCCACGGGCAGGCAAGACCATGCTCTTGCAGAACGTAGCCAATTCCATCACCACTAACCATCCTGAAGTCGTGCTCATGGTGCTGCTCATCGACGAACGGCCGGAAGAAGTGACCGATATGCAGCGCTCGGTGAAGGGAGAAGTGATCTCTTCAACCTTTGACGAGCCCGCCGCCCGCCACGTGCAGGTTGCCGAGATGGTAATCGAAAAAGCCAAACGCCTGGTCGAGCACAAGCGCGACGTTGTCATCCTGCTTGACTCGATTACGCGTCTCGCTCGCGCCTACAACACGATCGTGCCACCATCGGGCAAAGTGCTTTCCGGCGGCGTGGATTCCAACGCCTTGCAGCGGCCGAAGCGCTTCTTCGGTTCGGCGCGCAACATCGAAGAAGGTGGCTCGTTGACCATCATTGCCACGGCCCTGATCGACACCGGCTCCCGCATGGACGACGTGATCTTCGAGGAATTCAAGGGCACAGGCAATAGCGAAATCATCCTGGAGCGCAAGTTGGTCGACAAACGGGTTTTCCCGGCCATCGACATTCAGCGCTCGGGCACGCGCAAGGAAGAACTGCTGATTCCCAAGGAAGACTTGCAACGCATCTGGGTGCTGCGCAAGGTGTTGAACCCGTTGTCTCCCGTGGAAGCGATGGAGTTGCTCATCGACAAGCTCAGCAAGACCAAGTCAAATGCCGAGTTCCTATCGAACATGAGCTCGCTGTAATCTCGAAGGCACTGGTCAGTACCGTCTTCTCGTCCTCGATGTCATCGGCAAGTTCAAGCTGGCCTCTGAAGGTTTCTTGAATAGTGGCATACTGGAGGCAGGTGAAGGGTCTTTCCCCGCCTTCGAGGTGGCCATGCGAAGCCAAACGACTTTCTGGACGCTTCTGCTCGTACTTTTCGTCTGGTTCCCGGGCGCTGCCAAAAGCCAGACTGAGCGCCCGCCCATGCCCAGAACCGACATCACTGTCGCATCTCCGGACGATGGTGACGCCCGCGACCGCATGATCCGCGATATGGCCAAGAAGGCGAATCAGGAGCGTGCTGCCGCGCTTAAGGCCGATACCGATAGATTACTGAAACTCGCCACGGAACTGAAGGCCAGCGTAGACAAGTCGAACGAGAATGTGCTCTCCGTCGACGTGATCAAGAAGGCCGAAGAGATTGAAAAGCTAGCCAAAAGCGTGAAAGACAAAATGCGCGGCCCGAACTAGGCCGTCGTGCTGGCCGTATTTTGAACGAGGAACGTCGAGCTGCAGCCGACCTGGTCGGGTTTACTCCGCTCCCTCTTTGATTCTCATCCCATAGAACGACCGGTAAACGAAGAAGAACGAGACCGCGAAAAACGCAAGCGCGAGCACGTTGGTCAAGGTGGACCCCTGTTCCCGAGACAGCGACACCGCCAATTCCACTGCCAGCAATCCAAAAAGCGTGGTGAACTTAATGACGGGATTCAATGCGACGGAAGAAGTGTCCTTGAAGGGGTCGCCAACTGTATCTCCAATCACCGTGGCCGCGTGCAGTTCCGTTCCCTTTTGCTTCAACTCGACTTCCACAATCTTCTTGGCATTGTCCCAGGCCGCGCCGGCATCTGCCATGAAAATGGCCTGGTAGAGACCGAAGATCGCAATCGAAATCAGGTAGCCGATAAAGAAGAATGGTTCCACGAAGGCAAAAGCCAGCGTGCCGAAGAAAACGGCGATGAAAATATTCAGCATGCCTTTCTGCGCGTAGCGGGTGCAGATCTCGACGACTTTCTTACTGTCCTCGACCGAAGCCTTGGTTACTCCTTCCAGCTTGATGTTTGCCTTAATGAACTCCACGGCCCGGTGCGCTCCTGTAGTCACGGCTTGCGTGGATGCACCGGTGAACCAGTAGATCATGGCTCCGCCGGTGACCAGCCCGAGGAAGAAAGGCGCGTGCAGCAGCGAAAGCTTCGCCACATCTGTGGTGAGGCCGTTGGTCAGTGCCATGATGATGGAGAAAATCATTGTGGTCGCGCCTACGACGGCTGTACCGATGAGCACCGGTTTCGCCGTGGCTTTGAATGTGTTTCCTGCACCATCGTTGGCTTCGAGCAGGTCCTTGGAGCGGTCGAAGTTCACGGTCATGTTGAAATCTTTTTTGATCTCGGCTTCCACGTTCGGTACCTGCTCGATCAGCGAGAGCTCATAGACGGATTGTGCGTTGTCGGTTACCGGACCGTAGGAATCGACCGCAATGGTTACCGGCCCCATGCCGAGAAAACCAAAAGCCACCAGCCCGAATGCAAATACCGCGGGCGCCAGCATGCTCGCTGCCGCTGCCAAGCCCAAAGTGCTCATGTAATAGCCGATGGCCATCAGTAACATCATTGAGAAGCCCAGATAATAGCCACTGAAGTTGCCGGCGACGAATCCCGAAAGAATTCCCAGAGACGCCCCGCCTTCTTGCGCCGACTTGACGACTTCTTTCACGTGTCGCGAGTCCACGGAAGTGAAAACCTTCACCAGTTCAGGAATGATTGCGCCCGCCAAAGTGCCGCAGGAGATGATCGTCGCCAGTTTCCACCACTGCGTGTTGTCGCCACCGAGCTCGGGAATGATGAAATCGGACGTCAGGTAAGTCAGTCCGATCGAGACGAGGGAAGTGATCCATACGAGGGAGGTAAGGGGCGCCTCAAAGTTCATTTCGTCAGCGTTGCCATACTTGGCCTTGGCGATTGCCCCGTTCAGGAAGTAAGAGACCGTGCTGGCCACCAGCATGATCACGCGCATCACGAAAATCCATACCAGCAGCTGCACCTGGACGGTGGTACTGGTCACGCCGAGCAGGATGAATGCGATCAGCGCTACGCCGGTAACGCCATAGGTTTCAAACCCGTCCGCCGACGGTCCCACCGAATCGCCGGCATTGTCGCCGGTGCAATCGGCAATTACGCCCGGATTGCGTGCGTCGTCTTCTTTAATCTTGAAGACGATTTTCATCAAATCGGAGCCGATGTCGGCGATCTTGGTAAAAATGCCTCCGGCGATACGCAACGCGGCCGCGCCCAAGGATTCGCCGATGGCGAAGCCGATGAAGCAGGGTCCGGCATAGTCGCCGGGCACGAAGAGCAGAATGATGAGCATCATGAGCAGTTCGACGCTGATCAGCATCATGCCGATGCTCATGCCGGCCTCAAGCGGAATCTGATAGACGGGGAATGGTTTGCCGGGCAGGGAAGCGAACGCGGTACGCGAATTGGCGAAGGTATTCACCCGGATGCCGAACCAGGCTACGCCGTAACTGCCTGCGATGCCCACGAGGCTGAAGCCAAGGATGATCGCCACGCGCGGAACTTCCATATGCTGGAGGACGCCAAAGTAGAGAAGAATGATCACCGCGATGAATGCCCACAGCAGCAGGATGAACTTGCCCTGCGTGAGCAGATAGGTCTTGCAGGTTTCATAGATTAATTCCGAGATTTCGCGCATGGCGCGATGCACGGGCAGATTCTTCAGCCGCATGTAAATCCACATGCCAAAGGCATATCCGAAAAGGCAGAACAGGATGCCAACCAGGAGCAGATTGTGGCCGTTGATGTGCCACGGGAGAAAGCTGACTTGGGTGAGATCCGGCAGTTTTAGCGAGGCTTCTCCTCCAGCGGCTTCGCTAGGCTGGGCCATCGCGGCCACCGCGCTGAGCGCCAGCAGCGTTGCTATCGCAGGAATTTTCTTGAGGAATGCCGTCGCCAAACGGCGACCTTGGAACGCAACACCAGCCAGCCCGGTGCGCATAGGAGAGCCTCCAAATTTGAGTCGGGTTCAGGAATTTACAAACGTGTTTAGCCACCGCTTCAGGAAGAGACTCTCCGCCTGCAAATCACGGCCCAAATGTTTGCCGTGCACGCCCAATCGAGCGGAAGTCTTGCCTCCGGAATCCGAACACGCTTCCACCGCAAGACCGTAGGAGTGTTGGAGCTTGGCCGCGTCGGAGTTCACGCCGAGCTTTCGGCAGGCTAGAGAAAGAAGACTCCAGCCCGGGCATCCCGGCGCAAAACGGGTCTTTATAACACGTCAGAAGAACAGGGTCAATGACTCCACGGAACCGGAGGTCCGCCTCGTCGGCCCTCATAGCCATGCTCCTCAAGTCCAGGGGCGGACCTGCCGATTACACGTTCGACGAGTCGTGTGCGGCGGGAGGTGGTCGTGGCGGACTGTGAGAAGTTGACCATCTGTCCTTTCTTCAGTGGACAGTTGGCCTACATGCCAAAGACGGCCGCTCAAATGAAGCAGACATATTGTCACGGAGACAAGCATAGCTGTGCTCGATACTTGGTTTCCATAAAGGGTGTTCCCGTACCAACAGATCTTTTTCCCAACCAGCGCGA
>DATKPV010000118.1:0-8183 GCA_035523915.1 Candidatus Aquilonibacter sp. | reverse complement strand
TTTGTCATTCCGAGCGCAGCGAGGCATCGGGGTCGGTCACAGACAAGATTAACTTCAATCGTTTGTGCCGAATTTCTTGAGATCCTCCGGCCCGTCGGCCAGCGCCACTTTTTCCTTGCCTTGCACCAGTTCCCGCACCTTCTCAACCACGTCGGGATTGGCCAGGGTGGTGATGTCTCCGGTGGTCATGTTGTTGGAGAGCGCGGCCAGAATGCGGCGCATCAGCTTGCCGGAGCGAGTCTTGGGCATATCTGGCACGATCAGCACTCGGCGCGGGCGGGCAATCTTGCCGATCATGGTTTCGATGGCCTTATTTACCTTTTCTACGATGACCGGGCTGGGCTGCAAGCCCGGTTGCAGCGCGACGTAGACTTCTGGAACACGGCCCTTGATCTCATCGACCACGGGCACCACCGCCGCTTCCGCCACTTCCGGAACGGTGAGGCAAGCAGATTCGATTTCCTTGGTGCCCAGGCGGTGGCCGGCGACGTTGATGACGTCGTCCACACGGCCGAGGATACGGAAATAGCCGTCCACTGCCAGAACCGCTCCATCGGCTGCGAAGTATGGCCAGTCGTGCCAGTCTTTGCTGTTGGGATTCTTACAATATTTCCGGTAGTACTGATTGACGAAGCGCTCACGATCTCCCCAGATGGTTTGCATAATTCCGGGCCAGGGATTGCGGATGCAGATGTTACCCGCCTTATTCGATCCCGCCGAGAGTTGCTGGCCATTCTCATCGATGATCGAGGGATAAATTCCCGGCATGCCCGGCCCTGCGCTTCCCGGCTTCATGGGGTCGAGCGCCGGCTTGGTGCTGCAGAGGAATCCTCCGGTTTCGGTTTGCCACCAGGTGTCGACGATAACCGCCTCCCGCTTGCCCACAGTTTCGTAATACCAACGCCAGACCTCGGGCTCGATCGGTTCTCCTACGGTGGTCATGTGTTTGAAGTGGTAGTTGTACTTGGCGGGCTCCTCGGGACCGGCCTTGCGCAACATGCGAATGGCGGTAGGCGAGGTGTGGAAAATGTTGACATCGAGCCGCTCGGCGATCCGCCATACCCTGCCGGTGTCGGGATAGGTCGGCACACCTTCGTAAAGCACGCTGGTGGCGGCCAGCGCCAGAGGCCCGTAAACAATATAGGAATGGCCAGTGATCCAGCCGATGTCGGCCATGCACCAGTAAACATCTTCGGGATGGATGTCCTGGATGTACTTGGAAGTGCCGGTCACGTAGGCCAGATACCCGCCGGTGCGATGCTGGCAACCTTTGGGCTTGCCAGTGCTGCCGCTGGTGTACATCAGGAACAGAGGAGCCTCGGCATCCATCGAGACCGGAGGCACGACTTGCCCCATATAGTTGGGAAGAATCTCATCCACAAAGAAATCGCGATCTTTCACAAATGCGGCAGCCGAAGCGTTCTTGCCGGCGTGACGCCGCCACACCAGGACCTTGTCTACGATCTGACCTTCCTGCCTGGCGATGCTCAGAGAGATTTCGGCGGCTGCTTTGTGGTCGATCATCTTGCCGTTGCGGTAGTAGCCGTCCATGGTGATCAGCACGCGGCTGCCGGAATCGGCGGCGCGCATGCCGCAAGCCTCGCCGCTGAATCCGCCAAAGACCACTGAGTGGATTACACCCAGGCGAGCGCAGGCCAGCATGGTAATGGGCAACTCCGGAACCATGGGCATGTGAATGGTGACGCGATCCCCGGCCTTGAGGCCGCAGAAGTCACGCAGCAGGGCAGCAAATTCGTTCACCCGTACATAGAGGTCGCGGTAAGTGACGATGACCGGCGCTTCGTTCTCCGGTTCCGGGACAAATATCAGCGCGGCTTTGTTCTTGTATTTGCCAAGATGGCGATCGATGCAGTTGTAGGAGGCGTTGAGCTTGCCGCCGACGAACCACTTCCAGAAAGGAGGATCGCTGGAATCGAGCGTGGTATGCCAGTATTGGTCCCAGTCCAACAGGTCGGCATACTCCCGAAAGCACTCGGGAAAATTCTTCTCGCTGAAGCGCTCCAAAACGTCGGGATCGGTCAGATTGGCTTGGCCGATGAACTTGGACGAGGGGTAGTGATATTCCTCCTCCCGCCAATGCACTGCGATTTGCGCTTCGGTGGTCTCGATCACCGGATTTTCTCTTGGACGTGTGACCATATTTGGTTTCCCCTCAGACTGCCGAGTTTTGCCGCCCATGCAACTTCTGCCACCGTTTTCCGCGCTGGCGCGTCCACAAGTTGATTATTAGTTCCGCGGACTCGCCCCTAGAAACCATGGCTGAAATGCGGCCTCGCTGCACATCAAGGCCCATATCATGGAACATCTCATGCCGGACTGCAACGGCTTCAACCAAGGCGCCGGGGCAGCCAGAATTCTGGCTTCGGGCATCAACGGCTGCCCCCAATCGGCCCTTTATGACAGCGGCAATATTTTTCTTCCGTAAACCGTGTTGGCCAGCGTCGCCATCGCGATATACCACGCAACCAGCCCGGTCAGGAAGATTTCCCATCCCGCCACCGGAGCCGGAACTTTACCCAGAACCACGCCATCCAGCAAGAGGAAAGCGAGCAACAGCAGCCAGAACAGGACCGCCAGGAACTTTCCCACGCGCTGCACAGCAATGCAGAAAGCAAAGGTAAAAAGCGTCCACATGAGGAAGAAGCCCAACAACTCGTGCGGCCCGGGAACCACGCCGGTCTTGGCCTGGATGTGCAGCAGGAAAAACACAGACCACCAGAAGGCGCCGTATGACATGAACGCCGACCCGCCAAAAATGCTCCCTTTACGGAGATCCACAATGCCGGCGATGAACTGCGCCGTTCCTCCGAAGGCAATGGCCAACGCCAACGTGGGGCCAGGGCCCCAGTAGCCCACGTTGTGAAGACCTGTTGCCATAGTGGTCGTGGCGAAACCCATCAGACCGACGACCGCTGGATTTGCCCACCACTCCTTGTACATCCCTGCATCCGCGACATCTGCCATGGTTTCCCATCCTCTCTCAGAGCAGCGGCTTCAGCCGTTTTTCTGGGGTTCGACTCATCAAGCTCCACGTTGCCTGGCCGGAGCGTTCGGGGGTTCGAACCCTAAGGCGCCGGCTCACCGATCGGGCATCCTACTGCAATCTTTGCAAAATCGCGTTCACCGTCAGTCTGGATCCTGAGGAAACCGTCAGCGTCCGTTTCCACTGCACAAAGCCCGGCAGAGACACCTGCACGGTGTGACGGCCAACGCTCACATCCAGAACTGAAGGAGTGCTGCCAACGAATTGTCCATCGAGAGTGATTTCAGCTCCCGAGGGAGTCGAGTCAAAACTGCACTTCACCGCTTCCTGCGCTGCGTGCGTGCTCAAGGCAGCAGCCGGCGTGCTTCCCGTCTCTTCGGTCGGCGGCGGACTCGCCTTCGAGGAGAAGCTTGCCGCATCGCGCTCAGAGTTCTCGGCAACATAGGTGTACAGCTGCTTTCGCACTTTCCCATTGTCATCCTGGTAGTAGATGGTGATCCCTCGCTTCTCTCTCCGGGCAGCGTAGCTTTCACCCCTGAGCAGCGGAATGCACCTCGACCATTTCGAGTCGATGCTGCACGCCACGCGAAAAGGAGGCTGGTCATCCGCCTGGACTAACAGCGTGTTGATCACCTCCACGGTCTTGCTCGAATGGCAATACGCATCGTAGTTCAGACCGTCGCAGTTCCTGGGCACGCCGTTGTCATCGCTGGTATTGAAGGATCGAGTTTCCGAGTCCAGAACCTTGATGTGCAACGTGCTCTTTGACGCTGCGTTGGCGAACGTGGCGACCCAGACCAAGAAAGCTGCGTGGGCTATCAATCTGCTGCGCCGATTCATGAAGTATCTCTGCATGGGGTGTCTCGAGCATCCTCCGACCAGGCTGACTAGAACGTAAAAATCGGCCCGAATTCGGTGCGATGATCCTGCCACTCGTTGCTTGGCTTGCCCGCAATCGTATAGGTAAGGCCAGGAATCAGGCGAGTGGCGTAGATCGACTGCTCAAAGCCGAACGTGATGTAAGGATTGGCTTTGTAGTAAACGGTTGCTGCCGACAGCTTGCCCATCAACAGCGGCAAGGGCGCCAGAACATTAGCATTGGCGCTGTAGCCGGGATAGGTAAGATCCCACTTCGGAACCTGGTCTTTGCCCATGTGCAGATAGAGTTGCCAGCCTGCGTTGCGGCCTTTGGGATTGGCGTTGAACCAGCGCGAGAGCGGCAGTCCGAGATTGACGAACCCTCCGAAGGTCCGGATGGCCCGTTGCGGCGCCACCACCACCTGTCCGGAAGCGTTCGTTCCCAGAACCGCGCCGCCTGCAGCCGCCAGCGGACCGCCATCAAGCGTGGCGAAGGGGCCCTGGATATTGCTTAGCCCGCTGGTATCCGTGGCATACGAATTGACCTGACCGGCAAAGAAGAATCGCAGGTCGCCGCCACGATAAGCGCTGGCCACCAGCGTGAACCACCGCGTCGGCAACTGTACGGCTCCCTGCACGCCATAAATATTGCTGGAAGCGGTAAAGCCATTGGGAAAGGCGGCCAGGTAATTCGCCGGCATGGAGCTGTATCCGGGAGCGGAATTGGGAACGATCGAGGTGCGACGCCCATCCACTCCGGAAAAAATGATTTGTGCCGGAGCGACACCGGGGGCTTTATCCAGCTGGAACTGCAAGGCCAGCCTGCCTTCGAGCTCGGGGCGGCCCGAGTCGGCGCCTTCGCGCTCGGCCTGAGCCAGTTGCGCTGTCACGCCCAACGAGCCCAGCTTTTCGATCTGGCTGCTGGTTGGCATCATGATGGCGAAGGTGGGTGAAAACTTCAAATTGCGCGAGCCGCCCAGCTTCTGCACCAGGCCAAACTGGAATTGCGGAGAGCGCTCATAGATGTCGCCATACCAATAACCCAACGCGGTGGTTTCCAGCAAATTGGGTAATGCGCTCGATCCAAACAGCGTCCAGTCCTGCCCACCCTCGAAGTAAAGATCCGTGTTCTCACCGGCTGCGTAATCCAGGCGGGCCCAGGCCTGCCGAAGAGAGAACTGGCTGCTGCGGATGGATGAGACGTCGCGGTTATCCACTTCCGTGAAATTGCCTTCGAAATCGCCTTCGATTCGACCGGTGAATGCGAGCCTGGGCGAGATGTCAGGGAATTCGAAGTTGGCTCCAATGCGGGCCTGGCGCGCCTTGACGTGAAATTCGGGGTCCTTTGTGGGACCTGTGGTAGTGGCGAACGTCGCATTGTTGAGGAACAACCCGGGAAACGGCATGTCATCGCCATTGGGATTGCTGTCGTCGTAGACGGCTGTAGCTTTCACAAATCCGTACGGTGTCATCTTTATAGGACCCATCGTGAAAGCGGCTTTCAGCCCGCCCTTCACCGGCGGATCGACCGGCAGTACCCGTAGCGGCGCTACGGCCGGCACAATTGCAGGAACCGGCGGCGCTTCGAGCTTTTTTCCCGACGGCACTTGTGCCGTTGCAACCGGAGCAGGGGAGATTGCCAGGGTTGCAGATACGGGAGCCAGTGCTTCCGGCCTGGGGTTGGCCACGAAAGAAAGATCCTGGGCCGTCACCAGCCCTTTTCGGGAAAGAGTGTCTAAGAGAGCCTGAAATTGGGCGGCCGGGACAGCATCGTGAATGGCATTCGCTTCCGCTGGAGCCAAAACTCCTTTCATCACCAGCACCCCCAGCAGGGCCGTGATGTTGCTATCAGTTGTCGTAGATGCCAGGCTGGGAGTGGCTGCAGCGGGAGTAGGGTCTGCCGCGGTCGTGCTGGCAGTGTTTGCTGTCGCGGTTTTCGCGTTGTTGTTTCCAGCCAAAACCGGGGCAGGGGTGATGGCCAGAACAAGGGTCAAACACAATCGATTTATCGTCGACATGCACGGGGCTCCTAAGTTCCGGATCCGCTCAGGCGGGGGAACGGAACATGGGCCGTAATGCTGTGGCCTTTGTAATAAATCGTCTGTGACATTCATCACAGGTGAGCGTGATTTCGCTCATGCGGAATCCCGAAGCGGGAATCGGGAAAGTGTTTTCTATTACAGGATCGTGATCCTGGGCTCCGCTTACGATTCACCCGACTCATTTCGATGCTGCACAAGAATCCGGAAAACCAGGCCGTGCGTAATCAGCAGCAGCGGCACAATGACGGTAGGAATGAAGTAAGTTGCGCCCAGCTGTCCCGCCAGCAGTCCGGCATGATTGGCCTGATAGAAAGCATTCACAAGATCGGCTGTGCCCCATAGATTGAAGACCCAGGTCACGACAACTCCGGTCGCCCGTGGCAGCAACAGCAGCGACAGCAACGCGAGTGTCGTTGCGATGATGTCCCCATAGGCTGCGGAATGCGCGAAAGCAGATGGCAAGTCGGGCGACACTACGCCTGGGACCAGGAATGCCGAGCCGATGAAGCGGAAGCCATTCAGGGTGAGCAGAGGCTGCAAAGCGTCGGCCCTTGGGCGGAGACGGAGTTTCGGCCAGATGTATCGGGCAGCGACGATCCCCCAGGCGATGAAACTGAATGCAATGCTGACGAAAAAGCAGAGTTGGGGCGGCATAATGTCTCCTTATCGGATTTCCAGCGATTGACCGCCGGGGCTGAGAACAGTGCGGTTGTCGTAAGCGGCCTTAGCAGGCTGGGAGTGGTCTGTGACGCCGTGCTCGCGCTGCCAGATTTCTGACTCGGTCGCAAATTGCGCACGCGACGGGAATGGACCACGCAGTTCACGGTCGTACCGGTCGAAATTGAAGCCGGGGCTGAGCGGAGTGATCAGGACCTGCGCAACCGTTCGAAGCCGGTTGCCGAAGGTTCGCTGGTTGCGAGGCTGTGCGACATAACGACGGACGATGGTCTCGAAGTCCTCCGCGGGACGGCCGGTCACATCAAGCACGTCAGTGGTCGGTGCGTTCACTTCAAAGGCGCCACTTTTATGATCTTCGATGTAGTAGCGCACATTGCTTATCAACTCAATCGGCATGCCACCCATCCGAGCCGTCTTCATAAATAGCCAGGGGGGTGTTGGTACAACCCGAACCAATCTTCCGACGGCCCGGCCGATCGCCTTCGCCATGTCCTCGGCACCGAGAAGTTCCGGTCCGGTGGGGCGGTAGCGTTTGCCGGCGTGCCGGGCGGGATCCATCAGTGCCGCGACAGCAACTCGCGCGATATCTTCATTCGAAGGTGGCGCGTTACGGCTGTTGCCATACATCCAGGGAAAGATGCCCAGATGCGCCGCCAACCCAAGGGGCAAAAGGTAATTGTCGGCAAAGAAACCCGGGTTGACGATCGTATGCGCAAGGCCGGGCGTCATCGAGAACAGCCGATCGACCAGCCAGCTCTGGCGAGTCATGAGCGCGGGATGCGAAGGGCTGGCCAACCATTGGCTCAATCCAACGATTTGTTCGAGCCCCGCTTCCTTGGCGGCGACCGCGAAACCGACCGCACCCTGGATCATGTACGGGTCGTAAGGCGGGCAAAAATAGGCACGCTGGACATCTGTCAGCGCATCGGCGGTACGTTCGGCATCGCGGATATCGGCTACCGCGATCTCGGCGCCCTGCGCCTTCAGTTGTGCGCTGCGGTCATCTTCCCGGTGGACCAGAGCCCGGACGGGATAGCCTGCTGTCAGCAGCTCACTGATGACGATGCTGCCCGTTTTTCCGGTCGCGCCGGTCACGATAATTCTTGGCTTCTTCATATTCACCTTCCCCTCTCGCTTTTGGGCCTCCGTTCCTGGTCATAGGATGATGCATATAATCCTATAGATTCGGATTCTTTTTGCGATTCCTGCTAAAGCAGTGGGGTTGCACCTTAGGATGATCCGCCGCATCCTATAGAGCGATGCGCTACCGGCCCGAGCACAAGATCGAGATCCGTCAGAAGATCGTAAGAGACGCCGCACGAAGGGTTCGCGCGGAAGGCTTGAACGGGGCACCGGTTGCCGCTGTCATGCGCGACACCGGCCTCACCCACGGAGGGTTTTACAAGCACTTCGAAAGCAAAGACGACCTGCTCGTGGAATCGCTCAAGGAGGCTTTCCGGGAAATCGAGGAGACCCTGGTTCGAGCCGCCGAACAGGCACCGCCTGGCGAGGGGTGGAAGGCAATTGTGAAAACCTACCTGCGCCCGGAAATGTGCGAACATCCCGAGCATGGGTGCCCGCTGGCGGCCCTTGCGCCCGAA
>DATKPV010000117.1:0-133743 GCA_035523915.1 Candidatus Aquilonibacter sp. | reverse complement strand
TACATCACGGAGCGGCGTCAAACAGGTTGGTTGCGGAGAGCCTTGGGAGAATGGAAGGATAACAGATGGTTTTCGCGCCAACTACGGTCTTCGGAACAGTTCAGAAGATCACCCCGAAGCTCCGTAGAAGCGTTGGCAAGGCCAGCTATAGCTCCGCCCTCTGAGTCACATTTCATGACCCTTGGATCACGATCCAAGAAACAATACGCGTACTCCGCTTTCGCGGCTACCGGTTGAAAATCAGCCTTCTTGCCAAGCTTTTGGATTTTGGGGGAGATAAGCTACTGTGTTGTGCACGGGCCAAACTGCCAGCCCAGTGGGGGAAGCCTATACGGGACTGCAGGTTACTGCAAGAGGTCAAAAGCCTTGGTGACCAAAGTCCCTAGAGTGCCTATAGATTAAGTTAACCTCTTCTGGCGGCGACATTTATATTCTGCCAATCGACAGTCGCCCGGCCCCGGCGTGCGAGCGCCTGAGACTCGTCACTTTCGGATCAAAACGCAGTTAGACCGGCGTTCGAATCCCTTCCTGCCCCTCTGAGAACCCTTTTCATGCGCCCGCCGGCAGTGTGCAGAAATCTGCAATTGCTTGGAGCTAATCGACACACCCGCACAGCATTTTTTTGCGCGCAGATATTGACAATCGACTTCACCATGGTTAATCTCACCAAGCAGCGTTTCCCCCTTCCGACCAACGACTACCCCCTATCCGAATGAGGAGTCTCGTACTATGGCCGCTCGTCGCGCCTCCGATGTGATCGCAACGTTCAAAACTACGGTTCGAGCATCCCGGGAGGGACTCTCTGATGGGAGACGATTCCATGGCAGGGCCGCAGGCTGCGTTTTGGCACTTATGGGCTTGGTGTGCATACTAGCAATGTTGGGAACGGCAGCTTCGGCTCAATCTTTCAACATCAGCCCGAGTTCGATCACGTTTCACACGACGGTTGTTGGCACGCAAACCGCGGTGCAGCCGGTGACCGTCACAAATACGGGGACGACCCCGCTGGTCATCAGCAGCTTTACGCTCTCGCCTTTTAATGTGTTTGTTCTGGAATATGGGTGGACCCGCACTCTGCAGCCCAAGCAGTTTGGAAACTGGGCGATTCGCTTCCGGCCAAGCGCGGGGGGGCCAGTAACCGGCCAGATGACATTCACCATTCAGGGCGTAAGCCAGCCGCAGGTCGTCAACTTGTCCGGTACGGGAGCGACCACCTCAGCGGCAGCCAGCGTCAGCCCCAACATTTTGAACTTCCCCAATACCGTGCTGGGATCCACTTCCTCGCAGACGGTCACCGTCACCAACACCGGCACCAACGGCATGCACCTTTCCTCCGTGACGGTCCTGCCTCCGTTCAGCCAGACGGGATTCACCACTCCGGTGGCTCTCACCCCGGGCAAATCGTTCTCTTTCCATGTCAATTTCACGCCGACTGTGGCGATTCCCTACGCCAATGCGATCTCCGTGGGTTACGACGTGCTGCCGGCGCAAACCATAAGTGTGGCGGGCAACGGTATCGCGCCTTCTGCGGCCGCTGTTTCATCCGCCCCCACATTGCCGACCGGAGCCAAGGGGTTTGACTATCTGGTCAACTTCACCGGCAGTGGAGGCACTCCACCCTATACCTGGAGCGATGCCGGCAAGCTTCCCGGCGGATTGACCTTCAGCAGTAACGGAAGTCTACGCGGAAGCCTGAACGTTGCCAGCACCGGAAATTACAGATTCACGGTACAGTTCAGCGATTCCAGCAAACCCAAGCAATATGCACGGCAGCTCGTCACCCTCCCGGTGACCACCGCTTCTTCTTCGTGCAACAACATCACCTGGGATCAGGCCGGGACCAGCAATCCGCTGGTGGATCTTCCCGACCTTGGAACCGGCAGCTATCTGGGATCGGAGGGAGGGTTGTATCCGGGCGGAAGCAACGTACGCCCGCCGACCCACGAAGCTGACGGATTGGCCCTGGCCGATAGCATAGTTCCTCTCGACGCCAGCGGAAACTACGATCCCAATGGAAAATATGTGCTGCTGGGTCTTGGGGTATCGATTTTGCGAACCATGTTCAGCACCTTCCAGCTTACCGAGCAGGGCGATCCTACATTGAATCCAAACCTGGTCATCGTGAACGGAGCCATCGACGGCACCGATTCGCCGAACTGGGCCAACTATTCAGATGGCTCCTGGCAAACGGTTCTCAATTTTTACCTGCCCTACCAGGGCGTCACGGCAAAACAGGTGGTAGCCGCCTGGGTGCTGATTCCACACAGCCAGCCCAAGGGCACTTATCCCAGCGACATGACGCAACAGGAGAACGAGGTAATCTCAGCCCTGCAGAACATGCACAGATATTTTCCCAATTTGAAGATAGCCTACCTCGAAAGCATGCACTATACGGGTTACGCCACGAACAATCCGGTGGTCCTGCCGGAGCCGTACGCTTACGAGACTGGATTCGCCATGCAGGACATCATCGCGCAGCAAATCAACGGCTCGCCCGCGCTGAACTACAATCCCGCGAACGGCCCGGTGATGGTGCCATGGCTCTCATGGGGAACTTATGATTGGGCCAACGGCATGCTGGCCAACGGCAACTCATCGAATTCCAGCGCCGGTCTGGAGTGGAGTTGCAGCGATCTGGGTCCGGATGGGGTGCACGCCTCGACCGACGGCGGGTACAAGGATGCAGCGTTGGTCACTGGCTTCCTCAAGACGGACGAAACTGCCGCTCCATGGTTCCTGGCTGCTTCACCCAAGTAGGGCGCAGAAGGTTCGCCTCGCAGCGTGATTTGTGGAAAAGGGAATCTAGAAATCAGTTGCAGGATTCAACGGAGCCGTCAAGAAGGTCGGTGCGATTGCCGGCGCCTGCAGTACCGGATTCTGTCTGCCTGCCTCCCTGGGGTCAAACACCACGAATCCAACGCCCGGAGAAGCCGCAAGAGAGAAGTTATCCTGCCCTGAAGTTGCGACACATGCTTGCGGCGTCGATTGATTGCAGCCCGGGTTCGGAAAACCGGGATTTTTTACCGCTCCCTGCACATCTTCCCCCAGACCCTGCCATTGACTGAAAGTGTAGTAGGTCCAGCTATTGCCGCTCAGATTCAGTGTGTCACATAGAGGATTGGTCGTGGCATGCTGCACATGGAAGCCATCCGGATCGGTCAGGAACGAGCCATCCGTGCGCCAGTATAGATTGCTGGAAAAATTTTCGAAGTTGGGATATGGCGAGCCGCAAGCGTAGGTGCAGCCCCTCTGTAGCAAAAAGCCACCGCCTTTCTGATTGCTTCGATCGAAATAAAAAATGTTGCTGCTGGCGTTGAACTGAAGCACGGGCATGCCGGCGCAGCTGTTGTTGAGGTAGGGATTGCTCACGGCGATCATGGCTACCCGCCCGAGAGCAAAAATGTTGTTGCGGATGGTGTTGGCGGGAGCGCCGGACACCGGCCCGTTGGAGATGTTCATCGGCTGGGAGGCGGTCCGGTAAACCAAGTTGTTCTCGACTGTGACGCCGGCGGTTTGCGCATCCAGATAGATGCCCTGGCCTCCGAATCCGTCGGCGTCCTGGGTGGAGGCATCGACGATATCGTGACAGCGATTATTCAGAACGGCATTGCCGGTCGCGTAGTTGTTCGGGTTTCCCGTATTCAGGTAAATGCAGCCCAGATCGTTGGTCATACCCTGGCCGATCGCGTAGGCGTGGTTGAAGGATATGGTGTTGTTGTAGGCTCCGTGACCGTTGACGCCGAAAACACAACCGAGAGAGCAAATCTCGATGGCGCTGTGATATCCGTCATAAATGTCGTTGTGGGTATAGGTGTTGTCGTGGGCATCGCCCTGGACGATGCCGATGGCGCTGGGAAATACGCGGCCATAGCCGGCGATTAAAGTGTTCTCGACCAGTGTGCCGTGCGGGACGTTGCTGTCGGTATCGGTGTACACGTTAGGCATGCCCACCCGGATACCAAATCCTCCCACGTCGTAAATGGCGGAATCTTGGATGGTGTTCTCTGCCGTGGTCGAACTGGTGTTGGTGGTGTAGAACTCGATTCCGCCACCCGCAGTCTGAGTGACCGTATCGCCGTCGAAGGTTACATTCGAACAGTTGGTGCAGGTCACTGCGCCGGGTAGGCCCGGATCCTGCCGGAGCGAGGGGTAACCTGCTGCGGGTACGACGAAGTTGTCATGTTCGAACGACAAACCCTGGAAGGTCACGTACTTCAATCCGTTGGCGTTGAGAACCTGCGCAGCCTGGGGAACGATGACGGAATCATCATTGGGGTTCTCGCCCGGGTTGGCCAAATAGGTCAGCGTCCACGGAGATGAAGACCTGTCCAGGAACCACTGACCCGCCTGGCCCAGAGAATCCTTCACGTTCTCGAGCAGGTAACGGTGGCCCGGAATGAAGCCGAAGTAACCGTTAGCCTGGTAGGTCGGGCCAGTCAGATGGACGATGTGATTGGTGGTATCGACCGACTCAACGCGCAGCTTAGCCACGTTCCATTCTTCAAAATCGTACAGCTCAATATCGCCGGCGGGATAAGGGGACGTTAGATTCTTCCACTGCGTGCTGATTGGATCCGACGGATCGTATTGGAAGCGGTCAAAGCACTCGTAGCCCTTGCCGCTCACGAAGATAGAGCAGTTTGGATCGCTATTTCCCGGCAGATAGACGGTTGCTGCCACTCGATAGTAGGCACCCAGAGATCCGCCCAGGCGGGGACGCAGACGGCGCTGGCCGTTGTAAAAGAGCTGTTCGAAATATTGCGCAGAGGAAGGCAGAGTTAGCTGCCAGCTATTGCCGCTGGTATTCTTCCAACCGAACCCCGAACCCGTTCCCAATTGCAGACCGCCGCTAAGAATGGGAATCTCGTCGGGATAGTTTTCCCACACTACCGGCAACTGGGAAGTACCCGAATCGGCCGAGGTGAAAGTCAGAGTCTGGTTGGAGTAGTACGTGCCCTGCCGGAGCTGCACTACCAGAGGCGTGCTGCGGCCCCGAGGATTCTGGAGAATTTCCCGGACTGCCTGTTGGGCGCGCGCGATGTTGGCAAACGGACCATCGGAATTATTGCTGTTCGGGGCGGGCAAGCTACCCGACCAGGAATCGTTGCCATTTGTGGCTACGTAAAAGTCCGCCGCACCGCCACCACTTCCAGTAGCTCCGCTACCGCCAGTGCCTCCGCCGTTGGTGCCACCGCCGCTCCCGTTTCCTCCTCCGTTATTCCCGCTGCTGTTGTCCCCGCTCCCTTTGGTTCCTGACGAAAACCCGGCACAGGCGCCCAAGATCAGGGTAAGAAACAATGTAAGGGCGAGGAGAGATAGGGACCGGCGCATGTTCTGGGGGTCCGCTCGGGCAAATCGGGCCTTCCCCAATGGTATTGCGCCAATCGCGGGCCGGCCAGTAACGGTGGGTCAGGGCAGCGACGGCCAGATTCACGCCAACCGACTGCACTTGCAGGCGAACATGGAGGTCGGGTGAAGCGCTTTCGCGCAGCGCTGGCGAAAGCGTGTGAAGGGTTGGAAACCGAGGCAGGACAGGGTTCGGCGGGCCAGCCGCGAAGAAACGCCCGGGATTGCGGCGAGTGAAAGGCGGGATCAGTGCAAGAACAGCGGGCGGAAGGAAAGTTGAGGCGGGAGCTACTGTTCGCCGGCGCGGTCGAGTGCGGTGTTCAGGATCGCAGCCACAGCGTTCACGTTCGGATCGTCGAACATGTAGGCGTGGTCGCCGGGCACGCGGTGGAAGTCGATGCGCGCGGCAAGGTCGTCCCAACCAAGCTTGAATTCGAAGTATGGGCTCTTCGGCCATTCGCTGGATTGCAGAAGAGTGATTTTTCCGCGATAAGGCAGGGGCTCGTAGCGGCTGAAAGCGGGATGCACAATCGAGTCGGAATTGCGGAAGCGGTCGTCGGCGTGTCCGCCGCGATCGGTGGTCAGGCGCCAGGTGGTACGCTCGATTTTGCGGCGCGCCTCGTCCAACCGGTCGCGCAGATAGGCGGCGGTTTCAGCGGCATCCATGCGCATGAGATTGGCGAGGTGATACTTGATGCGCGCGGTGTAGCGGCCGTCCTTGAAGGGATTTCGGTAGTAGGCCTGGTTGTGAGCATCGAGCATGGCAAGCAGGGCGACGGTTTCGCCGCCACTCACAAGTTGCTGCGCTATTTCATATGCGATCACGGCGTTCACGCACAGGCCGGCAAGATAGTATGGCCCGTTCGGCTGCACTTCGCGCATGGCGTCAACCAGATAGGACGCAACGTCCTCCAGCCGATAGGGTGCAGCCAGCCGAATACCGTCCGCGTAGGGAAGGTCGACCCCCAGGAACGGCCGCCGGAGACCCAATTTTTGAGAGAGCAGGCGAAAGCGCGGACCGCCACGCACCCAAAACAATGGCGGGAGCGAACCCTTGGGCTGGATGTTAACCACAGCGCGTTCGCGCCGCGATTGTCCGGCGCGCTGCAAGGATTCTGCCATCTGCGCGATGGTCGGCGACTGAAATACGAAGGCCAGCGACAGCGGCTTGCCGAATTCTTTCTCGATGCGGCCCAGGAGTTTCGCCGCCAGCAGCGAGTGTCCGCCGAGTTCGAAGAAATCCAGCGTGATGTCATCACTGGGCAGTTTCAGCACATTTTTCCAGATATTCAGCAGCCGGCGTTCAGTGTCGTTGCACGGCGGGCTGATCTGGGGCAAGCCGTCTTCTTGCGGAATCACCGTCGTAGCCAGTTTCTGCCGATCCACTTTGCCGTTGGCAGTGCGCGGCAGGTTTTCCAGAAGCTGAGAAGACGCAGGCACCATGTAGCCAGGCAGGCGGCCACGCAGGTAAGCGCGCAACTCGAGAGCCGATAGCGAGGCGCCGGGATAAACGGCTACGAATGCCACCAGGCGCGGGTTGCCGCATTCGTCGAGATTCACGACTACCGCTGTTTCCCGCACTCCCGGATGCTGGCTCAGGAGGGCTTCGACCTCTTCCAATTCAACCCGCAGGCCACGCAGCTTGACCTGATGATCCAGGCGGCCAAGGAAGTCGAGATTGCCATCGGCCATGAGGCGCACCTGATCGCCGGTGCGAAAAAGACGTGCTGGCGCCGGGGAAAAGGGATCGGACACAAAGCTCTCGTTGGTCAAAGCGGCTTGGTTGAGATAACCGCGCGCCACGCCCTCACCCCCGATGTAAAGTTCGCCGGGCACGCCCCAGGGCGCGAGCTGCAAGTGGCGGTCGAGGACGTAGAGGCGCGTGTTGGCGATCGGGCGGCCAATGGGCACGGCGCTGTCTTCTCCGCCCGGCTCGCATTCGCACACGCTGCTCCAGACCGTGCCCTCGGTGGGACCGTACTCGTTGAACAACAAGACCCGAGGCAAGACTTCATAGTGCCGATTCACGACCTGCCGGGAGCAGGCCTCGCCGGCGACAATCACCACGCGAAGCGAGCTGAGTCGCGCGGCCGGCGCGCTTTCCAGCAGTTCTCCGTAGAAGCCGGGAAACGTGAGCGTATGGGTGATCTGGTTTTCGGCGATCAGGCGGGCAAGCTGTTCGCTCTCCCAGCGAAATTCGGGAGGCGGCAGCACCAGAGTTCCGCCGCTGGCGAGCGTGTGAAAGATGCCTGCCACCGAGCTATCGAATGCATAAGAGGAAAGGAGCAGAAATCGTTGGGGAGGGTTCTGATAATAACTGAGGCGCGCCTGATTGGAATACGCCAGATTGCGGTGCGTGATCTGCACTCCTTTGGGAACGCCGGTCGAACCTGAGGTGTAGAGAATGTAGGCCAGATCGTCCAGTTGGACCAGAGCCGGTTCACGGTTCGCCACCGCCGCTCTCAGCGCCGCTTCGATGGAGACAACCGGGACGTCTGCAGACAGCACGGGAACCCGGGAATCCTCCTGCACCAGAAGCATTTTCGGCCGGCAATCGAGCAGAATCTTTTCCAGGCGGTCGGCTGGATTTGAAGGATCGAGCGGAACATAAGCTCCTCCCGCTTTGAGCACGCCCAGAATGGCGACAATCATTTCCGGCGAACGCTCCAGGCACAGCGCCACAGGAACATTCGGACCCACGCCTTGAGCGCGAAGGAAGCGGGCAAGTTGGCCCGCTTCGCGCTCAAGTCTGGCATAGGTGATCTTGTGCTTTCCGCAGCGCAGCGCGGTTGCATATGGTGTTTTCTCCGCTTGCCCGGAGATGAGTTCATGGACCGGCTCGGGAGTACAGAGCTCGGCTGTGTCGTTCCATTCCTCCAGAAGCTGGTGCCGTTCGGACGAAGTGAGAAGCGGCAAGCGGCTGATGGGGACCGCCGGGTCCGCGACAATCGCTTGCAGCAAAACCTGCCAGTGTCCCACCATGCGCGAGATCACTTCCCGGTCGAACAGAGCGGTGTTGTAAATCAGGCGGCAGAGCAGGCCGTCGGCGCGGTCGTCGAGCACCATGCACAGCTCGAACTTGGTGGCGCCGGTTTCCACTTCGATACAAGTCAGGTCCCACTCCGGGGACACCAGGGCGAGCGGAGGTTCGAGCGAGAAAAGAACCTGGAAGAGCGGGTTTCGCCGGGAATCCCGCGCCGGGGGCAGTTCGGCGACCAGCCGGTCGAGCGGGACCTCGTCGTGAGACAGCACTTCGAGCGTGGTGCGCCGCACCCGCTCCAGAAGCTGCTGAAAGGTCGGGTCCCCGGAAAGATCAGTACGCAGGACGATGGTGTTGAGGAAATAGCCCAGCAATTTCTCGCTGCCCGGATGCTTGCGCCCGGCGGTGTTGCTGCCCACCAGAATGTCTTCCTGACCGCTGTAGCGATGCAGCAATACGTTGAAGGCGGCCAGAAGTGTCATGTATAGCGTCACATTTTCGCGCTGGGAGAAGGCGCGCAGGCGATCGCTGAGCTCCGGCGAAAGCGAAAACGATTGCATGGCGCCGCGAAAAGTCTGCGCTGCGGGCAGGGGCCGAGAGAACGGCAGGTCCAGCGTGGGCAAGGCGCCGCTCAACTGCTCGCGCCAGAAATCCATCTCCTGTTGCACGACCGGCTTTTGCATCCATTCCTGTTGCAGCAGGGCATAGTCGCCAAATTGAAATGGAAGCTCGGGCAGAGGCGAGGCCCGTCCCTGGGAAAACGCGGCGTACAAGGCGGAGAGTTCCGGCAGGAAGACGCGATAGCCACCGTAGCCATCGAATATCAGATGGTGAAGCGCGATATACAGCCGGTGCTCTTCCTGGTTGAGCCGCACCAGTGTCGCGCGCAACAGCGGTCCGCGGGCGAGATCGAAGGGGAGCCGGGCATCGGCGGTAGCGATCCGCAGGGCTTCTGCTTCGCGCAGAGCCGCAGGAAGAGTGGCTACGTCGATCTCCGGCAGATCAACCTCAAAAGGCGGATGCACGCTCTGAACCGGCTCTCCATCCACTACTGGAAAAGAAGTTCGCCAAGCTTCATGACGCCGGACGATCTCGTTGAGAGCCAGCTTGAGCGCCGGGACATCAAGAGGTCCGCGGTGACGAACGGTAAGCGGCTCGTTATAAAGCGGCGTATCGGGCGCCAGCTGTGCATGCAACCAGAGTTGCCGCTGGGCGAAGGTCAGCGGAATCGCCGAGCCCGGTGTGCGTTGTGCAATTTTCTGCGCGGCATCGGCGGCAGTTTCCGCCCGTTTCCGGAAGTATGATTCCAGAAGCTGGTTGCGCTGTGCTTTGGTCAGGACCTTGGCCATGGAAGGGGCTGCGCCTGAGGGTTGCGGCGCGGTTCGATTAAACGGTCACGTTCTCGCGGATTTCCGATTTCGACGGCTTGCCCCGGGAGACGAGGACAGATTCGTAGGTCTCTTCCAGCAGGGAGAGGTTGCGATCGGCGCTATATTTCCGCTCAAATTCCTGGCGGGCGCGGCGGCCCATGATCTCCATTTCGTCCGGATGATTCCAGGCCCACTCAATTTTTGTGCGGAAATCCTGCACATCGCCCGCCTGGAAATGCAGCCCGGTGACGCCATCGCTGACGATCTCCTGCATCGCCCCGAGGCGAGTACCGACCACAGGCAAGCCGCAGGCGAAAGCCTCGGCAATCGTAAGCGGAAAACCCTCGTACCACTCGCTGGGAAAAACCAGGAAGCGGGCGTTCTTCATGGCCGCCAGAGTCTGGGCACGCGGCAAGCGGCCGCGGTAAGTCACGGAAGGCAGTGTTCCCTTCTTCATTTCCGCTTCGGTCTGTTCCTGGCAAGGGCCGTCTCCGACAATGTGGAGCGGAACGCCCGGCAACTGCTTCCACGCTTCCAGAGTCGCAGGAACGCCTTTGGAGTTCGTCAAACGGCCAACAAACAGCGCATAGTCTCCCCTTGCAGATTTGGGGCCGGGATCGGGCAAGACAAAGTTCGGCTTCACGCGAATGCGTTCGGCAGGAAGTCCGCCGAAAATCATCTTCTGCCGCGCGAATTCGGTGAGCGCAATGTAACACTCCACCATGTTGGTCCAGGTGTGCAAACTGCGATGGGCGCCAACCATGATGGTCAGCGCCGCGGTGCCCAGCTTCGATCCCTGATAACAGCCATAGCGAATGCCTCGCAGAACGCTGTGATCGAGACACTCCTCGCAAACCTTGCCCTCGCGATACAGCTCCGCGCCGGCGCACAGCAGGCGGTAGTTGTGCAGAGTCTGCACGACAGGCACGTTTTCCTGGCGGCACGCGTAGTAAATGGAGGGCGAGAATCGCGGAAAAAAATTGTGCACGTGGACAACATCGGGACGCGCCTTCTGCAACAGCAGCCGGAATTCCCGGTGCCAGCGCCGCGACCACACACAATCAACGGCCATGCCAATTTTCTTGGCGATGGTGTCAGGATAGGCGTTCTGCTCTTCGATCTGCGTGACCTGGTGACCGGCCTGGCGCAGCAGCCGCGCCTCCGACTCGAAGGCCTGATCCTCCCCGCCCGCCATAAGGTAGCGGTTATGGACCGAGAAGATGTGGAGGCGAGTCATAAGCAGAGTTCAGCTACCGGACAACCCGACAACGACGCGACCTGATCGAGCGTCCGTTGCGTCGCAAAGATTGCGACGCTTCGCGCAGCCCGCTCAGATCATTCGCTAACACCACTCGCCCGGGATGACAACGCATAACAAGAACGTGTGCGCTAGAAAGCGCCTTCTTCCAAGCTCACGGGAACAGAAACTTCGTGTTGGGCGGCCTTCAGCGACGCCACTCTGCGCTCCAGCAGCAGGAAAGCGACGGCCACATACAGGACGTTGGCGATCACCATACTCCAGATGACGCCATGAAGGCCGAAGTAACGGGTTGCGGGAATCCCGAAAACCAGCGCAACAATGCTGGCGGCGCCGTTGGCGAAGAAGAGGGAGCGGGGATATTCCATGGCGCGCAACAAAATTGCCGGCCCAAGAGCGGCGCTCCAGATGATCGTTTCGGCCGCGAATAGCGGCAGCAACGAGGCCGAGTCCATATACTTGCCGGCATAAAGAAGGTTGAAGACCGGGCGGCGCAATGGAATCAAGACCGCCCAGTAGACTACGGCGCCGGCCACAAACAGGGCGGCCAGCTTGCGGGTCAGAGAGGTCGCGCCCTTTTGGCCTTCTTTGCCCTGCACCCGCGCGGCATAGGGCAGGAACAACATGGAGAGAGCGGCGTAGGTTTGCAAGACGGGAGCGCCGAGGTTCATCAGCGCCCGCAGTTCGGCAGCAACTGACAACCCGAAGAATTTGCTGACCACCGGAATATACACGTAGGTAGGAATCCAGCCCACGATGCAGCTTCCCAGCGCCCAGCGGCCGTACTCCCAGTGCTTGGCCCAGGTTTCGCGCAGTTTCATGGGCGCGGTCGCGGGCTCCAGTTTGGCGTTCAACTGAAACACCATGATCAGGCCGCCGACCAGGGCGGCAAATCCCATGACCAGGAATGCGCTGAAGGCGGAGAGCCGGTTCATCTTGTAGAGCAGGAACGCGCCGCTTGCCGTTACTACGAAATAGAAGAAGGAACCGAATGCCGCCGGTCCCGGGGACAACTTGAGATAAAAGCTCCGTCGTCCCAGGGCGTGGATGAGGATGAAAGGAGTGGCCGCAGTCATGCCGGCAAAGGCGATGGCCGACACCGGCGAATGCCACCAGACCTTGGCCATCAGCGCGGTCCCGCCCAGCAGAAGACAGATTACAGCGGAGACTCCCCAATGCAGCCAGAGGTTCGACTTGAGATAGCCGCGTAGATTGTGGCTGTAGGTGGTGCCGGAGAAAACCGAGAGCGGCTCCAGCAAGAGCGCCTGATAAAGGAAGGTCACCAGGATGAAAATGCTGAAGGCCAGCGCATAAGCGCCGTACTGTTCGGGGGGAAGCCAGCGCGCCAGAAGAATGCCCAGCAGAAAATTCGACCCGGAGAATAGGCCGTAGTCGGCCAGGGCGAGGCCGCCCTTGGTCGCCCAGGGCAGAAATTTCTCGGTGATGAATCGGCGGCTGAACGGAGAAATCCGCGCCGGCTGCTGTGCCGTTTCCGTTTCCACAGCTTCCATGTTTTCCTGCGAACTTACCGGCACATCAGGAGTCTCCAGGAATTTTCCGAAAACAACTTCAGACCCGGGAGTGAAGTCTTGCATTTAGCGGAGCCGTTAGATACCCGGTTTGTGCCTGCTCCAGCCGGGTGCGCAGAGCGGCGGCCAACTGGCGAACGTTTGGCTCGTTGAGCACGTTGCCGTGATCGCCATCGATCTCATGCACTTCCAGACCGCCTGCTGCGTATTTCTCCCAGCCATAGCTTTCATCTTCCAGGCCGCGCAAGGCTTTCTCGCTGGCGCGAAACAGCACGATGGGCGCGGGATAAGCAGAAGGATGATAGCTGCGCTCGGCTGCGGCGCAGGCATTGCGCACGGCTTTGACTGGCGCGGGGAAGGAAAGAGCATCGATGCGGCGTTTAATTCCCCGCTTGTATCTGGTGAGACGCTTCCTCATGTAGGCCAGCTTCTGCTCGGCGGTAAGGGAAAAAAAGCGGCCAACCAGCGCCGAATTGGATTCGATCAGATAAGTATCCACCAACGCGAGCAACGCAATCTCTTCGCCGGAGTCGAGCAGTCGGCGGGCCATCTCCATCGCGACCAGCCCACCGAAGGAATATCCTCCCAGGTAGTACGGCCCTTCGGGTTGAGCTTTGCGAAGATGTTCGAGATACAGTGCGGCCATGTCTTTCGTTTTGTCCAGAAAGGGCAGATTGCCGTCCATGCCCTGGGCCTGAAAACTGAGGAAAGGCTGGTCGGGTGCCATGTAGCGCGCCAGATCGTGAAAGCGCATCACGGTTCCACCCAGACCGTGAACAAAGAAGAAGGGCGGCTTCGCACCCTCGGGCTGCAAAATAACCAGCGGAGACCACGAAGTCTTCTCTTCCCGCATCAGTCGAACCAGTTGTTCTACCGTGGGCGCCTGCAGCAGCGCCGTAATGGTGAGCTTCCTGTCAAACTCCCTCTCGATGCGGCTGATCAGGCGCAGAGCCAGCAGGGAATGCCCGCCGAGATCGAAGAAGTCGTCGCGCACACCGACGGACGCTTTGCCCAGCACCTGCGCCCACAGTCGGGCCATTTTCGTCTCGAACTCGTCGCGCGGCGCAAGGTAGTTGCTGGCTTCGCCAGTTTCTGGCGCGGGCAAAGCACGGCGATCGACCTTTCCATTGGGAGTAAGCGGAAAGCTATCCATGAATACGATGCTGGCCGGAACCATATATTCCGGCAGCTCTCTTTTTATGTGGTCACGAAGCTGCGAAGACTCTATCCCGTGGCGTGCCGCAACGATGTAGGCGACAAGCTGCTTGCTCCCGCCGACTTCACCGGCAACAACCACCGCCTGCAACACCCCCGCATGCTTTTCCAGAACCGATTCAATCTCACCCAATTCCACGCGGAAGCCGCGGATCTTCACCTGAAAATCGATGCGCCCAAGGAACTCCAGATTGCCGTCGGGCAGATAGCGGACCATGTCACCGGTCCGGTACAGGCGCGAATCCGGCTTGCGGGAAAAAGGGTCGGCCACGAACCTGGCTTTCGTAAGTTCGGGCCGGTTCAGATATCCGCGCGCCAGACCAGAGCCGCCGATCAGCAATTCACCGGGCTGCCCAATCGGCACCAGTCGCATTTTCTCGTCAGTAACGTAAAGGCGGACGTTGGCCACCGGCCGTCCGATGGGCAGATTGTCGGGAAGTGGCTTTCTGGGGTTTGGCTCGTATGCCGTCGCAATCACGCTGGCTTCGGTGGGCCCGTAAGTGTTGACCCAGCGCGCACGCGCGCCGCCCGCCTTCAGCCACGCCTCAAAGGCCGTGGTTGAGGCTTTTTCTCCACCGACAATCACCAGCCGCAGGCTTTGCGGCAGCGCGAGGCCGCGCTCGGTAATGTCATGAACCAGCTCATGCCAGTAGGCTGTGGGCAGATCGAGCACGGAAATCCTGCGCAATTCGAGCCAGCGCAGAAAATCCGGCGCATTCAGCGGAGTGTGGTCTTCGCGCGGGACCACGCAGCCTCCCGCAAACCAGGTGGGAAAGATCTCTTCCAGCGCGATATCGAAGCTGATGGAGGCGAACTGCAGCATCCGGTCCGACGAAGTCAGGCCATAGAGATCAACGGCGGCCGTTGCGTGATTGACCAGCCCGCGATGCGCAAGCGCGACTCCGCGCGGCGTTCCAGTCGAGCCGGAAGTGTAAATGATGTATGCCAGGTTCTCGGGCGCGGCTTCCGACGGGAGATTGTCGCCGCGCTCGCGCTCCAGAATCTCCCATCCCGGTTCGAAATGCAGGATTTCGGCGTTCGTCGGCCCGACAATTTCGAGAAGCTCCGGCTGCGTAATAAGAACCGGGGATTGAGAATCGCGAAGAATGTGGGCAAGACGCTCACTGGGATAATCGGGATCGAGCGGAACGCAGGCTCCGCCCGCCTTCAGCACACCCAGCAGCGCCACAAGCAATTCCAGCGAGCGCTTCAGGCAAATCGCGACGGGAACTTCCGGACCCACGCCTTTTTTCCGCAGCAGCCGGGCGAGCTGATTCGAGCAGCGATTCAGCACGGCGTAGGTCATCTTCTGCGCGCCGGTTTCGGCGGCGAGGGCCTGCGGAGTTCTGGCCGCTTGCTCTTCGACCAGTTGATGGATGCAACGATCTGCCGGATAGGGCTTGGCCGTGTTATTCCAGTCGACCAGCAGGCGCTGGAGATCGGCCTTCGGGATGGCGGCTGCGAGAGCGGTATCCGGAACGGACAGGCCATCGGCGCCTGCTCCCACGGGCGGAAAACTCCGTCCGCTTTTCTCGCTTCCTGAAGTCTTCCCTGTCGAGCCGGGCGAATCGAGCGCGATCTTGAGCGAAGTCAATCCACGCAAGCCAAGGTTGGTGCGCCACCGCAAGTCCTGCGGCTCGAGATGAAAGCTGGGAAATCTTCGCAGCAGCGCCTCGAAAGCGATTTGCCCCTCCAGGCGGGCCAGCGGCGCACCAAAGCAGAAATGAGCGGCATAACCAAAGGCCACGTGACGGTTATCCGGGCGCGTGATGTCGAAGCGGTCGGGATCGGGAAAACGCTCGGGGTCACGATTCGCCGCCGCCATCACGGCAATCACGGCCTGCCGCTTGAGAATTTTCTTTCCGCCCAGTTCGCGGTCGTCCGGAGCCAGCCGCGCCGTGTGCTGGCTGGGACTCTCGTAGCGCAGCATCTCCTCCACCGCCGACGGGATCAGCGCCAGATTGCCGCGCAGCTTTTCGATTTCGGCGGGATTGCGCAGCATTGTGAGTATGCCGTTGCCGATCAGGTTGGTTGTGGTCTCCTGGCCGCCGACCATGGTGATGATCACGTTGGCCACAACTTCCTCATCACTCAGCCGGTCACCCTCGACCTCGGCGGTAACCAAGGAATGAATCAGACCCTCGCGCGGATGGCGCCGCGCCTCGGCCACGGCCTCGCGGAAGTACGCCGTCATATCCTCGACCGTGCTGAGCATGACCTGCGCATGCTCGGGGTTGTGCTGGAAGTTGCCGAGCATTTCGGCAAAATTGGCCGACCATTTCTTGAGCTGATGACGATCTTCTACCGGGACGCCCAGCAATTCTGCGGTGATGATTGAAGGCAAAGGCTCAGCCAGGTCGGCAATCGCATCCACAGCGCCATGTTCAGCAAGCCGGTCCAGCAGCCGGTTCACGATGTCTATGATGTGCGAGCGCAGAGCTTCAACGCGGGCTGCCGTGAAGGCGCGGGAGGCGAGGCCGCGCAGACGCCCGTGCTGGGCACTGTCCATGAACAGCATCTGCTTCACCATGAGGTGAGCGATGGGGCTCAATCGCTCCAACCCCATGGCGGCAAGCTGTTCGGGAGTGGGAGTGCGCTCGGCTGAGAAACTGTGCAAGACTTCCAGCACGTCGGCGTAGCGGGTGACGACCCAGGCGTGAAGGAAGGGATCCCAGTGAACCGGATCTTCGCTGCGCAGGCGATGGAAAAGCGGATAAGGATTGGCGAGAACTTCGGGATCGAGCAGGTGATACAGGCTGAGAGCGGAGCCGCGGCTCTCGAGACGGGATGTCGGTTGCGTGAGCGAAAACACTAGTGGCTCCGTTCCACGCGCTCTTCAGAAGCCGCGGGTTCGTGCGCTCCGTTTCCCCCGGCCGTGACTTTGGCCAGAATCAGGTTCTCAATCTCCACCGACATCCCCTCGAGCGTGGGATGATCGAATAGACCGAGCAGGCTGAGTTCTACGTCAAAGACTTCCCGGATGCGGGTGAGCAGTTGCGTACCCAGCAACGAGTGGCCTCCCAGGAGAAAGAAGTTATCCCTGGCGCTCACTCGATCCACATGCAGCAGAGGTATAAGAATCGCCGCCAGACGCTTTTCCACCAGGGTTCGCGGCGCAACGAAGTCGGACTCCGGGAGCATATCCGCCGCGCCGGGCGAGGGCAAAGCAGCATAGTCCACTTTGCCGTTTACGGTAAGGGGCATGGCGTGGATTTTCACAAATGCCGAGGGCACCATGTATTCCGGCAACCGGCGAGAGAGCGCCTCGCGCAGTTCGCTCCGGGTTAGTTCTTGTCCGGATTCGGCCACGATGTAGGCCACCAGCCGTTTCGCCTCTCCGTCATCTCCCCGCAGCGCCACCGCGCTGCTCTGCACTCCGGGGTGAGAGTTCAAAACCCCGACGATCTCTCCCGGTTCCACGCGGAAACCCCGAATCTTCATCTGGTCGTCGAGGCGTCCGAGAAACTCGATTTCACCGCCGGGTAGGAACCTGGCGAGATCGCCGGTGCGATAAAGCCGCATCCCGTGGCCGTTTTGCGTGGGATCCCGGACAAATCGCTCGGCCGTCAACGCAGGGTTGTTGCGGTAACCGCGAGCCACGCCCGCTCCCCCGATGTAAATCTCCCCCGGTTCACCCTCCACGACGGGGTGCATTTCGCCGTCCAGAACCAGAATTTCCGTGCTGTCGATCGCGCTGCCAATCGAAGGAGCATTAGTGGCCGAAGGCTCAGGCAATACCGGTCCGGACGTCGCGACCACGGTACACTCCGTTGGGCCGTAGTTGTTGACCAGCAGAAACGGCAGGCCTTCGGAAGGACGGCGGCGCAAGGTCTCGGCGCCAGTCAACAAAATCCGCAGCGCGCTTTCCGGCGGCCACGAAAGCCGGAGCACCTGCTCGGCCATCGCAGTCGGCAGGAATGTCACGGTGATGCGGTTGGAGACCAGCCAGTCGCGCACAGCTTGCGGATCGTTGCGAACCGATTCTTCCGGGATGAAGACGCTCGCGCCGGTGGCAAGATAGGGCCAGAGCTCCCATACTGCAGCATCAAAGCCGACCGAGGCCAGAAGGGTGGCACGATCTTCCGCGTTAACCTGGAAGGCCCGCAGATGCCATTCCACCAGGTTAAGCAGGTTGCCGTGAGTAACTTCGACTCCCTTTGGTTTTCCCGTGGAGCCCGACGTGTAAATCACATAGGCCAGATGCTCCGGCAAGGCGTCAGTTTCCATGCCTTCGGCAACAGGAGCAGTCGATTCCAGCTCTTCGAGGATGAGAACTCGCCACGGTCCAAAAGGTAGAGCTGTGGCGAGGGTGGATCGAGTCACTACCGCGGTAACCTGAGCGTCGGCCAGCATGAATGCCATCCGCTCGGCGGGAAGAGAGGGATCGAGGGGCAGATAAGCGCCGCCCGCCTTGAATACAGCCAGCGCCGTGACCACCGACTCGGGCGAACGCTCCATGTGTACCGCTACAAGCTTTTCGGGACCAACTCCCGCGGCGCGCAGATGCCGCGCCAGAAGGCCAGCACGGTAGTCGAGTTCGGCATAGCTCAGCCTTATGCCGCCGGCGGCGACGGCGGCCGCATCCGGAGCCGTTTTTGCGCGTAGCCGCACTAACTGCGGTACACACCGCAAAACTTTCAGCGGTCGGTCTTCGGCCGTTTCGGTTTCAGGCTTCACGTGAATCCTTTTCAGCTGGATTGGGGCCTGCACGGTCACGCGTCCGCGGGAGCAGACGCCTGGAAATGATGAGCGCCTTGCTATTTTTCCCGCTTGCGAATCACCAGCGCTTCGATGGTGTTCAGATTCTTCAGGGTATCCGGGTTGATCTCTTCGTCGCTGATCCGCACGCCCAATTCGTCCTCCAGAAACGAGACGAGGCGAAAGATTCCGAGAGAGTCGATCACTCCCGTCTCCATCAGCGGTTCGTCATCGGTAAAGGAAGTGACGCCTTTGGGATGCGCGAGATTCTCCAGAATAAACTCGCGCAACTGTTCACGAAGGGCGGGCTGCGCTGCGGGGATTGAGTTTGTCGTAGACATTTCCAGTCGTTCTCCTTAAGACTGCCGGGATTCAAAAACCGTTCACCGCTTTGCCCTGAGTTGCTACTTCAGGGCCACTTGCAAACTTTCCTGGGCCAGCTGGACTCGGTCCACCTTGCCGGTGGAGGTCTTGGGTAGCTCTGCGCGAAACTCGATGGCTTCAGGAATCATGTATTTTGGAATTCGCGTACCGCAGTAATGCTGCAATTCCTCCGCCGTAAGCCGGATGCCGTCCTGGAAGGCAACCACCGCCCTGATCCGGCTGCCCACGATATCGTCGGCCACGGCAATGGCCACGGCTTCCTTCACAGAGGGATGGCTAAGCAGAGCGCTTTCGATTTCTCCCAGCTCGATGCGGTAGCCCCGGCTCTTGACCATGCTGTCACGCCGACCGAGGAAATAGTAGTTGCCGTCCGCCCCCAGTTGCACGAGATCGCCGGTGCGATACATCTTTTCCTCAAAGTTGTGCTGGAAGCGGTTGGGCACCACCATTCTTCCGGTTTTTTCCGGATCCGCCCAGTAGCCGCAGGTCACAGCCGGCCCGCGGACATACAATTCTCCGGTGCCTCCCGCCTGAGTAATGATTTCATCGTCACCGTTCACGGCGAAGACTTCTGTGTTCTCGCAGGCAATGCCAATGGGCAGCTTGTCCATGCCAGGCAGACGTTCGCGCTCGACTTTGTAATAGGTGCAAACGTTGGTCTCGGTAGGCCCGTAGAGATTCCACAAATCGGTCTGCGGCAGCCGCTCCGCCAGCTGTTGCAGATACTTCATGGCAAAGACTTCGCCAGCGAACAAAATCGTGCGCAGCTTCTTCAGCTTGTCGGCTTGCAGGTCGGCGTGCAGCAACAGCAGCGTGAGCGCGGAGGGCACCGAATACCATACCGTAATTTCCTGTGTCTCCAGAAAGGAAGCCAGCCGTGCGGGAAACAGCGCCAGGTCCTCGGTGACCATATAGAGCGAGGCGCCCGCTTCGAGCGCGTTATACACGTCGAACACCGAAAGGTCGAAGTGCAGGGGGGCATGATTACTGAGGCGATCGTCGCTGGTGATGTGGAACTTCTCCGCGCACCATTCCACAAAAGTCAAAGCATTTTGATGGGTGAGCATCACGCCCTTGGGCCGCCCGGTCGATCCCGAGGTGTAGAGAATGTAGGCGAGATCGGTTTCGGTAAGCGTGACCGACGGCGCGATGTCGCTGGGAAATTCCTGAAGCACGGTCCACGGAATCACGCCGCTGCCCTTCGAGGTCTGCGGGGCCTCGTCGGTAAGAAGGGAAAACGCAAGCGACTCTAGAGTGACCGGATCCAGAGCCCGGCGCTTCTCGGCGTGGGTGATCAGCCCGCAGATACCGCAGTTGCCGATGATGTAGCCAATTCGTTCCGCCGGAGCCTGCGGGTCTAGGGGCACGTAAACTCCCCCCGCCTTTACGACGCCCAGCATGGCAATCACCGACTCCACACACTTGGGAAAATAGATTCCTACCCGGTCGCCCTTGCGCACGCCGTTTTGCCGCAACAGATGAGCTAATTGATTGGAGCGCTGCTCGAGTTCCCGGTAGCGAATGCTGCGCCCTCGCGCCCATACTGCCAATTTTTCCGGGTATCGCTGCGCGCTCTTTTGCAGAAGCTGTTGCAGGATATATGCCATGGTCGAATCTGTCCGTCGACTGTGCGAAATCGGGGAGTAGTGTCAGAGTCCCTGGAAACCGGCGATGATCACCTTTTGAATTTCCGAAGTGCCGGAGTAAATTTTTCCCGAGATGGCGTCACGCAGGTCGCGCTCCATCTCATACTCCTGCATGTAGCCGTAGCCGCCGTGAATCTGGATCGCGTCGAGGCAGGTTTGCACGGTGGTTTCGCTCACGTAAAGCTTGGCCATCGAGGCCTCGCGCAAGGCATGCCGTCCCTGGCTCTTCAGCCATGCCGCTTTATAAAGAAGCAAACGCCCTGTCTCCAGCCGAACTTCCATGTCGGCCACTTTGTTGGCGATGGCAGAGTATTTGCCAATGGGGGCTCCGAACTGCTGCCGCTCGCGCCCGTACTTCACGCAGGTTTCAATGAGGCGCTGCTGCATGCCCAGATGACTGGCCATGATGCAGGTCCGCTCCCACTCCATGGAGTGATTGAAGATGGCCTGTCCACTGCCCTCCTTGCCCAGGATGCTGTCACGTGGAATTTCGCAGTCCACCAGCGCAACCTCCGACATGGGCGAGGTGCGCAGCCCCATCTTGTGAAGTTTATTGCCCACCACCAGGCCGGGCGTTCCCTTCTCGATCAAAAAGGCGGTGATGCCGGCTGGACCTTTTTCCGGATCGACATTGGCGAACACCACGAACAGGTCGCCGTGAACTGTATTGGTGATGAAAGTCTTCGAGCCGTTCAGTACGTAGCAATGGCCGTTGCGCTCCGCTCGGGTTTTAAGGCTGTAGGCGTCTGAGCCGGACATGGGCTCGGTCATGCAGTGCAGGCCGATCCATTCGCCGCTGGTCAGCCTGGGCAGATATTTGCGCTTCTGCTCTTCCGTGCCAAATGTCATCAACGGGATCACGCTCGTCCAAAGGTGAGCGTTCAGCGAGAACAGAAACCCGTTGTCCTTGCATCCGTAACCGAGCGCCTCCAGCGCACAAACCGTGGTGAGCGTGTCGGCCCCGCCGCCGCCGTATTCCACGGGAGCGGGCAAACCCTGAATTCCGAAGGCGGCGCATTTGTTCCAGAATTCGCGCGGAAATTCTTCATCGCGATCGCGGCGTTCCAGATCGTCGTTCAATTCCTGCTTGGCAAACCGGATAACTTCCTTGCGAAATGCCGCCTGTTCTTCGGTCCAGGAAAAATCCAAGGTTCTTTCTCTCTTCTTCCTTCTTCCGCCTTTGGGGAAGCTGCGTTCTCAGCGGCCCGTGTTCTCTTCAGCTGCGGGCGAGGGCAGGCGGGCGTTGCCGTTGCTGCCCGGGGGCGCGGGTCTCGCACCGTTTGTTCCGCGCCCGTTGACGGGTTTTTGTTCTTCCTTACCGTCGATGGCGCGCCAGGGAAACTTCTTCGGTCTTCCCCCGGGCAGCTTGATGCGCGCGGGCACGCCCATGATTGTGATGTTGTCCGGCACGTCAGTAAGCACGACGCTGTTGGCCACGATGACCACATTGTTGCCAATCTTCACGTCGCCGATGATCTTGCAGCCAGCGCCGAAATAGACGTTATCGCCGACGCTCTTGCAACCGGAACTGATGAGCGTTCCTGTGGTGAATGTGCAGTTGGCGCCGATTTTAACGGGCGGAATAAAAACGCCATAGGGTGTGTGGATCACCATGCCAGGGCCGATTTCGGCGTCGGGTGAAATAAATATCCCGAAAAACATCTGATTCAGCCGCTGCCAGATCAAAGCGGGAATCATCAGCAATTGCCGGACAACCGGAACCTTCAGCTTCAGAACCCAGTGGGAATAACGGTAGCAAAGGATGGCCGGAGTCTCCACTCGCATCAGGACTCGCAGTAGCCCTTTTTCCAGGGTGCGGTGCTCGGAAGCCGCTGCAAAGTCCTCGCGTAGATTTTCGAACATGTAGCCTTGCCCTCGCTGTGCCTGCTTGACCACCGGCCGGCGCTAAAGCCGCCCGCAACCGGCCCACCTTAGAGTTTGTTGTAGATCGAATCCGGTATGGGAAAGGTTCTTTGATTAAGCACCGCCCCCAACACGCGCACCCTGGCGTTCTGCAATTCCTGCGTGGCTTTGCGGGCGCTCTCCCGGCGCGAGGCGTTGGCTTTGAGCACCAGAACAACGCCATCAGCGCCGCTGCCCAGCACCACCGCATCGGAAGTATCGGTCAGCGCCGAGGCGTCGATCAAGACATAATCAAACTCAGCGCGTAGTTCCGACAAGCGCAGCCGCATGCGGTCCGACGATAGCAGTCCATGACCATCGTCGGCACACGAGCCGCTGCTGACCAGCCAAAGATTGGGGCGGCCAACGGTGTGGGCAAAGGTCCGCATCGGATCGGGATTAAGTAAGGCGTCGGACAAGCCTTTGGGGTTCTCCACGGAGAATTGAGCATGCAAGCCGGGACGACGCAAATTGGCATCCACCAGGCAAACCGAGCCGGAAATCTGGCTGGCCAGCACGTCGGCGACCCGGGCGCAAACCCAACTGCAGCCATTGCCGCTCTCCGTGGCGGCAAAGACCACACTGCGCGGGGCATCGTTGCCGGGCAGCACAAACACGCGCTGCACCAGCTTGGTGAATTCCTCCAGTTCCCGGCCTCCAATGGCCAGTTGCGGGGCCGTGGGAGCGGAAAACGTAACCGGTTGCTCCGGCATCGCAATTGGTTCCGGGGCCGGCGTGGGAGTGGTATACAGCGTCTGCTCCCGCCCAACTCTCTGCAAAAGCTCGAAATTACGGCTCATGGAATGATTTTCTCCCGTCCCGGCGGGCACGCTCCACCTGCATCCTCAACAGCGGCCGCATCACGCGACCCTAATTGCCGGCGCAGCATGCTCGCGCTATACCACCCGCGCAGATAAGACTACTCCAGCGGCAACCGCTTCTCCATCCTCGCGGATACAACTGGCCCATTGGCGCTGCGGCCGCTTTACATCTCCTGCCGCGAGGCCTGAGTCAAGCTGCTCACCGTGCTGGGAGTGATGTTGTGCTGGCGGATCTTGTAGAGCAATCCGCGATAGCTGATGCTCAACAGCTTCGCCGCACGCTTGCGGTTCCAGCCGGATTCCTCGAGCGCCTGGCTGATGGCGCGAATCTCGGTCTTGTCGCGGAGCGAACGCAATGTCGCTCGCGGAGCCGGCTCGCCCAGCATCCCGGACTCGGTTAAGGCGGCCGGCTGAGCCGGGTTCGCCACTTCTTCGGTCTTCTTCAATAGTCCTTCATTCATGTTTTTCTCCTCGCGCCCACATTCACGGGGATTGGTTGGGATACGATCAGGGTCCGCTGGGAACGGAACTCCCTTTCGTCGGTTGGTTTTTAGGGGGGAAATCGGGGAGAGTAGGAGGAGTTCTAAACCGCTTCCACTTCGTAGCCTTGCAAACGAATCGAAACTGAGCGCTGAATCAGGTCCACCGAAATGACCAGTGCACGGTCGCTGTCCTGGCCAACCAGCAGCCCCTCGGTGCCATTCAATGCACCGCCGCGGATTCTGACCCGCTGCCCGATCTTGAGAAAGGGGTGACTCTCAATCGGGACCTTGCTGGAAAGCAGGGTCTGGACGTGCTCAATCTGCTGGTCGGGAATCGGAATCCCTTGCCCGTGGTTCCCCACAAAGCTGACCACTCCTTCGGTCCGCAGAACGCGCAATCGCGCTTGCGGCTCGTAGAACATCTGCAGAAAAGTGTACCCGGGAAACAGGGGAAATTCGACAATCTTGCGCCGGTCACTCCACTCCCGGAGTTGCTGCGAGAGCGGCAGAAAGGTCATGAAGCCTTGACCTTCCAGTTGGCGGGCCACCAATTTCTCGTGCCGGGAACGCGTCTGAACCGCGTACCAGCTGGTGTGCGGGACCTCTTGCGCCACCACCCCTTCCCCGTTGTGAACGTCTCTCGTAGCTTCGCCCTCTGAGTCACATTTTTCTGGAAATGTGGCTCGGCCTGTCGCCATATCGCACCGGCTTCCCCGTTACCTGGGGAAACATCGGGGCCGTCAACCAAAATCTGCCGCGTCTTCTGTGATGAGGGGGAGATGGTTCCAGCGTTGAGTGTGAACAGGCTACCGAGCACCTGCTCACCAAAAAGTTAAAGGCAGCTTACGCAACATTGCAAATTGCTGCAAGAGGTCAAAAGCCCTAATAACAAAAGTCTCCAATCGCGGCTAACACCTTGATCGACAAGACGTTATGGCTGACCGACACGATCTTGCCGCCGCAACTTTCTCCACGATTACATGCCCTGCCGGCATCATGTCTCTAGGGCCGCCTCGGGGAGACCTCTTCCTCCGCGCCTGCAGCGCCGCTGATGGTTGGAGCAAAATAGTTCTCGTTGGTCTGCGTCGTATACGAGTTCTGTATTTTTTCCATAGCGTCTTTTATGCGTTGGCTGATCAACATCCCTCGTACCTCGTCGCGCACCTGGTTCAAGGTCGGTTGTGTCTTGGCCTCGAGTTTGTAAACGTAGTGACCGGCCGCATCGGTGATCAACAGAGAGACTTCGCCCTCTTTCAGCTGGAACACCGAGAAGTGAGCCGCAGGGATGCTGGTGCGCCGCAACTCGCCCATGCTGGTGTTTACCGCGGCAACTTTGATTCCGGCGGCGTCGAAGGCTTCCTTCTGCAACTTGACGAAACTCTCCCCGGCCGCAGCCCGGGCGCGCAGCGCTTCTGCCAGTTTCGTCATCTCCTGGACATCGGCCATCTCTCGTGCCGCTTGTTCCTGAGCTGTTTCCGCGGTCCGAGCCTTTTGTCCCACGTTGTTTTCCGGGTGGCCCTGCGGCGACTGTTTATGCAACGGGATGAACAGCCGCTGCAATTTGTAGAGGCAGAACATCTCCAGGTGCTGCTGATAGTAGTCGGCAACTTCAGCGTCAGAAATCTTCGCCGAATCCTCCTGAAGCTTGCGGGTCAGGGCCTGGGTGAGAATCTGCATTCTGGCGTAAGCCATCATCTGCTGATATTGCGACTCTTTATCGAGTCCCTCGGCTTCCGCCTGGTGCGACATCACCAGCAAACGCGGATACAAACTAGCCAGTTGGCGCTTAACCACCGGATTCATGCTGGGTTGAATTGCGGAGGCGAGCGCCTCAAATTGCGCCCGAGTGATAACGGTCTGGCAGGCAGCGCCGGGAGATGGTTGCTGCCCCGGACAGAATCCCTTAATTGTGAGCACGGTCGCATCCATGGGGACCACGGCCGCCGACCCCGCCACCTGGGATGCAGATCCGCTCTGCGCCCAGGCCAGGCCGCCCACGAGCAGGCCCAGAAGAAAAACCCCACGAACTATGTCCACGATTCTCATTCGCTTCGCCCACCCGTCAGTGGCCGAGCCGATTTTTTGGCTGCTGCGCTTTGCTTTTCAAAGACCATGATGCGCCCATCCACGGTCAAACCAAGAAGCCGAACCTGATCCGCACCGCTCATCCGGAAGGCAATCAATGAGGCCATGGCAGGCAACGAGTCACTCTCTTGAGAATTCTTGCCGGCCTGACTTTTCTCCGCAACGAACTCCACGGACGCCTGGGAGAACTCTCCGTTGCGATTGGCAAGCAAGCGCCATCTGTTGCCCGCATCGCGCGTCAGCAGGCTGGTATAGCCTTTCCCATCCAGATCGACAACTGTGCCGTGAAATCCGAAGGGCCGGTTGGCGGCATAAATTACAGGCAGAATCTGCTCATCAGCCCTGAACTTGCCAGCCCCGGCATTCCAAAGAGCCTCGCTGCTGACGGTTGACCATAAAGCAATATCCGGTTTGCCGTCATGGTTCAAGTCGGCGATCTGAGCGTCCAGATAAGCATATTTCCAGATTTCCTGTCCTGCCTCCCAGGTGGCGTCTTCAAATTTGCCCTGCCCCTGATTGCGGTAAAACACGGGCGGCTTGTCGTCGCGGAGCAACAGCAGATCCATGCGGCCATCGCCGCTGAAATCGGCAGCCACCGCTCGCCGTGTACGCCCCGGATTGGAATCCAACCCGGCCGATTCGGTGACGTCGCGAAACGTACCATCGTGCTGGTTGCGATAAAGACGGCTGCTGGCGCCCGCGAAATCGTTAGGGAACTTGAACGACGTTTTGGCGGGGGGAGAACTCAGGTCCGTATAAATCGTTTCCAGAATGTCGAGAAATCCATCGCCGTCGGCATCGAACAGCAGCACGGAAGTCGCCAGTTCGCCCGGCGTTCCTCTTAGACCGGCCTTATCGGTCACGTCAGAATAGGTCCCGTCCCCATCGTTGCGGTACAGTCTGACTCCGCCGAGACCGGCTACAAACAAGCTCTGGCGCCCGGAATGGTCAAAATCTCCAAACGCAGCTCCCAAATCGCTGCCGCTTCCCGCCACCTTCGCCCGTTCGGTGATATCGGTGAAACCGCCGTCTGCATTTTCCTGCAGCAGATGATTCTCGCCTCCGGGGATGACCGCATAGAGGCTGTGTTCACCGGCGCCGTCCGCATGGCTCACCGCAATGGACCCATCCATCGCTGGAATTAAATAGCGGCGCGCATAATCGCGAGAAAATTCTGCCGCCGGTATGGGATCAACTTCTCCCGGCGCGCGCGCGCGCTGCGCCATCGCGATGCATAACTTTGATGTGATCTCTACGAACCTAATTTTTCGGGCCGACGGAGGGATGCCCTTCGGTTTTGACAGTTTCGGTTGCCCCGCCGACCCAGCGCCAGCTACGAGGGGAACCGCCAGCAAAAGTGGCCAGACCAACGACTTCTTCGGGAACGAGACCATGAATATCAATACTATCGCAGCAAGAAAGCACTGATTCGGGAGAGAGGGTGAACGGGTTCAGGTCCGTGGTGCAACTCGTCGCATGGATATATCCGCTGACTTGGTAAAAACAATGCCCATCCCACCTGGAGCCGGGTTGGGATAGACCTGTTCTGCTTTACTTGCCGGTCCCGGTGGCTTGCAGGGTCAAAGCTCCGCCGATTGCGTTATCATTGATCTGCAAGAAGGCCTGCCGTGCGATCTTGGCCAGCGTGGGAGTGAACACCACCTTGATCGTGCAGGTTGCACCCCGGGCCAGCGATATTCCGCAGTTGTCCTGTTCGGAAAACTCGGAGGGATTGATTCCGGTCATCGTGATGCCACCGATGGTCAAGGTCCCCGGTCCCAGGTTGGTCAGTGTCGTCGACTGCGCTGCGCTGGTTGTGCCTACCGGTACGTTCACGAAGTTAAAGCAGGGATTCGATAAAACGGGAACCGGCGCCGTGCGTTGCACAGGCAGCAATCCGAAGACGTCAAGCTCATTTTGCGTTCCCACGTAGACCTTACCGTTGGCGATGGTGGGCGTCACAAACTTGTTTGCGCATCCCATCTGATCCCGATATTGGTTGTCCAGCTTGGCCTGCATACTGTAGTAAAGCGTCGCTCCGATATTAATTGCAGGGTAGGCGTAGAGCACCGCCGCGTGGGTTCCGGGTGCGGCAGCCAGAATGTCCTTGCGCATGACAGTCCACAAAACCCCGTTGCGGTTGCGGTCAGCTGAAATAGAAGGCGTACTGCCTATCGTGAAAAGGTTGGTGCTCTCTGCAACGGGAGCGGTCGAGAATACGCCGTTGGTCACGGAAAACTGGCGAACATAGTCTCCTTGCCCCGACTCCGTTCCCAACCCGGAATAGTAGACGTAACTGCTATTTGGTCCCTGCCAGAACGCGGGATTACTCCAGTATCCGTGCGGTGAACCTTCCAGGGTCTGCAGATCGGCATCGGTATCGTTTGCTCCCTGTTCGTACCCACCCATGGTATCGCGGTTCAACACGTAAATCGGAGCGAACGTCCCATCCGCAAAGGAATCCACGTAGCAGGCCGAGTCGCCCAGCGTGCCTTCGCCTCCTTTGCCCGCCATGATCAATTCATCGGGGAAGCTGCCGTGCTGCGTGGGCAAAAGCATGGGGCCACCTGAACCCAGATCAAAATCATTGTCGATCGGTCCCCGGCACGCCTGATCCATGGGCGTGAAATACTGCAGCACCTGCAACGTGGGACCTAACTGCAGGACAGAATCCGCGTAATCAATCCCGCCGGTATTGGCGTCGAATGTTCCATCGCCAGTGGCCACGTAGAGATTGCCCTTCGAATCCACGGCCAGCGCCCCACCGCTCGCCCAGATTCCGCCGAGGGTTCCGTTGGGAGTTGTGTTGAAAATGGCAACTTGCTTTAGCGTAGTGGCGTTGTAGGCCATGAGCCAACCGTGCGCGCTGCCCGCCCATGCGATATAGACGATGCCGTTGGCCAGCACCAGGCCTGGGCGGTTATTGTCGTGTTGCGTGTCAAAAGGGACGACCCCGTTCTTGCTTCCCGTACCGGTACCTGGAACTGAACCTGTCATGGTCACCGGTCCGCCAAACTTTTCATCTCCAGTCGTAATATCCAACGCATGCAGGCGCGCGACATAACTTGTCTTCCCCGAAACCGTTTCTGCGGTGCGGGCAACCACATAGATTGTGCCGCTGTTGGGATCGATCACTGGAGTAGCCGTAATGCCGACGGTGGGAAAAACACCGCATTCCAGTCCGGCCGATGCGCAATTGATCGTGGTGACGCCATTGGCCGGGTTGGTAAAGTTCACCGACCACAACACGTAAGGGCTAAGGCCATCGGCGTCGAAGGCATACACGGTATCGTTCTCGGTGGCGACATACAGCACATTGCGCGTCCCGATTCCCGGAATGGTCACGCTGGGCACGTACAGAGGTTGGGCATAAACCTGATTGTCGACGGGATATGAAAAAAGTTTTCCGAACGACTTTGCCTTCACGTTGGTCGGGGTCAGCGTGGTTTCCTGGAGGTTCTGTCCTGTCCGGCCGAGATCATTGCGCTGGGTGAGCACGCCGGTAAACTGCGCCTCGGCACTGACGGCAAATAAAATCAATACGGCAGACAGCAATTTCGCAGTTGTCGTAGGCATCAAGGTCTCCTCCGTCGTAGCTATACTGCACGATGCGAGCCTGTGGCTCACCCGGGTCTTGCTCGTTACTGCACGATCAACGTGAAGGTTGTGGAATTGGTCAGAGTTCCGAACTTCCCTGAAACCGTAACCGTATAAGTTCCCGTTGGCGTCCCGGAAGAGGTCGTCACTGTCAGAGCCACCTTTTGCGCACTGCCTCCCGGCATGGGCACGGGGTTGGGATTAAACGAGCACGTAGTATTCGCCGGCAGACCCGAGCAACTCAGGGCGATGCTCTGATTGAATCGGGCCTGCGGGCCCAGCGTTACTGTGCCCGCACCCTTGGATCCTGCGCTCACCGTAATTGTGCCCGGGCTTTCCGCGATGGTGAAATTGGGACCCGATCCTGTGAGCGTAACCGACTGCGGACTGCCGGCAGCGTTGTCGGTGATCTTCAGCGTGGCGGATTCCGGCCCGTATGAACTGGGAGTCAAGGTAATTTGAATGGTGCAGGTGGCCTGCGGAGAAACCGAAGCCGGGAGTGTCCCGCAATTATTGGTTTGCGAGAAGTCGCCGGCGTTGGTTCCCCCAAAGCTGATAGCCGAGATGTTCAAGTCCACTCCACCAGCCGCGGATACCGTCAGCGTCGCCGGATTACCCGCCCGGCCAAGCGCCCACTGTCCCGTTCTCACCGTGGCTGGCGCAAGAGAAACTGCCGCTGCCAGCGGAACGTAGCGCACGCGGTTGTTGCCGCCATCGGCAATGTACAGATTGTTGTTACCGTCCACCAGGGCCCCGAGGTTCGCCATGTGGGCATTGAGTGCGGGACCACCGTCTCCGGCGTATCCTCCCTGGATGGCGTTGGTGGGAGTTCCCGCCACCGTACTGTAGACGCCGGTGGCCGCGCTGATGCGCTGCACCGTGTTGTCATTTCCACCCGAGATAAAGATGTCCGACGCGGGATCAATGGCGAGCATCAGCGGATTCCACATGCTGCCGCTCGTTGCCGGCCCGCCGTCCCCCTTGAGGTTGGCATTGCCGTTGAGCGCGAAGAGGTTGATGATTCCGCCCGACACCCAGCGGATCACATTGTTGTACTGATCAGCGATATAGCTGTTGGCAGCCGTATCGAGAACCAGGCCCGCCGGGTGATTGAGATAGGCGCTGGTGGCCACACCCCCGTTCCCGCGGGCGCCGGAAATTCCCGTCCCGGCCACCGTGCTGACTGAGTTAGTAGAAACATTCCACTCGCGAATCCGGTAGCCTTGCCAGTCGCTGACGTAAACATTGTTGGCGGCGTCCAGCGTGATCACCAAAGGCAGAGCGAAGTTGGCCTGCAATGGCCCCTGCGCATCACCGCACTTCCCGGTGGTGGGATAGCACGAGCGGCCGCTGCCGAGGACGGTGTAGATGACGCCGGTGCTCATATTCACTTCGCGAATCACCAGGTTGTTCGTGTCCGCAATATAGAGATTGCCGTTACTATCAAAGGCAATGCTGCTCGGCGCGTTGAGCGTAGCGTCGACCGCCGGTCCGCCGTCTCCGCTGTATCCAACGTTGCCGTTCCCGGCAACTGTTGTAATCACCGCGTTGGCCTGCCCGGGATTGGTGATCTTGCGGATGCGGTTGTTCGCCTGATCGACGATGTAGAGGCTTCCCGCCGCATCCTCGGCCACCGCCCAGGGAGAGGCCAGAGTGGCCTTAGTGGGCAAACCTCCGTCGCCTCCGTTGCCGCCCCCCGCGATGGTGGAAATGGTCGGCGTTGCTCCAGCCGTCACCTGGCGAACCCGCTGGTTACCGGTATCGGAAATCAACATATTCCCGGAAGCATCGACGAAAATTCCGCCGGGCAAATCCAGCTGGGCGGCAGTTGGCGTTCCGCCATCTCCCGCAAATCCCTGCGTGCCGTCTCCCGCAGCAAGCGTGATCGTATTCTGGCCAGCCGCGATGAAGCGGATCATGTGGTCTTGCGTGTCCGCGATGTAGAGATCGCCCGTTGCATCGGTGAACACGCCTTGCGGCAAATGCACTTCTGCGTTGGTTCCCACTCTGCCGTTACCGCATCCTCCCAGAGGATTCGTACACGCCAGGCCATTGCCGGCGATGGTGGAGATGTTGTTCTGCCCGGCCGCGATCAGGCGGATTCTCTGATCGTAGGTGTCGGCGATGTATATATTTCCATTGCGGTCAACGGCCACACCATAGGGATCATTCAAGAATGCCTGATTGGCCGGGCCACCGTCCCCGCAGCCGCCCTGCGGACTCGAACAGGATGCCGATTGTCCCGCGATGGTGTTGATGTCGCCGGGTCCGATATTGACTCCCGCAATGGTGATGGCGCTGCTGCCGACGTTCACGACCCGAATGCGATTGTCGACGCTGTCGGCAATGTAGATGTTGCCCGCGGCATCGAAGGCAACGGATTCCGGCAGGTTCAGATTGGCCGCAGTGGCCACGGCTCCATCTCCGCACGCCTGCGAGTGATCGCACTTCGTGCCGTCACCTGCGACGGTAGCGATGGTATTGGGATTGACGGAAACTGTGCCGATCGTGATCGCCGTCTTGCCCAGATTGATGGCGCGAATTCGGGAGCCCGCGGAGTCGACCAGGTAAAGATTGCCCTTGTTGTCAAAGGTCAGTCCAGAAACCTCACTCACTGTAGCCAGGTTGTATCCTTTGCCGTCGCCTCCGAAACCGCCGAAGCCTTTACCGGTAAGAACGCTCAACGTACCGCTAGTGGTCAACTTGAGCACGTATGCGGACGCGGGCGCGGCGATATAGATGTTCCCAGCTGAATCCTTGACGGCGGCGGTCGGGCCGGGAAGCATCGCTGCCAGCGGATCCGCCGCAATCGAGCCACCGCCGGCAATCGTATAGATGTAGTTTGGTGTGTACGTCTGCGCCTCACATTCGGGCGACCTAACCAGCCACAGCGGCACGGCACACAACGCCAAAACCACACCGGCGCACGTCGTGCAGCATTTCCTTTTTATTAAATTCAAGTACGGCCTCCGCAAAATCCTGTTAGCCCCGGGTAGCAATTCAGAACGCATGCCATCGGCACCCGATTGACGGGCCGACGCCAAGCGGAACCCGCCGCAAGTAGAATATGTCAACCACTGGGGGGCTTAGCCGTTAAGTCTCGTATGGAACGTTACGAAACACGCAAAACCAGTTTCGTGACGACCTCAAAGTTTATAGGTTGGGGGGAGAATCGGATTCGTCGCCAGGGAAAGCCCACAAGCTTCCCTGTTGATCGCTTACCGTAGCTGGCATCGCAATTGGCTGCAAGAGGTCTAAATCCTTCCTGTCGAAAGTCCCTAGAATCATAAGCCCAGCCGGTGCATTTCCTTTCGGAGTAGTTCCTTCATTAGCCCAAAAAAGAGTATGGATGCCGCTCTAAATGTCTTGACACGATAACGCGAGCACTGCATCATGCATCAGAACTTGCACACAGTCGGCCGCCCTGTCCCACTCCCCTCGGCAGATTGCAACCTCAAACATTCTCCCCACGCTACTGGGCACATTTAGAGGCAGTAAATGGATAGAATTGCTCCTGATTTTCTGTTCTCCCGGGGAAAATCTCGGCAGCTTGAAGGCGGATCGAAGCGGGCAGGAAGATACTCCGGGTTTGTTTCTACCCTCGCCCTATTGGTCAGCCTGGGCGCTGGATCCGGCGCAGCCGCTGCTCAGGTGAGCGTCACCACCTATCACAACGACAATGCCCGCACCGGGCAGAACACCGTCGAGAGCTTTCTTTCGCCGGCGAACGTAAATTCGAATCAATTCGGCAAACTGTTCACGGGCAGCGTCAATCTGGACAGTTGGTCAGCGGCACAGCCACTCTACGTTCCCAACGTTTTCATCGGCGGCCTGGCGCACAACGTGGTTTATGTCGCGACCATCAACAACAGCGTCTATGCGTTCGATGCCGATAGCGGTTCTCTGCTCTGGACCAACAATTACGGTCCGGCCACGCCTTTTGCCAATTTGTGCCAGGATTCTCAGTACGAAAATTCTCCTTCTGGCGGAGCCGGCATTGTCAGCACGCCGGTCATCGACCCAGTGGCCAGCGTCATCTATTTCGTAACCAAGACGGGAGACGGAAACTCCTCGCCGTTTGGCCTATACCTGCACGCCGTTGACATAACCACCGGTTTCGACAAAGTTGGCAGTCCGGTCCTCATCGTGCCACCGTCAGGCCCGGCATTCCTGCCGGAATACCACATGAGCCGTCCGGGACTACTGCTCAACAACGGGATGGTTTATGTGGCGCTGGCTTCGACCGGGTGCAAGGGGCTCAGCAATTTTCCTTCGATCAACAATCACGGCTGGGTATTGGGTTACAGCACCGCGAGCCTGAACGCCACGCCTGCGGTGTTTGTAACCACTCCGAATACGGATAATGGAGGCATCTGGCAAAGTGGCGGAGGATTGGCAGCCGACAGCCAGGGCAATATCTACTTCGAGACGGCCGATGCCGCTTTCGACGTCAACACCGGAGGCGGTGATTTCGGAAACAGTGTCATCAAACTGAACTCAAGCCTGGGTCTGGCCGATTACTTCACACCCTACAACCAGGGAACTCTTCTCAACCCGCAGGATCTGGATCTCAGCTCCGTGGGGCCCATTTTGCTTCCCGATCAGCCTGACGGACCAACTCATCTGCTGGTAGCGTCCGGCAAGGCAGAAGAAATCTATTTGATCAACCGCGACAGCATGGGCGGATACTGCTCCACTTGTTCGTCCAATACGAATATCGTGCAGGATGTGACTGCGCCTTCGTGGCTGACCGGATGCCTGAAGGTCAATAACGTTCGGACCTGCAGCTTCGGTTCGCCCTCGTTCTGGAACGACAACCTGTATTTTCCCGGTTCGATTGCCCCCTTGCTGCAATACACGATCTCCGATAATGGCGGCGGCGCTACCGTGGAAAGCTCGCCCTCAGCGCAAACGACTGGAACTTTCACGGGGGTCGGACCGGTTTCGGTTTCCTCCAACGGCACCAGCGACGGCATCGTCTGGAGCATCACATGGGGCAGCGGCCAGGGAAACCAATACAATGGGAACCTGCACGCCTTCGATGCCAACAATGTGGCCACGGAGTTCTACAACAGCAACCAGGCTGCAAATCAGCGCGACACGTTGGGCAATATTGCGAAGTATGCCACTCCTACGATTGCGAACGGCAAGGTGTATGCCGCAACGCAGACGCAGTTGGTAGTGTACGGGCTTCTCTCCCCGCTGAGCCCAAGCGGCGGGAACAGACAAAATGGCGCGGTGAATTCCACGCTGCCACTCCCGCTCACGGTGCAGGCTGCCAACCCCTACACCGGAGGACCGCTATCGGGGGTCGCGGTCACCTTCAGCGATTCGAACGCTGGAGGATCCTTTGGCACCCCCAGTGTAATCACCGACAGCAACGGGAAGGCTACCACCACCTACACCTTGCCCAAGAAGGCGGGCGTGGTCAGCATCACCGTTTCCGGCTCGACTGCCGTCTCTACGGTGCTGAATGTCTCAGCGACCGCCGGCCCGGTGACCAAGATAGCGCTAGTTTCGGGGGGCAGTCAGAGTGGAGCGGTCAACAACCCTCTGGCGCAACCGATTGTGGTTTCCGCAAAAGATTCCTTTGGCAATTTGATTCCCGGCGTGGCGATCACCTTCAGCGATGGGGGAGCAGGTGGAAGCTTTTCCGCGAACCCGGTCCCCACTGGGGCGAACGGCAGAGCCTCAGTCTCCTATACGGTGCCTACAAAAGCGACGAACATCAGCATCAAAGCCTCTTCGTCAAACATTAGTCTGTTACTGAGCGCAAAATCATTGCCGGGCGCTCCGGCTTCGGTGAATTATGTATCGGGCAATCACCAGTCCGCGCCGCCGAACACAATGCTGCCGAATCCACTGGTGGTTTCCGTAAAGGACCAATACAACAACCTGATTGCGGGAGCGACCGTGACTTTTGCGGACAACGGAGTGCACGGAACGTTTTCCTCCAACGGTAGCGTGACTACGGGCAGCAACGGCCGGGCCAGTATCACTTACGCGACCGGGTCCCAGCAGGGAAACATAAACATTTCAGCCACAACCACAACCCTGCCTTCGGTTTTGTTTGTTGAAACGGTGAATTAGGCAGCGCTGAAAACTCGGACCACTGAGGTAAGTTCCCGGCGCAGGCGCCAAGGGATTCTAGTTTGCAATCTGCGGCCCGGGAAGCGTAAAGCGCAATGTCACTCTGGTTTGCATTTCCACTTCGCGGCCTTCGGCGTAGTGGGGCCTGAACCGCCACTGCTTCACTGCCGAGGTCGCGGCATTGGCAAGGATCGTCTGCCCGCTTACCACGTTCACATTCTGCACCGCTCCATCTTTACCGATGCGCACATCCAGCACCACTGGCCCCTGGATTCCCTCGCGGCGTGCTTCTTCGGGATATTCCGGTTCTACGCGATGTAGCAGGCTACTTTCGACGGCATCCGCGGATAGCGGAACTGCCGACGTCTCTACAGACGAGGCAGGCTCCACACTTCCGCCTCTTGCCTCCTGTCGAGCGTTGGCAGAAGGCGCCATGCGGAATACTTCGCGCCCATTTTCGTAAACCTGAAGACCTCCAGCTGGAGGCACAACGGCCGTCCGAGCTCCAACCGGCACAGCGGTTGCAGCAGCACCGACCGCCTCCTGGGTCCCGGTCGTCGCCGCGCCCGCAGTTTCCGTATTGTTTCCTGGCTGTGAACCTGCAATTCCGGGCTGGGCCGGATTCGGCTCTCGCGGAGCAGCGACTGCGCTGCGCGATCGCCGCGCCCCCCCGAGCGCCGCGCGTTCCCGGCCAAAGTGCAGGCCAATCAAAGTGCTCAGCAACACGGCGCAGGCAAATACCACCGCTCCCAGTGCGAGAGTGAGGCCGTCGATTTGGCGCACCGGTGGCCGCGAAATTTCCTCCTGGTAAGGATCGAATGGGTGATACTTGCCCAATCCGAGTAGCGTAAACGGGACTTCCTCGGGCGCGTTCTTTGTCGGCGGCGGGGAGGGTGGCGTCGGGGGAATCCGCGGCTCATCGGCCCGCTGCAGACTTTTCAGTGTGCGTTGCGCCAGCGCCTCCAGCGTGTGCTGGTCGCGCTCCCCAAATGCCTGCGGGCGTGATGAAAAAGCTTCGAAGATTCCGAGCAGCCGGCCTTCCTGCAGCAGCGGAAGAATCATGACGGAACGTACGTCGAGCAATCGGCAAGCCTCCGCATCGACACGCGGATCCGATTGAGCATCGTCGCAGCGCTGAATCTTCTGGGTCTTGACGCATGCACCCGACAGACCTTTTTCCGTGTTAAGCGGTACTCCCAGTTCAGGTGCATTCCCGCCGGTGGTGGCGCGGCATACCAGTGTGCCATCGCGCTGCAAGATAATGGCGGCGGCGGTTGCGCCGGTTGCCAGGCAAGCCTGTTCCACGATTTCGTTTAGAACGATTTCCAGAGCCAGTTCGGTGGATATTTGCTTGGAGAGCTCGCCACCGCTGTGGGCGGCAAACTTGTCTGCCAGTTCAGCAACGTCCGATTGCGTACCGAGACCGGGACCGGCCTCCGCGGAGAGTTCTTCCCTCGAGATCCACAATCCGTCGGAGGCGGACGATGGGCCGGATTTGGCTGGATCAGGGCCCCACATCGGAAGCTGTGCCATGGGAGACAAAGTCACGCTCCAACAACAGTCTTGAGCGGAGTTTCCCCCTAAACTACCTGCTTGTCAATACGACCATGCCGCCTTTTTCCGGCCTTGGGAAACCACTCTGCAAGATGTTGCAAACCTGAATCAGATATCCTTATGTGATTCGTGGGCACAATCCTTCCTTCGCTTGCCATGAAAGCAATGTTTTTCAAGACCGCTGCGGATTTCCGGGCCTGGCTCGAAAGCAACCATCTGCGATGCCCAGAACTCTCTGTCGGCTTCTACAGGCAAGGCTCTGGGCGCGCCAGCATGACCTGGCCCGAGGCCGTGGATCAAGCGCTCTGCTACGGGTGGATCGACGGCGTGCGCAACCGTCTTGATGAAGTTGCTTATGCCATCCGGTTCACTCCTCGAAAACTCAAAAGCAAATGGAGCGTGGTCAACATCCGGCGGGCGAAAGAATTGACCGCGCTGGGCCAGATGCGGCCTGCCGGTTTGAAAGCCTTCGCCGGCGCGGAAGCGCAGACTCGCCATTACTCCTACGAACAACGCCGCACCGCCAGACTGGATGCGCTCTCGGAGAGACAGTTTCGCTCCAATGAACGAGCCTGGGCATTTTTTCAGACATCGCCACCCTGGTATCGCAGGACAGCTACGTGGTGGGTGATCAGCGCAAAGAAAGAAGAGACCCGCCAGCGCCGCTTAGCGCGGCTGATCGCCGATTCCGCGCACGAGCGCCGCATTGCTGCGGTGCCGCAAAACCGGGTTCCGCGAAAAGCTGTCCCGAAACGACAACGAAAGTAACTAGGAAGACAGTGCCGGAGACTTTTCTCCCCTCCCTTTGGCACATGAGACCTGTTAAAATCCGCTCATCTTGGGGCAACGGTGATATGCGCGCGCCCAATGCCGTTTCTTTTGCTTCCTCCCTCGGCCATCTCCGTGAAATTGCCGTCGAAGCAGGGAAATTTTCAGGATCTTCCAGGCAGGGAGTGAGAACATGCGGATCGCGGTCGTCGGTTCGGGATATGTTGGGTTAGTGGCAGGGGCCTGCTTCGCCGATCTCGGCCATGATGTGATTCTGGTCGACAACGATGAACAGAAGCTGGCCGCGCTGAAACACGGGCGAGTCCCTATCCACGAAAAGTTTCTGCCGGAACTATTGAGCCGCCATCGGGGAAATCGCCTGACCTTTTCCGATGATCTGCATGAAGCGGTCCGGGCGAGTGCTGTCATTTTTGTCGCTGTCGGCACTCCGCCCACCGAGCGCGGCGAAGCCGATCTTTCTTATGTCGAGTCGGTGGCGCGGGAAATCTCCGGCGCCATCAACGACTACAAGGTCGTGGTGGAGAAAAGTACGGTCCCGGTTTACACCAGCGAGTGGGTGCGCCGGATCATTCTGCGCAATGGAGCCGAGCCGGAGTCGTTTGACGTTGCCTCCAATCCTGAGTTTCTCCGCGAAGGCACCGCGGTGACCGATTTCCTTTTTCCCGACCGCATTGTGATCGGCTGCGACAACGAGCGCTGCGCCAAGGTGCTGCGGGAGATTTACGCGCCGCTCACCGACGGCAGCTATTACGAGCGCAGTGACGCCATTCCCCAGCCCGACCGCACAACCATTCCCGCGCCCATCATTGTCACCAGCACCAAGAGCGCCGAGTTGATCAAGCACGCCTCCAACGCATTTCTGGCCATGAAGATTTCGTTCATCAATGCGGTGGCGACGGTGTGCGAGTCGGTGGGAGCCAATGTCGGGCAGGTGGTGCATGGAGTTGGAACCGATTCCCGCATCGGCCCCCGCTTTCTCAATCCCGGCATCGGCTATGGCGGCTCCTGCTTCCCGAAGGATGTTATGGCCTTCCGCTCTGTGGCGCGTGAATGTGGCTACGACTTCCGCCTGCTCGACGAGGTCATGCGCATCAACGAAGACCAGCGTGACCGCTTCCTGCGCAAAGTGCGCAGCGCCCTGTGGACGCTGCGCGGCAAACATCTTGGCGTGCTCGGACTCGCGTTCAAAGGGGGCACCGATGACATTCGCGAGTCACCCGCCATTTTTCTGGTGCAGGCGCTTTTGCAAGAGGGCTGCAAGATCACAGCCTACGATCCCGCCGCCATGGAGCGCACGCAGGAGGTCATGAATTCGCTGATCAAGTTCGCCGATTCGGCCTACGATGCAGCCCGAGGCGCCGACGCCCTGCTGATCCTCACTGAGTGGGAAGAGTTCGCCAATCTCGATCTCGATCGTCTGGGCAAGGAGTTGAAATATCCCATCGTGATCGACGGCCGCAATCTGTATGATCCCGAAGTGATGGCCGCACACGGCTTCACCTACTACAGTGTAGGACGCGCCGCCTGCCATCCCGATGGTATTCCCACCGGAGTCCTGAAAAACGGGAATGGCACCAAGAAAGCATGACTGGAAAACGCGCTCTGGTCACCGGTGGGGCGGGATTTCTGGGATCGCATCTCTGCGATGCCCTGCTCGGCGAAGGCTGGCGAGTCGTCGTCGCCGATAACCTGCTTACCGGCCGCCGCGCCAACTTCGATCATCTCCGTACTGAGGCGGCTTTCGAGTTTATAGAAAAAGATATCTGCGTCCCGTTCGACTTCGGCAAGGTAGACTACGTTTTTCATTTCGCCAGCCCTGCCAGTCCCGTCGACTACATGACGCACGGCATCCCCACCTTGAAGGTGGGATCGCTTGGCACCTTTCATGCGCTCGAAGTAGCTTACAAATACAACGCAAAGTTTTTTATCTCGTCGACTTCCGAGTGCTACGGCGATCCGCTCGAGCACCCGCAGAAGGAAACGTACTGGGGCCATGTGAATCCCATCGGCCCGCGTTCGGTGTACGACGAGGCCAAACGCTTCAGCGAGGCCGTCACCATGGCTTACCGCCGCTATCACAATGTGGATACGCGGATTGTCCGCATTTTCAACACCTACGGACCACGCATGCAACTCAACGACGGACGCGTCGTTCCCAACTTCATGAAGCAGGCGCTCCGGGGTGAAGACCTCACCGTCTACGGCGACGGCAAGCAAACTCGCAGTTTCTGTTACGTGAGCGACGAGATTGACGGCTTCATGCGCCTGGCGAAATCAGACGAGCATTTGCCGGTGAACGTCGGCAACCCGAACGAGTTTACGATCCTGGAATGTGCCCAGCTTGTTCTGAAAGTCACAGGGTCGAAGAGCACGCTTCGCAACGAGCCGCTTCCACAAGACGATCCCAAACAACGGCGTCCTGATATCAGCAAAGCCCGTCAACTTCTGGGCTGGGAACCGAAGATCGATCTGGAGACTGGTCTGCGTCTGTCGCTGGAATATTTCAGGAAAGCCGTGGCCGAGGAGACGGCCGCCGCGAGGCCGTGATCGAAGTCGCGTTGCACGGAAACTCCGGACCTACAGGAAATGGTGGTACCCTAACTCGAGCTTTCGGCTGTCGCCGCGACGAAATCAATCAGACTTTGCACGCCCGCGCGTTCATCTTTCGTATTCAGCTTGAATAGAATTCCCATCCCGTAGCCCGGATGCGAGGTACGCACCTCGCCGGCGAGGCGCAGTTTCATGTCGTGGGTCCGCACAGTAATCTCCACTGCCGTGCCGGCGGGAAAAGCCAGCGGCATTTCCAGGTAGCACCCGCCCTGGCTGAGGTCGGTCAGGTGGCAGTAATTTCGAACCGAGGTCCCAGTCTTGTAGACTTCGGCTCCGACGCGGCAAGCGTATCGCTCCTTGCCCCGCCGATTGCCCGGTCCAGAGCGCAGCCGCGCCGAGGCCTCGGCTTCGTCCGTCTTCTTCGGTTTGTGCTCCGTCGGCTTCGAACGGCTGTAGTCCTGGCCGGAAGTAAGGGTGTGTTCCACGTGGGAGCTAAGGTCTACGGTTTCCGGCTGCGCGCCATCCGCCATGCTGGCGGTGAGCCATTGTTGCAGAATCCTGCGGGAAGCCTGGGGCACGTCGACGAACTGGATGCCGGCGCGGCCGTTCCAATCCTGCCAGACCACCTGTCCCGAGAGCCGTACATCCGCCGTCTGCCCGGGTAATTGAAACTGGAAATACACTTTGCACGTCGGCGGCAACTGTTTAACGAAATGCACCGCCATGCCGTCCTCGGCCAGATCGACTAAGGTGGCCTTCGCCTGTTCCGCACCGGCGTAATCGATGGTGGCATGAGTGTGAACGTTGGAGCGTGTCTTGCGGCGCTTGTCTTTGCGCAGCAAAGACTGGGCCGCGCGCAGGCTGCTCAGCGCGCGCTCGTAGAGGACCGGCTTATAGAGAACGAAGTTCACTCCCAGAGAGAACATCTCGTGGATGCTCTCCTGCCCGGGCACAATCGCCACGGTCAGTGTGGAGTCGTTCAGGCGGGAGCCGCGGGTTTCATGCAGCAACCCGATGGTGTCAGCTTGCGAAGGCCCGTCGAGAATGACCAGGTCGAACCTCTTCTGAGCCAGAAGAATCTGCGCACGGGCGATATTCGGACAAACTTCCACCAGCACTTGAAGCTCTTCGAGCACGCGGCGCAATACCGTCACCGACGCCTCATCGGCACAAACCAAGAGGGACGTATGGGTCATAACTGCACCACATCCTAGGTGCACGACGGTTCCATTCACAAGTTACCGCGGTCACTCAATGACCACGGTGGCTGTCTCATGCCCGATTGAAAAGACCCTAAGTGAAGCGTTCTCAATCGGTGACTACCGTAACAGTACGTAATTACAAAAGACCAATACGCCTTCCTTGGACCGTGGTGCTTTGACGCCGCCGCTACCCCTTCCTACGATGAAAAAGATGGCGATCTCCACGCGCACGGCTATGGGCTGGGCAGGCGTTTGGTTTAACGCGTGACTTGCAAGTGGGGTGCGCCATCCGCATCGGGTAGTGAGGTTTCGAGACTGCGCTCGAGGTGGCGGCATCGCCGTTTCCCCCCTGGAATGAAACCAATGGCTTCACGAAAACAGTTCGGGTTCTCGCTGCTGGAGTTGATGATCACCGTTTCCCTGATGCTCGTCATCGCCGGCGTGACCTTCGTCTGGCTGCAGCCGCTACTGGCCGATAGCCATCTGAATTCGGGCTACGATACGACTTTGATGGTGCTGCGTAACACCCGCAACCTTGCCATTACGCAAGGCCACGAGTATTACGTGAATTTCAACCCCGTGGGTTTTCCGGCCGGGACCATCCAGGTTGAATATCAAGCCCCGGCGGTCGGTGTCGGTGCGCTGCCGCCGCTCCAGCAAGTCCGGACTTACACCATCCCTTCGGACATCACTTTTGGCGTACGAGCCGGGTTTCCAGCCAACGCGCCGGATGGATTCGGGGCGGGCATTGTGGCCATAGATTTTGGAGAGTCTTCCAACTGCGCCGGACTGAACTACGTGGTTTTCATGCCCGACGGCTCATCACAGTTCGGACCTAACGGATGCGCCGGAAGCGCGAATCCATACAACAGCGGAGTGATTTACATCACCAACCCCGGTGGTCCCATTTACAGCTCGAGAGCCGTTTCGGTATGGGGAGCGACGGGTCGAATTCGCGGCTGGCGGCTGGGTCAACAGGCGGGCAATCCCATATGGGTACAGCAATGAGCAAGCAAGCAATTGCCGAAAAGCACGGCGGAAAACAAGAGGGCGGTTTTTCCTTGATTGAGGTCCTGATCGCCATTGTGGTCATGACCGTCGGCCTGCTGGCGCTGATGGCGACGTTCGGCACGGCCATCACGGCCACCGAATCGGCCCAGGAAGACCTGATCGCGCGGCACAAAGCGCTCGATGCTCTGGAGAGCATTTATACCGCCCGTAATTCGCAGCAGGTGCCGTTCGCCTCTATCAACAACGTGGCCAACGGAGGAATCTTTCTGAGCGGGGCAACGCCCCTCAAATGTGCAGGACCCGACGGCATTGTTGGCACTGGAGACGATGTAGCCTGCACCGTGCCCGGCACGGGCACGGCCTGCCCCGGCGGGGTTGAGTGCCTGATTCTTCCGGGTCCGGATGGGGTGCTGGGTACGGCAGACGACGTCACACAAAGTCTCTCCAACTTCACACGCACCATCACCTTCAATCAGGTCCTGCTGCCAACGGGCGCTGTTAACACCAACCTGATCGCGGTCACCATCACGGTGGCATATACCAAGCCCGGATGGCCCTCCCGCACATACACAGTGAACGGGCTCATTTCGAGTTACCACTGATGAGAAACGCAAATATGAAAACGCGCAGCCTGTCGTCGCAACGCGGCTTTACCCTGCTGGAACTGATGGTGGCCTCTGCCATCGGCCTGCTCGCGATCTGGGCCATGACTTCCCTGTTCAAGCAAGGTATGGATGCCACTTTCGTGATTACCCAGCGCGCCGAGACCCAGCAAAACATGCGCGCCGCAATTGAATTGATGACCAAGGACATCAGCCTGGCCGGCTCGGGCCTGCCCTCAGGTGGACTGCAGCTGCCGACCGGCGGCACCTTGTCAAAGTTCGCTTGCAATCAGACGGGAACCTGTTATGTCCCCACTGACACATATCCGAACAATGCTTCGGCCGGGACCTCAAACTACATGTACGGAATCCTGCCCGGCTTCAACAACGGAGTGGAAAACGGCGCTGCCATTGTTAACGCTCCGGGGCGGGTCAACGACAGCATCACCTCAGTCTATTGCGACTACAGCTTCCCACTGAGTAACTTTGCCTTCAGCTTTCCAAACACCACGCAAGCCACGGTGGCCCCAGCAGCCATCATCACCGCCGGTTTGCCGACCAACATTCTTGCACCCGGAGGTCTGAACGTCGGCGACCTGATTTTTTTCCTCGTGAGCTCTCCCGGCAACGGCACAGGCAATCAGGGCACCAGCCTGGCGCAGACGGCGGCAGTGGTGGGAGAAATCACGGGACTGCCCAACAGCACAACAATAAATTTTGCGGCCAGTGATGCCCTCAATTTCAACCAGACGGGCCCCAATAGCCTTGCCAGCGCGCAAGCGAATCTTAACTCCGCCCCGGCCGGCAATGTGGTCACGGCTTGCCGGCTGAACGTGGTCACTTACTTTCTGGAAGTTCCTGCTGCGGGCGGTACTGTTCAAAGTCCCCGCCTGATGCGGCAGGTGAATGGCCTGCCGGCGGTTCCGGTGGCTGACAATATCATCAATCTGCAAATCACCTACGATGTGATCAATTCCAACCTGGGCACGATCAGCGCCAACCAGGCCGATCCCCTCGGTGCCGGGCTTTCCCCCGCGCTCATTCAGAAAGTCAATCTGTGGATTATGGGAGAGAGTTTGCTCGCAGGGGGCACGAGGTCGCAGAGCATGTATCTGGCCAGCTCGGTGAGCGCCAGCAATATGAGCTTCTGCAACTCGTACAGCACGCAGAACACAGTTTGCCAGTGATGTCTGTTGTAGCAAGTCAGGGGGAAATTATGGGGAAGAGCACACAAGATTCCCGAGGATTTACTTTAATCGCGGCGCTTCTGCTGACGATCCTGTTGTCCGGGGTCGCGGTAGGGCTTTTGTATCTGGTGAACAATGAGCAGCGCATGGGAGGAAACGACCTGGAGGGCAATCTGGCCTACTATGGCGCCCAGGCCGGCATAGAGAACCTGACGGCCGAGATTTCCCAGCTCTACCAGACTTCGCAAACGCCGAATGCTGCCGCGATTCAGGCGCTGGCCGCCCCCGCGAATTACCCCAACAACATCACAGGCTCCAACATCACCAACATGAACTATGTGGAGAGCGTGACTTGGCCATCGGTTGACGCGAGCGGCAATCCGTGCACGAACCCCTGCGGCACCTGGGATATCGTCGGCGCGGGCCAGGACCAGGGGATGGTGGCCACTGTCATACCTCTCACGCTCAACGTTACGGCCACTCGTCTGGCAGGAGCCGGTGAGAGCAGCACGAATGCTTCGGTTTCTTCTCCCGGCGCCTCCGTGAACCTTACGCGCACAGTGGAAGTCGCCCTGCTTCCGGCTTTCGAGTTCGGGATTTTCTGCGATGGAGACTGCGACTACTTCGCCGGTCCAGACTTTAACTTTGGCGGCCGCGTTCATACCAACGGAAATCTGTTCCTAGCCTCCGGTGCGAACTTGACCTTCACCGACAAGATCGCTGCGGTCGGGCAGGTCGTGCTGGACCAACTGGAAAACGGCCATCCAACAAACAGCGGCTATGGCGGCCAGGTCTGGGTGCCGAACGCGGGCGGCGGCTGCCCCGGCGCTCCCGGAACCGGTCCGGCCGCGAATTGCCTTCAGCTTACGCAAGGCAGCTGGACGGGCGGATTTCCTAATGTCGGAGCCGCCAATCCGGGCTGGACGGGAATCTCGAAGTCGACCTTTGCCGGATTCATCGTCAACGGCTTAACTGGCGCGACCAAGCTGCAGCTGCCTTTCGTGCAGTCCTCGAACGTGGGTGCGATCGATATCATTCGCCGGCCTCAGGCGGCCGACTCGACGCTGTTGTCCACTTCGCGTCTCTACAGCAAAGCCGAGATCCGAATCTTGCTTGCGGATACGCTCGCCGATCTGCATCCCGATCGAGGTGCAGCGTCGCTCGACAACGACGATGTGCAACTCGGCATCTCCTCGGTGAATGGCACCACCACATCGGTTAGATTGAACTACACCGGCAGCCCGGCTGATTACATGTATTACGCCATGGCCAAGACCGGCACGGCTGGATGGGTGGACCCCACCAATCCCGCAACCGGCACGGCTTATACATGGACTTCCTGGCCGCTCTTGGGTCAAATCACGAGCAGCCCATCAAATTCAGGGGGTGCCGCACCCACTACCGGAAACGATCCTTACGTCTGGCTGCGAGTTGAGTATCTGAACAATGCCGGCCAGTGGATAGGAGTGACGCGGGAATGGCTGGGGTTCGGATTTGGGCGTTCCTATGATATGCCACCGACGGCTCCCTGGGGCGGTACCGCCTGCACGCAGTTCCCCACCTTCCCGGCGGGGCAGTGCTCGAATCCAATCAGTCCCGCCATTCTCATCCTGCAGCAGCTTCAGCAGGGGACGTCGTTTGCCAGCGCGTACGAGACCGACACGACGGACAGCTCAAACACTGCCTATAACTGGATTCCCATCAACTTTTACGATGCCCGGGAAGGCGAGCCGCGCGACAACGGCACGAGATCAACGAACACCACCGGTACCAAGAATCAGACGGTTTATACCCCTTGCAGCTCGAGCGGCGTCATGAATGCGGTCGAACTGGACGTGGGCAACCTGTGGCTCTGGCTGCAGGGTGCGGCCCCGTATGCCGCGGGCAGCGGAAAACTGGTCAACAGCACCAACCAGAATGGTTACATTCTTTATTTCTCTGACCATCGGGGCATGATTCCCGATCCCAACACGACCGCAAACGGTCTCTATAACCGCATCACGGGAATGTCGGGGCTGGAAGATACCATCAACTCCGGATCAACGGCCGGTTCGCCGGATAACAAGCTGGAGCCGGCCACTTACTACAACTTTTCGCCGGAGGACGTAAACGGCGACGGTAATCTCGACGCCTGGGGAGAAAAATACCTCGGAGCAGGCTTTGGCCTGGTTGGAACTCCGACCAACTATATGAGCCAGCCTTACTTCCCCATTCCGGCCAACGCCTTCACTTCAAGTGCAAACCAGGTGAACTGCAGCTCTGACACTGAGAACAGTGCGGGGAATTCGAACTATACCTATCCTCCGGGGGCCGGCGCGACCACGGCAACGGCGATTGCCGGAAACCCCCAGAACAACATGGTTACCGGACCGCGTCACGTACTGCGGCTGGTGGATGGCGGCATGAGCGCGGCGGCCGTGAGTTATCTGCCGCATCCCATCGCACCCGCAACCTTCGGCAATGGCTTTACAGTTGCTTCTGAGGAACCCGTCTACATTTTGGGAGACTACAACAGCGGTGCCAACGATCCCATTTGGCCCAGCGGCGCGGTTCCGACCACGCCGCATTCCGCTGCCGGCATCATCGCGGACTCAGTTACCTTGCTGTCCAATCCTCCCTCGGCGGCAACCAAACCAACCACGAACCAGGGCTGGACGGACGTCGAAAGCTTTCTGTTCCCCGGGGATGTTGGCAACCGGCCCGGCAACACCAGCTACTACCGCGTGGCCATTGCCTCCGGCAAGAGCATTCCGTTTCCTCAACCCGCCTGGGGCGCGCAAGACTTCGGCACCGATGGCGGCATGCACAACTTCCTCCGCTATCTCGAGAACCGCGGCGCGAACGGAGCAATCGTGAACTATGCTGGATCGCTGATCAGCATGTACTATTCGCAGTATGCCACGGGCAACTTCAAGTGTTGCAACGTGGTGTACGGCGCGCCGACACGAAACTATTTCTTTGATACGCAGTTCTTGAACCCGAACAATCTGCCTCCCGGAACGCCCATGTTCCAGGACGTAGTCAGTTTGAGCTATCACCAGAACTTTACGCCGCAGTAAGTTTGGCAACACGATCTGCTTCCATCCCCGGCGCGCTTCGCGCGCCGGGGTTTTTTATTGGCAGCTTCCCCGGCAATCTGCGAGACTAAGAGCAGGTTGAATTCGTCTCCTCACACCCAGTCTCCTCGAGCAGCCCACGTGCCATGGCTCGTTTGGATTCCTTTTGTTCTGTCGGCGCTTATCTGTATAGGGTTCTTTCTCGTCCCGGCGTTCGTCATTCGCCCCTTTCGCTATCAGGCACCGCGAGCGTTGTGGATCGCAATGGCGATGCGACAGCGTGCGCCCCAGGGCACGCTGATCGCAGGCGGGGTGTGTTTGTTGTTAGCGGCCCTTTTGTGGAGCAGCACCGGCAAATGGCTGCGTGTTGCCCTGGTGGTCAGCGTGGCCCTTGTCGCCTTTTCGGCGGCCATGGCGCGGCTGAATTATTTCGAGTGGATGTTCCATCCGGTGAAGGATCCACAATTTGACACGGAGGCCGGCAGCAAACTCGACGCCAAAGAAATGGTCATGACCGTGCGCTTCGGCAGCGACGCACGCGCCTATCCCATCAGCGAGATGGCCTATCATCACATTCTGAATGACGTCGTCGGGGGAGTGCCGATCGCTGTTACCTATTGAACGCTCTGTCACACCGGTCTGGTGTGGACGCGCGCGGTTGACGGCAGGGTATTGCATTTTTATCTGGCCGGGATCAACAACCAGAACTTCCTCATGCGCGACAAAGAGACCGGCACGTGGTGGCAGCAGATCACTGGAAAAGCCATCTACGGGCCGCTGAAGGGTACTGTGCTTGATCTCGTGCCCAGCGATGAATTGACATTCGGTGAATGGAAATCGGAAACCACAGGCGGAGAAGTGCTCGCCCCCGTAGCCAAATACACCAAGGAATACGACAGCACATGGGAGACGGAGGTCGCCAAGCTGCCGTTGGTTCTAAGCTTTCCGGGAACGGAGTTGAAGTCGCGCGACCTGGTTGTAGGATTGGAAATCGCCGGAGTATCGCGGGCTTATCCCTGGGATGTACTGGTAAAGCAATCCCCGGTGGTCGATCGGGTCGGGGGCGTGCCCGTGCTTCTGGCCGTCGGACCGGACGGCAAATCGTTCCGCGTTTTTGTCAGCCGGATCGACGGAAAGGACGACGAATTTTTTCTAAAACGCGACTCCAAGGATTGGGCGCTGCTCGACACTTCCGGGGCCAGCGAATGGAATTTCCAGGGTTGCGCCACGTCAGGCGGAGCGACCGGAACATGCCTGGAGCGGGTTCCGGCATTCAAGGATTATTGGTTCGACTGGCGTAACTATCATCCTGCTACCAGCATCTACAAGCATTGACTCCTCAAAATGCCTGCGCAAAGTTGGCAAGCGTACTCGGGGAGTACCGAGTCTTCTGCGAACGAGGTGAGTTCTGCCCATTGACACAATCTTCTGGGATGTAGGCGGTGTGCTGCTGACCAACGCATGGGATCGCAGTCAACGCATGAAGGCCCTCGAGCACTTCGGGCTGGATGAAGAAGAATTCCATGATCGTCACGAGATGGTGGTTTCCTCGTTCGAGCGGGGCAAGATCACTCTCGAAGAATATCTCGACCGCACGATCTTTTACCGCGACCGCCCATTCACCCGGCAGGCGTTTACCGATTACATGTACTCGCTCTCCCGATCGTTTCCCGATGTGATTGGGTTTGCCCGTGGGCTGGCAGACTCGGGCAACTACTTCCTGGGTACGATCAACAACGAATCGCGCGAGCTGAATCTCTACCGCATCGAGAAATTCGGGCTGAGGAGCATCTTCAGGCTTTTTGTCAGCTCCTGCTATATCGGTTTTCGCAAGCCTGAGCACGAAATCTACCGCATGGCGCTGGAGATTACGCAAAGGAATCCCGCGGGTTGTTGCTTTATCGACGACCGGACGATCAATCTGGAGTGTGCCGCCAAACTGGGCATGCACACGATCGAAATGCAGACATTGGATCAGTTGCGAAAAGACCTGGAGAAGCTCGGTGTGCGGCCGTGATAGGGCGGGCCAGGCGTAGCCTCCGGGTCACGCCCCCCGGCGGGGCTGGCCGCCCTTTGCGGCCACCGGCGCAGCGGGTTTGGGAACATCGGATTCCGCGCTGTGCAGGGTCAAATCGCTCGACCAGCAGTCGGAGATAAGTTTCCAGTCCCCGCTGCTCTGTTTGGCAAAGACCCAGAGATACTTGCCTCGCTCCTCGCGGCGCTTGCCTACTGTACCGGGAACCAGCGCGCCGTAGCGGCCAACCTCATGCGCCAGATCGACGCCTACGTCCACGCGAATAGGATCCAGTTCCACCTCACCCAATCCCGCGTCGAGCGCACCGAAGAAAAACTCGCGGACCGCCGCTCCGCCTCGCACTGGTGGGTGATTAGGGCGCAAGACCACCGCGTCGGACGCATAAAGCTCCACGAGTTCCTGAAGTTGACGGGTATTGCAGGCCAAAACCCATTCCTGCGTGAGGCGCCGCACGGCGGCCTCGGAGCGGCTTATGGGTTCTCCCTTAGCCGCTGCGGCGATGCGCAACCGATCGGTTTCACGCGTACTTTCCTGATTGGCGCGGGGCGCCACCGAGTCATGCCCCCCGCCCTCGGGAAAATAGTGGTGATGATAGTGATGGTGGTAATGATGAATCCCGTTGGCCCCGGATCCGGCGGGAAAATTCTCACTCTCGCCAGTCGAGGCGGAAGCCGCCGAAAAAGGTGAGAGCTCTTGCGTTGAAGCGGATGCGGACGCGCTCGAGCCTTCCGGCATGGGAGCGCCGCACTTGCTGCAGAAGCGATGCCCTTCACGGTTGTGATGTCCGCAAGCGTGGCAACTGCTGCCCCCGGCCGCGCTCACTTCCAGGGCTGCGCCTTCCCCACTTTCCTCCGCGTACATTTGCGGGGAAAGTTGTTTCATGGCGCGCAACGCGGCGCGGATGGCCTCCTGCCGTGGCCGATGGGTGCGCATTTCCGGATAGAGCCGCTGGTAGATCTCGCCGAGCGCGGGATTTTGCGCGTCGGTTAGACCCGAGGCAGCCGCTTTTTCAGATTCCTGCTCAGAAAGAGAACCGGATGGCTTGGATTTCTTATCCACAGTTAGGCCCGCTCGCTCTTGAGGTCATTCTAGCCCAAGCCGAAGGAAGTCAGCGCTGGGAAAACTCGATTCTCCCCTCAGCTTCGGTCGGCATGCCGTCGCAGGTAGCTGGACGATAGCGCCAACCGCGTACGGTCTGCAAGACACTTCGGTCACGCATGGGACCGGCACTCTCAAGAATAAGAGGACTAAGCACACGGCCATCGGCTCCGACTATGAAGCTTACCTTCACTCGGGCGTCCGTTCCGAAGGGCAGCAGGGGGTCCGGAGTGGCGAGAGCTTGCGGGGGCTGGATTTCCTCGCAGTGGGTGCGAGCGCTCACATGGGGAACGTTGCTGAATTCTGAAGCACGACTGGGCACCCTCCAGAGCTGTTGTTCGCGAGCCGCCAGACTGCTGCCTCCCGTGCGGGAAGCCGGATTCTGCAGGACCAGCGCACTGCACGAGGGGGACAAGCCAAAAATCAAAAGCCACGGCCAGAGACGACGAAGCATTGCGCTACACCTTCCTTCGAGCGAACCGCCTACTCCGCGGCAAGAAGTGGGGCAAGCGGCGGGCCATCTGCAGCCCTTTACATGGAGATTGTTTTCAATCGGTTAGGTTACTCTGCGCTCGAAGAAGCGCTGGTGCAAGGAAACCTGTTGCACATGTGTGTGGTGGGGGCACAGACAAGCGCCTCTTCCGGGTGGCTGAAAGCCGGCCGCACAAATGCCGTCCTGGTCAGCCCACGGCACGGCGGAGGGTGAATAGGGTGATTTCGGGGGGGCAATTCAGGCGGATGGGAAGCGCAACCGTCCCCAAGCCCTCGTTCGTGTAGAGGGTAAGATGACCGACCTGATGAAACCCGCGTACGTACTTCTTGGCCAACTTGGGCAGGTAAAGCGGGGGCAGTAAGGGGAGACGCACCTGGCCACCGTGAGAATGACCGGAGACCTGAAAGTCGACGGGAAAGCGCGAAACATAGTCGGCGAAATCAGGCTCATGCACCATTAGGACTACGGCTTCGTCGCTGGGAGGAGTCTGCAAAGTCTTGGGCACGTCGGCGGCCAAGCCAATTACGTCGTCAACGCCGGCCAGCCAGAACCGGGCGCCGTCGCGTTCGATTGGTTCTGACTGGTTCGCAAGGACGCGAATTCCCGCCGCCTGCAGGACCTCGGCGACATAACGCGGATCCGTGCCCCAGTCGTGGTTGCCCAGCACGGCCCACAAACCGTAGGGAGCGTGCATCTTGCGTAGGAGCAATGCGCAAGGCCCCGCAGCCAACGCCGCCTTCCTCTCATCTCCGATAATGGGAACCGACACGAAGTCCCCGAGCAGGAGAATTAAATCAGGCCGCAGGCGGTTGACGATACCGATGGCAGCCCGCAACGGATGGACAGAAAAGTAAGGATCATAGTGAAAATCGCCGAGCACGGCCACGGTGAAACCATTGAGCCGTTCCGGCCAGCGTTTGAGCGGGACCTCGTGGCGGACTACCCGGGGAAAGTCGGGCTCCAGCAGAATGCCATCGCCGGCGAGTGCGATGGCGCCGGCCAGCAGCGAGAGTCGAAGGAAGCGGCGTCGGGTGCGGGTAAGAGAGGACAAACCGGTTTGGGCCCTTAGACGGTGTGCGCTCCAGACATCGGGCGCTCTCATTTAGGATAACCTGAAAGGACAGGCGTACGGCTAGCAGAACAGTTCCCGCTCTGGTCCGGCTCCAGAACGGGAATGCTCGTGGAGTGTTCGCACTCTTGACCCTGACCACCCGATTCTATTTTCCGGCTTTGGCTTTCATTGCCATAATTGCGGTGACTACCGATGCCGAAGTTGTCGAGAAGTCGCTCTTGCCGCCCAGAGCTATTTCCTCACTCTCGTTGACGCCGGAGTCGGCCTTGGTGATGACTGCCGCGGCAGCTTTATGGAAACGCTGATGTTCGCTCTTTAGCTTGGAATATTCCGGAAGCGCAGCGTGTTTTGCGCCTTCGCCATAAATCCATTGGCCTAAAGCACATTTGTTGTCAGTACTCACCTCGGCAGCCTTGAGGCTGTGGTCGGGATGCTGAATGTAGCGGGACAGTTTGCGCTTCCAGTCCGCGTGCGCCGTGATTGCCTCATCGAAGTTCATTTGTAGTTGCTCCTGCTGCGGAATCGGAAGTAAGGGGCAAAAGCGCCTGCTTCCTACTCTGCTATCGGCGAACTAAACGAAGATCTTTATTTGCTTGGAAAGCGCGGCAAGGGCCGAACGTCAGCACGCTCAAAAATTGAAGGTTGCTATCAGGTCGATGCGGCGGTTGGCGGCACCTGTGGAAAACGGTCCGCCCTGCAGGCCATTCGGCATGTCGAAAAATCTGGAGCCGAGCACGCCGCTGGGATTCGCAAAGTTGACTTTGTTGAAAACATTGCGCGCCGAGACCCCCAGAGTAAGGTTATAACGGCGATCGGACGATCCTCCCATGCTCATAATGCCGCCCGGACCGCCACCATAAAGCGGGCCATGGTGATGCCCGCCGCCTGATGGAGGACCACCCTGATTTTGAGCACCGGCTTTCAATCTTGGGCCCAAACCGAAGGTCTTGGTCAGCCGGAGGTTGACGTCATAGCGCCCCGGTCCGGTGAAATCGTTGATGGGTACAAGTCGCTCGCTTGCCGTCGGAGTCGCGTCGAAAGTTCCAAGAGGGGTGCAGTAGATATTGCCACCAGTTCCACTTACGGTAGTGGTCGCGCAGGTTGCGGAAGAGACAAAGCCAGGACGATCATTGAATCGAGTGTCGTTATTCAGATCGGTCGGCACAGTAATGTTGAAGGGCGAACCAGAGCTGAGAATCATGAACGGGCTCAACCGGAGGTTCATGGGCAGCGCCAGGGAGCCACCGAGAAACAGCCGGTTGCGGAAGTCGAATGCAGCGCGGCCGTAGTCCTGGCTGATGTTGTAGGAGTTGGAGGGAAAGCTCGTGACTCCGTCAGTATCGCTGTTGGCATAGTTAAGCACGTAGTATCCGAAGAGTTGCAGCCTGGAACCCGCGCGAATGTTGGTATTGACGATGAGTTGATTCTGTTTGAAATTCGCTTCCGAAACATAGCGATAGATATTTCCCTCGGCCGGGTCGGGGCGTTGCGTGCTGCCCGGCGTGCCGGGAAACGGCGCATTCGCGTTGATGGTGACGAACTGATCAAAGCCGCGCGAATTGAGGTAGGTGAGGGTCACAGTCGCGGATTTGCTCACCTGCCGTTCGAGGCTGATCGCCGACTGCCAGGTGTAAGGCGCATGCAGTGAGGGGCTGACCTGATAAAACGCCGAATTGGTGGCGTTCACGCTGCCGCAGGTGGGGAGCAAGGAAACATTAAAGGGCTTGTCGACTCCCGGGAAACAGGTGGGATTATCGATCGCGTACTGCTGTTGCGTAATGCCATTCAGCCGCTCGGCCTGCAGAATCTGGGCTTCGTCAAAGCGGTCGTAGAAGATTCCCGAGCCTCCGCGAATGATGAACTTGGGCGGACCACCGTGTCCGCCCAGCCCCCAGGCAAAACCCAGGCGTGGAGCCCAATCGTTGTGGTCGCTGATATGGTCCTGCGTTTCAAAGCGCAGCCCAAAGCTTAAGGTGATGTTGGAGCGGACTTTCCAGTCATCCTGCACGTAGGGCTCGAAGTCGTAATAAGTCACCTCCGCATTGGCGTTGCAGAGGTTGAAAACCCCGTTTGCCTGGCAGGCGGTGATCAGCAGTTGCGACGGTTGAGGCGTGGTGGCTTCATAGCCGGGCAAAGAGAACGTGAAAAGGCCGTTGAAGCTGTCGGTCGACGTGTTGGCGTCGCGCAGCGCCCGCAGCCGCGCGCCAAACTTGAGGCTGTGGTTTCCGTGAATCACGGAAGTGTAATTCTGCAGTTCATAATTGTCCTGATGATCCGACTGGGTGCCCTGTACGCTGCCGCCGGCAGTGAACGCGCCCAGAACGGAAACTGCGGGATTGAGATCAATGGGGGTTTGGCCGCTTCCATCCCGGAGATATTGGAAGCGGGTTTCGTTGATCACTTTGGCGCCAAGAACCTGGGTATCGCTGGCCTGGAATGTGTGCTCGGTGGAGATCGAGTTGTATGCCTGTGTAGGCAAAGTAAATCCTGACAGCCCGTCGTTGGTCTCAGTGTCGCGGTAGTACTGGTAGCGGACGGTCAGGGTGTTGTTCTTGGTAATCGCATAGTCGAGGCGGGGTCCGACGTTGGTGCGGTGGCGCGGGTTGGCCACGGCCTGCACGTAAGGCAGCATTGGATCGGCTGGATCCAGCGCATTTACGGCAGCGAAATCGTTGATGTTCCGGCGCTGCGCGTTGAAAAAGAAGGAAGCTTTTTTGCCCAGCGGTCCACCGACGCTCCCGTTATAAAGCACCGATTCGTATCCCGGAGCCGGGCCGAGAAACGGATTTGGCGTGTTGAAGCCGGAATCGTTGCCGTCCACAAGAACTTGTCCGTGGTATTTGTCGGTGCCGGGCTTGGTGAAGACCTCAATGCGGCCGTATCCCAGCTTGTCATATTCAGCGGAGAACGGATTTTGATTGATGCGAATCTCGCGGATGGAAGACTTGGGCGGAAGCTGGCCGGCCGTGAATCCGTCGATGTAGAGTTGACCGCCGTTCGGTCCGGCCGAGGGGCCGGCCAAAGCCTGCAAATCTGTCAGCAGTTCGTCGGGATCGTCCGGTAGAGCCTCGAGTTCCTTGCCGGAAATCACGATGGCTCCCGCGTTGCTCGAAGGGCTCACATCCAGGATCGGCGCAGTGCTGGAGACCACGACCTTCTGCTGTTCAACCAGAATCGTCATCGGGATGTTCAAGCGCAGAGCCTGGCCGGCCACCACCACGTTATCGTTTTCGTAGAGAGTGAATCCTTTGGCAACGACATTCAGGGTGTATTTCCCGGCCGCGACCCCCTTGAACTCGTAATAACCCTGGCCGTCGGTTTGTGTGGTCTGAGGTGACGAGGCAACAGCCGACGGAGTCAGCACCACGTTAGCATGAGCGATGGCCGCGCCCGATGGATCGGTCACCTGCCCGCGCAACGCGCCGGTGCTCTGCGCGAGCGCGGTAGTCGCAGCTAATGCTGCTGAGCAAAGGACGATTGACTTGACCAGATGTGACAGAAATCTCATTCCACCATCCCATTTTCCTCAAAAAATGTTTACTGGTTTAGCTGAGTTGTTCACGAAAGGAGCATCACTGCTCGCCGCCTTCGCCGGGAGCGCCCAGACTCCAGGGCGCAAGCATCATGACCTGGCCGGCGCTCGGCGCCGCCCGCAGAAGGGGCTCAACGCCGCTTACGAGCGTGACGACTGTTCCTTTGCTAGAGGTCGTGCCCGGAGTCGAGACAACCAGCACCGCATCTCCTTTGCGCAATTCTGCCAGCGTCAGCGCAGGCAGGCGATTCAGTAGCCTTTGGAAATCAGGCGCCCGGCCACCTCCCATGCGGTGCTCACCGGGCTCCACAGCACCGGAAGCGGCCCGCTGCTGGGCCTGGGTTTCTTCCGCCTTAGCGGTTTCTTCAGCAGAACCGCCGCCCAAGGCGGCCGCCGTGGCGCGTTTCATGCGCATCCCAATACGCTCGGCCATCTCCGGGGGCAACTGCCTGAGTTGAGAGTCCGGGCTGATATTGACAATTACCGTCTTCTTCGACAGCAGATCCTGGATGCTGACGCTGGACGTGTCCGGATCAACCGAACTTACCATGCCAGCAATGTTGCGAAATGTCCCGGAGACAATCTCCACCGCTGAGAAGTCTCCTCCATCGGCGCTGCGTTCGCCGCGGGCGCGCAGTTGATCGCCCACGCGAATCTCGGCCAACGTGCTGGGCTTGGCCTCATCGAACTTCACCGAATTGGTTGCGTAGCGGCGAATCACCGCGCCTTTCGTGGTGTGCACGGCAACGCTCTTGATTCCGCCAAAGCCGGCAACTGAAATCGTGACTGTGCCGGTCGCTGGATCCACTGCGGAGACAAGCCCGCCAATTCCGCGCTTTTGCCAGTCCCCACGCTCCTCTTCGTGCTGGGCTTCAAGGTCGGAATGCTTCATCACCAGGATGGTCAAGGCCGTCAAGGCGCCATTCGATACTGTGCCCGCCGCCAGGATGCGGTCGCCGACCTGCACCTCCTGGAGTTGAATCGGTGTGGCATTCTTCACATTCTCGGCACCGGGCGCCACACGAAGGATTCGCGTAGTGCTTTGCGCGGTAACGATGACGTCGTTGCCAGAATCGAGAGCGAGGGTGATGGATGTTCCCTTGATCGCTTTGATCGTACCGATGCGCCGCACAACCGTGCTCTGGGCGTTGGTCTCCTGGGCTTGCCCCCCGCTTCGCGCCGTCGCGTGGCACAGCGACGTTCCGCCCACGCTCAGTGCGATGGCGGCACAAACCGCGGCCAGAAAGAGCCTCGCCGATTTCATATTCCCTTATAGTTAATCTACATCGTTGCAATGCGCCCAGCCGCAGCTTTTACAAAGTTTTACCTCGGTACTGAGAAGAATCGGCGAGTAGGGGCGGTGGGTAAAGAAAATGCGCAGGGGAAGAGCGTGGCAATGAGGGCTATTCGGCAATCAAAAGATTCTCTGCGAAGGGCCACTCCTCGTCGGTCCATTGCGACTCGCACCGGAAACCTGCCCGGCCTGCCATCTCAGAGACCTCGTCGAGGGAATACTTGTGACTGCTTTCGGTCCAGATGGTTTCCCCTTCGCCTAATTCGACCTGAAGCTCGGCCGCCGGAATCTTCACACTCTGTTTCTGTTTCGACCGCAGGTGCATTTCGACGCTGCGGTCCCCATGGTTGATTCGTGCAACATGTTCGAACTCCTGCAGGTCGAAGTCGGCTTCCAGTTCACGATTGATGCGGACCAGAAGATTCAGATTGAAGGCGGCCGTCACCCCCAAGTCGTCGTCGTAAGCGGCGAGCAGTTCGGCAGTGGATTTCTCCAGATCCGTTCCCAACAGCAGGGAATCACCGTGCTGGAGAATGCGACGCACGTCAGCCAGAAATTTCACCCCGGCGGGGCGATCGAAATTTCCAATCGTGCTTCCGAGAAACAACACGAGCAAATGCTGCCCGCGGCGCCGCTGCGCCGCCACTTCCAGCAGCCCGTCCAAATATTGGCGCTCGAACCCAAGAATGCTGATGGAGTCGATGTCGCGCAGCTCGCGTTCGCACATCGCCAGAGCCGAGGGTGAAATTTCGATGGGATAGTAGGAGGTTCGCTGGCGGCGGCAGAGAGCCTCGAGAATCCAACGCGTCTTCTTGCCGCTGCCGCTGCCCAATTCAGCTACCGCGACAGGAGCGGGCAGGCACTCGACGATATCGTGAGAATAACGGCGGAGCAGCCGCTCATCGGCGCGGGTGAGGCCATACTGGGGCAGAAAGCTGATTACCTCGAACAGCGCCGAGCCGATGTCGTCATAGAGATATCTCGAAGGGAGTTCTTTCTGGCCCGGCTTGCTCAGCCCGGCGCGTACGTCAGCGGCAAATTCGTACGTGGCATCAGCAGTAATGGCGTGGACAAGCATTGATAATGCCTCCCTGGTATTAGCTCAAAGCTTTAGCGGGTCACACAGCGAAACCCGGAATAAGCATACTGATAGTGTGCCTGAAACCAGTTGCGAAACGAGCGCCGAAGCATGCATGCAGAGGTTTGCCCCGAACCGCCCTTCATGACGAAATGTTTGCCGTCAAAGAAGTCGGCAGAGTATCCGGGGTAGAAAGGAAAGGCACGGAAGCCGGGATGCGGGGCGAAGGGCGTGGAGGTCCACTCCCAGCCATTGCCCAGCATGTCATGCACGCCGAACGGACTCTGGCCCTCCGGGAATGCATTCACCGGAGTGGGATTCCACCGAACAAAATCAAAGTTGCCGCGTTGCGAATTTGGATGGTCGTTGCCCCACGGATAAGCTGGCTCGTCCGCTCCCGTTCCGCAGGCGGCTCGCTGCCATTCGTTCTCGGATGGCAACGCTTTCCCCGTCCACCTCGCATAGGCGCTTGCCTCCGCGTGGCTTACGTAGACGGGCCAATCCAGCTGAAGGGGAATCTCCGAGAACATCGTGCGATAGAGCCATTGCTTTCCGTAGCGCTTCCAGAAGACTGGATGAGAAATGTCTTGCGCCGATTTCCATTTCCAGTCCTGTTCGCTCCAAAACGCGGGGGTTTCATAGCCGCCGGCCGAGATGAAGTCGAGGAATTGCCGGTTCGTTACTTTGAACTGATCTATGGCAAATGCAGGAACGGAAACCGAGTGTTCTTCGAATTCATTGTCCCAGCCGAAGATCCCGCTGCTGCGCGGAAGTCCTACCGTGGCTTCACCCGGCGGAATGTCGATCATGCGGTGGGCCACGGGGGCAGTTGCCATCTCCAGGGATTCTTTTTGTGCGATCTTCTGCTCCACCGGCAGCTGATGAAACATATAGGCGAGGGTTTCGACGTGCATGAGGCGATGCTCGATCGCAACGTTGAGCAGGGTATCCAGCGCAAAACCCTGGTAATCCTGAGATTCGTCGAGAGCCCCTTCCGCCAAATGTGTGTCCAGAGACTTGCGAATTTCACTTGCGTAGCCGCGGACTCGGTCGATAGCAGGCCAGTCGTGCGGCTGATCGCAGGGCAAACCGCCGCCGACAGGATCGATGCCGAACGCGAATAACCTGTCGAACTCCGGGTCGGAACTCTGTAGGCCCAGAACGCGCTCGTGCAACAGATTCCAGTCGAAGGCTTCAAGATGTCCGATATAAAAAACGATCCGGTGGCGCTCGGGAATGGGACGCTCATACAAAAAAGCGGGACGAACCACGGCGAAAAGCTCGTCGCTGCGGCGGCGGGCGGTCAATAAACGATCATGCAACCTGCGACGACCCACCGTGTTGCTTTGGGTAGCAAGCATCAGGTCTCCAAAACACCTTTACTTCGATGATCGGACGAAGGGTTGGTTACAGGTTTTTGCAGCTACAACAACAGCCTTGCGGAAGGTGTTTAGGTTATCATCGCGGCGCCGAACGCGGCAATGCCTGAACTGACGGGTAGTGGGCGGTTTTTCAAAACAGCCCACTACCAACTGACGTGCATAAGAACTTAAAGACCTCGTACTATTAAGATGTGGCAATACCTTTGTTCCACGTCGATGCATTTACATCCCAACCCTTCGCCGGCAATCCGGCGGCGGTTTGCCCGCTCGAAAGCTGGCTGGATGAAGCAACGCTGCGTGCGGTTGCGGCGGAAAACAATCTTTCCGAAACTGCCTATTTCGTTCCGTGCGGAGAGCATCACGAACTGCGCTGGTTCACCCCGCGGTGCGAGGTCAAACTTTGCGGTCACGCGACTCTCGCCTCCGCCTTCGTCTTGTTCAACATTCTTGAACCAGCGCGAGATACGGTTCAATTCAAAACTCGCCACAGCGGCATGCTGACTGTATGCCGCGATGGGAACCGGTTGGCGATGGATTTTCCTGCGCTTCCTCTGCACTCATGTTCGCATCCTCCCGCTGATCTGTTTGTCGGCCTGGGATCGCCGTCTTCCCGTCCGGTATTGCAACATCAAGACAAATATTTTGTCGTCTACGATTCAGAGGATGAAATCCGCGGGGTCGAGCCGGACTTCTCGCAGCTGGAAAAGCTGCATCCCGCAGCAGTGGCCATTACCGCGCCGGGCAGCGACGCCGATTTCGTGTCGCGCTACTTCGCTCCCAGCTATGGCGTCCCGGAGGATCCGGTCACCGGCTCAGCCCATTGTTCCCTTGCACCGTATTGGGGAGAACGGCTCGCCAAGAAACGTCTCCATGCCCGTCAGCTGTCATCGCGGGGAGGAGAGATCTGGTGCGAATGGGCCGGCGACCGCTTGATCATCACGGGCGATGCTGTGCTCACATTGCGAGGCTCGCTACTAATCTGAACGCGCACAACGCAGGTCAGTTTCCATCGATCGAGCCTTTGCTTCGCAGGAAGTCGTGGACAACCTGTTTCACGTCGCGGTGTTGGCCGTCGACGGCGTAGTTCAGCTGTTGCATCTCTTTGTCTGAAATCTTCCCCGCCAAAGCCGCCAGAGCCCGGCCGACCTCGGGATGCGATTGCAAAGTCTGCTCGCGCACCACCGGCACGGCTTCATAAGGCGGAAAATAGTGCCGGTCATCCTCCAGAACAAAAAGATCGAGAGCTGGAATCAGTCCATCGGTTGTATTACCAGCAGCTATATCGATCTGATGATCCCGGAGCGCGCGCGCCAGCAATCCAAGATCCATCACGCGCGGCGGCCCGGCGAAGCGCAGGCCGTAAGCCGCCGCCAAACCGCGGAATCCGTCAGGACGCTCCATGAACTCGTAGCCAAAGCCGGCCCGCCACTGAGGTGCATAAACGGCGGCCTGCGACAGGGTCTTGATATGCAGGCGTCGGGCATCCTCGCCGCGAATTTCCATGGCGAACGTATCGTTGAAACCAAAACCTGGACCAAGCGTAAGCTGCCAGCGCCGCTCGTACTCGCTCTTCACCTCCTGGTAGACCGCTGCTTCGCTGCCGACCGCTTTCTGCTTGAGAATTGCCGTTAAGGCAGTTCCGGTGTATTCGGGATAGATATCGATGCGGCCTGCGAGAATCGCCTGCTGACAGATGTAGGTCCCGGCCAGATAGAAACGCCGCTCTACCTCCAAGTGCGAGTGAGCCTCGATCTGCTGCGCCATGATCTCGGCCAAAATCAGCGATTCAGTGAAATTTTTTGACCCGATGACGATGCGATGGACGCGCGAAACAGAACACGAGGACAACAGCGCTAAAACGATGACAATCACCGCGAGAACAGCACGGAATCGGTGGTGCCGAAGAGTCCTCATTGCGGCCGCAAACGCCTTTCCACCCAGCCCAGGCCAAGATCGGCCAGCAACGCCAGCAACGCGGCCGGAATCGCGCCTGCCAGAATGAGCTGGTTGCTGACCATCGCCAATCCTCGAAAAATCAATTCTCCGAGTCCGCCGGCACCGATCGCGGCGGCAATGGTGGCGAGTCCAACCGAGATCACGACTGCAACCCGCACACCAGAGAGAATGACGCTCATGGCGAGCGGCATCTCAACCTGAAGCAGGAGCTGGCGGTCGCTGAGACCCATGCCGCGGCCCGCTTCCAGAACCGCGACATCTACTCCACGGATGCCGGTATAGGTGTTGCGGATCATGGGGAGCAGAGCGTAAAGCGTCAGGGCCAGAATCGCCAAGCGGTCTGCTCGATCGCCTAGCCAGGGAACGGGCAGAAGAAAACCAAAAAGAGCAAGGCTGGGAATGGTTTGAATGATGTTGGCCGCTGCCAGCACTGGCTTGTTGAAGCGAGGATGGTGCGCGATGGTGATGCCCAGGGGTATCCCGACCAGCGCGGCCAGCACGGTGGAAACACCCACCAACCAGAGGTGCTCCAAGGTAAGATCCAACACCTGGGCGCGGTTCTGCAAGATGAATTGAACAAAGTTCATAGGCCCTTTCAGTAAGCGGCTGAGTTTGGACCGTTTGCGAAAGCCCTGGCATATGCGGCGGCCAGAGGGTTCTGTGAGCGGAGAAATTCTGGCGGAGAGAGCACCGTAACCACACGTCCCGCTTCCAGCAAGGCGATGCGAGAGCCCAACCGCAAAGCTTCCCGCAGGTCGTGCGTCACAAAGACTACGGTCTTGCTCAACCTCCGCTGGAGGGCGAGAAATTCGCGCTGCAGTTCGTCGCGGGTCAGCGGGTCAAGCGCGCCAAAAGGTTCGTCCATCAAAAGAATCGCCGGGTCCGCGGCCAGAGCGCGCGCTACGCCGACACGCTGCCGCTGTCCGCCCGAGAGCTGATGCGGGTAGCGCGAGGCTATGTGCTCTTCCAGTCCGACGAGTTCGAGAAGTTCCCGTACTCGACCCTGCACACGCTCTTCCGGCCAACCCTCGAGGCGCGGGACGAGAGCGATGTTCCGCTCCACGTTGAAATGTGGAAACAGCCCTACGTCCTGAATCACGTAACCAAGGCCGCGCCGCAGACGAATAACGTCGCCGTTCTTGATTGAGAAGCCGTTCACGCAGACCTCGCCGCTACTCGGAGAGAGCAGACGGTTCACTAGTTTCAATGTCGTGGTTTTGCCGGAACCGCTGCGGCCTAGAAGAATCAGGGTTTCACCACGTAGAACCTGTAGGTTCAGATGGGAAAGTATCTGCTGGCCAGCCGGCAGAAGGTAGGAAACGTCCCGGAATTCGATGGCCGCTCCATCTGCGGTGTGCGGTTCCATACGCGCCAAGAATACCGGAGTTCCGCGCGTGGCAGGAGAATCTTCCTGACTTGATGCTGGGCGCGGGATGTTGCCCGGCATCCAGAGAGCCAATAGACGGTCCCATGAGGCCCATCTACGATCTCAAGTGAAATTCGTTGTGGAAATTCAGTCGGGTTATGAGTGTGTCTATTTTTCGCAACTTTATCTGTTGGGTTCTATTGATAACGTTTCCACTCTCGCTGTGGGCTGCAGATACGCGTCCCACTGCAATCCTCCACACCAAAGGCGGAGTGTGGGTCAACGGGAGCGGCGCGCCTGACTCTACTGCCGTTTTTCCAGGAGATCTGCTGGAAACGAGGTCCGGATCAGTCGCCAACCTCGACTCGGAAGGCTCGTCAGCACTGATTCAAGCAGGATCGCTGGTGACCTACAACGGAGACTCTCTCACGCTTGAACACGGCAGCGTGACGGTAGCTACTTCGCGATCGATGAGCGTCCGCGTCAACTGCATCAGGATCGTTCCCGTCTCGACTGCCTGGACGCAGTACCAGGTCACAGATGTAAACGGAACGGTTCAAGTGTCGGCGGTGAAGAGCGATGTGAACATCAGCCAAAGCCTGCAGTCTCACAAACCCTCGGCCGAGAGCGCGTCCCAATCTGCCACGGTGCATGAAGGTGAGCAGGCCGAGCGCAACGAATCCGAAGCGTGCGGAATGGCGGAACAACCTAGGGCGCCGACCAGCGGATTGAACATGAAATGGGTAGAGATCGGTGGGGCAGCGGGTGGAGGGGCTATTATATTGTGTGTCTTGCTCTGCAAAGGATCGCCGCCGCCAAACGTAAGCCCCTGGCAGCCGTGAGATCGTCCCAGCTTCTAGAGGCGGGCATTGTCGCGGCATCTGGCTGGCCCTGCTCGAGGCCGTCCATCCTGAGTAGCCGCTGAAACCACTCCTCAGCCGTCATGCCAGGTTGACAAGGTCAATCGCGCCGTACTCATAATCAAAATGCTTCAGGCGCGATGGAGTCAAGGCGTTCCTTCCGGCACCGGCCTCTCCCTCTGACCAGGACAGGAGAGACCACCGCGCCAGGTGAAAAACGTAATTTACCGCATCCGCGCGGAATACGAGAGATGAACTACGACGCTCTGCTGGTGCTTTCTTTCGGAGGGCCGGAATCGAGAGAGGATGTAGTTCCCTTTCTCGAAAATGTGTTGCGCGGACGCAACGTGCCGCGCGAGCGCATGCTGGCCGTAGCCGAGCACTATTATCATTTCGAAGGCAAGAGCCCCATTAATCAACAGACCCGCGAACTCATCGCGGCGCTGGAAGTGGAACTGTCGCATCATAGTCCGAGGCTGCCGATATATTGGGGAAACCGGAACTGGCATCCCATGCTCGCGGATACCCTGCGGAAGATGAAGCAGGATGGCATCCGGCGCGCGCTGGCCTTTGTTACTTCGGCATTCAGCTCTTACTCAGGGTGCCGGCAATATCGCGAAGACATTGTTCGAGCTCAGAACGAGGTGGGTTCTGGCGCTCCTCAAATCGAGAAGCTGCGAGCGTTTTTCAACCATCCCGGATTCATCGAAGCCACAGTTGAGCGGGCGGGCGATGCATTGCGTGCGATTCCAGCCGAGGCACGGAACAACGTACAGATTGTGTACACCGCGCACAGCATTCCTCTTTCCATGGCAAACACGTGTGATTACGTGCGCCAGCTGGAAGAAGTGCGGCGGCTGGTTTCCGAAAGATTGCATTGCGCGAACGATGCCTTGGTATATCAGAGCCGCAGCGGCGCCCCCGGCCAGCCGTGGCTCGAGCCCGATGTGCTCGACTACTTGAGGGAATTGCGGACAAACGGCCAAGTGAGCGCGGTGGTGCTGGCGCCGATCAGCTTCATCTCCGATCACATGGAAGTACTCTATGACCTGGATGTGGAAGCCCGGCAACTGTGTGATCAACTGGGAATGACCATGACGCGGGCGAAAACGGTCGGCGTGCATGCGAAATTTGTAAGCATGATCCGCGAGCTGATTCTGGAGCGCGTCTCGCCAGGGTCTCCGCGAAAGGCGCTCGGCTCGCTCGGGCCATGTGCGGATGTTTGCCCGGAGGATTGCTGCCCTGCTCCGCGCCCCAGAGAGGCGAGGAAAGAAGAAAATCAACGGGCGCTGGGCACACGGGGGGCTTCGTAGCCAGTAGCCATGGGCCGTCCTTCGACCCGGCCCATGGTGTCGAGAATCGTCTGCATTACGATATCGTCGCCGACGGCGGTGTTGAGCATAATGTGGTAAAGAGAGCGCGTCGGCCAGTCGGCATCGAAGTAGTGTTTCACATAAGCGATCCGTTCGCGATCGACAGTGTCCACCAGTTCGTCGGCGTCGGACTGAGTGCATCGGTCGAGCAGGAGGCGGCGGATTTTTTCCGCGCGCGGCGCGTAGAGAAACACGTGAAAAGCGTCCGGATGCTCGCGCAGGAAGTACGGAGCGCCTCGACCGACGACTACGGCATTTCCTTCTTCTGCGATCCGCCCAGTAATCTGTTGCATTATCGCCACCATTCGGTCGGTGTCGAAAATCTGGTTGCCGAGGGGCGAACTGCGCTCGTAGCTTCCGCGCCAGAAGACTTTGGAGAGCCGGTAGAGACGGCTGTCCATTCGTTCGTCGCATCGCATGACGGCGGAAGGGCTTACCTGAGCGATGCGGGCAATTTCTTCGGTGAGGAGATCGTCCCAGAGTTTCCATCCGAGATGATCGGCTAACTTGGCCGCTATGGCACCGCCCCCGCAGCCGTACTCGCGCTCGATGGTAACGAGGCGAAACATCGCTGGCGCTCAGTGTACCGCGATTCCTCCCCGGGGGTCGGATTTTTTCATGAGAAACACGATGGGCACCATGGCCAGGATGGAAACTCCCAGCAGCCAGAAGTCGTCGACATAGGCCAGCATGGTGGCCTGGCGTTGAATCATCATTTGCACCAGGGCGTAGGCCTGCTGCATAGCCTGCGACGGACTTGCCCCGTGCGCCACCATAGCCCGCGACGCTGCCTGCAGCATTGACTGCAGCGCCGGATTGCCCGCACTGAGGTTGCTGGAGAGATTTGAGAGATGAATCTGCGTGCGGCGATCGAGCAGGGTGGTCACGATGGAAATGCCCACACTTCCTCCGATGTTGCGGGCCAGGTTCATGAGTCCGGAAGCCGCGTTGTTTTTGTCACGGGGAAGAAACGCGTAGGCTGCAGTATTGATCGGTACAAACAAGAAGGCCATGCCGACCGCCTGGATGACCCGGGCGGTAGCGGCCGTGCGGAAATCGATGGTCAGATCAAAGCTGGTCATGTGAAATAGCGAACCGGACAGCACCACCAGTCCGAAAACCAGCAGCCAGCGCGGGCTGTAGCGCGAAAGCAGAAAACCGACCAGAGGCAGCAGCAGCATGATGGTGAATCCTCCCGGCATCAGCGCCAGGCCGGAGCGCTCCGCTGTATAGCCGAGCAAAGTCTGCATGAAAAGCGGAAGCAACAGGGTGCTGCCCAGCAGAGCAAATCCCAGCATGAACATGAGCAGATTGGAGATGCCGAAGGTCCGATCGCGGAAAAGATGGAGGTCGATGATGGGATCCTTGTGCTTCCACTCCCAATAAATCACAAAGAGCAGGGAGACCGCCGAGATCAACGCTAGCGTCGTAATAAAGTGTGATCCGAACCAGTCATCGCGCTGGCCCTTGTCGAGGACGACCTGCAGAGTGCCTAAACCCAGCGCAACGAAGCCCAGACCGACATAGTCGACTGTGGTCTCTCGCAGCTTGCGGCGGTGCATGTAAGGCGGGTCATGAATAAGGCGGGTGGTCAGCAAAATGGAGAGTATGCCCACTGGAATGTTGATAAAAAAAATCCAGCGCCAGGTGAAGTTATCGGTAATCCAGCCGCCGAGAGTCGGACCAATGGCCGGCGCGGTTACTACCGCGATGCCGTAAACAGCGAAAGCCATCCCGCGTTTGGCGGGCGGAAACGTATCAGCCAGAATTGCCTGCTCGCTGGGCTGCAGTCCACCTCCGCCGGCGCCCTGTAGTACACGAAAGAAAATGAGCGTGGCCAGATTTGGCGCCAGGCCACACAAGAACGAACTCATCGTGAACAGGGCCACGCAACCCATGTAGAAATTCTTGCGGCCCATGATCGAGGAAAGCCAGCCGCTGAGAGGCAGCACGATAGCGTTGGAGACAAGATACGAAGTCAGAATCCACGTGCTCTCGTCCTGGCCCGCAGAGAGGCTACCCGCGATGTGCGGCAGCGCAACGTTGGCGATGGAAGTGTCGAGCACCTCCATGAAAGTCGCCAGCGTAACCGTAACGGCGATGATCCAGGGATTAACCGCAGGACGCCAGGCATCAGTTCGGTCAAATGTTGCCGTACCGGCACCCATCAGCGAATCCAGACTTTGGGCTCCACGGACATTCCGGGCCGGAGTTGGTGATCCTTGTTCTGGCCGGGATTGAGCACGATCTTCACAGGGATGCGCTGCACGACTTTCACATAATTTCCGGTGGCATTTTCCGGCGGCAAAAGGCTGAAGCGCGCCCCGCTGGCGCCGGCGATGCTGTCAACCTTCCCCTCATATTTTCGGCTGTTGGCATCCACTTCGATTGTGGCTGTCTGGCCGGGCTTCATCTGCCGGAGCTGAGTTTCCTTGAAGTTGGCGGTGATCCAGACATCATCGAGCTGGACAAGCTTCATCAATTCCTGCCCCGGAACAACATTCTGCCCGACCTCGACCGTGCGATCGCTTACCACCCCGGTGACCGGCGCGATAATTTTCGTGTATTGCAGGTTGAGCTGCGCCTGATCCAATGCGGCCTTCTTTTTAAGAGCGTTGGCTTCGGCTGACTCGGCTTTGGCCTTGCTGGCTGCCATTTGCCGGGGAGCGGTATTGGCGTATCGCCAGTTGGCTTCCGCCTGCGCCAGCTTGCCCTGCGCCTGTGTCACTTGCTGGGCGGCGGCATCGGCGTTGGCACGGGCGGCTTCCACGGCCGCGGCGCTGGCCTTGCCGGCAGCAACGGCCTGATCGTACTGTTGCTCGGATACTTCCTGTTTCTCCACGAGTTGCTTGTAGCGGCCGACATCGTCTTGAGCCTTCACGTTGTTGGCCTCGGCGGCGGCCAACTGGGCTTTGGCGGCGGCAAGCTGCTGCTTCGCAGCCTGGATACCGGCCCGTGCGCTCAGCACATCAGCCTGCGTCGAGGAAAGCTGACTGGAAGTGTCCACTGAGACAATGGGGACATTCACGCCCGCTGCCACTGCGGCGGCTTGAGCATCCTGGTAATCGGCTCTCGCGTTCTCCACGGCTACCTGATAGTCAGTGGGATCGATTTCCACCAGCACCGTTCCCGCCTGCACATACTGGTTGTCGCGGATATTGAGTCTGATGACATGGCCTGAGATCCTCGAACTGATCGAGTTCACATGACCATCCACTTCCGCGTCATCGGTGGACTCGTAGCTGGTGACGTAGCGGTAGAGGAAAAATCCGACCACCAGCAGCACAACAGCGGCAATCGCGACGCCAATGCGGAAACCGGAGCTAGCGGTCCGCGCCTGCCGGGTGTGGAACTCCCGTTCGACTGCCGGAAGCGGCTTGGGGTTGGTTTCCGGCCTGGCTGAAGTTTCCTCTACGGGCGCGCCTTGTGTCGTCTGCTCCATGGCTATCGTTCGCCTTTCAAATAGCTTTTGACTCCATGCTCCGCGTCTCCGATGGCGCGAGCCAGTTCGACTTTGGCCAGATTGTGCGCGTAGAGGCTCTCGATGTAAGACTCATGCGCCGCTGCCACCGACTCCTGTGCCTGTACCACCTCCAGGTTGTCCGTCACGCCCGCAGTAAATCGGTCCTGGGACTGAGTAAGGGTCTCTTCCGCAAGTTGCACTGAACTGCGCGCGACTTCAACCTGGTCGGCCGCCGCTTTTAGATCCAGCAGAGAAGCGCGCACTTCGTAATCGATGCGGCCCCGCAAGTCGCCCAACTGAGAGCGAGCCTGTCTCAGGGCCGCATCAGCCTTGAGAACGTCGCTGTGAACTTTACCGCCCGTGAAAATCGGGATGTTCAGGCTTCCCGCTACCTGCCAGGTGCCGTTTGACTGGGCGGGGTTTACCCCGACGTCGCCGTAGTTCGCGTTGAAGTCCAGCGTAGGATAGTTGCCGGCAGAAGCCGCCTTGCGCGAAAGTTCTGCTGCCCGCACCTGCGCCTCTGCCGCCTGATAGTCCGCTCGCGACTCGTAGGCGCGCTGCAGGTATACTTCCAATGGCTGTGGCGTGAGCGCCTGGTACGGGGCTTTCTCGGTCAGCAGGAATTCCTGCCCCGGAGCCAATCCGATCACCCGCGCCAGGGACAACTTCTCCTTGGCGAAATCATTGCGCGCGGCTATAAGCTGTTGCTGGCGCGTCTGCAGTTCCACCTGGGCGCGCAAGGTGTCGATGGCCGGGCTGACTCCCGCTTTTTGCTGGTCAATGGCTTTGTCGTAGAGAGCCTGTGCGCTCTTTACCTGCGCTTCCGCCGTTTCCACCCGCGACGCTCCCGCGAGCGCCAGCAGATAAGAGTTACCCACGGCCAGCACTACAAGTTCCCGTGCGTCTTTGTAGGTGAAGCGTGCAGATTTCAGACTCTCATCGGCAGCGCGCTCGTTTTCAATATCTTTAAAGCTAAACAGAGATTGGCTGAGGGAGGCTCGCAGGTCGATGTAGTTGAATGGACCGATCACCCGCGGAACGGGAAACGGGAAAACGTTGCTGCGAAAGCCGAGCGCCGCCAGGCTTTGGGTTTGCACGTCTTCCTGCAGGTGAGCGGAAAAATCCGGCAACAGATCACTCAGCTGTTTCCACTTTTCCCCGCGCGCCGCAATGGTCTGGTCCTCCGAAAGCAGAAGGCCGAGGTTGTTGCGCAGGCCACGTTCGATCGCGTCACTGAAGTCCAGCGGGAGCACTCCAGGCGCCAAGGTTTGTTCCGGTTGGCTGCCGGTAAATGGACTTTGCGATCCCGGAAGCGAAATCGTAGGCGGCGGGCCGGAGGTTTGGCCAGCCAGCCACGGAGCGGCCAGCAACCCCAGTGAAATGATCAAGAACTGGTGAAATCCAGTTGACAAACGCAGCATTCCTGTTCTGGGAAACGTCCTGCCGTGATTCACGTCAGGCAGGATGCCTGTTTTGTGCACCCTTGATTTCTTCCCTTCGATTCCCACGATTGTCATTGCGATGCAAAACCTCAAGCCGGCGCCGTCACATACGGGAAAGGCAATCAGGAGGCGTCCGATGCCGATAAGGCCCAGCAGGGATTGTAAATGCGAATCGGTTACCTTTGGTACTTTGCGACGCTTGGGGGGCCCGATAAAGTGAGCAAAGGAAAACCGCCCAGCGGTTGTCATGCCTACTGCCGCTTCGAAATCCGCAACGTCGAGCCCGGACCGGCGGCGGCGACGGCATCCGAGGTACCGGACCAACTTCCCGGTCAGGGTCGAACTTCTCACCGAGAGCCGCTATCAGCAGATGGAAGGTCACTGCCTGGATCTGTCGGAGGCGGGAATGGGAATTCTGCTGGCCGCAGAGCTCACCAGTGGGGAGGTGGTATCTCTGAGTTTCCATCCGCCGAATTCAGCACCATGGAAACTGCGCGCGGTGGTACGCCACCGTCGCGGGTACCAGTACGGATTCGAGTTTCTGTCGCTGGTCGAGGAACAAAAGAAGGGCTTGGCGGGATGTGTGGAGGGCTTGGAGCGGGCCGATTAAGGGCCGGGACGGGCCGGCGGCGTACGCACCGGCGTGTGATCCTGTAACTTTGGTCATCTTGCCGATCCGTGACTTGTGGTTCAACCTTGATAGTGAATCGTTCAGCAACGACGGGAGAAGTGCGCGCGTAAATGACCGACCCAAAGGCCATCCCGCCAGCAGGAACCGATTGGACACGACTGCTGGCCGACCCGGAACTGGTGCGCAATCTGGGAAAACTGCTGCAGACCTACCGGGATGCGCCACCCGACCGGCGGGAACAAGCTCTCCTTGCGGCGATGCAACAGATCAAGCAAGGTGGGTCCGTTGACGGCATTCAGCCCTCTGCCCAGGGAGCCCCCACAACACAGCCTCTGCAGCCGGTGCCTGCTCCGGCCACCTCCGTACCCCCGTTTGAGCCCGATCTGTTTAGTCCCATTCCGGGCCAGGACCGCCGCCAACACCCCCGCATCAAGTGCTTCGTAGCCGTTGAGCTGCGCGTCAACGATGCAGACGCTCCCATCTGGGGCAATCTTTCCAACACGAGTCTGGGTGGGTGCCTGGTGGAAACCGCCAGCCCCGTTACCAGCGGCGCCAAGGTCGAGATTGGGTTATGGCTTGCAAGCGGCAAGATTTGGGTAAAGGGATTTGTGCTGAGTGGGGTCGTTACCCGCAGCGGTCCTGCCTCCGGAGTTCGCGTGCGCTTTGACTCACTGGAAGCCAACGGGCGCGAGGCTCTCCGCCAATTTCTAAAATACGTGCAAGAAACCACTCGGGCATCGAACAATGAGGGCAGTTACCTGCAACTGCTGAAGTGAGTGCGTTCTCCCATCCTGCTCTAAACCCCGGACCATTTTTCACAAGTCTTCAGGCAGCCTCAGCCGGAAATTGATACACTTTTTGTGCGCGTGTGAACCCTTTTACGCCTCCAGCACTCTAAGTGGATTAAGCGCTTCGTAATCAGAGACACGGCCCAACCGTCCCACGTGAGGAGCGATCCGCATGGCAGTCAGTGAGCAGACTTTGGTGACCGGCAAACAACTGGAAACGTTATGCATCAACACCATTCGCACCCTGGCCATCGATGCTGTGCAGAAGGCTAACTCCGGCCATCCTGGAGCCCCTATGGGGTTGGCTCCGGTGGCTTACTCCCTGTGGCAGGAATTCCTGCGCTACGATCCCGCCGATCCAACCTGGATGAACCGCGACCGCTTCGTTCTGTCCAACGGACACGCTTCAATGCTGCTTTACGCCCTGCTGTATCTGGCGGAAGTGCGTAGGGTCGACGAGCACGGGAAGGTGCTCAACGAACTCTCGGTTTCCCTGGAGGAGATCAAGCGTTTCCGCCAGCTCGACAGCCGGACTCCGGGACACCCCGAGTCGCACATCACCACTGGCGTTGAGACCACCACCGGCCCTCTTGGCCAGGGGTTGGGCAACAGCGTGGGCATGGCGATCGCCGGCCGCTGGCTGGCCGCGAATTTCAACCAGCCGGGTTTCGAAGTATTTGATTTTCGCGTCTACGCTATGTGCGGCGATGGCGACATCATGGAAGGTGTAGGGGCTGAAGCCGCATCCCTGGCAGGGCACCTGAGGCTCTCGAATCTGTGCTGGATTTACGACCACAATGGAGTCACTCTGGACGGCCCCGCTGCCTGGTCTTTCAGCGAAGACGTGATGACACGTTTTGTTGGTTATGGCTGGAATGTGACTCGGGTCAGCGATGCGAACGATCTGGATATGCTGGCACGGGCGTACGAAGTTTTTCTCAAGACGAATGACCGGCCGACCTTGATTGTCGTTGACAGCCATATCGGATATGGCTCGCCGCACAAGCAAGACAGTTATGAGGCGCACGGCGAACCCTTGGGTGAAGAAGAAGTACGGCTGGTGAAAAAGTTCTATGGATGGCCGGAGGATGCGAAATTTCTGGTGCCCGACGGCGTGCGCGAGCACTTTCGCGAGGGCATCGGAAAGCGCGGGGCCGAGTTGCGCAGCCGGTGGATGAAGCTTTTCGCGGATTATTCCAAGCAATATCCCGATCTCGCCGATCGATTAAATCGCATGCAGCGGCGCGAACTTCCTGATGGATGGGACAAGAATCTGCCCGAATTTGCCCCGGACGCCAAGGGTATTGCTACTCGCGAAAGCTCAGGCAAGGTTCTGAACAGTCTGGCTCAAAATATACCGTGGCTCCTGGGTGGTTCAGCCGACCTGGCGAAATCTAACAAGGTTGATCTGAAGTTCGAGGGCGCAGGGGATTTCTTCCCCGACGAATACCACGGACGCAACCTGCATTTCGGCGTGCGCGAACATGCGATGGGAGCGATTGTGAGTGGCATGACGCTCTCGAAATTGCGGGCCTTCGGTGCGACCTTCTTCAATTTCACGGATTACATGCGTCCCAGCATGCGGCTGGCCGCCCTCATGGAGATTCCGGCGATCTACGTGATGACCCACGACTCCATCGGCCTGGGCGAAGACGGACCCACGCATCAACCGGTCGAGCAACTGGCTTCTCTGCGAGCGATGCCTAACATGCTGGTGTTGCGTCCGTGCGATGCCAACGAGACGGTGGAAGCGTGGAAGCTTGCCATGCAACAGCACCGTCGGCCTGCCACGCTCGTTCTTACGCGGCAAGCTCTTCCGACTCTGGACCGCTCGAAGTATGCGGCCGCCTCCGGATTGAGGAAAGGAGCTTATGTCCTTGCCGATGCCCCGGGCGGTAAACCTGATGCGATCCTGATCGGCACGGGAAGCGAAGTTTCGTTGTGTCTGCAGGCGGCTGAGAGGCTCGGGAGCGAAGGTGTGAAGGTGCGCGTGGTAAGCATGCCTTCATGGGAGATTTTCGAAGAGCAGGACGCAGCCTATAAAGAGAGCGTGCTGCCCACGGCGGTGAAGGCGCGGGTTTCCGTGGAAATGGGATCGAAAGTGGGATGGGATCGCTATGTCGGAACCAGGGGGCGAAGAGTGGGCATGCACAGCTTCGGCGCTTCTGCTCCACTGAAGGATGTGTTGCGGCATTTTGGCTTCACTGCCGACGTCGTGATTGCCGAGGCGCGTCAGGCGATTTCTGACGCCCGCTGAACTGGGGTGTAAGCAAGAACTGCTGATTTCCCGCTCGCATTTCCTGCTCCTGGCTCGGGCAGGAAAAACTGGAACTGCGGCGTTTCAACGTCGCCCTTTGATCAGGAGAACTAATTATGCAGCCAACCGGAGTGATGGAAACGACAAAAACAACCAATCCTCTAAAAGAACTACTGAGCTACGGTCAGTCGATGTGGCTGGATTACATTCGCCGTGATCTCTTCACCACCGGACAATTGAAAAAGATGATCGCCGAGGACGGGCTGCGGGGCATGACCTCCAATCCCTCAATCTTCGAAAAGGCGATCGGAGAGAGCTCGCTTTACGACGACATTTTGAAATCTTTATCTGCACGCAAAGATCTGGACACGACCGCCCGTTATGAGCAGATTGCGGTTCGCGACATTCAGGATGCCGCCGACACACTGCGTCCAGTGTACGAAAGTTCAAAGTTTCGCGATGGCTTCGTGAGCCTGGAAGTCTCTCCTTTCCTGGCGCGCAAAACCCAGGAATCGATCGATGAAGCGCGGCGACTGTGGAAGACCGTTAACCGTGACAACTTGATGATCAAGATTCCTGGCACAGCAGAGGGACTGCCTGCGATCCGCCAGTTGCTGAGCGAAGGCATCAACGTCAATGTGACGTTGCTCTTTGCCCAGGAAGTCTATGAGAAGGTCGCCGAAGCTTACCTCGCCGGCATTGAAGATCTGGCAAGCCACGGCGGCAGCTTGAACAGAATTGCAAGCGTTGCCAGCTTCTTCATCAGCCGCATCGACACGCTGGTGGATTCAAAACTCGAAGAAAAATTAAAAACCACCACGGATGCCAAACAGCAAGCACTGCTGAAAAGCCTGCTCGGGAAAGTTGCCATCGCCAACGGCAAACTCACCTACCAGCGCTATCTGCGCCTCTTCAGCGGGGCGCGCTGGCAGGCGCTGGCGGCCAAAGGCGCCAAGACGCAGCGTGTTCTTTGGGCCAGCACCAGCACGAAGAATCCGCATTATCGCGACGTATTGTATGCGGAAGAGCTCATCGGCCCCGACACTGTCGACACCATGCCCCCCACTACCATCGAGGCATTTCGCGATCACGGCCGCGTGCGTAATAGCCTGACCGAAGATATTCCCGGCGCGCAGAAAACATTGGACGATCTGGCTAAGGCGGGCATTTCCATCAAGGAAGTCACCGACAAGCTCACCAATGATGGGGTGAACTTGTTCGCTGACGCCTTCGAGAAGCTGCTGGCTGCAGTAGAGAGGAGCACCCAATGGAAGGGATAGCGACCGTCAACGGACTGAAAACTTCTCTGCCCGCCGATCTCGCTGCGGCCGTTCAAAGCGCGACAGACGATTGGCGGACAGGCAACAAGGTGCAGCGCCTGTGGCGCCATGATGCGTCGCTCTGGACTGGCAGTGACGAAGCCAAATGGCTGGGCTGGCTGGACATTGTCGAAGAACAGATTGCCCAGCTGGAACAGCTGCGCAAAATTGCGTCCGAGGTCAAAAATGCGGGATTTCGACACATTCTTCTCCTCGGGATGGGCGGATCGAGCTTGTGCCCCGAAGTGTTGCGCATGACATTCGGAAGAATCGCTGGCTTTCCTGAGTTGCATGTTCTGGACTCGACCGACCCGGCGCAGATCAAGGCCTTCGAAAACCAGATTGAAATCGCGAAAACTCTGTTCATTGTTTCCAGCAAATCGGGCACGACTCTGGAGCCGAACATCTTCAAGGAATATTTCTTCGAACGCACGAAGCAAACGGTGGGGGAAGAAAAGGCAGGCAGTCACTTCATCGCCATCACCGATCCCGGCTCGAAAATGCAAGAGGTGGGCGAGGGCGATCATTTTCGGCACATTTTCTTCGGTCGGCCCTCGATTGGCGGGCGCTATTCGGCGCTATCGAACTTCGGCATGGTACCGGCCGCAGTCATGGGCATGGACGTCCAAAAATTTCTCGACCATGCGCAAGAGATGGTCCGGGCATGTGGCGCGTCGGTTCCACTGGAAGACAATCCCGGCGCAGCGCTTGGCATGGTCCTGGGCACGGCGGCACGTAGGGGGCGGGACAAAGTCACTATCATTACCTCGCCGGGAATCTCTGACCTCGGGGCGTGGCTCGAGCAATTGCTGGCCGAATCAACCGGCAAGCAGGGCCATGGCATCATTCCCGTCGATCGCGAAGAACTCGGCCCTCCCGAAGTTTATGGGAGCGACCGGGTTTTTGCCTACGTGCGGCTGGAATCTGCGCCTGATGGCGGCCAGGATGCAAAAGTCGCGGCACTCGAGGAAGCGGGTCAGCCTGTGCTCCGCATTGCCTTGCCGGAGATCTATGAACTGGGCGCGGAATTCTTCCGTTGGGAGATCGCCACGGCGGTGGCCGGCTCCATCATCGGCATTGACGCATTCAATCAGCCGGATGTCGAAGCCAGCAAGGTCGTCACTCGCGACCTGACCTCGGAATACGAAAAAACCGGCGCGCTGCCCGCCGAAAAACCTGTCCTCGAAGACGGCGGCGTCAAGCTCTTCACGGACGAAAAGAATGCCGCCGAACTGGCGCGGGCCGCAGGGTCCGACAAATCCCTGGCCGGCTATTTGAGGGCTCACCTTGGCCGCATCAAGTCTGGTGACTACTTCGCCGTGCTGGGATATGTCCAGATGAACAACGCGCACGAAACGGCGCTGCAGGCGGTGCGGCACACCGTACGCGACAAAAAACGGGTTGCCACCTGCCTGGGATTCGGACCTCGTTTTCTTCACTCCACGGGTCAGGCTTATAAGGGCGGCCCGAATTCTGGCGTGTTTCTTCAGGTGACTTGCGACGATGCGATCGATTTGCCGGTGCCCGGGCAAAAATATACGTTTGGCGTGGTCAAGACAGCGCAAGCGAGAGGTGACTTCCAGGTACTGGCGGAGCGTGGCCGTCGCGCCCTGCGGGTTCATCTGCAAAGCGATGTGAGCGCAGGACTGGCGAGGCTACAGGCGGCGGTACGAAAAGCCATCGCATAAACTGCCGGTACGGACAAAGGAGTGATGCATGCAACTGGGAATGGTAGGTCTGGGCCGCATGGGTGCGAACATGACACGGCGCCTGATGCGCAACGGACATCAACTGGTGGTTTCCGACCTCAGCGCCGATGCGGTGAAGCAGCTGGCTGGCGAGGGGGCGACCGGGTCGTCTTCGCTTGAAGATCTGGTGAACAAACTCAAGCCGCCGCGGGCCGCCTGGGTGATGGTGCCCGCCGGGGGTCCTACCGAGCAAACCGTGCAGAAGCTGGCGCAGCAGATGCAGGCCGGCGACGCCATCATCGATGGTGGAAACTCCTATTTCAAAGATGACGTTCGGCGCGCAAAACAATTCAAGGACAAGGGCATCCACTACATCGATGTGGGCACCAGCGGCGGCGTTTGGGGCATTGAGCGCGGCTACTGCATGATGATTGGCGGTCCCAAGGAAGCGGTGCAACGTCTTGATCCCATCTTCAAAACCCTCGCACCCGGCAGGGGCGACATTCCACGCACTCCCGGCCGCGAGAAACTGGGCGGCACCTCCGAGGAGGGCTATCTTCACTGCGGACCTTCGGGTTCGGGGCATTTTGTGAAGATGGTGCACAACGGCATCGAATACGGCATGATGCAGGCTTACGCCGAAGGCTTTGACATCTTTAAGAACGCGAGCAGCAAGGAGCTGCCTGAAGACATCCGCTACGACCTGAATCTTCCGGACATTGCAGAAGTCTGGCGGCGAGGCAGCGTGATCAGTTCCTGGCTGCTCGATCTGACAGCCATGGCGTTGGCGGAAAATCCGACCCTGTCGGAATATGAAGGCTACGTGCAGGATTCCGGCGAAGGCCGCTGGACGATTCAGGCGGCAATCGAGGAGGCGGTACCGGTGGATGTGCTGTCGGCAGCCTTGTTTGTTCGCTTTCGTTCGCGCCAGCAGCATACCTTTGCCGAGAAGATTCTTTCTGCCATGCGGCAGAAGTTCGGCGGCCACATCGAAGCCAGCGCGGTCAGGAAGACCGCATAGACTGCGGAGTTATCGTCAGTACTTCATCTGGAAGGTTTTGAGGACTTGATCATGGCCCAATTGGCGGAACAGCCGGTGGCAACCTTGCCGCGCGTCGGCAAGCAGGGTGATCCCTGCGTCATGGTGATCTTTGGAGCGGCAGGCGATTTGACGGCGCGCATGCTGATTCCGTCTCTCTACAACCTGGCGCGCGCGGATTTGCTCTCCAAGGAATTTGCCGTGCTGGGCGTGGCCCGCACCCAGATGACGGACGAAGATTTTCGCAAGCGGCTTTTGGACGATGTGAAGGAATACTGCGGCGACTGCATTGACCCCAATCTTTGGGAGGGCTTCGCGCGTCGCTTTTATTACTATGCCGGAGACTTCAACGACGACAAGCTCTATCCCCAGATCAAGGAGCGCCTGGCCCACATCGATCGCGATCACGGGACTCATGAAAACTTCTTCTACTACATGGCTACCGCGCCCAGTTTCTTTGGCCCGATTGTGGAAAAGCTGGCCGCCAACGGTCTGATGGAGCAGAACAACGGTCATTGGCGCAGGGTGATCGTCGAAAAGCCCTTCGGTCATGATCTGGAGTCGGCCAAAGCGCTCAACCAGCAATTGCTCAAAGTCGCCGACGAGAGACAGATTTACCGCATCGATCACTATCTGGGCAAAGAGACGGTGCAGAACATCATGGCCTTCCGTTTCGCCAACGGAATCTTCGAGCCCATCTGGAACCGCCGCTACATCGATCACGTACAAATCTCTGTGGCCGAGACGGTGGGAGTGGAAGGCCGCGGCAGTTATTTTGACCACGCCGGCTCACTGCGCGACATGGTTCCCAACCACATCATGCAACTCATCAGTCTTACCGCGATGGAGCCTCCGATTTCGTTTGAGGCCAACGCGGTACGCGATGAGCAGGCCAAGATTCTTCATGCCATCCAGCCGATTAGCGATGAGGACGTTCTGAGCCGCTCTGTCCGGGGACAGTATGGAGAAGGAACCTTGGACGGACAGCGCGTGCCGGCTTACCGCTCCGAGAGCGATGTTCCGCCAGATTCGAGAACCGAAACCTTCGTTGCCATTAAGCTGTTGATCGACAACTGGCGGTGGGCTGACGTGCCTTTCTATCTCCGAACCGGGAAGCGCCTGCCGGTGCGCAATACCCACATTGTCATCCAGTTCCGCCGCGCGCCATTTGTGCTTTTTCGTGATACTCCGGTCGAGCACCTCATGCCCAACCAACTGGTCTTGCATATCCAGCCGGAAGAGGGCATTTCCCTCCAGTTTGCCGCCAAAGTTCCCGGACCGGTGATGCGCCTGGGAACAGTGGACATGAACTTCGAATATCAGGAATACTTTGGCAAGCAGCCCAGCACTGGCTATGAGCGGCTGTTGCACGATTGCATGATTGGCGATCAGACTCTTTTTCAGCGCGCCGATATGGTCGAGGCGGGCTGGAGTGTGGTAAACCCGATTCTGGATATCTGGAAAGCGCTTCCGCCCCGCAACTTTCCTAATTATGCGTCGGGGACATGGGGTCCCAGAGAAGCGGACGAACTTTTGGAGCGCGACGGGCGCCGCTGGAGGAATTTCGAAAAATGATTCTGGCCGGCGATATTGGCGGCACCAATGCTCGTCTGGCTTATTTCCAACCCTCGAACGGGTCGCTGCGGTTGATTTCCGAGCGCGTGTTTCCCAGCCGCGAGCACAAGGAACTTGGCGAGATCGTCACAAAGTTTTTGCAGGATTCGGGCACGCGCCCGCAATCTGCATGTTTCGGAATTGCCGGTCCGGTGCGCAACGGCCGGGTTGAGACTTCCAATCTCCCCTGGGTGATCGAGCAGGATCGCCTGGCCAAACAAATTCAATTGCCGGACACGCTCCTCATCAATGACCTGGAAGCCAATGCCTGGGGCATTGGAGCGCTTGGCCAGCAGGATTTTGTTTCGTTGAATCGGGGCAGCGACCAGGCCTCCGGCAACCAAGCTGTGATCGCGCCCGGAACCGGTCTTGGCCAGGCCGGACTCTATTGGGATGGCAGCAAACATCGCGTGTTCGCCTGCGAGGGCGGACATGCGGATTTTGGGCCCCAGGGTGAGTTGCAAATCGAATTACTCCGCTTTCTTGAAGCCCGCTACGAACACGTCAGCTACGAGCGCATCTTGTCGGGTCCGGGGCTGGTGAACGTCTACGATTTTCTTACCCAGAAAGAGGGGAAAAAGCCTCGCCCGCCTCGCAGCGCCGAGTCCGGCGATCCGGCTGCTGAGATTTCACGTGCGGCTCTTGCCGGCACAGACCCGGTAGCGCAGCAGGCCCTGGACTTGTGGGTTTCGGTCTACGGCGCGGAGGCGGGAAATCTGGCTCTCAAAGTGATGGCCACGGGCGGCGTCTTCCTCGGCGGAGGGATTTCTCCCAAGATTCTTCCAAAGCTCAAGGGGCAAGCCTTCATGCAAGGGTTTCTGGCCAAAGGACGCTTGCGCTCCCTGGTGGAGGGTATCCCAGTGCAGGTGATCACTAACGATAAAGCCGCTTTGCTGGGCGCCGCGCGCTGCGCCAATGCAACGCACGGCCACAATTAGTTGAACTGCCCGGGAATGCGCCTACGATGAGTACCTCCTTCAAAGTTCGGAAGTTGACGACGCCGCAGGATCTGTTTCAAGCCGCGGCGGAGGAAATTGTGCAGGCGGCCAACGCAGCCGTGAGGCAGCGCGGCCGCTTCACCCTTGCTCTCTCGGGCGGATCGACGCCCCGGAACCTCTATACCCTGCTCGCCACCGGCGCTCGGGCGAGCTTGCCGTGGGAGCAGATGTTTTTCTTTTGGGGTGACGAGCGCCACGTGCCGCCAACCGATCCCGAGAGCAACTACCGCATGGCGCAGGAGAGCCTTTTGTCAAAGGCTCCGATTCCCCCGGCCAATGTGTTTCGCATCCCGGCGGAAAATCCCGATGCGGCGGCCGCCGCCGAAGCCTACGATCAGACGCTGCGGAAGTTTTTCACGGTGCAACCGGGCAACTTTCCACGCTTTGACTTGATTCTTCTTGGCCTGGGACCGGACGGCCACACCGCCTCATTGTTCCCGGAAACCGCGGCATTGGAAGAGAAGTCCCGGCTGGTGGTGGCCAATTGGGTGGAGAGAATGAAGACCTACCGAATCACCTTGACGCTGCCCGTTCTCAACGCCGCAGAGTGCGTCGCCTTCCTGGTAAGCGGAGCGGATAAAGCCCCAGCACTGCATGAAGTACTCGAGGGTAGCGCTCCGGGAGAGAAATACCCGTCGAAGTTGGTCCGGCCTACCGATGGAAAACTGGTCTGGTTCGTGGACCGGGCGGCGGCAAGCCAGCTTTCAGCGGCAGCGTGACGATCGATCAGCGAGCGTTTATCCCCGCCAGCCGCCGATTTCTTTCAGGCCCCTGCCCCGCGAGTGCTCAAATAACCTCACCAGATGGCGGGAATGCTCGAACTCGTGGATGTCGGCCCAAACCTCGGCCTGCCAGGGCTCGTCATGAGTCGAGGATTCCCCGCAGGTTGCGCAGCGTGTGTGCAGGCTGACGGAAACCGCTTCTGTCGAAGGCGCACTGGCTGGAACTCCACCGGGCAGCTCGATGAATACACACCGGACTTCCTGAATCTCCTCATGGTCGTCGAGCAGGTGCTCGTAGCGCAGCAGGTAGCCGAAGCCCAGCCTTTTCGCCTCTGACTCGGCCTCCGCGCGGCTTTGAAATGGCCCGTATTCCGCGCGCAGCTGTTCCGTGGAGTCACACGCCATCCAGAAGGTTTCTTTGTAGGCCATCGCTGCTCACCTGGGACAAGTCGTAATCTTCGAGAGCAGGCTTGGGAGGGGAAGTTTGCCCGGCTCCGCTATCAGATCGGCCGTTGCAATTCGGAGACCGCTGCATTTCAGCACAAGTTGCTGTTTCCCAAGACGTTAGCTTCGTCAACGAATCTGCGCCTTCCGCGCCGGAGCAAACTTTTGCGCAGTTTCTGCTCTGACAAGAAGGTCAAGGCTTGCAACCGCGAACTATGATCAATCACGAATTCCCACTCCATGGCAGCGGCATTTACGTTCCGGTGGGGAGAACCTGTGCGACCGCCTCACTCTCTAGGTCCTGGGGCCAACTCTTCCCGCCATGGCTCGCAATATACATGGCCAGCTCCAGCCGGCTCCAGACACCCAGTTTGTCAAACGTGCCGCGCAGGTGGTTCTTGATTACCTGCTCGGTGGTGCCCATGATTCGGCTGATCTCGCGGTTGGTCAACCCTTCCCATACCAACTGTGCAACCTGAATCTCCTTCGGCGTAAGGCGGTCGCGCGGGGTCATGGTTCGACCTCCGCCTTCTCGAACATGGCGGTTGCCAGCTTTACCCGCTTTCGCCCCTCCTTGATTCCGGCGCGCAGAAACAGCGTGCGCAGGTGCTGTTTCACGGTCCGCGGGCTGATTTTCAATTGCCCGGCAATCTCTTTGTTGCTGCAGCCCTGCACCAGCAAATCCAACACTTCCCGATCGCGCGGCGTGACTTTGATTTGAAACACACTTGGCACCGTGGTTCCTCCTTGCGCCAACCGTTTACTGCGGTTGATCGCTTTCTGCTCGTCGTTCCTGTCAAGCACGTGCTTCGCCAAGCTTTCGCCATCGTTACAAAACGGCTAAGACCTGCGTGTGCTTGCACTTGGGGACAGGACCCCCTTTTTTTCAGATGGGCTTCAGAAACCAGGTGCTACGCTAACGCGTTCCAAAATGGACGGGCCTCGGAGTATCGGGCAGGCGTCGGATAGCGATTCGGACGGCGATGAAGTCACACACCAAGCGGAGTTTTCGAGATTCATTTCAGCCGCAAACTGCCTTGTTCTTCATGCTTTTCGAGGCATTTCAGCTGAGCCCGTCTTGGCCCGAAGGCGATTCATGAGAATGCCTAGATCTTTGCCTGAGGTCAAATCCCGGCAGTCCCAAATCTGGAACTTCCGAGCTAAGGTCATTTTCATTTTGACCCTCGCCACCAGCGTTCCGGCCCTCCTGGCCCAGGTTCCGGCACAAAACCTGGACGTCTCAAACAGCTCGCACCAGGCTGTCATCCAAGGACCTCTTACGATTACTTTTCAGGATGCCCTCCAGCGGGCCCAGAAAAACGATCCCCAGTACCGCTCTGCGCTGACCAACCTGGCAATAGCGCACGAGGACCGGGTGCAGACTCGCTCGGCCCTTTTGCCCAACGTGGCTTACGACAATTCGTATATCTTCACCCAAGGTACGGGACTTCCCCACGACTTGACCTCCAGATTTGTCGCTAACAACGGTGTGCACGAATATCTCAACCAGGCCGACGTCCACCAGGCTTTCTCTCTGGCCGGCATTGCCCAATACCGGCGCTCCGCGGCAGCTTTGTCCCTGGCGCGGGCTCAGGCAGAAATCGCGGCCCGTGGACTGGCTGTCACGGTTACGCAGACCTACTACGCTCTCGTGGTGGCAGAGCGCAAATTTGCCACGGCCGGGCGCGCCGCCGCGGAATCCGGGCACTTCCTCGGCATCACCCAGAAGCTCGAAAACGGCGGCGAGGTCGCCCACTCCGATGTGGTAAAAGCAACCATCCAGACGCAGCAGAAAGAGCGCGATTTACAGGAAAGCAAGCTTGCTGTCGAACGTGCCCGCCTCGATCTGGCTGTGCTCCTGTTTCCTGATTTCAACCAGGACTTCACGGTGGTAGATGATCTGCAAGCCGCCGAGCCATTGCCCACATTTGTCGAGGCGGAGGCCGCGGGCCAGAAAAACAACCCGGAACTACGGGTGGCGCTGAGCGCGGTTGAGGCGGCAGACCATCAGGTCACGGCAGCTCTGGGAGGATTGCTGCCTGCGCTGAGCCTGGATTATTTCTACGGTATTGACGCGAATGCCTTCTCCATCCGCTCCGGTCGCGTGCGCAACCTCGGCTATTCGGCGGTCGCGACCTTGCAGATTCCCGTATTCAGCTGGGGCGCGAATCGCAGCAAGCTCAAACAGGCGGAACTCGGGCGCGATCAGGCGAGGGTGGAGTTGAGCCATACGCAGCGGCAACTGCTGGCCCATCTGCGGCAGTTCTATGAGGAAGCAGCGACGGCCCGCTCGGAAATGGAGTCGCTGGCGCATTCCTCCGACCTGGCGGCGGAAAGCCTGCGGCTGACTAACCTGCGCTACCAGGCCGGTGAAGCTACGGTGCTCGAAGTCGTAGACGCGCAGAACACCCTGACCCAGGCCCGCGATGCCTTTGATGACGGGCAGTCGCGCTACCGCGTGGCGCTGGCGATGCTGCAAACTGTAACCGGGAGTTTCTAGAAAATGGGCTGGCATCCAAGCGGGATGTTCTCTTCTCGTCTCAAGCATCGGAGACACCGCGCGCGCCTGCCGGCGGCACTTGGCACCACCATACTGGCCGGTCTTATGCTCATGGCGGCCTGCTCAGAAGAAAAAGAGAAAGAGCCGGTCGTTTCGGTGCAAATTAGCCCGGTTGAGACCGTAACAATCCAGCACACCGTCGATACCGAAGCGATTCTTTATGCGCGGCAACAGGCAGCCATCATGCCCAAGATCAGCGCTCCGGTGCAAAGATTTCTGGTGCAGCGGGGCAGCCGCGTTCATCGAGGCGAGTTGCTGGCGGTTCTGGAAAACCGCGACCTAAACGCAGCCGCGCAAGAGAACAAGGGAGATCTGGAAGAAGCACAGGCCGCATACGAGACGGCGACCGTGGCCCGCCTGCCGGAAGAAATCCAGAAGGCGGAGGCCGATATGCAGGAGGCGCAGCAGGCGCTCGATGCCTTGCAGAGGGTTTATCAGAGCCGGCAACAGCTCTTCGCCCAGGGAGCTTTGCCGCGCAAGGAACTCGACCAGTCACGGGTGGACGTAACGCAGGCGCGCAACCAGGCCGCTATCGCAAAGAAACATCTCGAAGTGCTGATGGCCGTGGGCAAGCAGCAGCAACTCAGGGCGGCGGCCGGACAACTGGAGTCGGCCAAAGGAAAGTATCTTGGCGCCGAAGCCCAACTGAGCTATTCGGAAATTCGCAGCCCCATCGACGGAGTGGTCACCGAACGGCCGCTTTATCCCGGGGAAATGGCCAACCTGGGCAATCCGATCGTTACGGTTATGGATATCTCGTCGGTCATCGCCAAAGCTCATATCCCGCAAGCCGATTCTGCCCTGCTGAAGGTCGGCGATCAGGGAATCATGATGGTGCCCGGCATGCCGAAACCAATTGAAGGAACAGTCACCGTGGTGAGTCCGGCGCTGGATCCCAATAGCACCACGGTAGAAATCTGGCTCGAGGCGAAAAATCCCAGGCACGAATTGAAACCGGGAACCAGCGTGCACCTTTCTTTGCTGGCGAAAACGGCGAAGGACGCTCTCGTGGTGCCGAAGGGAGCCGTGCTCACCGCGCCTGACGGCTCATCCACGGTAATGGTCGCGGGCAAGGATGGCCGTGCCCATCAGCGAACCGTCAAGGTTGGCATCCGCCAAGGTGACCAGGTGCAGATCATCGAAGGTGTGAGCACAGGCGAAAACGTAGTCTCTATGGGCGCGTACGCTCTGCCGGACAACGTCCAAATTTCTGTCGAGGCCCGCAGCAAATCTCCAGAGGATCCAAGTGATAGACCCACCGCCAGCGAAAAATAGCCAGCCCGGGGCCAGAGCGTGAGCCGGCGGGCATCCGGACCCTGGGTGGCGCGGCACTCGCGGCCCGTAATCTTCCTGATCCTGACCCTCGCCCTGCTCGGCGGATATCTCCTCTTCACCATCCCGGTATCGGTTTTTCCCTCCACCGACTTTCCTCGTGTGCTGATCGGCGTGGATAACGGCGTCATGCCGATCGATCAGATGACGGTGACGGTGACGAGGCCCATCGAAGAAGCGGTCAACAGCGTGCCCGGTTTAGTGCAAGTCCGCTCCATCACCAGCCGCGGCTCCGCGGAGGTTGATCTTTTCTTCCGCTGGGACGTCGATATGTTTCAGACGTTGCAGTATGTCAACGCAGCGCTGTCACGAGTGCAACCGGAGCTTCCTCCAACTGCGACGGTCGAAGCTCATCGCATGACCTTCGCCAGTTTCCCCATCATCGGTTACAGCCTTACCTCCGACATCGTTTCGCAGACCAAGCTGTGGGAAATGGCGACTTACGATTTCAAGCCGCGATTGAACCGGCTCGACGGAGTTTCCACCGTGGTTGTGCAGGGCGGGCAGGTACCTGAGTTTCACATCACCCCCGATCCCTCCAAGCTGCTGGCCGCCGACGTCACCGTCCCCGACATTCTGGACGCGGTGCGCCGCACCAATCTGATCGATTCGCCAGGATTGCTCGAACACAATCACCAGCTCTTCCTGGCACTGGTCAATGGGCAGGTGAAGACGCCGCAAGAGATCGGTAATTCCGTTGTCAAGAACACGCCGGCTGGGATTCCGGTTCGCATTGAAGATATCGCCACGGTGACGCCGAGCGTAAAGCCTGTCTATACCATCGTCACGGCCAACGGCAAGCCCGCAGTACTGCTCAATATCAATCGCCAGCCCTACAGCAACACCGTGGAAGTGGCCGATGAAGTTCACGCCCAGATTGAACAGATTCGCAAAACCCTTCCGCCCGGTGTGGTCATCCAGCCGTTCTACGATCAGTCGATTCTCGTTCAGGAGTCGATCAAGAGCGTGCGCGATGCGATCCTTCTTGGCTTGATTCTGGCTTCTGTCATTCTCGTGGTATTTCTGCGCGACTGGGGAACATCTCTGGTGGCGGGCCTGGTGATCCCTGTCACCGTGGCCGTGACGTTTATCGCTCTCAAGGCCCTGGGGGAAACTTTCAATCTGATGACGCTGGGCGGACTGGCGGCCGCCGTGGGCTTGGTCATCGACGATGCCATCGTGGTGGTGGAAAACATCGTGCTGCATCGCGATGCCGGCCAGACTCGCCGGCAAGCCATCGACAGTGCGTTGCAGGAACTGACCGTGCCCTTGTTGGGATCGACCGTTACGCCGGTGGTGGTGTTCGTTCCCCTGATTGTGATCACAGGCGTGACCGGAGTTTTCTTTCGCGCCTTGGCTGTGACCATGACCGTGGCTCTTCTCACCTCTCTGGCTTTGGCCCTCACCTGGACGCCAAATCTCAGTCAGTACTTTATTCGAGGTTCAAGCGAGGCAGATGACGGAGAGGAATCGTCACCCGCGTCTGAAAAACAGAATGAGGCGGAGGAAACGGACGCTCGCAAGCTGTTGGCCGTCGAGGAAGCGCATCTCAGTGGATTTTTCCTGAGGGTTGTGAATTTTCATGAGCGCTGGCTGCGGCGGGCGCTGGAGCAGCGCCGGACGATGATCGTTTTCAGTGCTGTCCTGATCATCGTCTCCTACATCTGTTACAACCTTTCCGGCTCTGACCTGTTGCCCGAGATGGATGAAGGTGGCTTCGTTCTCGACTACATCATGCCGGCCGGCAGTTCCCTGGCAGAGACCAATCGTGTCGTCAGCCATGTCGAACAGATTCTTCGGGAAGTTCCTGAAGTGGAGAGTACTTCGCGCCGCACGGGTCTGCAGCTTGGCTTGGCTGCGGTCACCGAAGCCAACACCGGAGACATTTCCGTTCTCCTGAAGGCCAAACGCCATCGGGGCGTCGAAGAAGTCATTGCCGATGTTCGCGGCCGGGTAAACCGGGCCGAGCCCATGCTCGACGTCGAATTCACGCAGGTTTTGCAGGATATGATCGGCGATCTCACCTCCGCGCCCGAGCCCATCCAGATCAAATTGTTTTCGCCGGATCCTGCGTTGCTTGCGGAATGGGCGCCAAGGGTCGCGGACGCAATCAAAAGGATCAACGGAGTCGTAGACGTTCTGAATGGAATCGAGAACACCATCAGCGGACCGGCAGTGACGTTCCAGGTTGATCCCGCAGTGGCCGCGCGTGCAGGTTTTTCCGCCGAGGAAGTTGCGCTCGACGCCTCCGCCATTCTGGAGGGTGAACCGGCGGCAACACCTGTGGTGGCAAACGATCGCGCCTACACCCTCCGGGTACGCTTTCCGGCCGAGAACCGGGCCTCGCTCGACGCCATGCGCGACACTTTGCTTGTGAGCAGGACTGGGCGCACGGCAACACTCGGAGCGCTTGCGAATGTAGTCTTATCGCCCGGGCAGACGGAAATCCGCCGCGAAAATCTGCAACGCGACGTCGCGGTAACGGCCCGCCTGGAAGGAAGAAATCTGGGCAGCGGCATGGCCGACGTACAGAAAACGGTTGCCGCCTTGCATATCCCATCCAGTATTCGCGTGGAATATGGCGGAACCTACGCCGAACAGCAACGTTCGTTTCATGACCTGGCCATGGTGCTGATTCTTGCCGTGCTTCTCTTGTTTATCGTGCTGCTCTTTGAATTCGGCACATTCGCCGCTCCGGTCGCTATTCTTTCCTCGGCTCTGTTGTCGACTTCCGGGGTCTTTATCGCGCTTCTCGTCACGCGAACGACCTTCAATATTTCCTCGTTCATGGGAATGATCATGGTGATTGGCATCGTGGCGAAGAACGGCATCCTGTTGCTGGACGCGGATCTGAAGATGCGGGCCGCCGGACTGGAACCGGAAAGCGCCATGCTGCAGGCGGCGAGGCGCCGTCTGCGTCCCATCGTAATGACTGCGCTGGCAACGGTTGCCGGCATGTTGCCGCTGGCCTTCGCTATCGGAGCAGGATCGCAAATGCTGCAGCCACTCGCCATCGCCGTGATCGGTGGAGTCCTGATCTCGATGGTGCTGTCACTCATCATCACTCCTGCGGTGCATTTCTATCTTGCGGGAGAAACTGAATGAAGGGGGCGGTTTCTGAGGCAGGGCTCCTGACCGCGGCTAGCGTCCCCTTTGCCGTACCAGATTGTTTCGGCACCTTACGAGAGTAACTTGGGCCACTCGTGGCGGCCCATTCCAGCGAGCGCTTCCGTGCCCAGCCCGTTCTTTGTAACTCATTGAATCACTTCCGCTTGTTTATTCTTCTGCGATTTGGTATCCAGAACCTGATCAAACTCGAAGCCCACCGTTTGAGCAAGGGGGGCTCACTCTCACCCGCTTCCATCGGGCACAATTTGCACTAGAATAAGCTTGGCCCGGCAGACCTAGCCAGGCGCTCCTGTCGCAACGGCCACAGAGCGGGTGGTAGCGGAAGCGTGACCGACCAAAAAGACAAGCCAGTGCTCGACGTACAGACCCTGGAAAAACTTCTGGAGGCCGCCTACGTTCTCCAGGAGCACAACCGCGAGATGCAGCAGCGCGGTCAGAGCCTGGAGCAGCAGAGCGAACAACTCCGACAGGAGGAACTGGCGACTCAGGCGGCCTTGCAGAAGGCGTCTCGCGAACCCGGTGAGCAACGGACATCGCCCGCCGACTACACACTCACGCTGGCCGAAATTGTCGAAGCTCAGGCTCAAATTCAGATGCGCCATCTGGATCTGGACGCTGCCATGGGGTTGGTGGCTGAGCGCACGGCGAAGATCACGAACGGGACCGGCGCCGGCATCGGAATTCTCCAGGACAAGAAGGTGCGCTATCGCGCGAGCTGCGGCACGACAGCGCTGCCGGTGGGAACCGAGATTGCGCTGGAGAATGCAGTGTGTGCGGCCTGTTTCCGTACCGGCCAGATTGTGCGCAGCGAAAACTTCACCCCGGAATTTCTCTTCGATCCCGAACCCGTGCGCAAGCGCGGAATCGAATCCCTGATTGCCGTACCCATTTATCACGATGGCCGGGTGGCGGGAGCCCTGGAAGTCTACTACGATCACACCAACGGATTTGTTGAGCAGGACATCCACACTTGCCAATTGATGGCCGGCCTGGTGACCGAGGCGTTCGCCCGCGATGCCGAGGTAAGCTGGAAACACTCGCTGGCCAACGAACGCAATACCATGCTGGAGGCTTTGGAGAGACTGAAGCCTGAACTGGCAGCGCTCGCACAGAATGAAATTCCACAGGCTTCGGATGCGATGCCGGAGCGGGACCGGGCTGTCGCCGTGGATGGTTCCACCTGCCGGAAATGCGGCGCCGGACTCGCTGCAGATGAGCAATTCTGCGGCAACTGCGGCACGCCGCGGGCCGATGATCAAAAAACCCCGGGGCTGCAAGGGAAAGAAGCACTGGCGTGGCCCATGCCTGTGGGAAGCATCGTGGCTCCTGCAGTTCCACCCGAGTCACCCGACAACGGAAGTTCTCCACCGGCGCCGATCCACTCCATGTTTGACCTCCAGGGGCGGCATCCGGAGCTGGCCGCGGACCGGCTGCCTGACGATTTCCAGCTTCCTCCGCTCGATCCGGCGGTTTTGGGCCTGCCGCTCGACGAAGATGGAATTGTGAAGGTTACGCCGCTTGAAGACGAAGTGGCCGCAGACATGCATCCCCACAACGATGTCCCAGAGAAGACGGCTCTGGTTAAGGCACAGTCTGAAGATGAAGCCTGGACGTCAGCCGCACGGGCGAAAGAATTTTTCGAAGCATGGACGAAGACGAGAGCTCCCGGCAACTTTTGGCGTTTCTGGAACACGCGGCGCGGTGATATTTACCTGGCCATCGCGGTAATTCTGGTCGCAGCTGTCATTCGATGGGGAATCTGGTCCGATGATTCCGTGGGAGCATCCGGCAGCGGTACGACGATCGGAGCTCCTGGCCGCGCCAGAACTCCCGATCCGGAAGCAGGTCTTTCTCTCTTCGACAAGTTTCTGATTAGTGTTGGCCTGGCTGAAGCTCCGGAGCCGCCCGAGTACAAAGGCAATCCCGATACGCGCGTGTGGGAAGATCTACATACTGCCCTTTACTATTGCCCCGGCTCTGATCTCTACGGCAAGACGCCTAAAGGTAAATTCACCAGCCAACGTGACGCGCAACTAGACCAGTTTGAGCCGGCCTCGCGCAAAGTATGCGACTGAGGGCAACGCATCTACAGGGTTTCGTTGAGCGCAGATTGACAACCATTTCGTTCGGCGTGCAATCATAGTCACACCGTTCCCTGGAGCGTAAATGCCGGACACGGACAAACCCGAAGAGAGTACGCTGCCGCGCCCAGAACTGAACCCTCTCTTGAATCCTCTCCTGGCTTCTCATATGGGGAGATGGGCCGAAGTGTACTTCACCAGCTCGCCCGAGAAACGGGAGGAGAATGTGCTGGCGCTGCTTCGGGAACTCGAGTCGAACCAGGACCCGGTTCCGGCTGCACCTAAGCCCGACCAAGAAATTTCCCTCAGGGATCTTGGAATTGCGGAAAACGATCCGCCACATCAGGAACCACCGCATTACGAAATAGATGGTTCTCCCATATGCGCTTCTTGCGGGCACGAGTGTCGAATTGGACAACGCTTTTGTGGAATGTGTGGCTCGCCATTAACTCAGCCGGCGACGCATGTCCGGGAAGAGTTCCCCGCTCCGGAGTCCCCATCTACCCCATTCCTTGGCACGCCTGTTCCAGTCTCCGCGTCCACACCTGCGGTCCGGCTGGTGGAAGGGATCGTCGAGGAAAGAAATGATCCGGATTTTCCTTCAGCACCCGCGGAAATCACGGCCACTGTCCGGAGAGAACCGCGGTGGCCTAAGCGGGACAATGATTTTGCCAGCTTTACCGCAGCAGCGCGACCCGCGCCTCGTCGTGGCCGCTTCTATATTGCAGCGGCGATTGCGCTGATGCTCGGTGGGTTGTTGTATCTGGGCTGGCGAGGCAGCGCTCAAAAATCTTCAGAGGCAGTGACGCAAGCGGTCCCGCCTTCACCTATTGCGACTGTCTCCCCCCAATCCGCAACCTCGCCGCAATCCGCGGCCGGAACGCCCCATCCGATGAACCAGGCAGAACCCCTCACGCAAGCGCCGCCACCACAGCGGGCTTCGCCGGAGGACACGCAGGCCGCGCCCCCGAAAGTATCGCCCGTTGTGCCGGCACGCTTGGCTACGCAACCCGCAGAGAATGGGTCCCAGGAATTAGCGATGGCACAGAAATACCTGAATGGCACCGGGGGCGAAAAACGCGACAGCAGCGAGGCCGCCAGGTGGCTTTGGAAAGCGACCAGCAAACAGAACCTCACCGCTACCGTCTTGCTTTCTGATCTCTACCTGCGCGGAGATGGGGTGCCGCACAATTGCGACCAGGCCCGCATCTTGCTTGACGCGGCCGCGAGCAAAGGCAATGCCGATGCGGCCGAGCGCCTCAGCCATCTGCAGGCCTTCGGTTGCCAATGAGATTCCCTGCTGGCACGTCAGAAGTTCAGCGCCGCGGCTTGGCCACTGAACCGAGCGCCTACCAGCTATGAGGCTCGCGCCTGCAACAGGGGCTCGTTGCGACGGGCTTCATACCAGAGCGCCAGTTCTACTCGGTTCCAGAGACCGAGCTTATCGTAGATCACGCGAAGGTAATTCTTTACGACGTGCTCGGTGGTTCCGATTTCATTTGCAACTTCCCGGTTCTTTAAGCCCTGGGCGACAAGCTCGATGACACGGCGTTCACGTTGACTGGGGATGCGGGTGCCGTAGCGCTCATTTGCGAACACAATTGCCTCCGATATAACAGAGTTGCTAGTTTTACGCGTTTGATTCCGCCGGTGATGCCGAAGCGCAGGAACAATCGGTTGAAGTGGGCTTTTACCGTGCGTCGGGCCATCTTAAGTTGGCGGGCAATCTCGGCATTGTCGCAACCTTGCAGCAGCAATTCCACAATTTGCTGTTCGCGCGGACCCAGACGAATCGACTGCTCACCCATCTCCCCTCCAAAAGTTTTCCTGCTTTTGTTCCTGCTTTTGACTGACCACCTGCAAGAGCTGGCGCGCAGTTTGGTGTTTCCAGATTCCATAGCACCCACCATGCCATTTTGAGACAACAGTTTGCTGTGACCGCAGAACATTCATTTCCACAGGCAGTTGCGCAGTGTTCAGAGAGAATTCCGGAATCGGTAGCAAACCCTTCCGCTCAATCATTGCGGTTGACAGAAATGCAATGGCAATCAGTAGAAAAATGTATGTGGCCGGGCCAACTTCCTGTAGGACGTCGGTGTCAGAAGCGAGGTTTCTCCTTCGCGCAAGCGAAACTACGGCGAAAGATCGAGGGAGTGAGAATGCAAAATTTTTTCCACCTGGTGTGGGACAGTTGAAGCGCCGGCTCGGGTAAACACCCTAGGTGAAAATTGCCATCCGGTTGCGAAAGCCCTGAACAATTTACATGTAGGGTAGCAGGCTCACCCTCACATGTCTGCGACGGCCTTTGGATTCGTGACCGAGGATCACAAGGCAATGTCAGAGGGGCAGGCAGCGCGGCATTCCCCGGGGGTTGGAGGGGCGAATCGTTGCTATTTCTCAGATCTCCACAAGATGCGCCAAGAATTAACATACTGTTAACACTTGCGTGATTCTGTCGTAACATTGCCCAGTCGATACTTATCTCGAGTCGTCGCACCGTAACCCGAAGCCCCGCTGCAAGCCACACTTCAAGGAGACTCCTATGGCACGATCCCTCCGCACATCTTTGATGTTTTCCATCATGATTCTTTGCGTGACTTCGTTTGCTCTTGCCGATCCGGTAGAGGTTCTGAATTTCAGGGGTCTGAAAGACCAACAGCTCGTCGGCAACTTCTACAACGGCGGGTACTCCGGAGCCCAGAATTTCGGAGTAGTATTTTCTTCCGATTTTTACGGACTTATTCCCACCAGCCGTGGAGGTTCTGGCAACTTCACTCCCAACCCGACAGGGTCCCCTGCGATCTTCAGCAACACCGGCTCGGGCTACATGAACGTTATGAATGGGTTCGGTTCCGGCATCAATTTCTTCTACACGGCTGCTTTCCAGGAAACAGTGAAAGTTTGGAGCGGAACCAACGGGACGGGAACTTTACTGGCAACAATCATTCTTTCTCCCAACGACGCCAGTTGTCTCGGGAGCTATTGCAACTGGACGGATATAGGGGCGAACTTCTCGGGAACCGCAAAGTCTGTGACCTTCTCCGGACAGGCAAATAAGGTCGGGATTGCCGACATCACTCTCGGCCAGAGCTCTTCCGCTGCTGTTCCCGAGCCTTCTTCGATTTATCTGCTGGGGACCGGCTTGGCAGGTGTCGGCGGCTACTGGATGCGCCGGCTGGTAAGACTCTAAGAACGATTGAGAGGGGCCTGCAAGCGGAGGACGTGGATGCGTCTGTCGCTAAAAAAGGCCCCTGACGGCCTAAGCAGGGTGGCGCTCGGTGGGAGATTTACTTTCCATCACCTCTGCCGTAGCTATGCTCTGTCGAGGTTCTTTAATCGTGTACTTCAGCAAGCACCAAAGAGCCCGCACTCCATCCTTCCATCCGATTTTTTTGCCCTCTTGATAGGTACGGCCCCAGTAGCTGATGCCTACTTCGTAGAGCCGCAGATCGCGTTTGGCGATCTTTACGGTGATCTCTGGCTCAAAACCGAAGCGGTCCTCCTCCAAAGGGATGCTCTGGATTACTTCACGTCGAAAGGCCTTGTAGCAAGTCTCCATGTCGGTCATGTTGAGATTGGTCAGGACGTTTGACAGCAAAGTCAGAAACCAGTTTCCTACGGAGTGCCAGAAATACAGCACACGGTGGGGACCCGCTCCCAGGAACCGCGAACCATAAACCACGTCCGCTTTGCCTTGCAGCAGCGGAGAGAGTACCATCGCGTACTCGGCCGGATCGTACTCAAGATCGGCATCCTGGATGATCAGAAAATCGCCCGTGGCTTCCCGGATACCGCGGCGCAGAGCCGCCCCTTTGCCCGCGTTGCGAGGCTGCAGCAACACTTTCAGTTGAGGATGCTGCTGTTGCAATTCGGCCAGAATCTCACGGGAACCGTCGGTCGACCCATCATCGACACATAGCAATTCAATTTCAAACGGGACCGACAGCACCGCGCCGATTACTTGTCTGAGTGTGGGTTTCTCATTGTAAACGGGCATCACCACGGAAAGTTTCATAGTCTTGTCGGAGACGCCTCGGAGGCGCGGGATGTACCAGTTTAGGTGCGGTCATCGTTTCTCGCAACGGCTCTGGGAAATTGTCACGTCGGGGCAGTAGCTACGGGTTCATTTCCACAACTCGGCTCTCCCAAAGCGAGAATTTAACACTCTCTTAACTTGGGCTTCATCAGCGCGAAACAACGTCACGCGTAGACTTCGCGCACTGGATTATTAGCTTATTGGGGAGGAGTCTACCAAGTCAGAAAATGGCAAGGCCAAATCGAGAGAGCGCGAATATCAAACCCGCCGCCGATTCGCCGGAACTGCAAAATCTGACACCGATGGAAAGTCCAGTTGACGATTTTGCCCAGAGCCGGACACCAGTTTGGCACCCCTTCAACCACGCGCCAGTCCGAAGGGCTTCGCAAATCGACGCAGACACGGGGTCACGGCCCGAAGGAATGTTGCCCCCGTCAGCCACCCCGCGCGATGTAATCGTCGCCCTTACCTACGGTCTCGAACTCGTGCGCCATGGAGCCATGTTAGTGGCCGACGAAGGCCGCCCGCAGTTTGCAAATCGCACAGCCCTGGCGATCCTGGAAAAGAAAGACGGGATTTCCCTTGCCAGGACCGGACTGGTGGCGGACAGGGTTTCGGACACGCGCCTGCTGCACAAGCTATTGCACGAGGCTATCTGGTCGCCGGAGTCGGGGGAGCCTAAAGATTCCCCCATCACCCTTCAGCGCAGGTCATCGAATAGTTCGCTGATTGTGCGCGTGGTTCCGGGGCCAGGCTTGGGCTGCTGGGAAACGCGGACGGCGCTGCTCAAGCTCTACGACCAGGATCTCAGTCTTGTGGTAGATGAGCACTCGCTGAGCTCGCTATATGGACTTACGCGAGGCGAGGCTGCCCTGGCCGCGCTCCTGATGCAGGGGAAGTCGATCGACGAAGCGGCCGCCCAGCTTTTCGTCAGCAATCACACGGCTAGAACTCACCTGAAGCGCATCTTTATGAAAACCGATACGCACCGCCAAACTGAACTCGTTGTTCGCATGATGCTCACAGTGCTGTAGGCATGCAAGTCAGGGGTTCGACTCCCACGGGGCGACTCAGACCGACTCACGGGAAAAAGGTTCCTAGCGCGACTGCTTGAAAGGTCCTTTAAGCCTGTTCCCGGCAGGCGGCGCATGATAGGCGAAGTTTATATCGCTTCGCGTTCGCGAAGAGCCTTCTATCCGCCCCACATGTGACGCTCCCACCCCCCGCGACGCCGCGGGTTGCGTGCGCAATGCGGCCAGTTTCTCGTGCTCCAGATGATCGAGCTGGTGGTTGAGGGGCGTGCCCTTGATGCCATGCTGGGGAACGCCAGTTCGGGCAACAGAATGGGGATATTTGTTGCTGCTTGCCTGAGTCGCACGAGGCACCGACTTTCTCGGGTGCGGCCGTGGATGATCGGACTGAGCCAAACCGAAAGCGACAAGCAACAGGGAAGACGCCCAGAGCACCACAACCCGGCGTAGGAGGCGGCCAACGGTTGCCACGGAACTGTTTCGCTCGAGCATAGACTCGACCCCTCAGATCGCCCATTTATTTTACCGCGATTGAGCGTCCGACCGCCAGCAGCGCCGCTTTCGCCGCCAGGGCTGGGTCCTAGGTTCGGGGCCGCAGCAAGACGATCCGGTCTCCTCCAGCCCGAGCGCCCACGCCGAGAATTTCGCCCCGGTTGTTGATACCCAGGGCCTGAATCAATTCCCAGCCCGAATCGGCCTCCAAGAAAGTATTGAGGTCGTAGAGCTTGTTATCGCGAAACAGAAACGCGTGAAAGTTCTCGTCGCCCTCGGTGAGCGATCCCCCGACAACCTCGCCTTGCTCGTTGAGGTCGCGGGCGATGCTGAAGGAGCCTCCCAGCGTGCCGAGCATGGTCCTCTGACCGTCCTCCTGGCGAAAGGCTTCGATTCTTCCAGTAGCCTGGTCCAGGCAAACGCCCGCGCACTGCAGGCGGTCGTTCACCGCCACGATATTGTTGTGATTGTTTTCGAAGGGCCCCAAGTCAACAATCTCGAAGGCTCCCCGAATGGCAGCATCCGGCTTCTGCCGCGGACTCGCCGCGGCCGCAGTTGATTTCATGTCTACTCCCCTGCCGCTGTCTGTTCTCCGGCGGTCAGGTATCGTATGTGAGCGCGCATGGTATCGAGGGCCTCGGCCAAATCGCCGGCGGCGCCATCAAACAAATGTTCTCCCGAACGAACCCGCCAGAGGGAGTAGCGATAGAAGCTGTGGCGGCGGCGCGAGCTTTGCTTGACGTTTCCTGAAAAATCACTTTCCTGCAGAACATAAGGTTCCATGGCGACCCTCACCCGCACTATATGGTCGCAGCCTGCCACTGAGGTGTAATCCCCCAAATGAGGTATTTTCCGGTCAGCGGCAATCTCCGGGACCGAATGCATTACTGGAAAGATCAGGCCCTTCGGTGAGGTAACCGTGGGATGCCGGACGAGCGGTGTAGAGTTGTTCGTGCAACCGCCGGTACTGAAACGACCCGGCGTATTCCGGCCTTATCGAAATGACTCTTCGACTGGTTGTTCTGGATTACCCGCCGCCCGGCCCGATCAGAACGGCACCGCTGCCGCCCGGTGAAGTGCACGTCTGGCATTGGGAACCGGTCTGCCTCCCCGACCAACTCGATACTCTGTGGAAAACCCTGTCGGAAGACGAGCGACAGCGCGCCGAGCGATACCGTCTGGCGGAGCACCGGAATCAATTCGTTATCAACCGCGCTCACATGCGGAGGCTGCTCGCAGCCTATCGGGCAATGGCTCCGGAAGAACTGGTTTTCCGGTATTCGGCGTACGGCAAACCCTTGTTGCATCACCGCGAAACCTTGCGATTCAACCTTTCGCACACCAAGGGCCGGACGGCGCTGGCAGTGGTTGAGCAGCGCGAGATTGGCATCGATGTTGAACAAATCCGTTCCCAGGCCGATGCAGCAAGGATTGCGGAGCGATTCTTCTCGGCACAGGAACGGCGGGCTCTCCGCCAGGTCCCGGCGGACCATCTGGACCGCGCTTTTTTCCGCTGCTGGACTCGCAAGGAGGCTTATATGAAGGCCCGGGGCGAAGGCTTATCTATTCCCCTGCAAGACTTTGATGTTTCCCTGGAGGACCATGCTGCCAGGCTGCTGAGCACGCGCCCTGACCCGGAGGAAGCAAACCGCTGGATGTTGTATGACGTGCGCCTTGCGCCCGGCTATGCCGCGGCTCTGGCGGTCGCCACCGACCCGGTCGAGTCAACCGCGAGACATGCCTGACTGGAGGCGGGGGTGCAGAAAATTCCCCGCTTAACAGCCAAAAATTCCACGAATCCAACCCCTGAAAACCCTTGCGAGACGCGCCAATTGAATGAATTCCACACGTTTGGGTGTGCTAAATTAATGTGGCTGTCACCTCTTGGTGCTTTCCTTGCTTTTATGATTGGAAACTTCATGGCCGGGTTCCAGGAGCAGCTGAGGTGATTTACGGCATTAAGCGCGTTGCCCGCTATCTGTTGGGCACCGATGTCGCGGGGCGTGCCCTGGCCGTCTATCCCGACGACACTTTCATCGTTTCTTATCCGCGCTCGGGGAATACCTGGACGCGTTTTCTGGTGGCCAGTCTGGTCCGCCCGGCTGAGCCCGTGAGCTTCGCCAATATCGAGCGCATCATCCCGGATGCCGAGGCCCAATCCAGCCGGTATCTGAAACGTATTCCGCGGCCGCGGGTAATCAAGAGCCATCAGTATTTCGATCCGCGATTCAAGAAAGTGATTTACGTAGTTCGCGACCCGAGAGACGTGGCGCTTTCCTACTACGACTTTCAGAGAAAGTACCGGCAGATTGAGGACAGCTATCCCACTCCCCGTTATATTCGGGATTTCGTTGCAGGCCGCCTCGGAACCGGGGACTGGGGCACATGGGCCGAGAACGTCGGCAGCTGGCTGGGGGCGCGTGATGGCCAGCCTGGATTTCTGCTGTTGCGCTACGAGGACTTGATTTCGGAAACGGCCCGCGAACTCGCCAGGGTAGCCGACTTCCTGGATATCGAAGTCACTCCCGGGCTCCTTGCCACTACCATCGAGCGCGGTTCGGCGCACCGAATGCGCCAACTGGAGCGCAACCAGGCTTCGCAATGGGTCTCCACAAAGGACAAGCGCCCCGACATTCCGTTTATCCGGACCGCCTCGTCAGGTGGCTGGAAGAAGCTGCTTTTGCCAGAGTCGGCGTCGGAAATTGAGTCTGCATGGGGACCTCTCATGCGGCGCCTGGGCTATGAGCTGCTTACCGGGCGAAGCGAACGATCCCAGCCCGAGTCGCCCGAGGCGGCCAGGCTGGTCCAGGAAAGTCGGGGCTCTTCTTAGCTGTTCCCTCCGGATTTTCCAAGAGCTGTCAAAAGTTTGAAATCAAATCTCGACGCGACAGTGCAATCTGGATATGGCGAAAATCACCTACGCATCCCGCCTGACCAGCGCCAACACGTGAACTCATGCGACGGATCGAAGCAGCTCAGATCATCAAGAACGTCGGCTCCAGCTGGTTCTCCCTGGGAATCAATATCGTGGTGGGGATTCTTCTTTCTCCCTTTATCCTGCACCGCCTGGGCGACACAGCGTTTGGCATTTGGGTCCTGATTTTCTCCATTACCGGCTACTACGGCTTATTCGACCTCGGCGTGCGTTCCTCCATCATTCGCTACGTCTCGCGATTCACCGCCATGCACGATACGGAGGCTACGGCGAAGCTGATCAACACCAGCCTTTTCGCCTATTCCTGTATTGGCGTTCTGAGCTTCCTGATCACGATCGTGGGAGCACTTCACTTCGATTCCTTGTTTCACGTGTCGCCGGAACTTCAGTCGAGTACCCGCTGGCTCTTCCTCATTGTAGGCACGTCGGTGTCGCTGGGCTTCCCTCTCGGTATCCCCGGCGGTATTTTGCAGGGATTGCAGCGCTTCTACATTCTGAACTGGACGAATGTTGCCACCGCCTTATTGCGTGCGGCCCTGGTCGTGTTTTTTCTGGATCGCGGATACGGATTGCTGACCGTCGGCATGATTACGGTAATCCTGCCGCTGCTGGCGTCGGTGGTGCGCGGCGTAATTGTTCTTCACCTTCTTCCCGTGCCCTTTGGATGGCGCTACATCAACCGGGAGACCTTCCGGGAAATCGCGAACTACAGTGGCATCACATTGATCGTGATTCTGGCCAGCCAGTTGCGATTCCAGACCGACGAAATCATCATCGGGACTTTCCTTTCGGCCGCGGCAATTACCTATTTCAACATTGGAGCGCGAATCGTGGACTATGCGATCCAGACCGTCCTGAGTCTGGCGCAAATATTTGCCCCTATGTCCAGCGAATCGGATGCCGTCGGCGACCAGGACCGCTTGCGAAAGATATTCCTGGCCGGAAACCGTTTCTGCGCCTTCATCATGTTTCCCATCTGCGCCATCTTGATTATTCTGGGTAAATCGGTCATCGAGGTTTGGGTGGGGGCGAAATATGTCTCGCAGAGTTATCCGGTGCTGCTGGTGATACTGATTCCATCCACGCTGTTTTTCGCCCAAGCTTCCTCCGGGCGAATTTTGTTCGGCGTGGGCAAGCACCGGACCTGGGCCATTGTTTCCGTAATTGAAGGCTTCTCCAACTTGATTCTCAGCATTCTGCTGGTGCGCCCTTACGGAATCGTCGGCGATGCCTGGGGCACGGCGATCCCCTTGACATGCTCCGCAGTACTATTTTTCCCGGCACACCTGTGCCGGCTTCTTGGCGTCCGAATGAAGACATTTTTGCGGGAAGCATTTGAGTTGCCATTGCTGCTTTGTGTGCCCCTGGTAGCGGCGCTTTTGGGAATTAAACGCATCTTTATCGCTCACAATTATTGGCAGCTGGGCATCCAATTGGCGGTGGGTGGGGCGGTTTACAGCCTGGGACTGCTGTGGGCGTTTAAGACGAACCGTGCCCTGCGCGTGCGCAGCCTCTTTCCCGGAGAACCGGCGTTTGCCCAGGCCGCAGCCGAGGCAGTTCCGGTGCAGAGCTTCCCGGGAGACGAGTGAGGCTGAATTGAAGGGGAAGGTGCAGGAAAAGCGAGGCGCGTGCAAGGTTCTGAGGATCACGCGGATGACGAACAAGAACCAGCAAGAAAAGATCGCATGGATCAAAAGAGAATTCTGATTATCGGCGCAGGCCCCACCGGTTTGGGGGCCGCTTATCGCCTGCACGAGTTGGGCTATGAGAACTGGCTACTTTATGAAAAGGCCAGCTACGTTGGCGGACATTCTTCCTCCCACACGGACGCTCGCGGTTTCGTCTGGGACGAAGGCGGGCACGTGATTTTTTCCCACTATCCGTACTTCGACCGGTTGGTAGACCGCATGCTGGGCCGCGAAGAGAACCAACTGGTACGCGAGAGCTGGATCGTCAAGGGCGACTCCTGGGTTCCATATCCTTTTCAGAACAACCTGCGTTTCCTGCCCAAGGAACAACAGGTAAGCTGTCTGCTGGGAGCTGCTCGCGCAGCTTTGGACGGGAAGCCGCACGATGCCGGCAATTTTCGGGACTGGATTCTGGCCACCTTCGGCGAGGGCATCGCGGAAGCATTCATGTTCCCTTACAACGAAAAAGTGTGGACGACCCCGCTCGACCAGATGTCACGCTCGTGGATCGGAGAGCGGGTCTCGGTGGTCGATTTCAAGCGCCTGTTGGAAAATGTGGTTTACGAGCGCAACGACGTGGCCTGGGGACCGAACAACAAATTCCGCTTCCCGCTTCATGGAGGAACCGGGGAAATCTATCGCCGCACGGCTGAGTGTTTTCCGGACAAGATCTGCCGGGGCAAAGAGCTGGTAGAGGTAGACTGCTCGTGCCGCCAGATTTCTTTCGCCGACGGAAGCGGCGACCGCTACGATCTGCTAATTTCTACCGCTCCTCTCGACCTGCTCGCGGGGATGCTGAAACCCGCGCAAGAGAATCTGCAGGAAGCTGCCTCACTGCTGCAACACAACAACTTGCTGGTTATGGGCATCGGTCTGGAAAAGAAAATTGAAACTGACAAATGCTGGATTTATTTTGCCGATTCCGATATGCCGTGCTACCGCGCCACCTATTTCTCTCACTACTCGGCCAATAACGTTCCGAACGGTGAAACCGATCGCTACAGCTCTTTGATGTGTGAAATGTCTTTCCGCGTAGGCGAGTCCCCGGACGCCGGGCAGGCGATGGATTGCGTGATTGCCGGCCTGATTCGCGCCGGGATGATCGAAGAATCAGATCGCAGCCGCATTGTTTCCCGCTATTGCCGCGCCGTTTCTTATTCGTATCCGATTCCGACCCTGGACCGGGACCGCGCTTTGAAGATTCTGCAGCCGGCCTTGATGGAACGAGGAATTTACTCTCGCGGCCGCTTCGGCGCCTGGCGCTATGAAGTTGGCAACATGGACCACTCGGTGATGATGGGCGTCGAAGCCGTAAATCACATTTTAAAGGGAGAACCGGAAGCAGTTTTTGGCAGTGCATGATCCGGGCATGACGATGGAATCTACCAGCCAGCCACTGACAGTCAGCGTCATCATGCCGGCCTACAACACCGCAGGCATGATTGCGGCGGCGTTGGACTCTGTCTTGCAACAGACTTTTAGAGGCATCGAAATCGTTGTCGTGAACGACGGTTCCCCGGACACGCCTGAACTAGAGAAGGTTCTCGCGCCTTATCTTCCAAGAATTGTTTACGTCAAGCAGGAAAACAAGCGTGCTGCCGGGGCAAGGAACACCGCCATCCGGAGGGCCAGCGGAGAATTTCTGGCGTTTCTGGATAGCGATGACACATGGTTTCCCGACCACATTGCTTCGCAAATGGAGATGTTCCGGCAGGATCCCACGCTCGACCTGGTCTACTGCGACTGTTTGTCACTCGGCGATCCGACGCGACCCCATAAGTGGATGGACCAGTGCCCATCGAACGGCCCGGCGACCTTTGCCGCCTTGATCGTGGAGCGCTGCCAGATTCCAATATCCACAGTTGTCGTCCGCAAGAATGCGCTGCTAAAGGCCAGCCTCTTCGACGAAAGCCTGCAGCGCTGCGATGACTATGACATGTGGATGCGCGCAGCGTTCCATGGCGCAAAGATTGGATACACGCGCAGAGTTCAGGCCAGGGTGAGCGCGGGCCGTCCCGGCTCGCTCGGAGCCTCGAATGTCAAGATGATCGAAGCATACTGGATCATTCTCGATAAAGCGCTGCGGACCCTACCGCTAAGCCCTGGTGACCGCGAAATTGTAAGCAAGCGGGCGACTGAGATTCGGGGGCGATATCTGATCGAAGCCGGCAAAATGCAGCTTCACGAGGGACAGTTGGCCAGGGCAAGAAACCTCTTTTCTGAAGGAAACGCATATGCCTGGAACCCGCGAGTGAGCCTGGTTCTGTTTGGTCTGGCGGTGGCCCCGCAGGCAACGGCAAAAGTGGTTTCCCTTACGAGACGACTTCTCCACGGGAAGCTCGCTGTGTGAAATTGTTACGACCGGCCACATTGCATTGGGAGGAATGATGAGCACCAAGGGACAGGTAGACGATCTGTTTACGAAGACGGTCGAGGATTGGGCGCGCTTCTACAACGATCCCAAGCCGAGAACCATGAATGACCAGAATCTGGTTTCGCGGCGGCGTTTTGCCCTGGAGATGATCGAGGGAAAACTGCAGCCGGGAGCAAACGTCCTCGATATCGGCTGCGGGACAGGCCATCTGGCAGCGGAACTGATGCGCCGCGGCTTTACCGCCTGGGGCGTGGATCTTTCCAGCGCCATGGTTGAGTATGCGCGCGAGCATTACAGCGCCGATCGCTTTCGCGTGGGCGATATCGAACAGATCCCCTTCGCGGACAACACCTTTGATGCGGTGATGTGTCTGGGAGTGATGGAGTATCTGGAGAAAGACGAACTCGCTTTGCGTGAGATGTGGCGCGTTCTCAAGCCGGGAGGAATGGCGGTGATAACCACTCCCAGCAGCATTTGTCCTTTTTTTTACGTGGACATGGCATTTCGCCAGGCGAGATTCGTCTTGCGGCCTGTAGTACGTTCCTTGCGATACACCTGGCGCGGCAAACCGGTTCCCTCGAACGGAGAACTTCCCAAGGTCATCCATCGCCGCTATTATCGTCCGCGCTGGTTAGATCTGCTTCACTCCGTGCACCTGGAAGCCGAAGACTGGGTTTGCCATAGCTGGGGTTTCTACTGCGTGGACAGATTCTGCAGCCAGGGCGCATTTTGCCGAGCCAGCGACCACTTCGCGCGCAATCCTCTGATCAATTGGCTGGCTTCGGATCAACTGGTGTTGGTGCGGGCTGTCAAATAGCGAAAAGCGCAGATGGCCTCAGCGAGCGCTCACGCCGCCTGCGCCCAACGCCGCAGGAAGGCGCATTCCAGGTTCCAGGAAAATTCCTGCTCGGAGCGCGGCGTCCAGATGCGCATCAGCTTAAGAGGATGGTCTCCGGTCCGCACGGGGCCGGGAGTTGTCGTGACCGCAGTTTGATATCCCGCTTCTTTCGTGATGGCCACGGTTCCTTCGCTCCAGTGCGGATTCAAGGCCGGGTGTGGATAGCTGAAGTGCTGCACAGGAGCACCCATCTGCGCTTCCAATTTTTGCTTCGCCGTTACGAGTTCCTGATAGGCAACGTCGGTCGGGACTTGCGCGACGTTCGGGTGGGTCATGGTGTGGCATCCCACGATATGGCCAGCCTTCTGTAAGGCTCTGGCCTGGTTCCAGTCCATCATGAACCTGGTCCCGCCATTCAGCGGCTCAACCTCGAGATCACTCTCCAGCGCGCAGACCGTCTGTTCGAGGGAGGTCCCCGCCAAAGACGCGCAAGAGTTGAAGGCAGAGAGCAGAGCCGCATTCCGCTCCTGGGGGTTCGTCAAGGGCATCGGCTGCCCCTTCAGCGAAAGCCATTGCGGTTTTCGAGCCGTACCGAAGACATGACGCAACCGGCAGAACCAGGGAGCATTCTTGGCGCCGATGAGGCTTACCGTCAGATAGAACGATCCGCGAATACCGAAGCGGTCGAGAATGGGCGCTGCGATCTCGGCATTGTCAACATAGCCATCGTCGAAGGTCACGGCAACCGCTCTTCGCGGCAGCGGTTTTTCTGCAGCCAAGAACAGTCGAATATCGTTAATGGTTACCGGGTTAAAGTGACGCGCAACCAGCTCCATTTGCCGCTCAAAAACAGATGTTGCATGAAGAATCCCCGTGCCAATCGAGTTGGCGTAGGGCTCGGGATTGTCACGGACCGAGTGATACATCAGGATGGCGGCTCCGGGGGGAGCAAACTGGCCCGCCAAACGCAGCGCTCCGCATTGGGCTGAGACCCGCTTGGCCAGGCTTCTGAGTTTCGCTTTCATCCCACGCTCCGCCGGGAGTTGCAATTTCTTCGCGGCTCCGAAAGGATCATAAGCGGGTTCACACTGCAAAGGCAAACCAGCTGTGGAAGCCCGCAGGCAGAGATTCGGCAGGCGAACACAGGCGAACAGTAGGCAAGTTCTTTCACATCGTACGCTCGCTCCGGTTACCTGGAAACCCAAAGAATCGGACTGCGTATCAAGCGTTCACTCGGTTGGCAGACGTTGACTACAAAGACCAGATGCTGGCGCTTATTCTCCATATCGACCGCCAACTGAGATCGTTCATATGCCCTCGGGAGCCTTCCGCCTTGTGTGTAACAATTTTTTCTCCCGCGTATCGAAAAGGAGTGACTTATGGTTTTTGCCAAGCGTCTTCGCCCCGGAGTAGTTCGTGGCGATGTCACATGCAGTGTCAGGATTTGGACCAGGCCCCATGTCACAGTAGGCCGCCGCTACCGGTTGGGAGACGGGGAGATAGAAATCGAGTCCGTCACCCCGATTGGGTTCCCGGACATTACTCCGCAACTAGCGCGGGAATCCGGCTTTCTGGGAGTGCTCGACCTGCTAAAGGTGGCAAAGCATGGCAAAGGGAACAACATCTATCTGATTCGATTTCGCTACATTCCTCCGCGCACGAAACGGAAGGCGGATCAAATGGGAAATCGTCGACCAGGAAATCCGGCAAAGAGAGGGGCGTCCCACTGAAAGAGCTGCGCTACCGGTTGCGAACGCGCAAGCCGGTAAACAGTCGCCTGAATAAGCGCACGTCTCATGCACCACGAGCGCGACGCTCACTAATCCTGCTCGATGCATCGGCCGCGATGAATGCCCACCCTTCGCAGGTTCTCGAGGGGCGACGGAAAATTACACGCTCACTTGGACTACTGAATCTTCTCCGTCTTACTGTCGTAGTGGACGGTGCCGTTCTGCTCGTTCAACTTCTCGATGTCCTCGTTGGTGTAGGCCCGGTTGGCGGGATGAACGCCGGTCGCCGCGCTCGCCTTTTCCAGCGCCCGGGGCGACTGTGCCGCCGAACTGAAATAGACCCACGACTGACGCTCGGGCTGGCGTTCGCGGTGCATGGGGCGGAAATGCTCGGGGCGCATCATCCTCATACTTCCCACGGGCGAGTTCACGGCCGGCGCGATGAGCGGCGTGCCTCCTCCGGAATACCATACCGGTTCGGAGTAAACGGCGCTGGTGTTGCCGGAAACCTCAGAGAGCGTGGAGTTCGTCGCCCCGGCGACCAATCCTCCGGTGGCGTTGGTGGCGCCCGCCGGGTCTGGAGAGACGGTTTCAAACGACACGCTGGGAGTGGTGATCAGCGGCACGTAGGGCCCGCAGCCATAGGGACAGTATCCCGGAATGCCTCGCTGACCGCCTTGGGCCAAGCCGACGGCGGACAAAACAAGAATCGAAACCAGAGCGCTGAGAGTACGCATGCAACCTCCTGGAAGCCTTGACTGACCTGTATCCAGCAGGTCGCGTGCCACCGTAGCCGCCGCCGTGCTCGCCCAACCGGCCTGAATTGAGCCGTTTTCCGCGCCTTGGTTGCCCGGCTGCGAATCTTGTGCGCAAAGCGTTGCGCCTGAAATGCAGCGTGTTTCTTCAGTTGCGTGCCTGGCAAAGTGGCGCCCGCCAGCTCTCTTTGGTTCGTCCGCCGGTTTGGACGGGGCAGCCGGTCTGCCGGTTTGACCCTCTTCGACGAAGTCCTTACACTTAGGGTGTTCTCCGCTTAGCAGAGCACCAGTCCGGTGGAGGGATTCCTGAGTCTACGTCTACGAAGTACAGTTTTAGCGGCTCTGGCCGGGCTGCTCGCCTCCTTTTGCGCCGCGCAGAGTACCCAGAACCCGCCCAATCAGTCGTCGATCACACTCGACACCAGCGAAACCATCTTTTCCGTACTGACCGCACTCAACGCCTGCGGCTATGACGAAGATCTGAACATTTCCGACGCCACCCGGCTCAACATCCGGGCGGAAGTGGAGAGCAATCTGAAGTACTCGGAGGAAGCGCAGGCGGCCCGGGGCGCAGTGTGCGACTATTACAAGAACCACTTAGGCGCCAAAGACGCCTCCCGCAGGCTTTCTCAGTACATCTCGCTGGCCCTCTACCTGCAGGGCCCGCCGCACTTTTTGCCCCGGGTGAAGGAAGAGGAAATGCCGCCGGATGCCGCGCCGATCGCAAGCTTCGGAACGGTGCTGGAACATTTCTATGAGAAGGCTGGATTGCACAGCATCTGGGAACGGCACCGCAACGATTACGAGAGCCTGATCGAACGCTATCACCGGCCACTGGCCAAGATGGTGTTCGACACCGACATTTATCTGAAGCTGCCCTCGGCACAATATCTGGGGCGATCGTTCACCGTCTACCTGGACTTCATGGGTTCCCCCAACGAAACCAACGCGCGCAACTATGGCTCGGACTACGACGTCGTGGTCTTTCCCTCGCCCAGCGGTCCGGGGGCGCTGAAGATGGACGCCATTCGCCACACCTATCTGCACTACGTGATGGATGCCCTGGCGGATAAGCATTACAGCGCCATGAAGCGGCTGGAGCCGCTGCTGCAGTCGGTGAAACGGGCTCCGCTGGAAGACAGCTTCAAAAACGATATTTCGCTTCTGGTGACCGAGTGCCTGATCCGGGCGGTGGAAATCCGCACCACCGGCAGCAAGACGGAAGAACCCATGCGGGTGCAGGCGGTCGACGATGCAGTCAAGCAGGGCTATATTCTGACTCCGTACTTCTACAACACAGTGGTCGCGTTTGAAAAAGATCCGGCCGGGTTGCGCAGCGCTTATGGCGGCTTTCTCGAAGGTATCGATATACGAAAAGAAGAGAAAGACGCCTCGCAGGTGGAGTTTGCCAAGTCCACCGCGCCTGAATTGCTGCAGCTTTCCCGCCCGGAAGAGCGGATGATGCTGGTGACGGCAGAAAAGCGGCTGGCGGCCGGCGACCCCAAAGGAGCCGAGGAACTGGCGCAGCAGGCTTTGAATCGAAAGATCGGCGACCAGGGTCGGGCGCTATTTGTCCTGGCGGAGGCAGCCGTCGCAGAAAAGAACATGGATGGCGCGCGCACCAATTTCGAAAAGACAATTGAAACTGCCCAGGATCCCAAGCTGGTGGGGTGGTCGCACGTTTATTTGGGTAGGATTTTGGACTTGAAAGAAGAACGCCAGGAAGCGTTAAAAGAATACCAAGCCGCTTTGAATACCGGTGGAGAGCTGCCGGAAATCAAGGCGGCGGCAGAGCGGGGGTTGGCTCAGGCCTACGAGCCCCCGGCCAAGCCGAAGGATGACTCGCAGTAAGAGCGTGAGCGCGAACTCGGCAAAGCCAGTCCAGTTTACAATTGCCGGGACGAGGTGCAGCGGTTGCAGAAGTCGCAACTCTCAAGGAGAAAGCATGAAGCGAACAGCGACCATCATTGCAGTGCTGAGCGTAGCGGCCTGCAGTTTGGCTCAGAACAATAACAAGCCGGCGGCGGGACAAAGCGCTCCGGCCGGGCAGGCAGCGGCGGCAGCCCCCCAGGGCAAGCGTCCGCCGCAAGCGAAGACGCAGGCTGAATTCGACGCCTACAAAGCCGCGGTGGTGCTGACCGATCCAGCCGCGCTGGAAAAAGCCGCAGATGACTTTGCCACCAAATTTCCCGACAGCGAATTGCGGCCGGTTCTCTACAAGGCGACCATGCACGCCTACCAGCAGGCCAACAACGCCGACAAGATGCTGGAGATGGCCCGCAAGGTTCTAACTTACGATCCGGACGACCCGGAAGCCTTGCTGGGAGTGGCCCAGGTGCTGGCCGAGCGCACACGCGATACCGATCTGGACAAAGATCAGCGGCTGGCGGAAGCCAGGAAAGATGCTCAGCACGCGCTCGAGACCGTGGACACCGATATCCCCACCTTGAATCAGCCTCCGGAAAGAATCGCTGCCTACAAGGGCTTCCTGCGCTCTGAGGCGTATGCGATTCTGGGTACGATTGACTTTAATAACAAGGCCTACCCTGACGCTGAGACAAACCTCAAGAAATCCATTGATGCCTATCCCGACCAGCCGGACCCGATCGCGGTCTTCCGGCTTTCGGTGTCGCTGGATATGCAGAACAAGTACCCTGAGGCGCTGAAGTATGCCAATCAGGCCGTCGATTTGACCAAGGAAGGCACCGGCGCAGGCGATGCCGCCCGCAAGGAAAAAGCCCGGCTCGTGGAGTTAACCGGCGGGAGTGCGCCACCGGCTACGCCTCCGAAGAACTGATCCCGAGTTGCAGAGAGTGGGCCCTTGGCCGCCGCACTATGAAAGAACGTGAAATCACCGCGCTGGAAGCGGCCCTGGGACACCACTTCCGCCGCCGGGCTCTGCTGGAAGAAGGGGTGACGCACAGTTCGCAGGCCCGCGAGCAGGAAGCGCAGCAAGCAGGCGGCAACAAATACAAGGTCAACGACAACGAACAGTTGGAGTTTCTGGGCGATGCCGTCTTGGCGTTGGTGGCCAGCGAGGAGTTGTTTCAGCGCTTCCCCCACTTTCGTGAAGGCGAGCTTTCCAAATTGCGCGCCCATCTGGTCAGCGAGCGGCATCTGATCCGCGTAGCCCAACGCCTCGAACTGGGACACTACCTCCGGCTGGGCCGGGGCGAAGAGAAGAGCGGCGGACGGGGCAAGACTGCGCTGCTAGTGGACGCTCTGGAAGCCGTTCTGGCGGCGATTTATCTGGACGGCGGCCTGGAGCCGGCGCGGGCGTTCGTGCTGCGCGAGATTCTTACGCCGGAACTGGAGCGCATGGAGCAGGAAGGGGGTGCGCTGCCCCTGACGGATTTCAAGTCGGCCTTGCAGGAAACCGCGCAAGGTTTGGGCTTTACACAGCCCTCTTACGTGCTAGTGGCTGAAGCCGGCCCGGAGCATAACAAGACTTTTACCGTGGAGGTCCGAGTGAGCCCGCAGGACGGAAAAAGTGTCCCTGAGTTCGTAGGACGCGCGCAGGGTTCGACAAAAAAGACGGCGGAGCAGGACGCCGCAAGGCAACTGCTGGCTCATCTGGCTTCGCGTCCCAATTCGATGGCTGAAAAAACAAGCCGGGTGCGGCAACGGAGTGGATGAGTGGAGTTGACGAATTCCCAAGAGCCAGTCAGGGCGCAGGGTCTCCAGCAGGCCGCAGGGCAAGCCACAGATCGTGTCAGGCCAGCCTCGGGAGTGGATGTAATCGGATCGGTGCAGTCACTTCTGGGAACGATTGTAATCGCGGTGTTTGTGATCACCTTCATCGTGCAGGCCTTTCAGATTCCCTCGCCCTCGATGGAAGACACGCTGCTGGTCGGCGATTATCTGCTGGTAAACAAGCTGTGTTATGGCGGGGGCAGCGTGGGCGACTACTTTATGCCCTACCGCAACATCCAGCGCGGCGACATCATCGTGTTTCACTATCCCGTGAGCCCGGCTCAGCACTTTGTGAAGCGCGTAATCGGCGTCCCGGGAGATCATTTGAAGTTGGTCAACAAGCAGGTGTGGGTGAACGGCGTTCCTTTGAAAGAACCTTATGCCCACTTCACGAAGGCCGACTCCGACCTGTTTCGCGACGATTTTCCGCGCCTGGACCTGCCACAGGGGGTAACTCCGGAATGGTGGTTGCAGATGCGAAAGCTGGTTGAGGATGGGCAACTGATCGTCCCCGAGGGAAGTTACTTTGCCATGGGCGATAACCGTGACGACAGTTACGACAGCCGCTATTGGGGATTTGTGCCGAGGGAAAACATAATCGGGCGGCCGCTGCTGATCTATTGGTCGGTGCAGAGCACGGAAGGGGACCTCTCTCCATCTTCCGTGAGCGACAAGCTCTACCATTTCGCCTATGGCCTCACCCATCTCTTCCAGATTACCCGTTGGCATCGGACTTTGCGGCTGGTAAGGTAGGGAATCACATTGGCGGCGAACGGAACCAGAGAATCCGCGGAAGAATAAATTGGCCAGAAGAGAAAAACCCGAGCAGGTCGCACAGGAAAAACCGCGTGAGACCACGGTAGAGTTTCTCGCCTCCCTGGCCGCCGTGCTCGTCACCGGGCTCTTCATTATTACGTTCGTGGTGCAGGCGTTCGAGATTCCCTCCAGTTCCATGGAGAACACGCTTTTGATCGGCGATCACGTTTTTGTGAATCGAATCTCGTTCGCGCCGAAAACCGGATGGATTGGACCGATCGTACCCTATCGCAACGTGCGCGATGGCGACATCGTAGTTTTCCTCCACCCCGACCCGCACGACGCTGGAACCTACGTAGTGAAGCGGATCATGGGCGTTCCCGGCGACCGCATTCATCTGCGCGACGGCGTGGTTTACCGCAACGGCAAAGCTCTCACGGAGCCCTACGTGCTCAACGATCCCGGAACCGGCCCAGACTCACAGAGCTATATGGATACCCAAACCGGACCGTGGGCCTACCGGAATAATTTTCCTGCGGTCCCTCCCTCCGACGAATATGGCGTCTATCCCAATTGGCTGGTGGATCTGCCGTCCCACGTTGAGGGTGGGGACCTGGTTGTGCCGCCCGGCGATTACTTCGCCATGGGCGACCATCGCGATGTGAGCCTCGACAGCCGCTATTGGGGATTCATCCCCAGAGAAAATATCATCGGCCGGCCCATGTTTATTTATTGGTCGTTCGAAACGCCCCCTGATCAATACACGAAAACAAGCATGGCCGACCGGCTCGGATTCCTGGCGCACGTTGTGTTGCACTTCTTCGACGAAACACGCTGGGGGCGAACGCTCCGACCCGTGCGGTAAAACGCCGTGAAGCATTTTTCCTCCAAGCAGCGGTTTGTGGCCGCAGTAGCGGTGGTCTTTCTTGTCCTTTTCTTCCTGCGGCCGGGAGCACAGCATCTCAAGACGCGCATTTCTGATTCCATGAGCCTGGCGCTGGGCAGGCAGGTAGAAATCGGCTCGGTTCATATCCGCTTGCTGCCGCGGCCAGGATTCGATCTGGAAAACCTGGTAGTTCATGAAGATCCCGCTTTCGGAGCAGAACCGATGCTGCGCGCACAGGAAGTGACCGCGCTGGTGCGTTGGACTTCGTTGGCCCGCGGGCGCGTGGATATTGCCCGGCTCGACCTCACCGAACCCAGCCTGAACCTGGTGCGCCGGGCCGACGGCCACTGGAATCTGGAGTCTCTTCTGGAGCTCACCGCCCACACGCCGCTGGCACCGACGGCAAAATCCAAACTGGAAACCCGACGTGGTTTTCCCTACATCGAAGGAAGCTCGGGACGAATCAATGTGAAGATGGGCGAGGAGAAAAAGCCCTACGCTCTTGTGGACGCCGATTTTGCACTGTGGCAAGAGTCAGAAAACACCTGGGGCGTACGCCTGAAAGCTCAGCCCGTGCGCACCGACGTGGGCCTTAGTGACACCGGAGTCCTGCGCATGAATGGAAAATGGCAGCGCTCCGGGACGCTACGCGATACACCGATGCAGTTCAGCCTGGATTGGAGCCACGGCCAACTGGGACAGTTGACCAAGCTGGCCTCCGGAACCGACCGTGGCTGGCGCGGCGGCGTGCAACTGGACGCTACGCTGCAGGGAACTCCTGCCGCTTTGCATGTTTCGATGGACGCATCCGTTCAGGATTTTCATCGCTATGACATTTCCAGCGCCGGGTCCTTGCGCCTTGGGGCGCACTGCGATGCTCAGTTCAGTTCTGTGGACCGCGTGCTGCATCAGGTCTTCTGCAGCGCGCCCGCCGGCAATGGAGTCATCAGCCTGCACGGGGACGTAGGTCTGCCGGGGACGCACTTCGCGGATATGGCACTGGATGCCGAGCAAGTTCCCGTGAGCGCGATGGCGGAGCTCGGGCGTCGCGCGAAAAAGGATTTGTCGCCAGATCTGGTGGCAGCTGGAACCATGCAAGGAAGTTTCACTCTTCGCGAAGGAGGGTCTGCGCCCGGCGGGTTTCAATTCGAGGGCGGAGGTGAGATTGACGATTTTCAACTGGCGTCGTCCGCGGGTTCTCCAACACCAAAAGTGGCTCTCGGGCCCGAAACTGTGCCCTTCTCGATGGAATCCGCTCCAGGCGGAGGCTCTTCCCAAAACCAGGAAGAGCGCGCTCGGTCCACGGCAAATCGAGGTCTGATGGTGGTTTCAGGCGAGCCGCGTTTGCGTTTCGGGCCGCTTGCAGTACGGTCGGGCGCATCAGCGGTCCCGGTGGTAGCGCAAGGATGGATAGCGCCTTCCGGTTACGAAGTCAATTTGAGAGGCGAGGGAGAAGTCTCTGATGCGCTACGGCTGGCGAACTTGCTTGGCCTGCCGGCTCTGAAAACTTCCGCGGAGGGACTGGCGCAAATGAATCTGCGGATTGCCGGTTCGTGGATGGGATGGGCCTCAGGAAATCCGATCGGGTTTTCCGCGCCCAAAGTGACTGGCACAGCGCAACTGCATAACGTTCGCGTCGAGCTGCACGGAGTGAATCACCCGGTGGAAGTTGCCTCGGCCGAAGTAAGACTACTGCCGGAGGAAGTTCGAGTGGAAAGGTTCAACGCAACTGCGGCCGGTACGCGCTGGGCAGGCACGCTGGAATTCCCGCGCGGCTGCGGAACCCCGGGAGATTGTCTGGTCCGCTTCAATGTGAACGGCGATGCAATCGACCTCGGCGAACTTCATCGCTGGCTCGGCGCCCAACACGATCAGCGGAAGTGGTACCAGGTGCTCGCTGCGTCCGTCCCGCCCGAGCCGGCATTCTTCGGGAAAATTCGCGCCACCGGAACGATCAGCGCCTCCCGCCTGCTGATTCGCGATGCTGTCGCCAGCGACGTTTCCGCCTCGCTCGAGCTGGATCGAGAAAAGCTGAAGGTTTCTGATTTGCGGGCGGACTTCCTCGGTGGAAAATATCGTGGCGACTGGCAGGGCGATTTCACGGTGAACCCTCCAGCTTTCGCCAGCGCCGGGTCGATGACCGCGATCTCACTCGCTCAGGCTGCCAAACTGATGCACGACCGCTGGGTCGATGGCGTTGCCGGCGGCACGTATCGTTTATCGGCGTCGGGCACTTCGGCAGCCGACTTCTGGAGTTCCGCCGATGCAACAACTGAAATGGAGGTTCATGACGCAAGATTGTTGCACCTCCCGCTGAGAAAAGATGCGGGTCCGCTGCAGGTAGAACTGTTTGAAGGCGCAGTCCATCTGCGCGGTGGCAAGTTCGAAATTCAGGAGGCAAGCTTGAGTTCTTCGAGCGGCACATTTCGGGTGAGCGGTTGGGTGTCATTGAGCCGGGAAGTCGATCTCAAATTGGCGCGGAGCCCTTTTGCAGCCCCAGTCAGTGGAGCATTTCGCGGTTTCGCGATCACCGGGACCCTGGCACAGCCTCATGTGCTGCCAGTGCCAGCTATCGAAACCCAGGCGGAATTAAAACGATCCCAAGCTCACCACGATTCCCTTCCCTAGGGCACGTATCCTTCGCCACGCAAAACCTTCCCCGGCAGCGCGCCCGTCATCTTGCCGCCATCGATCACCGGAACGCCATTCACCAGAACGTATGCCATCCCTTCTGAAAGCTGGTTCGGGTTCTCATAAGTCGCCAGGTCACGTACGGTGGCGGGATCGAAGATCACAACATCAGCCCACATTCCAGCCTTGAGCACTCCGCGGTCGGCGAGCCGCATGCGCTGCGCCGGCAGCGCGGAGAATTTGCGGATTGCATCTTCCAGCGTCAGCGCCTTCTCTTCGCGAACATACTTGCGAAGTATGCGGGGGAAAGTGCCGTAGGCGCGAGGATGGGGATGCTCCTTACCCAGAAAACCTTCGGGAGAAGTTCCGGATGCGTCGTTGTCGATTGAAACCCACGGTTGTTGAAGGGCGAGAGTCACGTCCGGCTGCGACATGCCGAAGACGGCCACGCCCGCATAAGGATCCTGGATAAGGAAATCAAAGAGCGTATCGACAGGATCTTCGCGCCAGAGTTTTGCAATTTCCGAAAGGCGCTTGCCCTGAAATGGCAACATCTTCGGGTTCTGCACGATGCCGATCAATATCGCATCCGGACCAGGAATTTCCTGCCATTCGTTGTCCCAGTCTTTCGAAGGCGTCAGCATGTCTTTGCGGATACGCTCCCGCGTAGCAGGATCCTTGAGGCGTTCGACCAGCTTGGCAGTACCGCCATCGTGCGCCCAGGGCGGTATGAAAGCTGAGAAATCGTTGAACCACGCCGTGTATGCGTAAGTATCAGCGGTGACATCGGCGCCACTGGCGCGGGCGGCATTTATTTTGGCGACGACCTCGGGCATGCGTCCCCAGTTATTCTTTCCCGCAACCTTGATGTGCCAAATTTCCACCGGCACGTGGGCTTCGCGACCGATCCGCACAGCTTCATCGATGGCCTCCAGCACCGAGTCGCTCTCGTTGCGCATGTGGGTGGCGTAGATGCCGCCAAACTTCCCCGCCTCGGTCGCCAGCGCAATCAGTTCATCCGTCTTGGCATAGGGGGCAGGGGCATATTCCAGCGCGGTCGAGAGACCGACCGCGCCGTCTTTCATGGCGTCATGGACGAGAGCCTTCATCTGCTCAAGTTGGGCTGCGGTTGGCTGAACATTGTCGTCGCCGAGCACCACGCGGCGCACCTCGGTCGCGCCTACGAAACTGGCGAGGTTGATACCCATGCCTTGCTTTTCCAGCCGCGCAAAGTATTGGCGGAACGTCCGCCAGTCCGGCGTGATCTTGTAGTGATCGTAAAGGGCGTGATCCCGTTGAATAATCGTGTCATTCAAGGGCGCCACCGTCTCGCCTTCGCCCGTGATCTCCGTAGTGATGCCCTGATAGATTTTCGAGGGCAGGCGTGGATCGACAAGAATCGTCAGTTCCGATTGGCCGAGCATATCGATAAAACCCGGCGCAACTACGCGGCCACTCGCATCGATGGTGCGTTTGCGTGGCGCTGCCGACAAGTCGCCAATGTTTTCGATTCTTCCGTCGCGAATGCCGATGTCTGCCGAGTACCAGGGAGAGCCGGTTCCATCGATGATGTGGCCGTTTGTGATCACCAGGTCGAAGCCGGCCGGTTGTTGAGCAGCAGCCGAACCGAGGCAGGCAAGAATGATTGAGGCAAGGACAGCACAAAGAAAAGGGAAACCGATTCGTTTCATGGAATTCTCCATCAAGTTCGACTGACGTGAGCAGCCCGATGCGAAATCGCACCCAAAACAACCCATACTGTCAGCGCCAGCCATTCGTAGAGTGTGAAATGTCCGGGCACGAGCGGGATGACCTTCATCAGCGCCATGGCGATTCCTACCAGCAATCCGAATCCGGCGATTCCCCGCTCCAATCTCGATAGTTCGATCCGACTCGATTGCGCTCCGGCGCGCGCCAGAAAAAGGCAGGCTGCGCACGCTGCGGACCATCCGACGGCGCAGGCGACCGAGCCGACTTCAGTAATCGGGACCAGGATTGCATCTCCGAGCAGCATGCATGCGCCCGTAGCCAGCCCCATACAGAGCACTGCCGCCCAAGGTGTCTGAAACCGCGACTGAATGGCACCGGCACGGGCATCGACCATGCCTCGGCGTCCCATAGCGAACAGCAGGCGGCTGGCCGCGACGAAATTTCCGTTGAAGCACTTGAACAACGACAAAATCGCGGCGGCCAGAATGATGTCGACGATCCACCTGGCGCCGACAGCTCTCTGAAAAGCAACTGCGGTCAAAAACTTCTCGCCGAGCAATTGATGCCACGGTGCAACGTAGCCCACGGCGGCAACAATCGTGGTATAGAACAGAATTCCGACGCAAATGGCGATCCAGATTGCCCGATAAAAACCGCGAGAGCGAAAATCGGGGCTGGCTTCTTCGGCAGCTTTTCCGACCGACTCGAATCCGGTCATGAAATAAGGAACGATCTGGATGACCAGAAGAACAGAAATAAACGGCGTGTGGGTGAACAAGGGAGGGAGGTTGTGCGGCGATCCCCGGCTGGCGCCCGCAGCGACGAATACTGCGAAAAGACCGAGCGTGCCGAAGCTGGTCCAGTTCTGGAACGTTGCGCTCAGGCGAATGCCGCGATAGTTGAGAATCGTGAGAAGTGTAGTTAACGCCAGGCCGATAGCAAGATGCGGCAGGTAGACCGGCCGTCCGGCAATGCGATAGAGCTCCGCGGAGTCGAGCGCCGGGAAGATGTAACCGGCAATGCGTCCGATGGCCACGGCCTCCCAGGGACAGACGATGAAGTAGGCCAGCATCATCATCCAGCCGGTGGCGAAGCTAATCGGCCGCGAAAATGCCGCCGACGTGTAGGCGATCTCGCCTGCGGCATCGGGCATGGCCGAGACCAGCTTGCCATAGACCCATCCGACGGGCAGCAAAACAGCTCCGCCGATCGCAAAGCCCAGTAATGCGCCCAGGGCGCCTCCGCGCGAAAGCCAGTCGTCCATGACCACCAGCCAACCCACGCCCACCATGGTTCCCCAGCCGAGCGTGAAGTAGTCGGTGAGACGGAGTTGGCGCGCGAGGTGAGACTGGCCGGGTTTCGTTTGGATGGTCAATGCGAGCGCGAATTATAAAACATCGCCGCGGCCGCCATGAATTTCGGTTCAATACAGCGTCCGAACTTGAGATCAGGCAGCGATCAGCCTCAGCGCCCGACGCTGCACGAGATTTGCTTCACGCATGTTAGTATCGAAGCCAGCCTCGCATGACACTGCAGCACGTGGACATTGTGTTTCAGGTGATCGTGTTTCTGTTCGCGATCAGCTTTCACGAGTCGGCACACGCCTGGATGGCGAACCGCTGCGGCGATCCCACCGCCCGCATGCTGGGCCGGATTTCGCTGAATCCCCTCCGGCACATTGACCTTTTTGGCACGATCATCCTCCCCGCGCTGGCCCTGGTGGCCCACATTCCGGTCCTGGGATGGGCCAAGCCCACCCCAGTGGACCCGAGAAATTTTCGCAATCATGTGCGCGACGACATTCTCACTTCAGTCGTCGGACCCATCAGTAATTTTGTGGTGGCGGGCGGTGCGCTGGCCATTCTCGCAGGCGTAGCTCTTCTGTCGCGCCTGGGCGCTGGGGTCATTAATAACATTCTCTATAACTATCCCAATCGGCTGGATGTTCTGGCGGCCCAAACCAATTCCTGGCTGTTGCCGTTTAGTCTACTGGCTTACGAATTGATGGTGATCAACATCATCCTGGGTGTCTTCAACTTGATTCCTGTTCCCCCACTGGATGGCAGCCACGTGCTGCGGCACTTCTTGCCGGCGTCTGTCCTGAGGATTTATGACACTATGGGCTGGATCGGTTTGTTGGCCTTGGTTTACTTCGGGGGCGGAATTTTGTGGCGGCTGATTATGCCGGTGCTCGGAGTTTTCGATTCTGGCCTATTCGCGGTGATCCGGGCGCGCTGAAACCAAATGACATCTTCTCCCAAACTACGCAAACGCGTGCTCAGCGGCATGCGTCCAACCGGGAAGCTGCACCTCGGCAACTACGTGGGTGCGCTGGAGAACTGGGTCCGCATGCAGGACGAATACGAATGCTTCTTCGTGATCGTCGACTGGCATGCCTTGACCACCGACTACGCTGATACTTCGCGGGTGAAAGAAAATTCGCTGGAGGTCGCGCTGGACTGGCTGGCCGCAGGACTCGATCCAAAGAAGTCCGTGCTGTTCATTCAGTCGCACGTGCCTGCACACGCAGAATTGCATTTGCTCTTGTCGATGATTACGCCTCTGGGCTGGCTGGAGCGCGTACCGACCTATAAGGAGCAACGCGAAAACATTAAGGACAAGGATTTGGGGACTTATGGATTCCTGGGCTATCCCGTGCTGCAGGCCGCCGATATTCTGATTTACAAGGCGGATGTCGTTCCCGTAGGCGAAGATCAGGTGGCGCACGTGGAACTGACGCGCGAGATCGCACGCAGATTCAACGGATTCTACGGCGCGTCGCCTCCTGTCTTTCCCGAGCCGCAATCCTTGCTGACTCCGGCCGCAAAATTGCCCGGCACCGACGGCCGTAAGATGTCGAAGTCGTACGGCAACACGATTTTGCTGACCGATCCTGAGCCGGTCGTGCGGCAGAAGTTGAAAACCATGGTGACCGATCCGGCGCGCGTGCGCCGCTCCGATCCCGGCAATCCCGATGTCTGCCCAGTGGGTGATCTGCACAAGATCTTCAGCAGCAAAGAGACCATGGCTAAAGTCAACGAAGGCTGCCGTTCGGCAGGCATCGGCTGCATCGAGTGCAAAGGATGGGCCGCCGACGCGCTGGTGCAGCTTCTGAATCCCATGCAGGAACGGCGCAAGAAATTTGAGGAAAATCCGAAGCTCGCCTGGGATATTCTGGAAGCGGGCTCGGAACGGGCAAGCAAGAGCGCTGCCGAAACCATGCAGAATGTGCGGCAGGCTATGGGCATGTCCCTGAAGTATGAGCCGCCGAAGGCCTGAACCGTGACGGAACCACTGAGGGAAGAAACGAAAGTCGGTGCTGGTTCGGCAAACGTCGGCCCTGTGCTGCCAGCCAGGGTCGCGGCGCAATCTTCCGCGCTGGCGCTCGGAGTGGTGGAAGACAAATCTTCGAGACGGGAAGAAAGTGACTTCCCTTTTGCCGTCGCGGTTGGCAACGTCTACGAAGGGCCGCTCGATCTCCTTCTCGACCTGATTCGCAAGCAAGACATCAATATCTACGACATCCCCATCGCGCGCATCACCGCGCAGTATCTGGCATACGTCGAAAAGATTCGGGAACTGGATGTGAACGTGGCCGCCGAGTTCATTTATATGGCATCCGTCCTGATTCACATCAAGTCAAAGATGCTGCTGCCCCGCGATCCGCTCGCCGCAGTGGAAGAGCAGGAAGATCCGCGGACAGAGCTTGTAAACCGCCTGCTGGAGCACGAGAAATTCAAGTCGGCGGCGCAGATGCTTCTGCAGAAGCAGCAAATAGAAGACGCTGTGCTGACCAATCCGGCGTTGCGCGAATTCATCGATGCCGAAGGTACGGAGCCTGAAGTCGCTGCCGACGTGATTGATCTGGTCAAAACCTTTCAGCAGGTGCTGGAGCGCGTCCGCACCCGGCCGGTGATTGATGTCGACGAGGAAACGGTAACGGTCGGCCAGATGATTGACTATCTGCGACGGCGGCTTTCGCTGGAAGACCGGCCTATCAGGCTCAAGCAGCTTTTTTTGCGAACGGCATCGCGGCCGGCGTTGGTGTGCATGTTCCTGGCCTTGCTCGAAATGGTGCGGCTGCAGGCCATTCAGGTGCGGCAGGACCGTCTCTTCGGCGAAATCGCCGTGCGCAAGCATACGCACTTCGACGAGATCATGAAGGAACGCGCGGCGATCAGGGACGACTGGAGATGAACCAGTTGCCACTGACAACTGAATCTTATGAGTCTTAAAGCCCAACTCGAAGCAATCATTTACGCGGCGGAAACGCCGATCACCCTCGATCAAATGGTTCAACTGGTCAAGGACTCGGTAATTACCGAAAACGCCGACGACGAGGCTGAGGTCAAATCGCGCGTGCGCTCTTCCCTGGAAGAACTGGTCGGTGAATTCGGCAGTTCCGATCATGGCATCGAGATTCGCCAGGTCGCCGGGGGCTACCGCATGTCGACCAAGCCCGAGCAGCACGAAGTGGTGCGTGCTTTTGCCAAGACTCTGAAGCCTCCGGTTCGACTTTCCTTGCCGGCGCTGGAAACTCTGGCCGTGATCGCCTACAAGCAGCCGGTCACCGTTCCTGAAATCAATGACATTCGGGGCGTGGATTCCGGTGGAGTGATTGGAACGCTGCTCGACCGTAAGCTGATCACCACGGCCGGCCGCAAACAGGTGATCGGGCGGCCGATCCTCTACAAGACAACGAAGGAATTCCTCATGCGTTTCGGACTCAAAGACGTGAACGAACTGCCCAGCATGGAAGAGTTCGAAAAGCTGGTGGCGGAATCGTTCCAGGCGGAGTTGATTCCGCCAGAGCACGCGGAATCCCGGACACCCGCGACTCAACCGCCAAGTACCAGCAGCAGCGAAGAGGAAGAGTCTGCTGAGGCAATGTCGAGCGCCGCTGAACCCGAACCACATCAGGAAGAAGAAATAGAAAAATCGGCCGCTCCCCGGCAAGACTGACCAGTCGCACCGCTTCACCGATCGCAAGCTGCCATGCCTCTCCAGCGCCTGCAAAAAATCATCGCCGCTGCCGGAATCGCTTCCCGGCGCAAGGCGGAAGAGTTGATCTCTTCCGGCCAGGTGCAGGTAAACGGTCAGGTGATTACTGAACTCGGCAGCAAGGCTGATCCAGACGCCGACCACATTCGCGTCAATGGCAAGCTCCTCCACGGGGGGCAACGCCATGTCTATTACCTGCTGAACAAGCCCAAGGGATACGTCACCACCTTGAGCGACCCCGAGAAACGCCCCACCGTCATGGAGTTGATTCGCGGCGTGAAAGAGCGCGTCTATCCGGTGGGACGCCTCGACTATGCCAGCGAGGGGCTATTACTCCTCACCAATGACGGGGAACTGGCGCACGGGTTGATGAAAGCCGCTTCGCACGTCGCCAAGACCTATGTGGTGAAGGTGGCCGGCGCTCCCAGCCAAGAGGCAATCGCAAAACTGCGCGTCGGAGTTTCCATTGCCACCGGCGATGGCAATCGAGTAAAAACCGCTCCCGCCGGCATTCGAATTGTGAAAGAGGGGCCAAACCCGTGGTACGAGATCACGCTGATCGAAGGGCGCAATCGGCAGATTCGCCGCATGTTCGAAAAAGTCGGCCACCGTGTGGAAAAAATCAAGCGCGTCCGCTATGGCCCGGTTACGCTCGATGTGCCACCGGGCAAGTTTCGGCCGCTCACGGCTTTGGAAGTCGGCAAGCTGAAATCGGCTTGCACTTCCGGTATGGTCAGCGCGAAGCGTTTCATGGCATGATGGGCAACACACCCTGCTGTGACGCAAAACAAGAAAGATGAGTCGTTTTTTTGATCTCGTCTCCAAGCCGGCGCGGGAAATGAGCGGCTATTCTCCTTCAACGGTGCCGGTGGCCGAATATCGCACCCCCATCGTGAGGCTCGATTCCAACGAGAACCCTTTTGGCCCGTCCCCGCGGGCCATCGAAGCCATGCGCGCAGCGCTGGCGGCGGTAAATTCCTACCCCGACGATGACTGCAGCCAACTGCGCCACAAGTTGGCGATCGCTCACGATCTTCCCCCCGAGCAGGTGATGGTCACGGCCGGCTCAACCGCTCTGCTCACCCTGCTCTGCCAGACTTTGCTTGCTCCGGGGTTAAATGCCTTGACAAGCCGCTGCTCTTTCATCGTGTACGCGCTGGCAGTTCACGTAACGGGGGCCAGCCTGATCGAAATTCCCACACTCCGTGACGGCTTCGATCTTGGCGCAATCCTGGCTGCAATCGACGACAACACGCGCATCGTATTTCTCGCGAACCCCAACAATCCCACGGGAACCCTGCTGGAAGCTTCGCTGATCGAGCGCTTCCTGGCCGAGGTCCCGGGCCACGTGGTGGTGGTGCTCGACGAGGCCTACTACGAATTTGCCAGAGTCTTCGCGGCCATGCGCGGCATCCCCTATTCGAGATCGGTGGAGTACGTTCGCCAGGGAGCGAGCGTGGTTGTTTTGCGCACATTTTCCAAAGTGCATGGGCTGGCGGGATTGCGCGTGGGATATGGGCTGGGACCGGCGGAACTGCTGGGCTATTGCGCCCGCATGAGAAACACGTTTTCGGTTTCGTCGGTGGCGCAGGCTGCGGCGCTCGCAGCCATGGATCATCAGGAATACGTCGACCGCGTGGTTGAAAATAACGCGGCTCAGGCGCAAGTGCTGCAACAGGGACTGGCCAGTCTCGGCTACCGCGTAGTCCCGACCTGGGCGAATTTTCTGTATTGCGACGTGGGAGAGGAGGCCGGGGAATTTGCCGCGCGCCTGCAGAACGAAGGCATCAGTGTGCGTCCCCTGGGATCATGGGGTGCTCCGGGCTGCATCCGCGTGACCATCGGCACCCCGGAACAAAACCAGATTTTCCTGAAAGCCGCGCGACGGATTGCTTTAGGCCAGTCTCAAACCCACGATCAGTTTCACGTCGGCGGCTTGGCCCCTAAGCACTCATGATCGGCATGCGAGCCGCGCCGTAAAGACCGGCATCGCTTCCCAACAAAGCGCGGGTCACGATGGTTTTTCGTTCGGGGTTGCCAGCCCGCCCCAGACCTCGTTTTTCGTCACCGAGGGGATCCGCGGGCGCAGTTGCCGCGTAAACCAGCGAGCGTTCTCGCATCTCTTGGAACATGGCCGGCGCGAACGCATCCCATGCGCTGGAGACTCCCCCGCCGATCACATACATATCGAGATTCAGCGCGTTGATGATGTCCCCCATCATGATCCCGAGATACTGCCCGAAACGCCGCATAAGCCGCTGCGCGCCTTCATCCCCCTGCATCGCAAGGTTATAGATTGCCTTCGACCCAAACTCGGGGTCGGAGGCCAACGCTTTGACCAGTCCGGGCGCGTCGCCGTGTGCGGCAGCCTCCTGGGCCATGCGAACCAGGGCAGTTGCCGATGCATAGCGCTCGGCGCATCCGTGGCTGCCGCAGCCGCAGGGAACACCCTCCGGTTCGACCGTCATGTGCCCGAATTCGCCCGCCATGCCGTGAAGGCCATGCCAGATTTTTCCGTCGAGCACAATCCCTCCGCCGATGCCCGTGCCCAATGTCACCATCGCCATGTTCGGGACGAACCGGCCGGCACCCATCCACTTTTCACCCAGCGCGGCAACATTGCCATCGTTTTCCAGAATCACAGGGAAACCCAGCCGCCGTTCAATCTCTGCCCGTGCCGGATACTCCGTCCAGCCGGGAAAATTCGCTGACTTGCGCATCATTCCGGTCTCCAGGTCGATGATGCCGAGCACTCCGATTCCCGCGCCCTGGAAAGCCCCCTTGTGCGAATATTTGTGCGCCAGCCCGCGAATCGAATCGCACATCTCATTCACTACATGATCGGGGCCGAGACTTACTTTGGTTCCGAGGCTGACCTTTTCGAGAAGCTGGCCCTCGCTGGTGAAAGCGGCGATGCGCAAGTTGGTGCCGCCGAGATCGACTCCGATAGAAAAGTCGGGCATGGAGTAGAGGCTATCAGAACGTTCAGGTGTACTTGATGGATTTCTGATTCATGACCTCGATCGCAGAATATGGCCCTTCACGTTCGCAATCGTCGGTCACTTCTGGCACGTGGGGCAATAATGGCTGCTGCGGCCCGCGATCACCACACGCTTGATCGGCGTCTTGCAGGTCAGGCACGGTTCGCCTTCGCGGCCGTAAACCCGGTGTTGCAACTGAAAGGACCCTTCGTCTCCGTCGGCGTCAACGTAGTCAGAGATGGAAGAGCCGCCGAGTGCGATGGCCTCTTTCAGAACCTCTTGCAACGCCAGCCGCAACCTGACCAGTTGATCGCGAGAAAGTGTCGAAGCCCGGCGGCGCGGCCGGATGCCGGCACGGAACAAAGCTTCATCGGCATAGATATTTCCCACGCCACGCAGCAGTTTCTGGTTGAGCAGGGCGCTCTTGATCGGCGTCTTCCGCCCTCGAAAAAGAGCGACGAATCGATCGAGGTCAACTTCCATCGGTTCCACACCTTCCACATCAAAATCGCCCGCCTGAGCCACGCTCAACCGTCCAAAGCGCCGGGGGTCAACAAAGCGCAATTCCCTTCCCGAAGCCAGCTTGAGAATGGCATGCGTATGCTTGGCCAGTTCCCCTTGCGGTTCATACACCTGCAGTCGTCCCGTCATGCCCAAATGAACGATCCACTGCACCTTTCTTGAGGGATTCTGCGCGGCACGGGATCGCCCCCGTTTCGGAGCATTCCGCTCCAGATCAAAAACGATGTTCTTCCCCATCCTCCGGACGCCGGCGATGCGGCTGCCTTCAAGCGTGGCCACAATCTCCCGCGCCGAAGATTTCAACGGCTCCGGTTTCTGGCCCAGCCAGACTGACTCCACAACCTCACCCGTGATTCGGCGGGCGAGTCCGCGTGCGACAGTTTCAACCTCGGGGAGTTCGGGCACGACGTCATCAGTGTACTAAGTTCCGCTGGCTCGAAACGGACGAGGAAGAGGAAAGTACCGAAACGCATAGAGCCTGGAGAAAATGCAGGCTGAGCCGAACAGAACATCGACAGAAAAAGAGGAAAGCTAATCTTTTAACGGCACAACTGGGCTTCCGTCGCGGCAGAAGGTCGCGACTCGCTGCAGGTCGCCATTTGCCGTGGAGACCGTCCGGACCGGTCCGTAGCAGTAAACCGCGTGGCCGTTGGCGGCGAAGTACCAGCGCCCGCCGTTGGAATGGCGTTCAAGCTGGCCGGAAAGATGGCGTTGTGGCAGAGTCGGCCGGGTAACCGACAGGGTAAACAACAAGGCTAGGGTCAGGGCCTTCATTCAATTTTTCCAGACTGGGGGACGATCCGCGCCAAAAACGCGATCAGATCATGTTCAACATGCGCCGCTGGTCAGTCAGATCTGCTGCCGGTTTGGGAGGAAGTTGAACCTGGGGCTTGGCAGCTTTGGTTGCTTGCCGTTGATTCTCACGCTGCGGCGCCGCCTCGGCTAACGGGCCTGGCGCCGATGGAACCTGGGTCGACGGAGTCGCGGTCGCAGGAGCTTGCGCCTGGGATGACGGAGCCTGCGCGTGCCGACGTGCCGGGACCACTTGCTTGTCGCTCAGAGCCTTTTCTTTCAGAACCCACAACTGCTTGCTGTCCTCAAACAAAGTTGCAATCAGATTCCGCTGCGATTGAATCGTCGAGCCCTGAAACACGATCAGCAGCGTCATCAGACCATAAGAAAGCAGGAATAATACGGTCAGCAGCGGCAGTAGACTGCGTTTCCTGGTACGGACCGGAACCGGCGAGCCGGTACTCAACAGAATCGTCAAAGTGGCACCTCACCTGCCGAAGATTCCGGCAAGGTTGATGTTGAGAATGCAGCTTGCCCGCCAATAATCTTGATCGTAGTAACTTATTGAAAAACATTAAGTTAGATTGGCCAAGCCTGACCGGAGCGTTGGCCCCAAGTGCAACTCGGTGCACATAAAGGGCAACGAGCATTGGTGACTCGGTTACGCTTCGGCAGAGGCTTCTAAAGCCCTCAATTCTGCAGCAACTCCGTAGGACAGTGGAATGAGTTTGCTCAAGGCTGAGACGAAAGGCTCCAGCCTTACTTTCTTCCCAGGACCATCTTGGCGATGGTCGCCAGTTGCATGTTCGAAGTGCCTTCGTAGATCTTGCCAATTTTTGCATCCCGCCAGTACTTCTCGACTGGATAGTCTTTGGTAAACCCGTAGCCTCCATAGATTTCAATGGCCAACGAAGTCACGCGCTCGGCAACCTGCGAGGCGAAGAGCTTGGTCATCGCCGCTTCTTTCACGAAGTTGATGCCCGCGTCTTTCATGCGCGCAGCGTTGTAGACCATCAGCCGCGCGGCCTCGATCTCGGTCGCCATCTGCGCAATCTGGAACTGGATCCCCTGAAAGTCGGCGATCACGTTGCCAAATTGTTTGCGTTCCAGAGCATATTTGCAAGCGAACTCCCAGGCGCCGCGCGCCAGGCCGATCATCTGCGCTCCAATGCCGATGCGGCCTTCGTTGAGGGTCTCGATAGCGATCTTGTAGCCCCTGCCCGGCTCGCCCAGCACGTTCTCCTTGGGAACTTTGCAATCTTCAAGGATCAGTTCGCAGGTCGACGAAGCGCGGATGCCAAGTTTGTCTTCCTTTTTGCCCACCGCAAAACCGGGAAAGTCTTTCTCGATCAGGAACGCAGTAATACCTTTGTATCCCGCGTCAGGATCGAGGGTGGCGAACAAGACAAATAGTCCGGCTTCCTTGCTGTTGGTGATCCACAGTTTGCGGCCATTGAGCACATACTCGTTGCCTTTGAGCTGGCCCCGCGTTTGCAAAGCGAATGCATCCGAACCGGAGCCGGCTTCGCTGAGCGCATAAGCGCCCAGCGTCTCAGAAGCCATCTTGGGTAGAAAGCGCTTCTTCTGCTCGGGATTTCCCCAGCGCAGCAGTGCGTTGTTGACCAGCGTATTCTGCACATCGACGATTACGCCCGCCGATGCGTCCACGCGCGAAAGTTCCTCGACGGCCAGAATTGCCTCAAAGAATTTCCCGCCGCTTCCACCAAATTGCTCGGGAACTTCGATGCCCATCAGCCCGAGCTCGAAGAATTGCCGAATGAGGTCCTTCTCGAACACGCCCCTTTCATCCATCTCCTTCACATGCGGACGAACTTTTTCGTCAGCAAACTGCCGGATGCTGTCGCGGAAAAGAATTTCATCGTCGGAAAGAGTGGTTAGGGGAGCGGGAGCAGCGGCCTGCAGCGCGGTCTCGGGCATGGGAATACCTTTAGAAGCAGAATGGCAAACTGGTTAGTTTAGCACCGGGAAAACGAAAGAGGATCTCAGCACCCGACGCGCCTGCGCATCAGCTATTTCTGCCGCGAATGCACCAGCTTCAGCCCATCTGCCTGCAGAATTCGTTGAATCTGGTTCCGCGCATGCAACGACCAGGGGCCGGTCGTATCCAGCTTCACATAGGCCTGCCAGTGTTTGAGAGCTTTGCGCGGATCGCGCGTTTTTTCGTAGGCCAGCGCCAGGTTGTAGTGCGCATCGGCGTAGGTGGGTGCCAACTGAATCGCCATCTTGTAGGTCTGGATCGCTTCCTGCACGCGTCCGGTTTCGTCCAGCACATTTCCCAGATCGAAGTATGCCAGAGCATATCGCGGATCGGCTTCCAGAGCGGCGCGGTAGTGCTTCTCCGCCAGGCTGAACTCCTGCCGGTTGTAATAGAGCGTACCCAGGTTGATGTGAGCCGCGGCATGGCCCGGCTGAATCTCGATTACCTTGTGATAGGCGGCCAGGGCGCCAGCCTGGGAAGACGGGTCTTCCTCGAGCGCCACTCCGCGCGCAAACCAGACCGCAGCCTCATCCTCGCCGGGCGTAGGACCGGGAGCAGGAATAGGAGTCCGGGTGACGACTTTCTCCCCCGGCGCAAAGTCCATGACGAACTGCCCCGCGATCGGCTCCAGCAGTTTTCCTCCATGGCGAAAGGCAACTCGGTGATGGCTGGTCGAGGAAGCTCCCGCTTCCAACAGAGGATTCTCCATGCCTGCCGCCTGCTTCTGCATCGCTTCGAGTGACTGACGAATCACCGTCGGCCGCACGCTCATGGCGCAAAGATCGCGAACCTTTTTTATTTTCAGGAGATCGGAAAAGGAAAACGTCGTCGCGAAAGCAACCAGCCCTGCACGCTGCCAGCTGATCAACTGGCGCGGGGTGATGTGCAGAATCCTGAGCAGATCTTCTCGGCTGTACACGTTGTCGGCCGGCCTCCTCGCGCCTCCTGCGTGAAAAGCCCGTCGAGGACATTATGTGCAAACTGCCCCGCATTCGCAACCGCAATTCTGTTGGAAAGCTGTGGAGAACCTGGTTGATTCACATGCAGCGCAGATGGTGCAGAACCTTTGAACTTTTCAAGGCACTACCGCGGTGGTCCACTTGCCTCGATCAAACGTTCGATCGGCTCTGCCACCATCAGCTGCAGACCGGCCTGCGGTTTTTGCGACTGGCCGGCCATCGTAACCTGCTGCGCTCTCCACGCTTCCGGAGAAGGCTCGGCTTTATCGAGATAATCGAGAGCCTGCAGGCCGGCCGCTGCGAGAGCCGACAGTTCTTCGGAGAGAGGCGCGTCTTCCTGCAGAAGAAAAGACTGCTCCAGCAGAGGGTGCAGGTTCGCATCGTTTTTCTGCCACACTGTGAGCGCGGCGCGGATTTGCCCTTCCGCGTCGTGGTCTTTGTAGCCGCTCTGGGTGTAGGTCTGCACCAGATCACGAAAATCGCGCGCCACGTCGCTCTCGGGATAAACCGCGTCGATCAAGCGGTTCAGCGGGGCGTGGAAATCGATAGGGCCTTTCGAGTCATCCCAGCGGTTGTAGTCTTTCACCGGCTCCAGCACATCGGCGAGTCTGCGCAGAGAAGAAATGTCCGCGGTCCCCGCCATGCGATGCAGCATCAATCTCCGGGCCGACCGGTGCCGCAACCCCAGCCATTCCAGCTCCAGGCTTACTGCATGGAGCCTCGCATACATCGACTTCACATCCGTCACATTCTGCGGAGACCATAGCCGTTCGGCAATGGCTGCATTGCGCGGCCAGATATGCGCGTCGATGTTCTCCGGAGTGACCCACTCCGCCCACATGCAAGCCTCGCCGCCCAGAATGCGCTGTTTCTCCTCCGGACTCAGCGATGCCGCACCGCCGCTCATGGGATCGACGGCGTAATGCTGCGACGCCGGCCACATCAGGTCGAGATAGTAACCGTAGGAGAGCAGCCCGCTGTAACCCTGCCGCGCCGCTGCCGCCAGCGAATCCTGACCGCGCCAGGACTGAATCACGATGGTCTTCGGCAAGTCAGGATGCAGCACCTCATCCCAGCCGATCATGATTTTGTGGTGCTTGGCCAGAATTTTCTCCAGGCGCTGGTTGAAATAGGCTTGCAGGTCCTGGTTGTTCTTCATGCCGTGGGCCTGGATGAACGCCTGGATTTTAGGATTAGCGTCCCACTGCTTGCCGTTGACCTCATCGCCGCCGATGTGAAAGTAGCCATCGGGGAAAAGTTTGGCCATTTCGCCAATGAACTTGTCCAGAAACTTGTAAGTCGATTCGCGGGTGGGATCCATGATCGGCCTTACCCGATCGCCCACCAGCGCGTACGGGCCCGGCCCGCTGGCCAGTTCGGGATATCCGATGAACCAGGAGCGGCTGTGCCCGGGCATATCGAACTCGGGCACTACCCGAATTCCCCGATCATGCGCATAGGCGATGAACTCGCGGATTTCATCCTGCGTGTAAAACATTCCCTCCGAGCCCATTTCCTGCAGCTTGGGAAATTTCTTGCTTTGCACGCGAAATCCCTGATCGTCGGAAAGGTGCCAATGGAAAACGTTCATCTTCACCGCCGCCATGCCGTCGAGATTGCGCTTCAGCACATCGAGCGGGATGAAGTGGCGGCTGCAATCGATCATCAAGCCTCGCCAGGGAAAGCGGGGCTGGTCTTTTATCGTTACAGCGGGAGCGGCGAATCCGGTTGGTGTGACCTGTACGAGCTGAAGGAAGGTCTGCAGCCCGTGAAGAATTCCCAGCGGATTGGGGGCGCGAAGGTTCGCGCCCGAGCCGGTAACGTCCAACTCGTAAGACTCATCCTCGCCCAGTTTCTGCACGCGCTCCCGGCTGTGGTCGGCATGGATCGTCAGTGTTGGCGCGGCATCCGGATTCGGTCGAAAAGGAATTCCAGTCTGCCGCGAGAGCTCCACCAGAAAAGTGTTCACTCCCCGGTCGAGAGACCCGTCGCGAAAGCCGGTCACCGAAACGGAGAAATTTCGGTCGACCAGCAACTGGCCTGTGCCCATCTGTATAGACGAGGGCATGGGCATAAGGCTGATTTGAGGCTGAGTCTGAGCGGAGGCCAAACTCGCAGCAAGCAGCGCGGAGAGTGCAATGAGGTGAACTCGCATGATCACACGCCGGTCAGTGTCCTCCGCCTAACTCTCGCACAATCCCTCCTACAAACTGTTTGGCGTCGCCAAACAGCATAAGCGTGCGGTCGAGGTAATAAAGCGGGTTGTCGATGCCCGCGAAACCGGGATTCATGCTGCGCTTGATCACCATCACCGTGTGCGCTTTGTCCACGTCGATAATGGGCATGCCATAGATGGGGCTGGCCTGATCGCTGCGGGCAGCCGGATTGGTGACATCGTTGGCGCCGATCACCAGCGCCACATCCGCCTGCGGCATGTCGCCGTTGATGTCGTCCATTTCAACAAGCCGATCATAAGGAATGTCGGCCTCGGCGAGCAACACGTTCATATGACCGGGCATGCGTCCGGCTACCGGGTGAATCGCAAACCGAACGTTGATTCCCTTCTTGGTGAGCGCGTCGTAGAGTTCGCGAACTTTGTGCTGCGCTTGGGCCACGGCCATGCCGTAGCCGGGCACGATCACGACATTGCTGGCAGCTTCCAGAATGGCCGCCGCTTCCTCCGGCGTCGCGCTACGCACCACTCGTTCTTCTTTGGCGCCGGCGGCCGAAGCCTGTACCTGCCCGAACGCCCCGAACATCACGTTGGTGAACGAGCGGTTCATGGCTTTGCACATGATCACCGACAGAATGAAACCGGAAGAGCCGTCCAGCGCGCCTGCCACCACCAATACCTTGCTGTTCAGAACAAACCCCAGCAGGGCAGCCGAAAAACCGGCATAGGAATTCAACAGTGAGATGACCGTCGGCATATCCGCGCCGCCGATGGGCGTGACCAGCAACACGCCAAAAATCAGCGCCACGATCACCATGATCGGAAAAAGCATGGTATTCGCCGGATTCACCACCAGCGCCACCGCCAGCCCGAGCGCCCCGGCCAGCGCGGTCAAGCTCACGATATTCTGCCCGCGATAAACGATGGGGCGTTGTGGCAGGATCTCCTGTAGTTTTCCCGCGGCGATCAAACTGCCGGTAAACGTGAGCGACCCGATGATCACTTCCAGCGCGATCTCGCCCATCTCGAACCGGGTGACCGGCGCAGTGCCCACGTAATACTCGGCAATGCCGATCATGGCCGCCGAAAGCGCGCCGAAGGCATGGCTGAGAGCGGTTCGCTGCGGAACCGCGGTCATCTGCACCATTCCCAGGGGAATGCCGACTCCGGCTCCGATGATCAGCGGAATCAGCACCCACTTGTACGCCACCAGTTCCGGGTTAAAAAGCGTGGCGACGACCGCCAGCGCCGCTCCGATTTCACCCGCCAGAACGCCCCAGCGCGCGTGCACCGGCGAACTCAGCAGCTTGAGAGAAAAAATGAAGAGAACGACCGCGGCGATATAGGCGAAGTCGAGATACTGCTGAAGGCCTGACGCAGTCATCATTGTTTCGGCCTGCCGGACTTGAACATGCGCAGCATGCGGTCGGTAATCAGGAATCCGCCGACCATATTGCTGAACGATGCCGCCACTGCAATTGCCCCCAAAACTGTGGTGAGGTGCGTCTCGTGGCGGCCGGCGATGATGATGGCTGCCACCACCACGATCGCGTCCAGCGCATTGGTCAGCGACATCAGCGGAGTGTGCAGGAGCGGAGAAACCCGCTTGATCAGTTCAAACCCGACAAATCCCGCCAGGATGAAAACGTACAGATTCGAGATGAAATCCGCTGGCATAGTCGCTCCTTGGCATTCGCGCAGTTCCGGCCTCTACCCTTTGTCGATAACCGCATCGATCACTTACTGCTGGCCGCCGGCGCCGGCAGTTTGAAAAACTCGCGCACTCGCGCGTTGACGATTTCTCCGCCGCTGGTCACCATCGTCTCGCGGACGATCTCATCCTGCAGATTCAACTGCAGCTTGCCTTCTTTCACCATGTACAAAAGAAATGTGCTGAGATTGCGGGCGTACATCTGGCTGGCATGGTAGGGCACGCTGCTCGCCAGGTTGATGGCGCCGATGATCGAGACGCTATATTGCCGAACGGTTTCGCCGACTCGCGTCAGTTCGCAGTTCCCGCCGCGTTCGGCGGCCAGATCGACGATCACTGAGCCGGGCGCCATCCCCTCGACCATGTCGGCAGTGATCAGCACCGGCGACTTCTTTCCCGGAATCACCGCCGCCGTGATGACAACGTCGCTTTCCGCGACCACCCGGGTTAGCAGTTCGCGCTGCCGGGCATAAAAATTCTCATCCTGCGCCGTGCCGTAGCCGCGCGCATCCTGGGCATTCTGCGCCTCGATGGGCAGTTCCACGAATCGCCCTCCCAGGCTCTGCACCTGCTCTTTCGCTGCCGGACGCATGTCATAGGCGGAAGCCACCGCGCCCAGCCGCCTGGCAGTTGAAATCGCTTGCAAACCGGCCACTCCCGCGCCGATCACGAACACACGCGCCGGCGTGATGGTGCCCGCGGCGGTGGTCATCATGGGAAAAATTCGCAGAGAAGTTTCCGCGGCCAGCAGCACCGCCTTGTAGCCGCAGATTGTGCCCATCGAAGAGAGCGCGTCCATGCTCTGGGCGCGCGTGGTGCGCGGAATCAATTCCACCGAAAACGAGGTCACCCCCGCCGCGGCGATCTGCTGCACCACTTCTCCCGACCCGAACGGCCGCAGAAATCCAATCACCGTCTGGCCGCGCCGCATCAATGGCAGATCGGCTTTCCCCGTAAGGTCATTCGATCCGTAGCACAGCACCTGCACCACGATATCGGCCGCGCCAAAAACGGCAGCCCGGTCGGGAAGAATCTTCGCCCCTTTTTCCCTATAGGCCGCGTCGGGATAGCCGGCCGCCTCGCCCGCCCCGGCCTCGATCACCACCTCCAACCCTGCCTTGGCGAGGTTGGGAATCACCAGCGGAACCAGGGCCACCCGCCGCTCTCCGGGATAGCTTTCCTTCGGCACTCCAACGATCACTGGATCATGTTCCTTTCCATCAGTTGCCCGTTGCGAGTGAAAATCTCTGTAGAGCGCGCCATGACGCCATTCCACCGCAGCACGGAGCCGGAAACTGCAAATGTTCTCATTGGCAAGGGCTCAAACTCTGTGATCTTTGTCACAGCCATCTGGCTGGATTCCTCCCGCAGGAAATCCCCGAAGCCGACTCCGCCAGCCTCTGCGCTTGAAAAAAACAGCACATAGGACGAACTGAAAACACTAACAGATCGGGCGGGACAAATGAAAGGATGGAGCCGACGAGCGGACTTGAACCGCTGACCTGCCGATTACGAATCGGCTGCTCTACCAGCTGAGCTACGTCGGCTTGTTCTCGATTCTAAATGCGCAGCAGCGCAGCGTAAAGCGCCCTAGGCCGCCTTGGCCGCGGCCAGCGCGTCGTATTCCTTCTGCGACTCGCCGGGCAGCAG
>DATKPV010000116.1:0-13831 GCA_035523915.1 Candidatus Aquilonibacter sp. | reverse complement strand
AAGTTCAGGTTGGGGGCGCAAAGCTTCTCGGTCTGGCTGAGAAAAAGATAGCCGCCGGGCTCCAGATAAAGATGCAGACGCTCCATAACCGCGATGCGCTGAGCGCGGGAAAAGTGAGGCAGCACGTCCATGCAGAAGATGCAGTCGAAGCGGCCAATATAGCCCGGACGCGCGAGGTTCATACAATTGAATGTAATCAGGCTGCGCAGGCGCGGCTTCACCAGCAGATGCAGGTTCGATACGGAAGTGCTCTGCGTTCCACCGCCCGATCCGTTTGCCGGGCTCTCAGCTCCGTCCGCACTGCCGTTGTTTGCCGCCGTGACCACATTGGGCGAGCCAATCTTCGAAAAGTAGGCGCGGATGGTCGCCGGCGGCAATCCGGCCAGCGCCGACTGCGGATAAATCCCTCGTTCTGCGGCTTCGATATTGGAGGGAAGCAAATCGCTGCCGACGATATGAACTCCGCATCCCCCCGCCAGGTTGGGTCCGCCCTGCAATAAGCCGGGCAACGGAGTCTCAGCGACCCCGCCGTTGCGACTGTTGCCATTTTTTTCCTTCGCACTGGGGCTTGCACTGGCGACTCCATTGCCGGTTGCGACTCTGCCACTGGTCGGCAGACCATTTGCGCCGTTAGCGTTGGCCGCATCGCAGACGGCCATAGCTACGGAGTAAGCCTCCTCACCGGTGGAACAGCCGGCGCTCCAGATGCGAAGCGGACATGTGCCGTCGGCCGACTTGCGCGCCTGCAGTTGCGGCAGAACCTGTCGCGCCAGGGCATTCATTGCGGTAGGGTGGCGAAAAAAACCGCTCCTGGTGTTGATCAAGCCATCCAGCAAGCGCGGCAGGTTTGCGGGATCCTGTTCAGTGGAGCGCAGACGCTCCAACCACGCCCCGGCCGAGCCCAGGCCATGGCTCTCGACCGACTCCGCAACATGAGCGGCCAGGGCGCTGTTGGGGCAGTCGAGAACTACACCGGTCTGGCGTTCGACGAGCAAACGCACTTCGGAAAGTTCGTGTTCGAGAATGGTGCTCGTCGCCGTCATCTTGTGCATTGGCCCCTCCCTACGCCTGAATTCTCGAACTGCCGGCAAAGCAGCATGCACGGCTTGCCCAGGGGAGGATGGATCGGTTCTCCATTCCGTCTTGTTCGGTGGCTCTAGTCGCCGGCTGCGGCCGCTGCAGAGTAGGACCTGCCCGAGTCCCGCTCGGCTTGCAGGGCAACCACGTTCATCTCCTTTTCGAGCGATGAGAAACGTTGCAAAACCTCATGAATGCGCAGCGCCATGTTGCGAATGGTTTCGATCTGCGCCCGTGTCGGCGCCGACAGGCTGCCCGGCTCCAGCAGAAGCAAATCGGAATTACCCAGCACTGAGGTTAGGGCATTGTTCAGGCCGTGCCGCATTTCGAGCATGTAGCGGCCCAGCGTGGCCTGGCGTTCCAGAGTGAGGCAATCCTGCTCGGCAAGGCGCGCCCGGGCCTCCGCTCGGGCACGGTGAACGGCCTGCTGCGCGGCCAGTACCAGGATCTCGAGCCAATACTCATCGTGCCGCACAGCGCAAACCCGGGGCCAGCGCTCACGCACCAGCTGCACCGTAGCGGAATCATCGCAGACGCAGAACACCGGCTGGGCGGTCGAATGCAGCGGCTCAAGCACGACGGAAAGGAGCTCTCGCCGCAACGTGCCGACGATGGCGACATCGAAGGATTCCACCGAACGCGGCCACAAGGCGCCGCTCAGGAGCGTGAAAGCAGGGACATTGCGCTCCATTTGCCAGCGTGCGGTCAGGCGCCTTGAAAACTCCGCGTCGTCGGAGATGATGAGTACGGTCGGAGAACCCACAAATGATTTCCCTTCCTTCACTTCTTGTGGCCGGGCTGCGAGCCATCCGAGTCCCATTCCGACGGTCCGGAAACTTCAAATTCGGGAGCATCGGATGCAGCGGAACTGGATTGGTGCGATGCGGAAGGCCCCGCGGCCGCAGCGGCGCCGGCGGCCGCAGCTGCAGCTTTGAGAGTGGCGCCCTTTCTTGCGGGAGCAGACTCCGCCTTCGAGCTTTTAGCCGTTCCAGGCCGATGTGCCGTCCCGGATGAACTCTTGCCTTCTGGCTCGCCAGCCGGGCCGCCTCCCAGGGCCTGCTCAACCGAAGCCCGCAGATCGACCAACATGCGCAGCGGCTGACCGGAGGAATACTCGGCCTGAAACATGACTTTCCACGACTGGCAGATCATGCGCAGCCGGATGACCGGCTCCTGCGCCGAAAACTGGGCGCGACGGCAGTCGATGGTCTCGATCCCCTTTTCCTCCAGCTCGTTCAGGCCGTCGAGAATGCGGTTGAGATCCCCTAGCATGAGGCGGAAGAAGACGCGCCGCATAAGATAGCCAAAACGGGTAAAGGCAACCAGCGCTACCGGAAGATAAAACAGATCGCCCGCCTGGCTTTTGGCCTTGCGTCCTTGTTCGAGAATGCCCCCGTGAAGCAGCTCATCCAGCGAGTGGCTGCGGCGCGCCGAATCGAGCACACGATCCAACGCGTTGAGCCATACCGGAGTCTTGAGTTCCACTTTGCCGAGAATCGGTTCGAGTTCCTGGGCCACGTAGGTAAGGTCCACGTCGTTGTCGTCCAGTTGCGTGGGCGCGGCCTGGCTGAAATACTGCACCAGGAGGAAGTCGAGTTTGTCGCGGATGGCATCGGTTTTGACGGTTTTGCTCAGCAAGTGCTGCACGAGCGTGATGATCCCGGCCTGATCCACTATGGAAGTGGTTTGCAAGAACTGGCGGAGCTGGTGGACCTGAATGCGCTCGTCCATATCGTTGAACCATTGCTGGGCCTGCTCCACCGAGTCGCGGCCGGGCGTTTCCACCGCGGCTTCGAGATCGGCGCAAGTCGGCGCTTCGATGACAAACTCGCGCGCCAACTCGGCATAAATGGGATGGAGCTTGCGGGCCGTGGCCCAGATAGTGGCGAGATCCTGCGCTTGCGCGGTCGATTGCGGCGTTGGCGTCATGATTTCACGATCCAGTTGGGAACTTCCCGCAGAAAACGAGCGGCGATCACTGTTTTCCCCGGGTGATATTGCACGGCAACGACGGAAGCTTCAGCATCGAGGGAGCCATCGGCGTTGCGGAGGCGCAACACATCGGCAAACTCAACCGGCGCGGAGCAGGCAAACAGCACTTCGTGCGCGGTGCCGAACTCGATAATCGTGCTCTCGCTTAACGCCCTCCCCTGCCCGCCCCCGGAGCGGACCAACTCCACAGGAATGCGGACCGGTGTCGCTTCAGGAAAGAAGCGCGCCAGCTCCGCAACCGAACTCGATTGCCCCGCTCGTGCTGTGGCTGTGCCTTCCTGCATCAAACGAGACCCCTCAAAGCCGGTTTCCGGAGACGCCGAGGTGCGGCCGGGCTCCCCTCTTCCCGGTTAGGAAGAGCATTGGGGAGCCACGCGACCGCTAGTTCGGGTTGGAAAGAGAGCACGGCAGGCACCACTGTTCCACACCGAAGGACTAGCCCTGAGGAGATCGTGTTTTCAATGGGTTAGCTCAGCTAGCTACAACCGCCGTCAAACCATGCGTCTCATAATGCGACAAGCGTCTCATGAAGTCCGCGAGGATTTGTTCTCACGCCCTTCCAATTGGTCACCAAGTCGAAGTGCCTTTCGTTTGCCACGAATTACACCTTTGGGACGCGACAGCATGGCGTCTCTCGGGGTTTCCTAAAAGGAGTCCCGTCGCACGGGTACGCGGATGCGATGTTTTTGTGGACGCAGGTACGGGAGGGACCATGCACCGACTGTCATCGAGGACTTTGATCATCGTAATGCTGCTAAGCGGAGTTATTTTCGCGCAATCTCAGTCAGAGGAGTCGCTGGGCAACGTGGCGCGCATCAACCGTGCGCAGCAAAAGGCTCAGCAAGCGGCCGGGACAATGCCCAAGGTGATTACAAATCAGGATCTTCCTGCCGGGCCTGCAGAATCGCCGGAATCAAGCGCGTCCGAGCCGATGACCATGGTATCCGGCGTAAAGAAACCCGATAGTTATGCCGATCGACAGCTCAGCCATCGATTGCTTGCTGAGCAGCGCGCGGGACAACAATGGAAACAGCGAATCCAGGAGCAGGAGAGCCGGATCGCAGACCTGCAGGCGCGCATCGACCGGGTGAATGCATCAATCCATACTTCGGTCGGCACTGCTCAGTACGACACTCCGGTCAATCGTGATCAAGCGATTCAATCGGAGCGTCTGGCAATGCTCCAGCAGATGTTGGATCAGCAGAAACGAAGGCTGTCGATGATGGAAGACGCTGCCCGGCACGCGGGTATGGGTCAGTAGCGACACCTTCCCTGGCTTTCCCAGTCTGAGAGACCCGTCCGCTCCATAGGAATTACGCCGGACGCTGCTTTCTAGTCGTGCGGCACCCGCCGATTGGTCTTCCCCAGGAGGCCAACTCCGGAGACGCCTTTGTCTCAGTGGCGCTTGATGCAACCCGCCACGGGATCGAGCATATCCGAGACGATGGCGATGAACCCGATCTTGCCAGTTGGAGTGGTGCCGGAATCGACCCCCTCCGATCCGGCGCAATTATCGACACGGGTCACAGAATAGTCCGCGACCTGCGATCGGTTGGCAAATTGGCGGTAGTAGATCTCGCCCTCGGCGGCGGAGTTGTTCAGCCCGTTGCTGCACAGCCACCCGGCCATAGCCGTCTGAGGAAAGAAAAAGCTGGGATCATTGCTTCCGTTCACGATGCTCATCGCCTTCCAGCTGGCATCGGTCGCGACCTGCGTCGGAACACCCTGCAGGCATTGATGTCCCGTCCACTGGCTGACGGCATTCTGCTGGCCTTGAACATATTGCGGCCGGTCGCTCCATGGCAAGCCTACACAACCAAACTGACCAAGGGAGCAGACCGCGACCGGGGGATTTCTTGGCACGGCACAACCCTCTTCGATATCGCTAAACACGGGTCCGGAAAGCAACTCCACCTTGTCAAGATAATCTGCGCCGCCATACCAGCTTAAGGTATAGGCGATGGCGGCCGAACCGGCGCTAATACCCTGGGCGCACATGCCCCCGTTGCCATCATAGAAATCCTGATGGAAGAAACTGAGAAGCGTGGCCGGACGGCAAGCGGCGGTCCTTACGTTTTTGCCGACAGTGATGCCCGTATCCTCCCAATCAGTTTCCCAGGCCGACTGCACGATCTGGTAGCCCTGGTGCAGGTAGGTGGCCGCATAATTCCTGCCCGTGCCGGCCCCGCCGTAAGGATCCGTACCTCCCACCCCGCCGAAGAAAGCCACGGTCCCGCGTGGAACGCCGGAGGGGCTGCTAACTCCATAGTCGACCCGGATATCGAGCGTGTCGGGGCAGCTTACCGTGGCCTCAAAGCAGCTGGCGCCGGAAAGAAATCCGGCCAAACAAGGTACCGACCGAATCCCGCTTACCGAACCCACCGGGAGCGGACCTTGGGCCGAGGCCTTTGCCGTAGCAAAAACAAAATTAAAAACCAATAAAAGACTCACGCAGCAGCAAAGGTGGAGCGTCCTTTTCATTCGAGTCACCTGTCTCGAAACTATCGGCGATTTCCGCCATCGGGTTAAGGTTTGAGGCGACGCGCTCCTTCGAGTCTGTTCCAAATCTGCATGACCATGAAGATTGCGGAAGGGGATTACGCAACCCCTGCGGAACGACATCTCATATGCAACTGCAGTTCTCGCCGCGGGGCCTTCGGCGAAAGAATCTGGGAAACGACCTGGCTCTGTCAAGGCTTATGCTCCTGTTGGGCCGAGAGGCGGGATCCCTTGTCCCGCGCGGCTTTCGGTTACGATGCAGCCTCAGAATATGGCTGCATGTCACACGTAAGTCAAGAGCCTGTAAACATTTTCTCAGGCCAAAGAGTGATAGAAAATTGCAACTCGAGGCGGGTTTCCGCCGATTCTCTTAGCGATTGCCAGCCGAAATGACAGGAACCTGTTGCGCCCTGCGCCTTACTGCAGCGTGTGGCTGGAGGACTCTTGCGCTGACACGGTGATGTTGTAGCGCTTGAGCTTGCGGTACAGTGTGGCGCGGCTGATGCCAAGCATCCGGCCTGCCAGGGCCTTATCGCCCTTGACCTGCTCGAAGACTCGCTGAATGGTGGCGCGCTCGATATCTTCAAGGTCGGTAGTGGAAGGCGGGGCAGCAGGAGTGCCAGCCGCTGAGGTCGCGCCCATTTCGGAGACCAGCCCCGACGCCGATGTCTCCGCTGTGAATGGAGGCGCAGACGACCCCGAGCCGGCGATGGTGGGCGGAAGGTCACCCACATCGATGATCTGTCCATTGCCCAGGGCGACGGCGCGTTCCACGCAGTTTTCGAGCTCACGCACGTTTCCCGGCCAATCGTATTGCATCAGGGCTTTCATGGCGGAGCCGCTGACATGGAGATTGGAGCCGGGGGCGTAGCGTTCGCAGAACCAGTTGACGAGCATCGGAATGTCGCTGCGGCGCTCGCGCAGCGCGGGCACGTGCACGGTGACCACATTGAGCCGGAAATAAAGATCCTTGCGGAACGTGCCGGCTTTGTATGCGGCTTCAAGATCACGATTGGTCGCGGCGATGACTCGCACGTCGACTTTTACGCGCTGGTTCGAGCCCACCGGGCGAACCTCTTTCTCCTGCAGCACCCGCAGCAGCTTGGCTTGCAGCTCGATCGGCAGCTCTCCGACCTCATCGAGAAAAATCGCGCCGCCGTCAGCCGTCTGAAACAATCCCTGTTTGGATTTCAAAGCGCCGGTGAACGCGCCTTTTTCGTAACCAAAAAGTTCGCTCTCGATCAGAGTCGGAACCAGCGAACCACAATCGACAGCGACAAAGGGCCGGGCAGCGAAGGCTCCCCGGAAATGGATGGCGCGAGCGACGAGTTCCTTTCCGGTTCCGCTCTCCCCCGAGATCAGCACTGGCGTACGAGTATCCTTGAGGCGAGCTACCATGCGCAGGACTTCCTGAATTTTGGCCGACGAACCGACGATGCCATGGACTGCGGTTTCCGAGTCCATGCGCTGGCGGAGAAATTCGTTCTCCTCAACCAAACGAACCTTTTCCGCCATGCGGCGCAGAAAGAGCCGCAGCTCCTCCAGCGGAGAAAATGGCTTGGTGATGTAGTCATAAGCGCCCAGCTTCATCGCCTGAACCGCAGTTTCGATGGAACCGTGCCCGGTCATGAGAGCAACTTCGGTTCGTGGAAGGAGCTTTTTCACCTTCTCCAGAAATTCCAGCCCCGACATGTGCGGCATCACCATGTCGGAGAGAACCATATGCACGGGCTGCTCTTCCAGCAGCGCCAGGGCGGTCTCGCCGCTATCGGCTTCGAGGCAGACGAACCCCAGGGCTTCACCCACGGTGGCGCAGAGCTTGCGGATGCTCTGCTCATCGTCGACGATCAACAAGCGGATGCGAAGGTCTTCCTTGGTCAGGCCGTTGGTCACTGGGCTTTCCCCATGGTCTTGGCGACAACATCAATGAACTGTTGCACGCGGAAGGGCTTCTCCACACAGGGAGCGCCAGTTTCGCGCAAAGTGGCGACGGTTTCCTCGTTGGCGATATCCCCGGTGATGAATACAAGCTTGCAGGCCAGGTCGGGGCGGTGACGCGAAATCCAGGCGTGGACCTGGGCGCCATCGACTCCGCCGGGTGTCCGCATGTCGGAGACGATGCCGAGAAATTGGCCCCTTTCCAGCAGCCGGAGGGCATCGACGCCAGACTCGCAGCAAACCACCGGATAGCCGCTGCGCTCGAGCGCAGCCTGCACGTATGCCATAACGGCAGGTTCGTCCTCGATCAGCAGCACAGGCAGCAGAACGTTCTGGATCGCGGAGGTGCTCATGGTTGTATTACTCCTGCAGCCACACCCAGAGAAGCAGTGCGGGATGCTGACGGCAAGCGCACAACGAACGTGGCTCCCGGGCCGTCGGTATTGTTGTGACAAAGAATTTCGCCGCCGTGTTCTTTCACGATGCCATAGCAGATGCTGAGTCCGAGGCCGGTCCCTTTGCCGATTTCCTTGGTGGTAAAGAAGGGATCGAAGATGCGGTCCGGCTGAGAAATGCCCTGGCCGTTATCCCGGAAGGAAACTTCCACCGCGGCGCCCGTCTTGGCGGTCATGATCTCGATGCGTGCGGAGCGGCCTACCTCGTGCACCGCGTCGTAGGCGTTGTTCAGAATGTTGAGGAACACTTGCTGCAACTGGTGGGCATCGCCGATCACCTCCGGCAGTTGTTCATCGAGATGTTCAACGACCTCGACGCCGTGGCTGGCGAAATCATAGGAACGGAGCTGGATGGTACGGCGGAGGATGACATTCAACTGCACCGGATTGCGCTGCGGCGGCATCTGCCGCGCGAAGCTAAGCAGGTTCTGCACGATCTGCTTGGTCCGCTGCGCTTCCTGCAGGATGACCCGCAGGTCTTTGCGCGCGGCATCGGGAAGGTCGGGATTCTCCAGCAGCAGATCGGCAAAGCCGAGAATCGCGGTCAGCGGATTGTTGACTTCGTGGGCCACGCCGGAAACAAGTTGTCCGACAGCGGCCATTTTTTCGGCGTGCATGAGTTGGTCGCGCAGAACGGCCGAGTCCGTGATGTCGGTCATCACTACAACAATGCTGTTAATGTTCCCCTGCTCGTCGCGCATGGGGCTCAGATTGACGGAAAACTGACCGGAGCCGCCGCCGGCGCGCAGGACTTGAAGTTCAAGATTGTCCACCTGGCCGCCGCGCAAGGTCGCTTGCAGCGCATCCGCCAGCGGTCGCACGCAACCTGGCGCGGCCAATTCCAGCAGCGGGCGTCCCAGCAACTGGCGTTGCTCGAAACCCGCCTCATGCCACCGGCGGTTGGCATAGCTGATGAGGCCCGCCGTATCCGAAACCAGAATCAGGCTTTGTGTGTTGCTCAGGATCTTGCCTGAGAAGTCGCGCTCGCGCTGCAGTTCTGATTGGTAGGTGTGCAGGCCCGTGACATCGAGCATCAGGCCGCGAATCTGCAGCAGGTTACCCAGGTGGTCGTACAGCCCAAAGGCATTGATCAGCACGTAGACGGGTGACCCGTCTTTGCGCTTCAGCGTGGCCTCGAAGTTGCGCATGTGGCCCTGCTCTTCCATGACCTGGGTGTGACGACGGCGCTGTTCGGAAGAAAAATAAAGCTGGGTCGAGATGTCGATCTGCAGCAACTCCTCGCGGCTGGAATAGCCCAGCATGTGCACCAACGCATCATTCACTTCAATGAAGCGGCCTTCCGGCGTGCTGAAGAAAAGGCCCTCCTGGATGTTGTCGAACAATTCCCGATAACGGCGCTCGGCCTCGCGGCGATCGGTGATGTCTTTGAGCACGTGAATGGTTTGCAGACCTTCCCCCGACGCTCCGGGAACGCGCGACGTCGAAACCAGATAAGTTCGATCCAGCGCGGGGTGGACGAATTCGTCCGCGCCTTCGCTCATTGATCGGCAGAACGGGCACGAATAGCTGGCCGGTTCACTGGTAAGAGTCAGGAGCGCGCGCATATCGACCCCAATCAGGTCGTTCGGAGCAACTCCGATCATCGCGGCAAGCGAGCGATTGACGCGCAGGACTTTGTCACCCTCGTCGTGCACGACGATGAAGTCAGTGATGGCATCAAAGATCTCCAGCCAGTGGCGGTTCGCCCGCTCGATACGCGTAAACAGCCGGGCGTTTTCCAGGCCCATGGCGGCGTGACCGGCGACGGCTTCCAGCAGGTGGCGGTCTTCCTCAGCCAGCGGCTGCGTTCGACCGGAAAGACACAGAAGGCCGGCGAGATCGCCGTTGGCTCCAGGCAGGCGAACCACCGTGCAATCGTTCCAGCCCAGCGTCGCTGTCATTTCTGCCCCCAGCAGATCGGCGGCGGTGCCCGAAAAAATTGCCTCTGATTGCCGGATCACGAGGTCGGAAAGAATACGGCCGAATCGCCGCTGAAACACACGATCCGCGGCGTCCATCTCTCCTGCGGAGCGAACTGTCGGAAGATGGCGCTGGCCAGGTTCCGGCTCGCGGTTTTCCGGTTCGGAATGCTCCTCGGCCATCGCTACATGCCCGGCAGTCCCGGCCGTGGGATGCAGTGTGAGTCCCTGGAACTTCCCATCCTGAAACAAGGCAAAGGCGCCGGAACGCGAGCCGGTTAATTCGATCGCCCGTTCCAGAAACTTCCGTGAAAAGTCAGGAAGGTGCAGGAGGCTATCGATTTCGCGTGCGAGTTGAATGAGAATCTCGGAACGCCGGCGATGCTCCTCGGACTGATGGAGATTACGCGCCACTTCCAGCACCACGGCAACCTGTGCTGCCAGAGCCCGGGCACGACGAATGTCTTCTTGAGAAACACCGGTGCGATCGAGACGGTCGAGAACCGAAAACATGCCTAACAGGCGGCCGCTGGGGGCCAGAAGGGGAACCGCCAGGATTTGTTGGATCTGATACTCGCGGATCGCGGCCAGATTGCTACCAGGCATCCGACTGGCGTCGTCGGTCCAGAAGACTTCTTTGGCCCGCAGGGTGCGGGTGGCAATTCCTTCCGGAAAAACCAATTCCACGCGGCGCGGCTGGCCGCGTTCGACGCCATAGCGCACGCGAAACTGATCGTCTTCCAGCAACGCGATAAAGCTGCGTCCGAAGCCGAGAAAATCCGCCGCCCGCGTCACAAACGCCTGTAGAAACTGCTCGAGATTGCCACCGGAGCTCAGGTCAGAAGTGATTTCCAGCAACTGATGAAGTTCGTGAGCCTGGGCCTGCGCCGTGGCCGAGAGTTCGGCATGGGCCACGGCCACCGCGCCAAATCCGGCCAGCGCGGTAACCAGCGACTTCTCATCGTCGCTGAACGGTTCTTCGGGACGGGGATAAACCAGAATCGCCCCTTGGGTCCGCGCCGTGCGAAAAGGAGCAGCAATCAATTGCCCGGGGAAAACCAGATTCTCCAGCGAGTGCAGATCGTCGCTGATCGAGATCGAGATGGCCTCGCCGGCCGAAACTGCGCGTTGGGCAAGGTCGGCGGCAAAGCGCACGGTCTGGCGGTCGTGGCGCGCACGCACCGAGTTGGCGAGCTGGGGAGTTTCCGCCGAAACCGCCCGCAGTTCGAAAGGTCCGTCGCGGCGCAAGAGAACGCAAACCAGCCGGGAACGCAAAAGCAAGCGGATTCGGTCCGCCAGAGCTTCGATAACCGCGGAGACATCGGGCGTTGCGTGCAGAGCCTGGGCGGCACCGGCGAGAATCTCGGCCCGGCGGCGCTCCTCGCGCGCAGCTTCGCTTACCCGCGTGGCTTCCAGCAGGCTACCCAGTTGTCCTGCCAGGATCGTGGCCTTCGCAGCGAGATCATCATTGAAGAATTCTGTCTCGGCATCGTGCAGGAAGGTGACTGCGCCGATCAATTCATTGAAAACAACCAGAGGCACGGCCATCAGCGACCGAGCCTGGAATTCGGCCGCGGCAGGATAACGAGTGGAATCAACCCGGTTCACGAAGATGGCGCGACGCTGGCGGACGGCTTCTGCCGTGACCGCGCTCTCGTCCGCCCGGAGCTGCAGGCCCCGAAAACGCTGGGCCATCTTTCCGTCGGCTTCCTCGCCCAGTAGTTGGTCCTCGGGCTGGCTGCGCCAAAAATAGACTCCGCTGACCTGAAAGAACTCGCGGGCTGCCCGGCAAAACAACCGGATCAGGGCAGCCGCATCCGGACGCTCCGCAGCTTTGGCAGCGATCCGCAAAAGCAGATTTTGGAACGCCTCGTCAGAGCCCGGGATCGAACTACCCGCGGGCGACAACATCGATTTCCCTCCGAACATGTCCAGAAACACCGCCCCAGGCAAAATGGACTGGATGTCGACAACGTCCAAGTGCTTGAATCTATTGGAAAACTATCCTGCCATCTCAAATTGAGTCAAGAGAAATGGAGAGTTGGGTGCCAAAGGCGGAAACCCCTGTCAGCAACGAGATTTCAGCGTCTCATGTTGAGAATCTTTGTGAAGAATAAGTTCGGCTGAGACGATCACGATTGGTTTCGTTGTCGAGCATTGGCTTCCAGTCCATTCTAACTGCTTGCTGATCAGGAACATGGAGGATGTGACCTTCGTTTTCGAAGGAAGTGACACGTGGCCCAGCCCTTGCTCTAGTGAGATCGCCCGAATTGTGCGTAAGGAGGAGTTGTGTACGTTCGTAAGACAGCGGTGTTGTTTGCAGTATTGGCGGTAGCTGGTTCAGGGGTTGGAATATGCGCACAACAGGCCACTCCCAACGACATCGTGCGCCGGGCCAAGATCAAAGTGGCTCCCGTGTATCCCGAGCTGGCCAGAAAAATGAACATAACTGGGACAGTCAAAGTGCAGGTAGTGGTGGCGCCCAACGGAAGTGTGAAAGACGCCAAAGTGATCGGCGGACACCCCCTGCTGGCGACTGCCGCGCTCGATGCAGTAAAGAAGTGGAAATTTGAACCCGCGTCTGCCGAAAGCAGCGGTGTGGTGGAAATCAAGTTCGAACCCCAGTAGTGGCGAGGGACACCGCGCGGGAACATTCGGTGAGGAGCGCAAGCATGACGATCGGCAAGAAGCTGTACATGAATTTCGGAATCATCCTCAGCATGGTGGTGGTGCTGTTCTTCGTCGACTTGCTGGCGGTGCAGCGCGAACATGCGGCCAAGGCGGCCGCAGCGGCGTCGTTAGAACTGAAGGATGCCACGAATGCGGTGCGTTCCCAGATGATGCTGAACCGTCTCTACCTCAGCAACTACCTGCTCAGCGGCGATACCCGCGAGGTCGACCACATGAATGACGGCCTCCGCACCCTCAACGAAGAACTGCAGAAGGGCATGAAGCTGGGCAACTCCGAGCAGGAAAAAAACGCTCTGACCCACGTGCAACAGCTCGAGCAGTCCTGGGACAAGGAATTCGCGCAGCCGCTGATCGATAAGCGCCGCGACGTCGACTCGGGCAACGCCACTGTGGCCGAACTCCAGATTTATTACCTGCAGAAGGATGCTTCCTCGTGGGTAAAGAACTCGAGCGACGCGCTCGACGTGGCCGATAAGGAAAATAACGATCTGGTCGAATTGCGGCGAAAATCGGATGAGACTGCGGGCACGCTTACCATCCTGTTTTCCGCGATCAGCACCCTGTTCGCGCTTGGACTGGGCCTGGTCATCGCTTTCCGCACGGCAAGGTCCATCACCGAACCGCTGACCAATTTGATGAATGTATCGCGGCAGATCGGCGATACCGGCGACCTGGAACACAGCATCGATGTCACGCGCAAGGATGAGATCGGCGAACTGGCCCGCACCTTCGCCAAGATGGTCAACTACCTGAAGGAAATGGCGGGCGTTTCTGAGTCGATCGCGGGTGGCGATCTGACGGTGGAGGTGAAGCCGCGTTCCTCGCACGACACGCTGGGTAACGCGTTCGCGCGCATGGTCGAGGGTCTGGGGAGGCTGGTGCGCAGCGTGCGCGACGCTTCCTCGCAGGTGGCCAGCGCCTCCGGTCAGGTGGCCAACGCCTCTGACGATTCCGCCAAGATCGGTCTGCAAGCTTCTTCGGCGATCGACGAAGTCACCAGCACCATGCACGAGATGAGCGTCAACGTGCAGAACATGGTGAAGAGCACCCAGGTGCAGGCCTCCAGCGTGAGCGAGACCTCGGCCTCCATCGACCAGATGGTGGCCTCGATCCAGCGCGTAGCGGATACGGCGAAGGTGCTGCTGGATATTTCTAACCGCTCGCGCGAGGAAGTGCACAGCGGCATCGGCACCATGGAGAAAGCGACCGACGGGTTGAACCGCATCAACACGACCATTAACTCTTCCGGCGAAATCATTG
>DATKPV010000115.1:0-9587 GCA_035523915.1 Candidatus Aquilonibacter sp. | reverse complement strand
GCTTCCAGATTTCCACCCCCGCCTGGCGCGCCAGCAGCGCGCACTGCTCCAGCGAGATGCCCCGCACCGGCACGAACGGAATCACATCCGCCGCCCCGATCCGCGGATGCACCCCCTGCTGCGTCGTCAGGTCGATCAGCTTCGCCGCCTTGCCCGCGCCGCGCACCGCCGACTCCACCACCGCCGCGGGAGGCCCCGCAATCGTCACCACCGAGCGGTTATGGTCCGCGTCCGCCGACCAGTCCAGCAGGCCCACCCCCTCCACGCGCATCGCCGCCACGATGGCTTCGACCACCTCACGCCGCCGCCCCTCGGAGTAATTCGGCACGCATTCAATCAGCGCGTCTGCCATCCCTGCACCCTGTACGCTGTACGCTGTACCCTGTGTTACCGCGTCCACCACGTGTACCCAACCTGAAACTGCACGCTCGCGTTCACGCCCGGATTCTTATCCCCGAGCGATGCGCTGGAGATATGGATCGCGTTGGCGGAAAACATAATAGACCGCTTCGGGCTGAGAAAGTACTGCAATCCCACGCCACCCTGGGGGCTGAAATTCCACACGCTCGTCCCGCCCGGCGTGCCGTGCGCCACCAGTTGGTCCGGCGGAAATTTGTGCGTTGTGTAGATAAGCCCGCCCGCGCCCTGGAAAAACGGAGCCAACCGCCCGTGCGGCTTGAAATCCCACCGCAGGATGATCGGCGTCAGGCTCACTCCCGTAAAGCTTCCACCCCCATAGGGCGTCAGGTACGAGTACTGCACGCCGTCGATCGTGTAGGTCACCAGTTGATCGTGCGGCGCAGGCGTGAAGGCCTGCCAGTACGGCATCAGCTCCCCCGCATATTCGAACTGCCCGCGGAAGATCCCGCCCAGGTGCTCATCCGTGATCACCTTGCCCAGCCGCACGCCCGCGCTCAGCAGCGTGTAGTCCGAGCGTTCGCCCACGCCCTTGCCGCCCTGGAAAAACGGTCCCCACTCCCACGGCAGCTTGTTGATCGTCGCCTCGGCCGGGCCATCCGTGCTCGTGCCTGCCGGCGCGTTCGCGCTGGTCGTGCCGCGACCGCCCCCACCGTCAGCCTGTGCGAAAGAAGAAACAGAAGCGGCCAGAAAAAAAGCCGCCAACACCAGGGCGCAGGTACGATTCATCATTCTGGCGATTTCATCTCCGTGTCAGAGCAAGAAGAAGGCCGCCCTCGCAAAGCGGCCCGAATATCAGACGTTCACCACGCACGCAGGATGCAGCCCTGCGGCGTGGGCTACCAAACATGACAGGCATTCACAGGCATCATCGGTTGTCCGGCGGTGCACCCAAAGGCATGCCCGAACTCCGGCATATTCTGCACCACGCCGTCGATGCGGTAATGCCGCGGCGAATGGGGATCCGTCTGCACCTGCAGCCTCAACTGCGCGGGACGGACGCTCCCGCACCAGTTTTGCCCGTAGGCGATAAAGAATTCCTGAACCGGCGTATAACCGTCCGCCTGCTTCTTCTCGAGATCGATGCCTTTGCTCTTCGCATCCGCCAGATAGGCCTCGTACGCCAGCCGCAACCCGCCGTTGTCTGCTGTATTCTCCCCCAGCGTCAGCTTGCCGTTGATCTTCAGATCGTCGACCACGGTGAAATTGCCGTACTCATTTACCTCGCAGTCGGTCATCGCTTCAAATTTCTTCGCGTCGTCCGCGGTCCACCAGTCGGCCAAATTGCCGTTGCCGTCGAACTGCCTTCCCTCATCGTCAAAGCCGTGCGTCAGTTCGTGTCCGACAATCGCGCCAACATGCCCGTACACCTCGGCGTCGCTGGCGTGCGGATCGTAGAGCGGCGACTGCAGAATCCCCGCCGGGAAATTGATGTCGTTCATGCTGGGGTTGTAGTAAGCGTTCACGGTGGGCGGAGTCATCCCCCACTCTCCGCGATCGACGGGCTTGCCTATCTTGGCGATCTGGCGGAGACTTTCGAAGGTAACCGCGCGCTGCAGGTTGCCGTAGGCATCGTCGCGTTGCACGGTCAATTTGGAATAATCGCGCCAGCGATCGGGGTAGCCGATCTTGTCAGCGACCGCATTCAGCTTGGCTTTGGCGCGCGCCTTGGTCTCCGGGCTCATCCAGTCGAGAGAGTCGAGATCCTGATCCATGGAGGTTTCGATGTCATGCACCATCTGCAAGGTAGCGGCCTTGCTGGAGGGAGGAAATTCCTGAGCGGCATAAACCTGGCCGAGAGCCTCGCCGAGGGCGGTGTCGGTGGCGTCGACGCAGCGCTTCCAGCGGGGTTGCTGCTGGGGCTGGCCGCTTAGCTTTCGCTGGTTGAAGTCGAACATTTCGTCGTCCAGCGGCTTGGGTAAAGCGATGGAGCTGGTCGAGGCGATGAGCTGCCAGCGCAAGTACGCCTTGATGGTGGCCATGTCGGTGGTCTGAATGACGGTGTTCAAGCCTTTGAAAAATTCCGGATTGGCTACGTTAATTTCTGTGATGCCAGGAAATTCCGCGGCGGAAAGCAGCTTTATCCAGTCGAGGGTTGGAGTCAACTTCTGCAAGTCGGAAACCGCCATGAGATGGTAGACGTTCTTGGGATCGCGGCGGGCAGTGATGTCCATCGATACTTTGGCGAGGGCCGTTTCCAGTTGGAAAATGTTCCGAGCGTCGGCTTGGGCGTCCGCTTCGGATTCTCCGATCAGCTTGAGCGTGTTTGCGATGTGCTCGACATATTCCTTTCGAATTTTCTCGTCGGCCGCGCCCGTACGGAAATAATAATCGCGTTCCGGAAGACCTAAGCCACCCTGGTCGACAGCCGCAATTTGTTTGCTGGCATCTTTGAAGTCCTGCTGCTCGCCGAGTCCGAGAAAGGCATTCACATTGGTCAACTGAAATCGGGCCAGCAGCGGAGTGAGCTCACTCTTTTCTTTCAACGCGGCGATGCGATCGAGTTCCGGCTGAAACGGTTGCAAACCCTTCCGGTCGATGGCGTTGCTGTCCATGCAAGCGGCGTAGTAATCGCCGATCTTCTTCTCATTGGGAGTGCGGTCCGTGCCCCCAGCCGCGGCTCTTTCCAGAATTTCGTGCAGGTCGGCCTGGTTCCGATCGAACAGCAGCGAGAAGATCCCGAAGCCGGAGCGATCGCTCGGGATGGGATAGTACTTGGTGAAATTTCCGCAGGCATACTGAAAGAAATTCGTGCATGGATCTGCAGTGGTGTCGAGGAAGCGCTCGTCCAGTCCAAGCGGAGCGGTCTGATGACCAGGCACAGCCGGTTTGTTTTCGTTGGACTGCGCCGGTGCGGTGGCGCAAGAAATGGCGGCAAGCGCCAGAGTAGCGAGCATGGTGGAGGTGAACGATAAGGTTTTCATGGTTGGGTGCAATCGTCGTCGATAGAGTCGATACATCTTACAAGCTGCAGGAAAAAATGTTCCAGCGAAGATTCCGCCGAAAAGGGTATCACGATTACTCATAGCGCAGCGCTTCAATGGGATCGAGGCGGGCCGCTTTGATCGCAGGCAGCATGCCGCTGACGATTCCGACGAAACTCAAGATCAGCGTCGACCAGATCAGGGTGGCAGAATCAATGTAGAGGTGGATATCACCCTCGCTGGCGTTGTCTTCAAATGCGCTCCAAAGGGTAAGGGATCCGACGGACCACGAGACGAGATAAGCAAGCGCCACGCCCAACAGTCCGCCCAGCGCGGTGATCACCAGGGCTTCCGCGAGAAATTGGAAGAGGATGTGCCAGCGATGGGCGCCGAGAGCTTTCTCGATACCGATTTCACGGGTGCGCTGCGTGACCGAGACCAGCATGATGTTCATCAACCCGACGCCTCCGATTCCGAGCGTGAGCAAGCCGATGAAGCCGAGCAGAATCTTGATGCCGGTCGAGATCACCTGAAGGTCCAACAGATCGGCGAAGACATCGAAGACAAAGATGCCGCGCTGATCCTTGGGGTCGAAATTATGATGAAACGCCATGGAATCGCGCACAGCTTTCACCACTTTCGCGTGGTCGCCTTCATATTCCATGACGATGGCGTTCAGGTAGTACGTGTTCATCAGGTCGCTCATGGCGCTGAACGGCACGTATACGTGCTCGTTGATGTTGTCGTCGCCGTTCTGAATCTGATGCTTGAGAATTCCGACGATCTGGTAGGAAATGCCGTCGAGACGAATGCTTTCGCCGAGCGTATTCTGGCCGGAGAAGAGTTTTTTTCTTGCGTCGGAGCCAATCACCGCGACGCGAGTGTGGGTAAAATCGTCGGCTTCGTTGAAAAAGCTGCCCTCGGCGACGTCTAGTTTGCGCATGCGGCCATAGCGAGCGTAGACGCCACTCACGCCATACGTAGCGCTGCGCGTGCCATAGGCGACGACGCAATTCTTCGTGGCTTCGGGCGAAACGCCCTTGAGCAGAGGAACTTCGGCGCGAATGTAGTCGAGATCGTTGACCGTGAGCCGGATCTCGGTTCCGGCCTTGGTGCCTCCAGCCTGCATTTCGGTGCGGCCGGGAAAGATGAAGACCAGATTGGTGCCGAAGGAACGGAATGCCGACCAAAGCCCACGCTCGAATCCTGAGCCGTAGGCGAGGAGGAGCACGACCGTGGCAATGCCCCAGGCCATGCCCAGCATGGTGAGCAGACTGCGCCGGCGATTGTGCCGCAGCGCGTTGTACGCCTGGCGTGCGAGATCGAGGAACATTCCCTTCACTCCTGTCTCAACGCTTCCACCGGCGGCAGCAATGCCGCTTTGCGCGCGGGATACAGTCCCGCAGCGATGCCGGCGATGGCGAGCGATCCGATCGCGGCCAACGCCGATGCCGGAATGATGCGCGGCGTATCGAATCCTTCCGGTGATGGCAACATGGCGAGCAGAGAGACGAAAGCGGTCACAATGGCAAGGCCGATGAATCCGCTGAGCGCGGTGAGAAAAGCTCCCTCGATGAAGAACTGGGTCAGGATCGCGCGATAGGTAGCGCCCAGGGCCTTGCGCAATCCAATTTCCTTGGTGCGTTCCGTCACCGAGACCAGCATGATGTTGATGATGCCGATGGCGCCGAGCCCGAGCGTGACCACGCCGACAACACCGAGAAACCAGTCCATTGCGTCGAAGATTTTTCCCACGCGCTTCATGTTCTCGATGGTGTCCCAGTCTTCGAAGGCGTCCTGCAGATTGGGATCGAAACCGTGGCGGCGGGCAATGATGCGGTGAATCTCATTTTTGGCTTCCGCGTGCAGATTTTTGCTGATCGGCTGGTAGTTGAGAAATGAGATGGCGCCTTCGGAATTGGCCTTGGTCAAGGGAAAGAGCTCGCGCATGGTATCGATCGGGAGGAAAATCCGCTGGTTGGTACCATTGTTGCCATCACGGCCGACTTTGGCGACGACGCCAATCACATCGAAGTTCACTCCGTTGAGCAAAATGGTCGAGCCCACGGCGGCGCGGCCGGGAAACATGTTCTTCAGCAGTTCCCATCCTACAACCGCGACGCGGCGGCGCTGGCTGTTGTCTTCGTCATCGAACCAGCGGCCGGGTTCGATCGGAACATTGCGGATTTTGTTGTAATCCGGAGCGACGCCGAAAACCTGGCCATTGGTGGAACCGTAATCGCTGACGGCGCGAATATCCTCGCGGTTTAGAACCGGCGAGAGCGCGCCGACCAGCTGGGCCTGGTTGCGAATGGCGAGATAGTCTTTGTAGGTGAAGTAATACGTTTGCCCCGACTGCGTACTGCCCTCGACCGCGGGAATGCGGCCGGGGAACATGAACATGATGTTCTGGCCGAGAGTGGCGAGTTGTTTTTCCTGGCCGCTGCGAAAGCCTTCGCCGAGGCCGACCAGCAGTAAGAGCGAACCCACGCCCCAGGCGATCCCGAACATGGTCAGAAACGAGCGCAGCTTGTGCGCCCACAACGTGGCGAGGGACTGCCGGACGATGTCGACAAGCATTCGCATGGAGTGTGCGCGCGGGAAATTTTGCCCCCACGCTTCCGGGAGGGGCGTGGGGGCCCCGGGTAACGTTTGGCGAGGGGTCTCAATCCCGCCTAACATCTGATCAGAGATACGCGACAGGAACCATAAAAGTTCCCGCCGGTACGTAATCAATTAGACCGGATAGAGGGGAAAAAGGTTAGCCGGATCGGTTACGAAATCTGCTGACCGCATTTTTTTTACCGTGTGAACGGGAATATCTGCTCATGAGGGCTGAAAGGGCCGCTGCATGTGGCCGATAGCGCCAAAGTGCGTAGTTCTTTCGCTGCGCGCAGGAGGACAAGGGTCGGCAACGCTTCGTTCACGATGACCGGGGGTCTGCCAAGATGACAAGAAGATTTAAGTTTCCTTCCGGAGGGGCCGATATCTTGGGGTTGGAACCTCGACTCTCCGGAGGTTGCTGTGGCGAGTGAAGCTGTACATCCGAAGTCTGCCGCTTGCGGATTGTCCCCGAGCCAGGTTGAAGGCCCGTTTGAATATTCGGTGGATGTTCGACAGAAAGTCGTATGGGTCAAGTTCGGAAAGAAGATTTCGGAGCGGGCCATCGAGCGGTACATGCGGCAACTGCGTCGGGATCCGTCGTTTGCATCTTCTTACAACGAGATTGTGGATCTCACCGCGCTGGAAGAAATTCAAGTGTGCTGGGAAGAGTTGATGAGGGTGGCGGACATGGTCGACCCTTTCTCGTTCGCCTCAAAGCGCGCCTTTATTGTGCAAAATGCCTTTCAGGAGCACGAGGCCAGGATGTATCAGGTTCTGCGCAGCGCCAGAAGCAAAATCCGACTTTGTAGCTCGATGGATGAAGCAAAGAGGTGGATATTTGGCGATCAGCGGTGAGGGCAGGTGGCATGAGACTGCTTAGAGCGTGTTCCTTGCGACGTTCCATTTCTGGATGAAAACTTCCAAAAACGCGGCATCACATTCATGTTTTCGACAATGTTTTCGGCGAGATGCCGATAGGAATCAGTGGCTGTTCCCTGTGGGCGAGATTTGAAACACGCGGGAGGTAGTTGCTTGCGCCTGGCGAATCCTGTTTACAGCTTAGACTTGGACTGGAAGCAGCGTTGCAGATTCATGGTTGACCCGGAGAGACGGACGGTTGTCGTCCATTTCGAGAAGAATGTGACTGCCAGCGACATCCGCCGCTATGCTGAACGTTTGCAGATGCATCCAGCATTTGACCCTCGGTTCTCCGAAATTGTGGATTTGCAGCAAGTCGAGGACCTCGATTTACAGGCACCTGACTTCTTGAAGCTGGCGGATGAGGTCGATCCGTTTTCACCCGATGCCTGGCGTGCATTTGTAGTGCGGAATTCTGTGCAGAACCATGCCGCGCGCATGCACAAGGTTTTGCGTATGCAGGCCAACATGAGAATTTTTTATTCTCTTGAGCAAGCCGAGACCTGGATTCAATCTCGGCCTTCAGGGCCTTGAAGACCGGGCGATGGTGGAAATCCCGGAAACAGTTTTCGGAGCTTCTAGAACTGCCGCATGACGCGTTTGGAGCATGCTCTATTGCGTGTCTTTGGGACGTTCGTAAGGCTTCTGGAGATACCTGCGGGCTTGCTCGAGCGCGGCAAAGGTATTGTCGTTGGTCTGCAGGGCCTGGCGGTATTCATTGACGGCGCGCTCGCGCTGTCCGGTGATGTCAAAGATTTTGCCGAGTTGAATACGACTCCAGACTTCCGTCCACCGCGGATCGCCATCGCCATCGAGCGATGCGCGATAAGCATTCGCCGAAGACTGGTAGTTTTTCTGCAGGAAGAAGACTTCCGCGACACGGTAATGCGCAAGCGAACTATTCTTATTGAGATCGAGCGCCTTGTTGAATTCCTCGAGCGCGCCCGAGAGATCCCCCTGCTGCTGTAGAGCCTGTCCGCGAAGGACGGAAGCGCGCAGCTTGATATCGCTGGAATCGGTCAGCACGTGGTGGTCGGGATCAATGGAAATCCGGCGCGGTCGGCCGAAAGTCTCGATGGAGAAGGGAGAGTTCGTGCCCACAACTTCGACGTCCTTGTTTTCGGTCTTGCCGTCGGTGGAAATTCGAATGTCGACCGGCATGCGAAACAAGTCAAGATCCTGAGAAACCTCGCCGGTGACGCGGAATCCGGGGCCTTCTTGGCCATTGGACTCTTTGGGCACTTCGCCCAGGCGGTACACCGTATATTTCAGTTTGAATTCGGGAGCGCCGGTGGAATCGAGCCATTGCGTGAAAAACCAGGTCAGTTGCTGTCCATAATATTTTTCGGCGATGGTTTGAAAATCTTCCATATTGGCGGACTTACCCGCATAGGTGGTGGCAAACTCGCGCATGGTCTTGTTGTACTTGTCTTCGCCGAGAACCCAGCGCAGCATGTGCAGGATCATCGCGCCCTTGTCGGTGGCAAGAGATTGGAACTCCGTCGAATAGATATCGAGCTTTGCCACACTTGAGAGCGGCACGGTGTCATAGGCGAGAGCGCCGACGGACATGTCTTTCACGGCCTCTTCCAGACCAGCGTCCCCGGCGGCATTCTCCACGTACATGGCTTCGGAATAACGCGAGAAGCCGTCGCTGATCCACCAGTCGTCCTTGGTAGCCGGACTGACCGAGACACCCCACCACTGATGCGCGATGGCGTCCGCCAGGAGGCGGTAGTTCGTTTTTTCGGTGATCGAAGGACCAGCGATACCCGCCATTTCCGGAGCCCAGATGTAGGGCACGGTGTCGCCTGGGATTTCCACCAGACTCAGCCGTTGTGACGGCGGTGTGCCGTAGAGAGTGATGAAGTAAGTCAACTCCTGCACGGCGGTATTGGTGTAGGTGGCGGCAAGGCTCTGATGAGTGGGTTTAAAGTACGTATGTAAATCGAGGCCGGCCTCGTCGCTTTTGAACTCCTGAAAAACACCGGCCACGATCGTTCCGGGAAAACTTGGCTTGGTCGAGACGAACGTAAAAGTCTTAGTGGGCAGTACGCTGCCGCCGGGCTTATTGGACGCGGGATGCTCAACCACGGTTTCTTTGCCGCTGCCGATAGCGAGCATGTGCGCGGGAATGGTAACGCTGATCGTTGACGTAAACCGATTCAGGCCGAAACCGCTGACCGGGAACCAGCGTCCGGCGTAAAGCAGATAGCTGGTGTCGTCGCCGATGTAGGCGAGTTTCAATCCCGGGACCGGGCTGTCGTCAGCGCTTTCCAGTTGGCCTTCGTATTCGAAGGTCAGCGTGGTCGAGGCGTCTTTCGCGAGCCCGGAAGGCAGAGGCACGCGAACTGTGGAATCCTGGGTCACTCGTTCGGCGGAAAGTTCGTGATTCGACTCGTCGAGCACTTTCGTGACCCGCAAATCATTGTGCAATTCGAAGATCGCGACGTTGAGATCCTGCAACGCCGTGAACTTGACCTTGGCGCGCGCTGTGATGTGGTGAAGATGGGGATCGAGTTGGGCGTCAATCTGGTAGTCGTCGACGCGCAGCCGCGCTTTTTCTGCCGCCCAGGCGGGAAGGGCGAGCCCAAAGAGCAGAGAAACAGCCAGAAGAGTGACAAAGACGCGGTAACCGCGCCGTAGGCGAGTCAGCATTGGGGAGAAACTCCAGGGATCGTAACCCATGTCCTATGATGAAGATTCTGACGCAAAAGATGTCGG
>DATKPV010000114.1:0-80622 GCA_035523915.1 Candidatus Aquilonibacter sp. | reverse complement strand
GGATGACATGGTGTAAAAGCTGCTTGTAGTAGCTCGGGCGGGTGGCCCGGCCTTTCAATCGCGGAGACAAAAACAGAGTGGAGTGCCCCACTCTTCGCGCAATTTGCGAAGGGTGCACGATGCAGGTCGCGACGCCGGCTTTGACTTCAGCGAAAATCTCATCGTACACGCAGCATCGTACCCGCCCTTGCAAAAAGCGCAAGAGCGGGGCACCCTCCCTCGTGGTGGTTATCCAGAAAAAACCAAATGGATGGGCCACCCGGCCATTTAGACACCGACAAAAGTCTCCCAGTTCCAAGCACAGGAAGACCCGATTCCCGTCCCAGGAACGGTTACGACTTTTTGTCCAACAGACTCTTGCTCTCGACTTGCTGGGGCGCTCCAATGGAAGCGGGAGACGGCTGCTGCTGCTGCCGTTGCTTTGTTGCTACCACCATGAAGCGCAAACCGAAAATCATTAAAGACATGAAGGCGCGCGGGGAGTGGGCAGAGTCGATTTTTATTGCGCGGGCCAGCGAGCACGGGTTGCCGGTGAGCAAACCGTGGGGAGATTCGTCGAGTTTCGATTGCGTGGTGGGCAGGCCGGGAAGATTTGTGGCAGTGCAGGTGAAAAGCACGGCGGCGAAGCTGGCGGTGGGAACGGGTTATGGCTGCTCGGTTGGGCACAACGGGAGGTCGTATCGAGCCGGGTCGTTCGATTTTCTGGCAGCGTACGTGGTGCCCGAGGATGCGTGGTACCTGATTCCGGCGAAGGAAATTCGCGGGATGAAGGGAATCTCGTTATGGTCGACGGGAGGCAAATACGAGAAGTATCTGGAAGCGTGGCACTTGCTGAGCAAAGCCTGCGAGACCGAAAAAAAGACAGAAGCTGAGATCGCCGAGGCGCGCGGGGGAGAAACGCAGGTGGAGCCTCAGCCTGCAGCCCACGTCCCGGGCAACGCGCTGGAGCGGATGCTGGAGGTGGAAAAGATTGTCCGCAAGAGGATGGGGATGGGAGTGAGTTCTGCCGAGGGGATTGAGGAGTAAGCATTATTTGGTCCTTCGACTACGCAATGAGGATCCCGCGGATCATCCTGCTCCGCTCGGGATGACAAGGACCAGCAAGCGGCAACGCTGCGCCTTTCTGTTTTGCTCCCGACAATTCATGTCCGCGTAACACGCCCTGCCTGCGGCGGTGCTAGAGTGAGCCGGCGGTCGCGGCCACGCGACAATCAGGGAGGCTCATCATGATGCAGATGAACAGGCGGTTCGTCCGCCCGGGCCCAATCTTCGTTCGCGGGATTTTTCTGTTGGCTGCCGTCTGGTTTCTGGCGGCTACATCGTTCGCCCAGATTACGGTGGATTCGGTAATCACCCTTAGCGTAACCCGGAGTCCGGTGGCCGGGTCGCCGCCGGTCACGCAAAGCTTCATTCAGAGCGATCCTGCTGGCGGGCCCGCGGCCGCAGTGGGCGTGCTCATTATGCTTCCGGGGCGCACTGGCAACATTCAACTCACGCCGGTTCCGCCGACGACTTTCCCGCCGGCAACGGATGGGACGCTGGACGTGAACTCGGGCAATTTTCTGGTGCGCAGCCGGTGGCTGTTCGCGGCGCAGGGTTTTGTCGTGCTCTCGCTGGATTCCGCCACCGACTTCCAGCTGCTTCCGAACGGCCTGACGGATGAGCAAGGCAGTGCGGCGCACGTCACCGACGTGCTCCAGGTCATCAACTACGCGCGCACGATGATTTCCGGCTTGCCGCCCAACACACCGGTTTGGGTGGTGGGAACCAGTCGGGGCATGGGCGGAGCCTGGGTAGCTGGGCAGAACTCGCCTCCCATCGGGCCTGACGGTGTGGTGTTCACTTCTCCTCTCAACACCAGCGGCGACGCGGACTCGCTGCTTTCGGCTCCTCTTTCCACAATCATGGTTCCCACCTTGATCTTTAACAACAAGGCATCGACGTGTGCGGACGCTCTGGCCTCTGCGGATCCGGCTTTGCTGAAGCTGCTGACCGGCACAAAAGTGAAGGCCAATGAGAACGTCAATAACGCCGGGTTCCCGCCACTTACTTCGGACTGCGAAGCTCTTTCGCCTCACGGCTACTTCGGAATTGAGCCTCTGACCGTGACCAAAGTTTCAACCTGGATCAAGGCGCACTAGAGGGATGAGAACGAGGGGCGCCTATCCTTTCGCGTTCTTTGCGAAAGGATGGGCCCACTTTTCGTAAGCACGCGGCTTGCAGAACCCGGGAGCCCTATGCGCCGGGCGGCGGTTGCGTCCCGGGCTGCCGGCCGCGTATCACCAGCACCGGACATCGGGCGCGGGCGACTACGTCGTAAGCAGTCGGTCCCGGCAGATGGGCGGCGACTTCGGGATGGCAAGATCCGCGGGCTCCGATGACGATGAGCTCGCTGTATAGCCTGGCTGCAAGTTCCAGGATGCAGTCGGCGCGCGGGCCAAACTCAACGTGGTATTCCGTTTGCACGGCTTCCTGTTCCAGATGCCAATTTCCTTCGAGCCAGCAAAATGGCGTCAATGTGGGGTTGAGGCGTCATGACGTCAAGCTTGGCCGACTGAGGCGCGGGATCTCGCTCGCGATCGCATCGACAACTATTATCATACGATCGATGGTTGGATCAGCTCCGTTTCGTTTCGCGCACTACCGGGTTAACGCTGCCGCTTCCGGTAGGCATCGGGAAATTCACGCGAGGACATTTTGGTAAAGGAGAGCGACCCTCGTCTAGTGGCCGAGTCGGCGGTGCTTGGCGTGATAGGAGCGCTCGCCGCTCAGCTGTTTCGCTGGGCGCTCCGACTTTGCGCGCACGTGTTTCTCGGGTGGATGGCAGGCTACCGTCCACCTGGGCTGCCGCAGGACGGCGGCGTGCTGAAGCAAGTGATCGGTCCCCACGGCTTGTGGCTGGTGCCGGTTGTGACCACGCTCGGTGGGCTGCTTTCAGGTTTGCTGGTTTACACATGGGCGCCCGAGGCCGAGGGGCACGGAACCGACACGGTGGTGAAAGCGTTCCATCGCGCGGGCGGTTTCATTCGGGCGCGAGTGGCTCCGCTAAAGCTGGTGGCCTCGGCAATCACGATCGGCTCGGGCGGTTCCGCTGGGCGAGAGGGACCAACGGCTCTGATCGGCGCCGGAGTCGGGTCGATGTACGCGACACTGATCCATCGCGCAGATGAAGAGCGGGAGATTCTTCTGCTGGCCGGCATGGCCGCCGGATTGTCCGCCATTTTCCGCTCCCCCATCGGCGCTGCCTTCTTTGCCATCGAGGTCCTCTATTCCACGATGGAATTCGAAGCCCGGGCGCTTCTTTACACCTTACTGGCTGCGATTGTTGCCTATGCGTTTAATGGGTTCTTTGTTGGTTGGCAACCCCTGTTTTATTTTCCAGTTGCACCGAGCCACATTCGGCTGCTGGATTATGGCTGGTTGGGGGTTCTCGGAGTCGCAGGGGCGGTGGTAGCAACGCTGTTACCGGTAGTCTTTTACCGGTTGCGCGATCTTTTTCGCGAACTCCCGCTGCCACCGGCTTTGAACCCAGCCATTGGAGGCCTGGCGGTCGGCTTGATTGCCCTCAAATTTCCGCAAGTTTTGGGCGGAGGCTACGGATGGATCCAGGAGACGATTGATGGCAGCCTGGTTTTAAAGCTCTTGATTGTTCTTCTTTTCCTGAAGCTCATTGCTTTCGCTTTTACGGTTTCTTCGGGAGGATCGGGCGGAGTTTTCGCGCCTACACTTTTCGTAGGAGCGATGCTGGGGGGAATCGTCGCGTCCGTATCGCATGCTCCCACGGCAATGTTTGTAGTACTGGGAATGCTGACCACGTTTGGCGCAGCAGCACGGGTGCCGATCGCTTCATTGCTCATGGTCACCGAAATGACCGGCGGCTATCGTCTTCTCCCTCCGGCAGCATTTGCGGTTCTGCTAAGTTACCTGGTTCAAACCAAGATCTCGGCCCACTTCAAATACAAGAGCTTATACGAGGCTCAGGTTGCCGGGCGCGGCCAGTCTCCGGCCCGCTACGTTGAAAATGTTCAGCTGGCACTGCAGCTACTCGGCAGCCAGCGAGCTCTCCCTGCAGCCGCCATCGGTCATCTGGATCTGGTCACTCTGCTCGACTCGGGACTTCCGATCAAAATGCCGGGACGTAAAGAATTGAGCGTCGGCGTCTTGCGGCCGGAAAGTTCGTTCGTTGGAAAAACCGTCGAAGCGTGTTATCAAGCGGCAGCCGGAACTCCTATGGAAATTATCGCGATCTTGCGGGGTGAAGACGTGCTTTTTCCGCGGTTCGACACTGTCCTGCAAGAGAACGACAGACTCGTAATCATAGGATCGTCCAAGGCACGCAGCCGGATCGCGGAGCATTTCGTCCCCCCGGAGATTCCGAAACACTCCTCCCCGCGGTCGAGTGCCAGCTGATCCTAATTCAGTGGCCGCCTTCGCGTTCGTGCTCGGAGACGAGCCCCGCCTGTGCTATAAAGCTGGTCGATGAACCCCGATGGCATTACCCGGCGCGAATGTCTGCGAGGCGTGGGCGCGTCGTTTGCGGCGGGCGCGCTCGGAACCAACCTTTTGCCCGCTGCATTGCCGCAGAGCTCAGGTAGCGCGGCTTCGGCTCAATCGGGGGCGGATGCCACGCGCGAACAGCGCATGCGGTGGTGGCATGAAGCGCGGTTCGGGATGTTCATCCACTGGGGTCTCTACAGCGTTCGGGGACGGCACGAGTGGGCAATGGAAGATGAGGGTATCCCGATCGGTAAATACATGGCACTGGCGCAGAAATTTAAGCCGGCCGCTAATGCTCCGCGGGAGTTCGCACGGCTGGCCAAGGCGGCCGGCCAGAAATATATGGTGATGACTACCAAGCACCATGAGGGCTTCTGCAACTTCGAGACGAAGCTCACCAATTACTGCGCGCCAAAACAGGGACCGGGGCGCGATCTGGTCCGGGAATATGTGGAAGCCGCGAGAGCCGAGGGCCTGCGGGTGGGATTTTATTATTCCCTCATGGACTGGCACCATCCCGACGGCGCACGTTGCGCCACCGACGAAGCGGCCCGACGGCGATTCGTCGGTTACACCCACGGGTTGATTCGCGAGTTGATGAGCAACTACGGCAAGATCGACATCCTGTGGTACGACGTAGCCTGGCCGCTCGATGCCCGAGGCTGGGAGTCGGAGAAGATGAACGAGATGGTTTTTCAACTTCAGCCCGAGATCATTGTGAACAATCGTAACCAAATGCCGGGCGACTTTTCCACGCCAGAGCAGGAGATCAATCCGGAAAAACAGGGGCGCGCGTGGGAGTCGTGCATGACGCTTAACGACAGCTGGGGTTATCAGCGGGCCGATGACAACTGGAAAAGCTCCAAGACGGTGATTCGCAATCTCATCTCCTGCGCTCGCGACGGGGGCAACTACCTGCTCAACATCGGTCCCCGCGGGGATGGATCGATTCCGGAAGAGTCGGTGAGCGTGTTGCGGGAAGTGGGCGCGTGGATGAGCCGCAACGGGGACACGATCTACCAATCGGAACTGTGCCAGCCTCGTGACTCGACTTACGCCAGCTTCACCCGTGCGGGCAATATCCTGTTCATGCACGTCTACTTCTGGCCGGGAAATACCGTAAACCTGGGAGGCCTGCGGACGAAGGTGAAGTCGGTTCGTTTCCACGCCAGCAAGCAAAAGATCGAATTTCAACAGGACCCCTACCGACTGCATCTCTACAACCTAGCCCAGCAGGCGCCCGACCATCCGGTGACCACGATTGCGATCGAGTGCGAGTCGGAACCGCTGCAGGACGATGACTTCGTGCGCCGCGAGAAGCCCAGGGATGGGGTCTAGCCCGGGGCCCGTGGGACGGCCGTCGAGGTGAACGCTTCCAGAAGTCCAGGGTGCGCGGCTCTGGATTGGCCTCCTTTCGAACATAGCTCGATTGCACGTCCGGTCGGCGGAAAGGCAAGTTTTCGAGAATGTTTGTGTGCCGCATAATATTCCTTGACAAGTATATACGTAATGACGTATATAAAAAGAGTGGAATCCTTCGAAATCATCGCCGAGCCCAACCGACGCGCGATACTGAGCCTGCTGGTTTCATCCCAACAGTCGGTGGGAGAGATCGAGCGGCGGCTTGGCATGCCGCAGCCGACGGTCTCCAAGCACCTGCGCGTGCTGCGCGAGGCCGGCTTTGTCGAATCCACGGTGGACGCACAACGGCGTCTTTACCGGCTGCAACCCAAACCGCTTCAGGAGATCGATGCCTGGCTGGCTCAGTTCCGCCGCTTCTGGTCGGCTCACGTGGATGCTCTTGAGCGCTACCTCGACCGCATGGATCAACCAAGACCAACGAAAAAGAATCAGAAGAAGAGAACGACGCGGCCCAAACCGCCAAAATCATAAAGGAGAATGCGACATGAAAATCAAAGTGATGAGTCTGTACGTGGACGACCAGGAGAAGGCCCTGCGCTTTTATACCCAGGTACTGGGCTTTACCAAGAAGAACGACTTCAGCAACGGGCCGTATCGATGGCTGACGGTAGCCTCGGCAGAGGAGCCGGACGGAACCGAGTTGCAACTGGCGCTCAACAACAACCCGGCCGGCAAAGCCTATCAGCAGGCCTTGTTCCAGCAGAACCAGCCGGCGGCTATGTTCTTCACCGACGACATTCAGGCTGATTACGACCGCATGAAGGAGCGGGGCGCCGAGTTCACCATGCCTCCGACAGACGTGACAGCCTCAAAGATCGCCATGCTGAAAGATACCTGCGGGAATATCATTCAGGTCACGGAGTTGAAGCGCTGGTAGGTGGGGAAGTGCAGTGGGATCACGGCGAGGAGAAGCCAGATGACCGATCTCGAGCAATACATGCCGGGCCCGGCAAGCGGAGCACGAGTACAAAAGGATGGGGCAAAGGACGAAAGCCAGTGGACGCTCATTCTCACCCGAGAACTGCGCCACCCGCCGGAAAAAGTCTGGCAAGCGCTAACCGACCCGGGGCATCTGCGCGAGTGGGCTCCCTTTGTGACCGATGGAAACCTGGGCAACTCCGGAACCACGGTCAAACTCACCTGGGTGGGAAATCCGAAGGCGCTCGAAACCAGGGTGACACGAGCAGACGCCCCCAGACTGCTGGAATACGGCGATATCCGTTGGGAACTCGAAGACTCAGGCGGGGGCACGCGCTTGACGCTGTGGCATAGCATCGATCGCCGCTTCATCTCGTGGGGCGCCGCAGGCTGGCACATCTGCTTCGACGTGCTTGACCGGTTCCTAGCCGGTAAGCCGATCGGAGCCACCGCCGGCGTCAACGCCATGAAGTTTGCGGGCTGGCAGCGATTGGTGGCCGAATATTCAAAAGAGTTTGCCATCGAAGCGCCCAACTGGACACCCCCTGCAGTTGGGAATCGTCAATCGAGTTGAAGGAAAAGCAACGCGCCAATGAAAAAGAAGGAACACCGATTCAAAAGGAGGACCGTCATGGCGACAACAGTTCATGGAGCGAGCATTATGAATCCCAGCAAGATACGTGCCGGCATCCCGCGCACGATTTTTCGCTGGATCCACATCGTCTGTGGCATTCCGATAGTCGGTTACATTTACGATTCGCCTTCGAACACTCACTACTATGCCCACAGTATCAGGTATGGCTTTCTTCCCGTGCTGCTGCTTTCCGGGCTTTGGATGTGGAAAGGGCATGTGGTTCGACGACTGATTTGGAAAAGACCGGCTGCCCAGCTTAGCCTACAACTGCCCCGCCATGAAAACGGGAGAAACATTCGGGGCCTGGAGATCCAATGAATCCATCGGAACGGATTGACGAGCTCATCGCAAAACTCGCTGATTTTCGCGGCAAGACACTGGCCGGCATCCGGAAGACTGTTCTGGCGGCCGACCGGGAGATCGTCGAGGAATGGAAGTGGATGGGAAGCCCAGTGTGGTCTCGCGACGGCATCATCGCGGTGGCCACCGTGCTCAAAGATAAAGTGAAGCTTACGTTTTCCAACGGGGCTCATCTTGCAGATCCGCAAAAGCTTTTCAACGCGGGACTGGGAGGCAATGCGTGGCGAGCGATCGATTTTCATGAGGGAGACAAAGTTAACGAGCGCGATCTAAAGAATCTCATCGGCGCCGCCATTCAGTACAACCAAGCGAAATCGAAAAAGAAATCGGCGGCCAGCACTCGAGGAAAGGAGCATAAAAAGAAGAAAAATGAGGCAAAGAAATAAGAAGGACTTGCCCGCACAAGAACGAGAAGGGATCCTCGGAGCATTGCAAGCCCGCTTCGAGAAAAATACGCAGCGCCATCAAGGCCTTGCATGGAAAGAAGTGCGTGCAAGGCTGGAAGCGAACAACGAAAAACTGGGGCCGCTCAGCGAGATGGAAAGAACGGGCGGGGAACCGGATGTGGTGGCTCAGGACAGAAAGAGCGGCGAATACATTTTCTATGACTGTTCGGCGGAAAGTCCCAAAGGGCGTCGAAGTCTTTGCTACGACCGGGAAGCACTGAATTCGAGGAAAGAAGCCAAACCAAAAGACAGCGCGATGGATATGGCGGCCGCCATGGGCATTGAGCTTCTGACGGAGGAACAATACCGCGAGTTGCAGAAACTCGGAGAGTTCGATATGAAAACATCGAGCTGGGTAAAAACGCCTTCCGCGATCAGGAAACTCGGCGGCGCGCTCTTTTGTGATCGCCGCTTCGACACAATTTTCCTGTATCACAACGGCGCGGAATCTTACTATGCGGCCAGGGGTTTCCGAGGATGGGTAAGGGTCTAAAGCCGGGCAGATGGTCTTTTTGAAATGCCCCACCCCGTCGCGGTTTCTGCGACAGGGTGGTTCTTGATTTCTCCCTTGTCCTCAGGAACAAGCGGTCATTCCTGCGATTAATTTGCCGTCCTCAAAAGCAGGAGCGCGAGCGCCAGTTTTGCGTCCCCGGCGCTGACATTGCAGTGGCCAAAGGCAAAGACCGGAAGCTGATTGAGCCGGGAAAGCGAGTTCTGGTTCTGCACCTTGGCTCGATAAAGGGTTTCCTGCCAGAACGGAACCTGCGGATCGGCGGTGGTGTGCAGGGTCACCAGCGGGTTCAACAGCAGTCCGTCGGTCTCGTAGTTGGTTATGTCAGCTTGCGCAGTGGAGTCCTCCGTAAAACGCGCTACTGAAGCATTGAGCCTGGCATCGTTGAGCGACCCTTTGTAGGCGTGGCCGATGTTGCTATACGGATTGCCGCCCAAGGTAGCAATGGCATCGTTGGTGGCGAAGACGTTGTACCAGAGCGCATCCACGATCGCATCCCCGGCATTTGACGGATTGAGACCGGTAGGAATCTGCGAAACATTTAGATACTGAAGAGCGGCAAGAGGTTTCTGGCTGATGGCCTTGCGTATCGCCGGGTCGTATATGGTGGTCCAGTCGACCATGAGCTCGGCGGGAATGGTTATGTTGGTCTGCGTCCAGGCGGCCCCGAGAATTCCCGGAAAGAAATAGTCGAAAAGCACGCGCGCATCGCCCAGGTAGTTGATTTGCTGTTGGAAGCTGCCGATGGGACCGCAGACGGCCAGGCCGCCGGCGTAGGAAGAATCGGATTCGATGGATTTGGTGGTGATCAGCCCGCCTTCCGAAGCGCCGGTGAGAAGCACTTTTCCAAACCCAATGTTGAGGCTGTTGAGTACGTTGAGAAGCGCCTTGGTGTCTTGAATTCCCTGCGCTATGGCCAGGCCATCTTTGGAAAAACTGGAGGCGGCGAAGGCGAAGCCGAGGCCGTTGACGAGCGCAGGAATGCTGGTGCCATCGGGGAGTTGGAGCTGAGTGAGCCAGGTTCCGGCGGGAGAGCCCACCGGGACATATCCGTGTGCGAAGAGAATTACGGTGCCGTTGAAACAGCTCGCCGGTTGAGGCAGGTAGACGACATACTGGGCGTTGCCGCTGGCGCCCCGGTCAGTTCCGTACACGCCGGAGGCTGCCAACGTGCTGGAACACTGAGCGGCTGCTGCTCCAGTGAGCAGCGCGGTGAGCAAGAGCAGGGCGATCGAAATCTTCTTCATTTTTCTGACCTCCGGATTTGCCAGAAGGGATTTGCTATCTTGGACATTCCAGTGGGGGATGAGTATACCTCGAATCGGCGGCGCAGGCGGTCCGCGCCCGAATTTCCTCAACGTTCCACAAAGAAGTTTCGTCGTCCACAGCTTCTTCACAACGGGGCGAAGTTTTTCTGTTGCCGGACGAGAGGTTCTGCCCCAGAGTGTGTGACAGCGAAAACGTGAAGCTTTCAGGCCTGCCGGACGAACAGCAAAGCCAGCAGTAGCCGGTGGTTCCCGAGGGTGAATCGCCGGGGGCAACCCGGAAACGCGCGTGAGCGCGGGCTGGGCGCCCGGGCGTTGCGGCCTCCTCTTCCGACTTGCTCTTGAGCATAGTTGGGCGGCTGGCATTGCGCAGGTTGTGGGACGATGGTGCCGGAATCTCGATTCCGGGATTATGGTTCGCGGCCTGCCGGCAGAGCGCACCGTTCGCGGTTGCAGCATGCCGGTGCCGTCGCTCCGCTGCCTCAGCAGCGGAATGGCAGGACGGAAAGTTCACGAACGATGCGGCCCGGGTGGCTGGCCTGGGCCGCATTTGTTTTTCGGCGGCTTGACGGCGATCCGTGTCAGTACTTGGGGCGGAAATGTGGGCGCGCGGCTCCTCGTCGCCTGCGACTACTTCGATCTGTTGTGTTCCCGAAGCGATTTACCGAACTCGAGTTCGACAGCAGCGGCCAATGTCGCCGGGCCGGCGAATCCCTGCCAGCGGCGAACTAACTTCCCCTGCGATGTGAGCAACATTATGGTGGGGAATTCGGCCACGGCGAAACGCGATGACAGATGATGGCCACGATCCTCGACAATGGGAATGTCCAGGTGCCAGTCATAGCCGGCGTTGATCAACGCCTGATGTTGTGGATGAGGGCCGGCAGGGCCAGATGAGTCGACGACGGTTACTTTCAGGCCGCGCCAGCGATATTGATGGCTCAGGCTGTGCAGAAAAGCGACTTCGCGGCGTGAGGGAGTGTCTGCGGTGTCGGGGGTGGTTTGCAGAAACGCGAGCAGCATGAGCGCGGGAGGATGCGAACGCCGGGAGAAATTGCTGTGGCGAATGCGATGTTTCGATGCATCGGTAGCCGGCGAACCCTGCCAGGCCCCGATGTTGTATCCGCTGCCGTTGGGCAGGGTGTTCCCCCAGAAGTCCTGCGTGCCCATTGAACATCCAGCGTTTGCGCCACACACATTGGCTCCTTTGCCGATGGCGGGAGAACCTTGCAGCAAGGTGAAGGCGGACGTGGGTTTACCGACCGCATGATAGGTGGGGTCGTTGAGCATGGGATCGACGTTGTAGCTGTGCGGGTCCTGAGTCGAGCCTGCCTGATAGGCAGCGAAACCGGTGTAGGTTGTGCTGCCGATCTGCCATGTGGCCGGGGAGGAGGAAGTGGTCCAGTAAATATTGTTATCGAGCGTGAAGGCTGAGGGGACCTGGATCATGCCGGGAACGGCGGCATAAATGATGTTGTTCCTGAAAAAGACGGGGTGGTTTCCCGAGAAAGTCGCACTGCCGGCGGAGAGCGCGGGGGCGTTGCCGGCGGGGTTCCAGTAGAAGGTGTTGTTATAGATCTGGACACCGTTAAGTGATCCGTTATCCCAGGTATAGAGGTCGACTTCGCCCTGCTTGGAGAGGTCGCTGCGCTGGCCATTGTTGGAGCAGACGTTATAGCGGAAGACGTTGTCGTTGCTGGCCTGTCCGCCCGCGCCGAAGAAAGCCACGCAGTAGCCGGCCGAATCATGCCCGTAGTTGTATTGGACGATGTTGTCGTTGTTGTAGTAGTCGATGTCGAAGTCGCCGCCATCGCCACCCCAGCTCTGATTGGAATAGGACTCGTTGTTCTGCACGGTGCAGGTGTGGCAGTACCACTCCCAGAGGCCGACGGGCGTGCTGCCAGTGCAATTGGGGCAGAGTCCGCTGTTGTAGACGACGTTGTTCTGCAGCAGGCCATTGTTGGTTTCGGCGACGAGGATGCCGTCGCCGTAGATGTCGTGGGCGGTGGAATTCTGCACGGTGATGTGGTTGCCGAGGGGCTGGGAGACGCGGTTGCTTTCGATCCAGGCGCCGCCGGCGCTGACGAGAATGCCTTCGGAGACGTGGCTGTCGTGGGCGGTAACGCCGTCGATGAGAACGTCGGTGAAAGTTTCGCCCGAGCCGTTGTTGCTGAGGAAGACTTCGCCGGAGTCAGAGCGCTTGGCGGAAGTGAAGGTTGCTCCATGAACGTTGAGGTTGGTCAGGTGGATGTGATTGATGGGGACGTTGGGCGTGTTTCCGGAAATATAAACGCCATAGAGATTGCCGCCGACGATTTCAAGATTGCTAATTTCCCAATATTGCTGGTTGAAAAGTTTGAGGGCCTCTTCGGCGGAGCCTCCGTTGATGATGGGTTGCGCCCCGACACCATAGGCGTCGATGACGATGGGCGCGGCGGAGGAGCCGGAGCCGTGGGGAGTGAGAGCGCTGTTGCAGGTTGTGCCGCGGTTGAGCAGGAGATGATCGCCGGGGACGAAAGTGAAAGCGTTGACGCTGGCCGGAGAATTCCAGGGCAAGGCCTGTGTGCCGTTGCCGTTGGCGGCGGCGGAGCAGTCGAGATAAAAAGTGGAGGCGGAGTGAGGACTCGGTGGAGGCGCAGCTGCGGGAGAGGTGCGCGAGCTGGAGCAGGAGTTGAGCGAAGCCAGCAGTAGCGCGGGGATGGCGCACCGGAGGATATGGGTTAGAAGAGGCATGAGGGTTCCGAGGTGAGGCCGGTAAAAGCAGGTTCCTGACCGCCGCTTCGCGCCGGTTCGGAATGACATCGAAGGGAGGGAAATAGTTCGCTTTTTGTTCGCTTGTATGGCATACTGCGGCAACGTCCAGCGTATCAAGAGAGGTTGGGCCGGGTCGAGGAGCTCTCATGAGAAACGGAAAAAAATAATTGGGCGGAGTTTTCCAACGCAGTTCACCGCGCTGCACAACGGGGAGCGAAGTTAAGATGACGACGCGATCCTGAAACATCGAGAGCGATCCACGCGAGATCCCCCGCCGCGCAGATGAAAGCGCGCGGCTTCGGGATGACCCGGTGTGGTGGCTTTCGCGGGCAGGAGTGCTCGCGCCAGACGATCAGGCTTGGATGGGAAGGTAACGTTGGCGACTTCGGATTACAGCATCAGCAGTCTTCCGGCGAACGTAGAGGCGGAGCGCTCGATTCTGGGCGCGATTCTGCTGGATAACTTTGCCTACAACCAGGCTGCGGAACATCTGAAGACGGAAGATTTTTCGCTCGACTCGCACCGCCGCATTTACACGCGCATGGTCGATCTGGCCGAATCGTCGCGGCCGATCGACATGATCACGCTGATCGAAGAGCTGGAGCGGCACAAGGACCTGCAGTCGGTTGGAGACGTCGCCTATGTGTCGAGCCTGGTCGATGGAGTTCCCGACCGGCCCAGCATCGAGCATTATGTCAAGATCGTGCGCGACAAGGCCCTGCTGCGCGGCCTGATTCATGCGGCAAACTCAGCGATCGCGCGAGCGGCCGAACAGACCGACTCGGCGGAAGAGGTTCTCAGCGATGCAGAAGCGGCGATCTTTCAACTCTGGGACAAGCGCATTGGGCGCGGTTTCCTGGGGGTGCAGGAGATCGTGCGCGAGTCGTTCGGGTCGGTCGACGCGCTGCTGCAGCGCGGGCAGCGCATCACGGGCCTGGCCACGCACTACACCGATCTCGATGAGATGACCAGCGGATTGCAGCGGTCGGATCTGGTGATTATCGCGGCGCGGCCTTCGGTGGGCAAGACGGCGTTTGCCATGAACATCGCCGAGAATGCCGCGATCGAAGACGGGAAGGTGGTGGGCGTGTTCTCGCTGGAAATGTCGCGCGAGGCGCTGCTGCTGCGCCTGCTCTGTTCGCAGGCGCGGGTTGATGCGCACAAGATGCGCACGGGATCGCTCTGGCAGGACGACACGCGGAAAGTAGTGCGGGCGATGGAGCAACTGGCGCATGCCCCGATCTACATCGACGATACGCCGGGCATTTCCTTGAGCGAAATGCGAGCAAAGGCGCGGCGATTGAAGCAGAAGGAAAACGGCAAACTGGATTTGATTATTGTGGATTACCTGCAACTGATGGCGGGCGGCGGACGTCGCTACGAGAATCGCACGCAGGAAGTCTCGGCGATTTCGCGCGGCCTGAAGGCGCTGGCCAAGGAACTGGTTGTGCCGGTGATTGCGCTTTCGCAGCTGAGCCGCGCACCGGAGAGCCGGGGCGGCGATCATCGTCCTCAACTGGCAGACCTGCGCGAGTCAGGTTCGATCGAGCAGGACGCGGACCTGGTGGCGTTCATTTTTCGCGAGGAAATTTACAAGCAGGATGATCCCGATCTGCAAGGCCGGGCGGAGATCATTATTGCCAAGCAGCGCAACGGGCCGACGGGAAAAATCCAGTTGGCGTTCCTGAAAAGTTGCACCAGGTTCGAGACACTGGTGGAGGGCGGCGTTGGGCTGGATGAGTGAGTTTCCTGACTACCGGGATCACCGTAGTTTTGGTCCGGTAAACACTGTAGACAGTGAGGGTTGTGTGATTGGCGAGATGGACTGTCGGGCTGTGGAAAAGCTTGTGGAATTGAAGACGCGTTGGAGAATCTCTCTGGGCAAAGATGGCTTGCGGGCCGGGCGATTTTTTGCAGCACGGCTTTAAATGTATGAATAGTAATCAGTTAAGCAATTCATATGGAATTAACATGGGCAGGGTGAGCTCGGGCCGGGTGAACGGGTGAAAGGGAGATTTGCACATTTTCGTGTAGCGAAGCGTAGGTTTTCCGGGGAATTCGAGATTGGGAGAGTGAGGTGCCGGCGCGGCGGCTGAAGCCCCGGTTTAGTCGAGGTCGTGATCTTCCCATTGGGGAGGACCCACCCTTGCCGCTTAGTGATGTGAGCAGACGCTTGCGGCGGGAAATGCGGCAAACGGGGCCACCCGGCAGGAAGCCGCGCCCCCCTTCAAAGCGCTGCTGAAAGCGGGGGCGTTCGCGATGAAGGCTTATCGCACCCACCCGTTTTGCTCGCGTCGGTTCGCGTGTGGTTGCAAGGATCCTTCGACTGTGGTTGGCTTTTGCGCGAAGCGCAAAGGTCAGTGCTCGCTCCGGATGACAATGGATAAAAATGGGCTATTCGCCTTCGCCGACTTTGAGGACGGCGAGGAAGGCCTCTTGCGGAATATCGACTCGTCCGATGCGCTTCATGCGCTTCTTGCCTTCTTTTTGCTTCTCTAACAATTTGCGTTTACGCGTGATATCGCCGCCGTAGCACTTGGCGAGAACATTTTTGCGCATGGCAGAGACGGTTTCGCGGGCGATGATTTTCGCGCCAATGGAAGCCTGGATGGCGACCTCGAACATCTGGCGAGGAATGAGCTGGCGCATTTTGCTGACGAGAGCTTTACCGCGCTCGTAGGCAAAATCTTTGTGCACGATGATGGAGAGTGCGTCGACGGGATCGCCCGCGACCAGAATGTCGAGCTTCACCATGGGCGACTCCCAATAACCTGCGAGATGGTAGTCGAGCGAAGCGTAGCCGCGGGAGACGGATTTGAGACGGTCGTAGAAGTCGAGAACAATTTCGTTCAGCGGCAATTCGTAGTGCAGCATGACGCGCGTAGAGCTGACGTATTCGAAGGTTTTTTGCTTGCCGCGCTTTTCTTCCACCAGCTTCAAAATTCCGCCGACATACTCTTCGCTGGTGAGAATGGTGGCGAGAATCACCGGCTCTTCGACTTTGGTGATTTCGCTGGGATTGGGCCAGCGCGAGGGATTATCGACCTCGATGAGCTCGCCGTCGGTTTTGGTGATCTTGTAGCGGACGCCGGGAGCGGTGGTGATGAGGTCGAGATTGAATTCGCGCTCGAGGCGTTCCTGAATAATTTCCATATGGAGCAGGCCAAGAAAGCCGCAGCGGAAACCGAAGCCGAGGGCGGCGGAAGATTCGGGCTCGAAGAAAAAAGAAGAGTCATTGAGGCGAAGCTTTTCGAGGGCTTCGCGGAGTTGGGTGTGCTCGTGGGCATCGACGGTGTAGAGGCCGGCGAAGACCATGGGCTTGATTTCCTCGAAACCGGGCAGGGCCTCGATGGCGGGATTGGCATCGTCAGTGATGGTATCGCCGATTTTTGTATCGGCAACGTTCTTGATGTTGGCGATGAGAAAACCGGCCTCGCCGGCCTTCAATTCGTCGATGTCGACCGGTTTGGGGGTAAGAACGCCGAGAGCTTCGACGTCGAAGACGCGGTTGTTGGACCACAGACGAATCTTCTGGCCTTTGCGCAGCGTGCCTTCGAAAATACGGGTGAGGACGATGACGCCGCGGTAGGGATCGAACCAGGAGTCAAAAATCAAGGCCTGCAGGCGATGATCGGGATCGCCTTTCGGCGAAGGGATGCGCTTGACAATGGTTTCGAGGACATCGGGCACACCCTGGCCGGTTTTGGCGCTGATGAGAAGGGCATCGGAAGCGTCGAGGCCGACGGCGCCTTCGATCATTTCTTTGGTGCGGGGAATGTCTGCGCTGGGCAGATCGATCTTGTTGATGACGGGAATGATTTCCAGGCCGTGATTGATGGCGAGATAAGAATTGGCCAGAGTCTGCGCTTCGACGCCTTGCGAAGCATCGACGACGAGGAGCGCGCCCTCGCAGGAGGCGAGCGAGCGGGAAACCTCGTAGGAGAAATCGACGTGGCCGGGAGTATCGATCAGGTTGAGCTGATAGGTTTCTCCGTCCTTGGCCGTGTACATCATGCGGACGGCGTGGGCCTTGATGGTGATGCCGCGCTCGCGTTCGAGGTCCATGGAATCGAGGACCTGGGCCTGCATTTCGCGCGCGGTGAGCGAGCCGGTGAGCTCGAGCAGGCGGTCGGCGAGGGTGGATTTGCCATGGTCGATGTGGGCGATGATGGCAAAGTTGCGGATGTGGGAAGCGTCCATGGAGTGTGGGCTAAGGATTGATTCTAGCAGGGGGAATGCGGTGTTCCGGTTTCGGGCTGAGGCTTTGTGAGAATGTGACAAGCGACCGTGACTGGCTCCCGTTGGAAGCGCAATGTGCTGCATTCGAGGCCTTTCGTCTTTTCTGATGATTCCAGGCCGAGTTAGTCTCCGCTCAAGCTAACATCTCCTTATGAACGAACCGTCATTCCTCGCCGTCGATCACGTGCAGTTGGCCATGCCTGCGGGAGAAGAAGAGCGCGCGCGGAGGTTTTACCGCGACCTGCTGGGTATGACAGAAGTGCTCAAGCCTCCGGAGTTGGCGAAGCGTGGTGGGTGCTGGTTTGCGAGCGGAGGCGTGCAGATTCATTTAGGAGTGGAGAAGGATTTTCGCGCGGCGAAGAAGGCGCATCCGGCATTGCGGTGCCGCGATTATGACGGGCTAATTCTTGGATTGCGTGCGGCGGGAGTGGAAGTGATGGACGATGAAAGTATTCCCGGCGTGCGGCGATGTTATGTGGAAGATCCGTTTGGGAATCGGCTTGAGTTGATGGGGTGAGCACTGGAGCGTCTGCCCTACGTTCGATCATGGTGCTCGCGAGATCCCTCGCCCCGCTGGTGAAAGCGTGGGGCATCGGGATGACGCCGTCAAATGGACGAGCGAATTTATTCCTGTACAATCTGTGCGCTTGAATATTCTTGCGCAGGTGATCGATATGCTGAAGCGCTTGCTAGTCATTGTTTGTCTGTTTTTCTCGAACGCGGCATTTGCGCAGATGCTTTCGCCGCAGGTGAAAGAGTTTGTGAAAGTGGATGCGCCCGTGGTGGCGCTGACGCATGTGCGGGTGATCGACGGCACGGGCGCGCCGGCGCGGGAAGACCAGACGTTGATCGTGAGCCACGGAAAGATCGGATCGGTGGGCGACGCCGCTTCGGCGAGCGTACCCAAAGATGCCCGGGTGCTCGATCTCCACGGGTACAGCGTGATTCCCGGCCTGGTGGGAATGCACGATCACATGTTTTATCCCATGGGGAACGGCATTTTTGGCGAGATGGCCTACAGCTTTCCGCGCTTATACCTGGCCGGCGGCGTTACTACCATTCGCACCACCGGCGCGCTCGAACCTTATACCGACCTGGAGATGAAGAAGGCCATCGATGCCGGCGACATGCCCGGACCGAAAATGCACGTTACGGGGCCGTATCTCGAGGGCAAGGGATCGTGGGCGCTGCAGATGCACCAGCTTGGCGGACCCGAGGACGCGACGAAAACCGTGAACTACTGGCTCGATGAAGGCGCCGACAATTTCAAAGCGTACATGTTCATCACGCCGGCGGAGCTCTCGGCTGCGATTGCTGCTGCCCACAAACGGGGCGCGAAGGTGACAGGACATCTGTGTTCGATTGGATTTCGCGAGGCGGCCGATCTAGGGATCGACGATCTGGAGCACGGCATTCTGGTGGATACGGAATTTCTCCCGGACAAAAAGCCTGGGGTGTGTCCTGAGAATCCGGAGAATCCGAAACTGATCGCGCAGCTCGACGTCAACTCGGGACCGCTGCACGACACGATCCTTTACCTGGTGCAGCACCACGTTGCAGTAACATCGACGCTGCCCGTCTTCGAGATGGGGAGCTTCAGCGGCCGGCCGACTCTGGAGAAGCGCGTGCTCGATGCGCTTTCGCCGGATGCCCGCAGCGCTCTATTGTGGAATCGAGTGCGCTCCAGCGATTTTGGGCGGCTCAAGAAGTCCTATGGCATCGAGGCCTCGCCCTGGCCGGCGGCCTTCAAGAAAGAAGAAGAGTTCGAATACGCGTTTTCCAAAGCGGGCGGGTTGCTGCTGGCGGGGCTCGATCCCACGGGCATGGGCGGAGTGATCGCAGGCTTTGGCGATCAGCGTGAAGTCGAGTTGCTGGTCGAGGCAGGATTTACTCCTCTCGAGGCGATTCACATCGCTACAGCGAACGGCGCGCAGTTTCTGGGAGAACTGGACCGCATCGGAACCATCGCTCCCGGCAAGCAGGCGGATCTGGTGGTCATCAAGGGCGATCCTTCGACGAAGATCGACGATATCGAAAATGTGGAGACGGTGTTCAAGGATGGGGTCGGCTACGATTCGGCCAAGCTGATTGAGTCGGTGCGCGGAGTGGTCGGCAGCAGGTAGCAGTTTTCAGTTGCCAGTAGGGACCCGGATCGCATGCTCGTTCTCGCTTCCTCTTCGCCGCGCCGCCAGGAACTTTTGCGCAATGCCGGGATTTCGTTCACGGTGCAAGCGGCGGACATCGATGAAGCGCCGCGGGATCGAGAGTCTGCCAAAGACTGCGCGGAGAGACTCGCGCGGGAGAAGGCGCTGGCGGTTTCCGCCAGGCGGCCGGGAGATTTCGTGCTGGGGGCGGATACGGTGGTGGCGGTCGATGAGGTTATCCTGGGCAAGCCTTTGGATGCCTCTGATGCCGCGCGCATGTTGGGAATGTTATCGGGACGGACCCATGAGGTGATTACGGGAGTTTGTCTGGTTGCGCCGGCCCCAGGGATTCGCGAATGGACCGAGTCGGAGAGCACGCTGGTTATCATGAGCGGGCTCACCGCGGATGATATTCGGAGTTACGTCGCTACGGGCGAGTCGATGGATAAAGCCGGCGCCTACGCGATCCAGGGAATGGCTTCGCGCTGGATTCCACGCATCGAAGGCGACTACAGCAACGTGGTTGGCCTGCCGGTGGCGCGGGTTTGGAAGATGCTCCGGAGGTTCAAGGCAATCTGAGAGTGCGGAAGCCGCGAGCGGAAAAACTAGGACTTTTTCTCGGCGTCGTCTTTTTTCTTGTTCTCTTCGCCTTCCTTCATGGCCGATTTGAAGTTGCGGATGCCTTCACCGAGGCCCTTGCCCAGCGAAGCAAACTTGCTGGGCCCGAAGAGAAGAAGCGCGATGGCCACAATGAAAAGAATCTCGGTGAGACCGATCTTGCCTTCCATATCCGCAGCTCCTTCCGGGCAGCTCCGGCATGCCGGTGCGCCCCTGACAAAAATTCTAGGCTAGTGCGAGAACGGAGTCAAAACGGGGTGATTCCGGGGCTGCCTGGCTGGTGTAGAATCTTGGTGGTGAACCCCGCCGCCGGTTCGGAAAGCCAGTAAGGGCGCGCGTTGAACCAGCGGAATACCACCTTGTCGGGACGTGGCTCAGCCTGGTAGAGCACTCGCTTGGGGTGCGAGGGGTCGGCAGTTCAAATCTGCCCGTCCCGACCAATTGTTTATGGAGATCCTTCGCTGCGTTCAGGATTTCGGCAGCAGGCTCCCGCTCGGCTTCGCCATCGCTGACGCCTGCTAAGCGCCTCAAGTTCAAATCTGCCCGTCCCGACCAATTTTGTGGCAGGCGTTAACTATCGCCGATGTTCCCCACCCAACGAAAAGCGCGTTGGGTGGGCCACCCGCCCGAAGCACGCAGCGATCTGTAGCGACCCGACTGTCATTACGGTGTCGCCAGCCGACACCGAAGTAACCTCCACTTAAAAAACAGGAAGGGTCATCATGGCACATATGGCTTTGCCGCTGCTTCAGGTCACCGGACTGCGTGTCCGCTATGCGACGGATACCGGCGATGCCGTCATCGCGGTCAACGATCTGGCCCTGTCTGTTCACGCAGCCGAGACAGTCGGGCTGATCGGTGAGTCAGGATCAGGGAAAAGCACACTGGCCAATGCGATCATGAGGCTGCTTCCGCGGAGAGCGGAGGCCGCAGGCAAAGTTTTTTTTGACAACTGCGACCTGCTCGCCGTTCGCGAGAATGAGTTGTCCGGAATTCGCGGTTCTCGAATTTCCATGATTCCGCAAGACCCCGCGGTTTGCCTGAATCCTGTGCTCACGGCCGGAACGCAGATTTATGAGGTGCTGCGGGCACACTTACAACTCACGCGTAGCCAGCGGAAGCAGCGGGTGCGTGAGTTGCTCGGTGAAGTCGGGTTTGAGGATCCCAACACGATCGCTGCCGCATACCCTCATCAGCTGAGCGGAGGGCAAAGGCAGCGCGTTGTGATTGCGCAAGCCATCGCTTGCCGGCCCGCCCTCGTGATTGCCGATGAGCCGACGAGCAAGCTGGACTCACCGCTACAGGTACAGATTATGGCATTGATGTCGGCAATTGTTCGCCGACACTCGACGGCGCTTCTTTGGATCACTCACGATCCGGCTACGCTGGCGGGCTTTGCCGATCGCGTTGCGGTAATGCACCAAGGCCAAATTGTGGAGGAGGGTAAGACCGGTTCAGTCTTCGCCCGCCCGGGACACGCGTATACGAAGAAACTCATGGAGTCGGCCGCCGAATTTGCTCTCGCGTCGTCGTGAATTGTGAGCCTGATTCAAATGTCAACGGAGTCCCAAACTCAAAGTGGTAATTCTCCCGCGTTGCTTCGTGTTGTGGGACTGAGCAAGTGTTACTGGGCGCCGCGCCGTGGGCCCTGGGAAAAACGGAAGAAGATTCAGGCCGTTGCCGACGCAAACTTCGAAATCGCGTCGGGAGAAACACTGGGACTGATAGGCAATTCGGGAGCGGGCAAGTCTACGATTGCCAGGTGCGTGGCGCGTTTGGAAATGCCGGATCGCGGAGAGATCCGCTTGGAAGAAACCGATATTGCGCGTCTTTGCGGCCGCGACATGCGCCGGCTTCAATCCCCGATCCAGATGATTTTCCAGGATCCGATCACGGCAATGAATCCGCGAATGTCCGCCGCGGAAATCATCGAAGAACCATTGTTGATTCGGAACCAAGGCACTCCAGTGCAGCGGCGAGCCCAAGCCTTCGAATTGATGCGCGAGGTTGACCTCTCGCCCGATTGGCTGGATCGGTCCATCGGTCAATTCAGTGGCGGGCAGCGGCAAAGGATTGCGATTGCGAGAGCGCTTACGCTGAAGACGAAGGTGCTGGTGCTCGATGAGGCGCTCGCGAACCTCGATCTCTCGACGCAAGCCCAGATTATCGATTTGCTGCGCCGGCTTCAGGTTCTGCACTCGATCTCCTACCTTTTGATCTCGCATGATCTTGCGCTGGTCGCAAGCATGGCCGAGAACATTGCCATTTTGTCGGGCGGCCGGATTGTGGAGCAGGGCCCGACGAGGGAACTGATCTCGAATCCGATGCACACTGCAACCAAGGAGTTGGTGCGCGCGACCCAGGAGCTTCGAAAGGGCTTCCCGCTGTCTCGACGAGCTTTCGCATGAAATTCCTCCTGCAACGGCTGCTGCGAACTCTGCTCCTCCTGCTGGGATTATCGGTGCTGTGTTTTCTTTTCACGGAAATGGCGCCCGGCAGTTTTTTCGATGAAATGCGCCTGAACCCGCAGATTTCGCCAGAAACGATTGCTTTATTGCGTTCGCGCTATGGCCTCGACCAGCCGCTCCCGATCCGTTATGTGCGATGGACGCTGGCCGCAGCTCACGGCGATTTTGGCTACTCCCTCGCGTATGACGCTCCTGTAGGCAAGCTTCTGTTGCCGCGGGCTAAAAACACCCTGCTTCTCACTTCTGTGGCTACTGTTCTCAGCTGGATCCTGGCTTTACCTCTCGGTATCTGGAGCGCGAGCCGGCGGGGGAGATTGATTGATCGGGTGATCGGAACGGGAACTTCTGTGGTGATCTCGGTTCCGGAGATCGTCATGGCGATTGCGCTGCTCGCTTTAGCTGTTCGATTCCGGTTAGGACCGGTCGGCGGAATGATGAGTTTATCGTTGGAAGACCAATCCCTGTACGAGAGAATTGGCGACGTCTGCGCGCACATGATGTTGCCGGTCTCGATCCTGGTGCTGGGAAGCGCGGCAATCATTGAACGGCATGTTCGTGCCGGCGTCCTGGAAGTTCTGGATTCGGCCTGCATCCAGGCCGCGCGCGGCTTGGGAATCGGCCGAATGAGGCTGTTGGTTTATCACGTACTGCCGCTGGCTGCCAATTCGGCGATCTCACTCCTGGGGTTCTCCCTGGCTGGTTTGCTCGGCGGCTCCCTGCTGGTCGAAGCGATCACGGGGTGGCCTGGACTGGGTCCATTGATCCTGGAAGCGACCCTGTCCCGCGACCTCTATGTCGTGATTGGAGGGGTCATGCTCTCGGGCGTTTTCATGCTCGGGGGAAACTTCGTCGCCGACGTCTTGTTGCTGGCCTGCGACCCCCGAATCCGCAGTGGAGAATCCAATGAAGCTTAGGGTTCGCACGATGGCCGTAGTTCTGGTCGGTCTACATTTGGCTATCCTGCTGGCGGGATTTGTCGCACCCTACAACCCGGCAACGCAGAATCGTGACTTTGCCTATATACCACCCGCACACATCCACTTCCGCGACTCTCGAGGCTTTCATCCAGACCCGTTTGTTTACGCCGCCGTACCCCGGTTCGATGGGTACGGGCAAGATTCGAGCCGCGAATATGCACTGCACCTGTTTGTCAGGGGCGACAGTTACAGACTACTTGGTGTGCTCCCGACCAACCTTCACTTATTCGGAGTCTACCCTCCAGCCCGGATTTTTCTGATGGGAAGTGATGCTTATGGCCGTGACGAACTTTCGCGGCTGTTATACGGAGGACAAATCTCTCTGGCTTCTGGACTGATAGCGACTCTCATTACTCTGGCGGTTGCGACTATCGTGGGTACGATATCCGGCTACTACGGAAAGTGGATCGATGAAACCCTGATGGGCTCAGTCGATTTATTCCTATCCTTACCGTGGTTTTATTTTCTATTGGGAGTGCGCGCATTGTTACCACTTCATCTCAGCCCTGCCAGCACTTTCCTGCTGATCATCTCGATCATCGGGATTATCGGATGGGCGCGCCCGGCACGCCTGGTGCGAGGCCTGATCCTAAGTGCCCGAAGCCGCAATTATGTGTTGGCCGCTCGCGGATTTGGGGCGACAGACTTCTATTTGCTGCGGCGTCACGTAGCCCCGGAGGCATTTGGAGTTCTATTGACTCAAGCAGCGCTGCTGGTACCGCAATATATAGCTGCGGAAGCAGTGTTGTCTTTCTTCGGTTTGGGGGTGGGCGAACCCGTCCCAAGCTGGGGGAATATGCTGAGCTCGCTGCAGCAGTATCAAGTGCTGGTTTCTTATTATTGGCTTCTTGCGCCAGCCGCCGCGTTGGTAGTTACTTCGGTTATGTATTGGCTTCTGGCCGATACGATTCATCACTGGTTACAATCAAAATCAATCTGAATCCGTTCTGTGGGAAGGCCGCTTATGAAAACCATAGCTCGTCTTGCCCTATTTCTTGGTCTGCTCGGAACGGTTTGCGCGGCTGAAGGGCCGGCGCCCGAGCCGCTGAAGCCCTCGGAACAGATTCAGTTCGTAGACGGCGAACTCGGCCAGTACGGCGGAAGGCTTGTCATTGGCCAGCGTTCGGAGCCGAAGACCCTGAATCCGGTGACTGCGACCGATGCGGTCTCGCGAGAGGTGATTGGCCGCTGTAATGCCGATCTGATCAGCATTAACCGGCTTTCACAGAAGACGGAGCCTGCGCTTGCCGAATCGTGGAAGATTTCTCGCGACGGGCGTGAATTTATCCTGCATCTGCGCAAAGGCCTGCGTTTTTCCGATGGCGAACCTTTCACCGCCGATGATGTCGTTTTCTCATTTGCGCTATACCTGGACCCAGCAATCGGCTCTCCACAACGGGATCTTTTGATCATCGACGGCAAGCCTCCCGTCGTGACCAAAATTGATGACTATACTGTGCGCTTCGACTTGCCCCGGCCGTACGCGGCGGCGGAGCGGTTGTTTGACGGACTGGCGATGCTGCCGAAGCATCTGCTGGAAAAATCGTACAAAGAAGGACACTTTGACCAGGCCTGGTCGTTGAATACACCACCCTCGCAGATTGCGGGGCTCGGACCTTTCCGGGTGAAGCGATACCTGGCGGGCCAGAACATTGTGCTCGAGCGTAATCCTTATTATTGGCGGGCGGATCGTGAAAAGCGGCGGCTGCCCTATCTGGATGAACTCGTATTCGTATTTGTTGGAAGTGAAGACCAGCAGGTGATGCGTTTCGAGGCGGGCGAGACCGATGTGATCAGCCGACTGAGCGCAGAGAACTTCGCCATGCTGTCGAAGGATCAATCCCGCGGAGGGTGGCAACTGGCCGACCTCGGCCCCAGTCTCGAATACAACTTTCTCGTCTTCAATCTTAACGACCTGGATGCAAAGAGGCTCGGGGATATTGCCGCCAAACAGGTGTGGTTTCGGAATCTAAGATTTCGTCAGGCGGTTTCTTCGGCGATTGATCGCGACTCCATCGTGAAGCTCGTCTACGGCGAGCGAGGCACGCCACTCTGGGGCAACGTGGGTCCGGGAAGCAAACTGTGGGTTGATCAGAAGATCCCCCATCCAGAGCGTTCTTTGGATACGGCCCGGGAACTGCTGAAGTCAGCCGGATTTTCATGGAACACCGGCGGTGAACTGCTCGACACCTCGGGCAAGCCGGTGGAGTTTTCCATCATGGCGAGTTCATCGAACACGCAGCGCACAAAGATGGCGACCTTGATCCAGGACGATCTCGCGCATCTCGGAATCCAGGTCCACGTGGTCCCACTTGATTTCCGCGCTATGCTCGACCGCGTCTTCCAGAACTTCGACTATGAAGCAGCGATCATGGGCTTGGGTGGCGGCGATCCCGATCCTAATCCGGAAATGAACGTATGGCTTTCGAATGGTGCGACACACCTTTGGCATCTCAACGAAGCGCACCCCTCCACACCCTGGGAACAGGAGATCGATCGCCTGATGCAAGAGCAGATGGTCACGATGGACTATGCGACGCGCAAGCGCCTCTATGATCGGGTGCAGCAATTGATCGCGGAGAATCTGCCATTCATTTTCCTGGCCAGCCCGGATGTACTGGTGGGCGCTAAGGACGAAGTGCGAAATTTTCATCCTGCTGTGCTCGACAACTACACCCTATGGAACTCCGATCAGCTTTATCTGCGGAACCAGAAACCGTCGGAGCGAGCTGGTCTCCAGTGAGTGTTGGGGTCAAACTGAAAGCCGTGCTTCAGACCGATTGGTCTGACGAGCGCCTTGTTTCCGCGTGCTTGAAAGGCGATGCGGAGGCTTGGTCAGCTCTCATTGCCAAATACAAGAATCTCATCTATTCCATTCCGATCCGCATGGGAATGTATGAAGAGGCAGCAGACATTTTTCAGTCGGTTTGCCTCGAGTTGCTCAGTGGACTGAGCCAACTACGCGAACCCCGCGCTCTGCCAAAGTGGCTGATGCAGGCCTGCTATCACGTTTGTCTCCAGCAGCGAAGAGAACCGAATCGGGAAGTGCCTCTCACCAACGAAACGGGAGAAGACCTTCCCATCGCTTCTGATGAGCCGATCCCCGAGCAACTGCTGGCAGAACTGGAAAAGGAGCAGATGCTCCGCGATGCCATCGCACAACTGCCGGAGAGATGCCAGCGGTTGGTCCACAAACTCTTTTACGAGAGCCCCCCGCGTCCGTATGAGGAAATCGCGCGCGAGCTCGAATTAGCAACGGGTTCGATCGGATTCATCCGCGGCCGTTGCCTGCAAAAGCTGAAGAAGCAGCTATTGAAGATGGGGTTCTAAACATGAGCCTCAAGGCGGCGACCCAAACCGAAGTTGCGGCGATGGTGGAGCGCCTGCTTGCCGCCGAAGGCGACTCGCAGCGCCGCAGTCTGATTAGCCAGCATCCCGAGGCGGACTGGGAGGAGGTCATCTCGATTCTAAGTGATCGGGTTCGCGAGGAAATCCATGTCAACACGACAAAGGCGCAATTGCTTGCCGATCTCGCAATGCTTGCGGCCGAGACCATCCACAGTGACATCGGGCTAGCCAGGAGCCACCGCGCCAAAGCCAATGCCCTGTATGCCATGGATCGTCATGCCGAGGCGATCGAATTACACCGTTGCGCCGCCGAACTATTCGAAAGGATCGGAGAAAAACAAGAACTGGCGCGCACTCTAAGCGGGTCGATCCAGCCTTTCCTGCTGCTTGGTCGATACGACGAGGCGCTGGCGGCCGGGGAAAAAGCCAGGGCGATTTTTTCCGAAGCCGGCAACGCATGGCGACTGGCCCGGCTCGAGATCAACATCGGCAACATTTTCCAGCGCCAAGACAGATTTGCGGAGGCCTTCGAGCACTACACGCGCGCTTATGAGGAACTGATCAAACGCGATGATGCTGAGGGTCTGGCCGCAGTTCTGAGCAACCTATCTCTCAGCTGCATCTTTCTCAACGACTTTCCCAAGGCACTCGAATTCCATCGGAAGGCTCGCGGCCATTGCGAGGAGAAGGGATTGTCAACCCTGGTCGCCTACGCGGATTACAACATCGCGTATCTGTACTTCCTGCGCGGGGAGTATGGCCGGGCGATTCAGATGCTTCGCGGAGCAGCCACCAGCGCCAAGAAAGCCGGAGATGCCTATCAGCTGGCGCTGTGCGACCTGGATTTATCCGAAATCTATATCGAATTGAATCTGAATGCGGAGGCGACTGAACTGGCTCGCCGGGCCCACGTGCAGTTTCAGAAGCTCGGCTTCGGCTACGAAGGGGCAAAGGCGCTGGCCTTTGCCGCCATCGCAGCAAGTCGTCAGGGGCAAGCCTTCGAGGCCGTCAAACTGTTTACCCAGGCGAAGGAGATGTTCCTGCGCGATGACAATCAGGTCTGGCCTGCGCTCATTGACCTCTACAAGGCGTTGGTTCTATTGAACGAGGGCAGATTGTTCGAGGCGCGCCAACTCTGTATCAATGCCTCGGAGTTCTTTCGGACTTCGGCTCTACAGCGGAAAGCGGCATTTGCGGAGTTGCTTCTGGCCCGAATTCTTTTTCGCATGAGTGATCTTGCCGGAGCACGTCAACGCGTTCAAGCGGCCCTCGAACATGTCGCTAAGCTCGACTCGCCAGTGCTTATCTACGACGGCGAGTTTCTGCTGGGAGAAATTGCACGAACGGGTCGAGACCAGAATGAAGCCTATGCGGCATATTCGCGGGCGCGAGGGGCACTCGAAACGCTGCGAGGGAGCCTGCGTAACGAAGAGCTGAAGATCGCTTTTTTCAGCAACAAATCCGAGGTGTATGAACGCCTTGTTGAATTATGCCTGCAACGCCCGGATGGAGCCGAGGAGGCGTTCAGTTACATCGAACAGGCCAAATCACGGACTCTTACGGAACTCCTGGCACAACCTGTGCACAACGATCAGGATAAGCATACCGAGAGCGACCCGGGACAAAGCGATCTGGTGCGATCTATCCGCAATCTACGGGAAGAATTGAACTGGTATTACAACCTGATTGAGCGGGAGCAATTGCAGCCTCAAGAAAGCTCGCCGGTGAGAATCGAAAACCTGGAACGGCAGGCCCGCACACGGGAAACGGCACTGCTGCGCAGCTTGCAGGAGGCCACCGATCTGGAAGCGACTCAAGCGGGCTTCCAACGGACACCGAGCGTTGCGCTTGAGCAGGTACAGGCAGCACTTCCTGAAGGCGCAGCCATGGTCGAATATTTCTGCGCCCACGACCGTGTGCTCGCCTGTATTCTGAACCGCTTGGAACTCCGGATTGTTTCGGTAACAGTGCAATCCCGGATTCAGAAGCTGCTGCAGTTGCTGCAATTCCAGCTTTCGAAATTCCGGCTCGATCCCCAGTACGTTGCGGCATTCCACGATTCTCTCTTGCAATCGACCCAGGCCCATCTGAAGAATCTGTATCAGGAATTGATCGCCCCGTTGCCTCCGATCCAAGCCGAACATCTGGTGTTTGTGCCCCACGGCTTACTGCATTACGTGCCTATGCACGCCTTGCACGATGGAGAGAAGTACCTTATCGATCAATTTGCAATCTCCTACGCTCCGAGTGCCTCCATCTTCACGATCTGCCAAGGAAAAACGGCGAGTGCTGAGCGCGGCGCGCTGGTTCTCGGAATTCCGGACCCGCAGGCGCCCGCCATCGCCGAGGAAGCGTCGGCGCTCGGCAAAATACTTTCGGAGTGCCAGGTCTTTTTGGGCGAAGCCGCGACCCATCGTGTGTTGGAGGAGTATGGACGACACAGCCGAATTATTCACATTGCGACTCACGGTTACTTTCGGCAAGACAATCCAATGTTCTCTTCGATCCGCCTGGGAGATTCGTACTTGAGTTTGTACGACCTATACCAGCTGAAATTGTCCGCAGAACTGGTTGTGCTGAGCGGGTGCGCAACGGGATTGAATGTGGTGAAAACAGGCGACGAACAAATCGGGCTGGTGCGCGGACTGTTGCAAGCCGGAGCGCAATCGATGATCTTGAGCCTGTGGGACGTTCATGATGCCAGCACCAGGGACTTCATGGTCGCCTTCTACACCGCGCTGCAGCGGGGAATGTCTAAGCCCCTGGCCCTGCAGGCCGCCATGCTGGAGCTTCGCAAAAAACACCCCCATCCCTACCACTGGGCTCCTTTCCTATTGATTGGAAAGGCTTAAGTCCGACCCCAGATTTTTCTTCGCGACCCTATATTTTTTCGCTTGTTGCGGCCCCTTATTCACTATCCCCCCCGATATCGCTGCCGCGGTCAAAAACGCAACCATTAGCAAACACGAGGTCGAGATGGAGCACTTTTCCAATCAGGCGTGGGCTGATCTGATCCGAGGGATCAACCCCCCGCAACAGAAGGAGATGGAATTGCATCTCGCCAATGGATGCCTCGAGTGCATGGTGTCTCGCAACACCTTCACGAAAGTGCAGACCATCGCTCTTCGGGAAAGCAAGTTCGCTCCTCCAGAGAACACGGTCCGCATGGCAAAGCTGATGCTTGCAGAGAACTCGCGCGCAGCTCAGGCTCGCACAGAGGTAGCCAAACTGACATTCGATACGTACGCACAGGCTGCGCCGGCCGGCGTGCGGTCTGCCGGCGCACCGGCAGCGCGACACATGGTCTATGAGGCAGATGGGCTCGCTGTTGACCTGCATTTCGATGCATACCACCCGTCGCAGTTGCTGAATCTGACCGGGCAGGTTCTGGACAAGCGAAGGCCATCAACTTTGATCGAAAATTCAGAAGTGATCCTATGGACGCAGAAGGGTCTCCCCGTCGCAGAGACGAAGGCGAATGCTTTTGGCGAGTTCAATCTGAGGTTCGTGCCAGAGAATAACCTGAGACTTTCGATCCGGGTAATGCAGCGTGCTCATTTTCATATTTCTCTGGCAAATTTTCAGCCCGACCCCGATTCCGAGATGACTCAATCGGAAATTAGTAACTAGTGAAGAGGTTACAGCTGTAAGTAGCGAAAGGGCAGCAGCAAACATAGACTTTTCAGAACTGCCCTTGGGGGGAGTGGGGAGAATGAACATCAATTTTGTCAGTCGGCGCGAGACGCTCTCGTGGAGCCGATATATCGCGGTTGTTCTGCTGCTGTTTGTGATGGCGGCGGGTGCGACTCAAGCCCAGGCGCAAACGCGACTGGTGGTGCGCGATTCTCTGGGTCTTCGCGGACTGAATTTGACATGTCTGCTTACAGGCTGCCAGGTGGTTCGCGGACTGGGAGACCCGCAGGGGCAGTTGTTTCTGGTGACGTTTCCCCCGATTTTGAATCCTGTCACCTCCATCCTGAAGCTGAGTCTGCAGCTTGGCATCGTGGACATTGAAATTGACCAGACGGTGAACTCTACCGATCCGAACGCCGGGGCCGTCCCGTCGTATCTGACAGACGAGACACCGACTGCCTACTACGGCGCTACTGTGTGGCAAGGATACCTGACGCAACCCGGAAATCAGCTGGTAGAAACCTCCAAGGCGCAGTCCTCATTCCGTGTGACCGGTTCCGGCGCGACGGTGGCCATTATTGACACCGGGGTTGATCCCAACCACCCGGTTCTTAAGGGTGTTCTGGTGAATGGGTACGACTTCACGCGAAACGTGGCCGGTGGATCGGAGGATGCCGATGTGAATGCTTCTCCGGATCCCAGCGATGCGCAAACCGCAGACGTGAATCAGCGTACGGTGGCCGTACTGGACCAGCGCACGGTTGCCGTGCTGGATGGTGGAGATTATGACGCGTTCGGCCACGGGACCATGACGGCCGGAATTGTTCACCTCGTCGCACCGCAGGCCAAGATCATGCCGTTGAAAGCGTTCCAGGCCAGCGGCGCCGGATACGAATCCGACATTCTCCGGGCGATCTACTATGCCGTGCAGAATGGCGCGAACGTGATGAGCATGAGCTGGGATTTCCCAACTTATTCCGGCGAATTAGCCAGTGCCGTCAAGTACGCACGGGGCAAGGGTGTGGTCGCAGTGGCTTCTGCCGGCAATGACGGCGAATACGAGTTTGTTTACCCGGGGGCATTGCCGGGAGTGATCAACGTCGCTTCCACTTCCAATCAGGATGTGCAATCTACCTTTACGAATTACGGAACGCCTCCTGTGTTCATGGCTGCGCCAGGCGAAGGCATTATGACGCTGTATCCCTGGGGAACCTATGCCGCAGGCTGGGGAACTTCGTTCAGCACACCGTTCGTTGCCGGAACCGCAGCCCTCATGCTGGGCAAGAACGGCGGCTGCAATTCGGCGAACGTCGCCTCCGGCTTAACGCATGCGGATGTGATCTTTAATCCGCAACTGGGATGGGGTCGCCTGGATGCATATTCGGCGCTGACCGCTTGCCATGGTCTGCTCTAAGGCCATGAGGGCAAACTCAGGAACTACGTTTTCCGAATCCGGATTGTTGCTGTTTCGAGTGAAGGAACTTGAGGAGCAGCAATCCGCGTTTCGCGACTCGGTGGTTTGCGCGTTCAATCAACTTCTCGATCTGAAAGATATCGGGACCGGCGTTCACAGCACGCGGCTCGCCGAGTGGGCGATCCGGGTCGCGAGAAGACTTAACATCCCCGAAGACCACATGCATGACGTGGAGGTGACAGCGTTGTTGCACGATGTGGGGAAAGTCGGCGTGCCCGACGCGATTCTGAAAAAGCAAGGCCCGTTAACGGCGGAGGAGCGAACGCTGATCAACCGTCACCCGGAATATAGCTGGTCGATTCTGCGGCTGTTTCCCGATTTGCAGGATGCAAGTTTATACGCCCTGCACCATCATGAGAACGTGGACGGCACTGGCTATCCCGCCGGCTTACAGGGCAGCGACATTCCGCTGGTGTCGCGCATTGTTTCCGTGATCGACGCCTATGATGCCATGGTGTCCAACCGCTGCTATCGCGACGGACTTCCACATTCCGAAGCGGTTCGCCGGCTGCTTGAAAGTTCAGCCGCGCAATTCGACCCGGATGTAGTCCACGCGTTTATTCCAATCGCGGAGCAGGAATCGGCCGATGTTTTTGCGGCCGTCGGCACCAGTTCCTCCGCTAAATTGTAAGGCCCGCAGAATCCCCGCCGATTCCCGGTTTCACCCCTGCTCCTCCAGTCGATGCTGGTTAGAATTCGACGTTTGTCGATGCTTGACGATCCCGGTAACAGGAAGCCGAGGCGTTCCGCCCTCCTAGGTCCAAAACAGCCCGGAATTGGCGTTTGCCGATCCAAACCACCCTTGATTTTCATTCCTTTCTTGAATCCGGTCCCGTCAAGGATGCGTGCCCAAACCAAAGTAAGGCGTTTGTGATTCTAATCACGAACTTGATGACGGGATGGCCATACTCTGCCTTGAACCCGGCCGTTCGTCCGAACCGGAGGAGCTAATGGGGAAAATGCTGATCGCCGGGCTCGATGAGAAAGGATTTCTTGCGCTGATAACAGAGGATTCCAGTGCAGGCTGGGAGGTATGCCGTGACGCGATGGTCTCAGTATGCCTGGTGGACTGAAGTTCCGAGGGAGGAACGATTCTTGAGGCGCGAAAGGCCGGGATGGGCATGCGATTGCGACAGAAATCATGATACCACTGGGAAGTCAGCGCTAATGAAGACGGCAAAGGCCGCACGAGGTCCCAGCCTGTCCGGATTTCGTGACAGAGTCTGTATTTTGGACGGCGTCTTCCCGACGTATCCGCCAGAGCTGGGTTTGCGATGGAGGACCGCGCGCGGGATGAATCTGGTCTCCGAGTCGCGAAAATCGGTTTACCGCACGCTAAGCGAAAGGCGTGCTAAACCGATTATCTGCAACAGAGCGGAATGAGTACCACAAATGCAAAATGTGATCCCGAGTCCGGATGGCTCAGGCTTCGAATTCGACACCCATAAGCCGGCGCCTGCCACGCTGTGCAATTGGAAGGAGATCTCCCTATTCAAAAGATACTTACTATCCGTGCTTTTCATGATCGCTTTCCTCATTCTCGATGGTTCCTCCACGACGGCGCAACGTTGGGAAGGAGCTCCGCCTTGGTATCTGCCGGTAGGACTCAGCTTGGCCCTGCTGCTATGCGCAGGAGCTTGGTCTATCCCATTGGTTTTTTTGAGCAGCGTAATCGCCGCGTATGTGAACTACCATTGTCCGCTGCTGTCGTGGTCCGGAATTCCGGGCGCGGTCGGAGTTTATGTCGGATATGTGGCGGCGGCGATCGTTCTGACACGCTGGTGGCGCACCGACCTTGTTCGTGCAACGCTGTCGGATGTGGTGAGATATCTGCTCGCCGCGCTCGGTGGATCTCTGGTTAGCACGATTGTGGGCGTTTCCGCAGTGTTGGGAGACGGAAAAATCCAGCGTTCGCAGTTTCTCAGAACGGCTGCAGAATGGTGGGTCAGCGACGCGCTGGCTTTCGTCGTTTTTACCCCGTTTCTCATAATCTGTGTGGCCCCAATCGTCGCCAAATGGCTGAATCCCGCCGGCAGAGGACCCGCTCGTTCGCGTTCTGCACGGAGCTATGGGGCTTCTCAAGTCATGGAAGTAAGCGCGCAGTCGCTGCTCGCCGTAATCGTTATCTGGCTTGTTTTCGGTTGCAAGCCTTTGATTCCCTACCAGCCTCTTTACCTGTTATTCATTCCTGTGATCTGGGTCTCGGTTCGACGCGGGTTGTGGGGGGCAACATTTGCCTCTTTCGCGATCGGCGCGGGAATGACGGTTGCGGCCTGGCTCACACAAGCCCCCCGTGGGTCACTCCCGAAGCTGCAACTGGCAACTCTTGCCTTGGGGCTGACAGCGCTCTTCCTAGGCGCAGTTGTGAGTGAGCGTCGCCGAGGCGAGCAGGCGGTCCGCGATTCTGAGACGCGTTACCGGCTCCTGTTCGAACGAAATCTGGCAGGAGTATTTCGAACGACGCTCGACGGTCGAGTTCTCGAGTGTAATCCCGCCGCTGCGCAGTTGTTCGGTTATGACTCAGCAGAGGAACTTCTGCAAGTATCGGTCGTCAGCCTGTATCAGAATGCTGCTGATCGCGAAGCGTTTCTGGGAAAACTGAAATCCGAGACTCATATCACAAATCACGAAATGAAGTTTCGCCGAAAAAATGGAGAAGTGGTATGGGTGATGTTGAATGTAACTCTTGTGGGGAGTGACGCGGGCACAGAACCGATCGTAGAGGGAACCCTGGTTAATATAACCCCACGCAAAGATGCGGAAGAGCACGTTCGAGAGCTGGCCTACTATGATTCGCTGACCGGCCTGCCCAATCGTACCCTGATGCTGGATCGCTTCTCGCAGGCTTTGGCCGCCGCCAAGCGGCGGAAACATAAGGTCGGACTTCTCTTCCTCGATCTCGACCGCTTCAAAACGATCAACGATTCTCTAGGCCATTCGGTTGGGGATCTTCTGCTCCAAGAAGTCGCGGCCCGCCTGAAAGCCTGCATCCGGGAACAGGATACCGTGGCCCGGCTGGGAGGAGACGAATTTCTCATCGTACTTGGGGATGTGAAGGACGTGCCGGACATCGCCGTTGCGGCAGAGCGGTGCATGGATGCCATGTTTGGCAGATTTGATATTCGCGGGCACGCTCTTTCTGTTGGCTGCAGCATCGGCATCAGCATCTTTCCCGACCATGGTACAGACACCGAAACCCTGATCAAGCATGCCGACTCCGCAATGTATACGGCAAAGGAAAAGGGCCGCAATACCTTCATGTTCTTCACCGCTGAAATGAACCGAGAAGCGCTCGAAAGGCTGGAACTCGAGAATGCGCTTCGCGGGGCCCTGGAAAAACACGAATTGTTCCTGGTCTACCAACCACAGATGGATATTCCGAGCGGCACGATCCTGGGATTGGAAGCATTATTGCGCTGGAATCATCCTGAATTAGGGCTGGTGCCACCGGATCGATTCATCCGAATAGCGGAGACCAGCGGGCTGATTCTCCAGATCGGAGAATGGGTGCTGAAGACGGCATGCCAGCAAGCCAAGCGATGGCAAGATCAGGGTCTCGTGGTCCCAATCGCGGTAAACGTTTCAGCGGTGCAGTTTCGCCACGAATCCTTTTGTGCCAAGCTCCGCGCGACACTGCTCGAATCCGGCCTTCCCGCTCAGTTTCTGGAACTAGAGCTCACTGAGAGTCTCCTGCTCGCGAATGCAGACTGTACGCTGTCAACCATTCAGGAGCTGAAGAACATGGGTGTGAAGCTGGTCATTGACGATTTCGGAACTGGCTACTCCAGCCTCAGTTACTTGCGGCGATTGCCAGTAACCAAACTCAAGATCGATCGTTCCTTTATTCGCGATCTAGGCGTCAATCAAGAGGACGCCGCCATTACCACCGCCGTCATCAGCATGGCGAAAAGCCTGAATCTGACCGTCATCGCCGAAGGAGTAGAAACCGAACGCCAGATGTCGTTTCTCCGCGCCCGCCACTGTGGCGGGATTCAAGGCTACTTTTTCAGCAAGCCACTGAGCGTTGAGGAAGTGAGACGGAGGTTTGTTCCCGAGGCATCGGCCATGGCGTCTGTCGCGCGCTCAATGGAGGGCCGACCGGCGGATATGGACGACACGGGGATACTTCTCTAGCTTCTCTTGCTCCCTTGCAGGCCCTTATGCTGCGGCCGGCGACTGTTTGATTCGATCCTGGAACGTCTGAGCATCGAGCGTTTCATGCTTCAGAAGTTCCCCGGCCGCCAGCACAACGACTCCGATATCGGCATCGAAGCCGTCGAGACCGACAAGCAGCTGGTTTCGCGGTCAGAAGCAGGAAAGCGTGAGTTCCCGGCGATTCCAGCCGGGATCATTCCGGGCGGGTTGCTGCCAGGCCACATCGGCAATGTACTTTGGCGGCAATCTCATTTCTTCAGTTCAGCCGGCCAATTCGTCAGCAACGTTATTGTGGTGGTCTTGGTGCGATCCCCGGTGAGCACGGCGAAACGCTGGCCATCGGCGCTGACATCGTACAACGGCTCGGTGCGATCCGGAAGGTTCGGGAAATCCAGTTGAAACAGAGGGCGAATGGAGTCGACGCCGAACGTCGGCTGGGTATGAATTTGCGCCGCCATCAACCGGTTGCTTATAGTTACGTAGAACAATTCCTTGCCGCCGAAACGCGCCAACCATCCGCCGGTGGTAGAAACCTGCGATTTGGCCCCAGCCCCCGGAAACGGCACCACATAAACCTCCGGCCGCCCGGTTTCATAGGAGAAAAAAGTGAGCCACCGCCCGTCGGGAGAAAATTTGCCTTCGTATTCACTGGCGGTCAATCGCGCGGTAGCCGCCGGCCGAAACGCCGGGCCTCCAGCCATCGGCAAAGCCCAATTTGAGAAAACCTCCTGCATAGTGCTCAAGTGCATGGAAAGGAATTTTCCGTCGCGCGACCAATCAATCGGCAGCCCAAATTCGTCTGCGTCATTCTTATAGATAATCTCTTCGGGGTGGCTGCCATCCAGGGCGATCCGACGAATCGACCATTTGCCGCCGCCCGGAATGAAGTAAACGTAGGCGAGTTCCTTGCCATTCGGCGACCAAGTCGGACTGAGATCTCGTGGTCCGAAGGTAATGCGGGCCGGAGGCCCACCGGTTATGGAGTACACCCACACATTTTCCGTTCCCGATTTTGGGTCGGCCACAGTGACGGCGATGGATTTTCCATCGGGAGAGAATCGCGGCCAGCCATAAAGCGCGAGAGGACCCGGGGTCGCGACGACATTGCCACTGCGATCAAAAACTTTCAATTCCGATTCGGCGGAACTTTCGTGATACGCCAGTACACCAGTCTTCGACACCGAAAAATATCGTCCGTTGCCCAAAGTCTGCGGCTCACCCGAGACCTTCCATGTGCGGGTGTCGAACCGCTGCGCCATGATGTGTCCTTCGCTGGAAAAGAGCAGCCGGTCCGAGGCGAATTGCGGCATCTGCCCCTCGACAACCGCTCTTCCATCCTGTTGCGGTTTGTCGAGTTGCCCCACTCTGATTTCGAACGGGGCGTTCAATCGGTAGTCCGTGTAAAGAAAGTCTTTGCCATCGGGCAGGAAATACGGCTCATCGTGGGAAAGGTCCATCGCACTGAGTTTCGTCGCTGGTGAAACTTCTCCACCCAGTCCATTTACCCGGTAGATCGGACCGGAGCGTTCCCGGCAGAACAGGATCGTGCCATCCGCATTCCAGGTTCCGCCGCCGCTCTCGCTTGCCAGTCCGTCCGCCAGCACTTGCGGCGTTCCGCCGGCAATGCTGATTTTCTTCAGCTTTCCGTCGGCTGCGAACGCGAGATATTGCCCATCGAAGGACCAGAAGGGTTTGCTGGCGTCTTCGGTCCCGTCGAGCACTGTCGCCTGCTGCCCATTGAGCGGGCGCAGCCACAACTTGGTCAGGCCCTGTTCATCCACGGCAGTAAAGGCGAGTATCTTTCCATCAGGAGAAACGACGACCGGGCCAATCTCCAAACCCGACATGGGAAACGAAGTTCCCGCAGGCGGCGGGATATAAGATCGCACGGACGTGGCAGGCGGAATCCCCGGCTTGAAGAAATAACCGATTCCGGCCCCGAGCAGCAGCAGAGTCAGCCCCATTAGCGCGAATACAGGTCGCTGAGAACGCGAATGCTGTGTTTGCGCCGTTGGCGAGGACGAAGCGAGATAAATACCCTTCAATTGCAGGCGCAGATCGTGCGCGGTCTGGAACCGTTCCTCGCGGTCTTTTGCCATGCACGTCGCCACCAGATAGTCGAGTGCTGCCGGACTAAGCGGCTTGATCTTGCTGATCGCTTCTGGATCTCTTTCCAGAATCGCCGAGGCGATACTGATCTGGTTCTTTCCGTCAAACGCACGCTTCCCGGTAGCCATCTCATAGAGCACCGCGCCGAATGCAAAGATATCGGACGTTGCATCGGCATCTTTACCTTCAATTTGCTCGGGAGACATGTACTGAATTGTTCCCACAACACTGCCGGCAGTGGTGAGGGGGCTGACCATGGGATTGGCCTCGCTGATGGTTCTTGCCGCCGATAACAGCGGGGCTGAGGCTGCTCCCGACGTGGACAGCGTTGGCTTTGCCAAGCCGAAGTCCAGGAGCTTCGCGCCGGACTTCGTCAGCATGATGTTGCCCGGCTTCAGATCGCGGTGCACAATCCCGGCGCCGTGCGCCGTCTCCAGCGCCGCGGCGACTTGCATTCCGATCCTCAACAACTCCAACAGCGGCATTGCTCCTTTTCGCAGCCGGTTGGCCAGCGTCTCGCCATCGAGGAACTCCATCACGAGGAATTCCATCCCATCGTGCGAACCGATATCGTAGAGATGGCAGATGTGGGGATGATTCAGGGAAGAAATGGCCCGCGCTTCGCGTTCGAAGCGCTGCTTGAACTCCGGACTGTCGGAAAGATGACCGGGCAGGATCTTGATCGCAACGGTGCGACTGAGGCGTGTGTCCCTGGCGCGGTATACTTCGCCCATTCCGCCCGCCCCGAGCGGCGTCTGGATTTCATACGGTCCAAGTCTTATGCCAGAGGTAAGTGCCATGCGTGCGCGCAATTATATTCCTAACGCCAGCACTTCAACCGCCAGTTCGGCAACTGGAACTCATATAAATTGTTGCAGGGGCTAGTCCGCGATCCTTGTTAATCTGTCGATGCTTTGAAAGGGAGGAATTCTATGCAAATTAATTGTGCAGCCGGCCGGGACCTCGATCGGAGGCGTTGGCTCAAACTCATATCTGCTCTCTCGGCATCCTCCATCTTTCCGCGGACGTTTCTGCACGCACAGTCTCGACAGCAAGCGTGCGCTCCTGAAATCCCTCAGCACCACGAACCTTCCAACGGCGGGTTTTGCCCATACCCGATTCCATGGCTAGACAAGAATGGCAATCACAACCAGGCAGCGATGCCGAACGTCGAGCTGTCCAGCATTTACCACTTCAAAGGAAAGCTAGGCCGCTGCAATGGCTTCCGGGGTATGGGCTCGGACAACCGGGGCAATCGACTGGCTTGGGGCACTCCTACGACCGATTACAGCTACATGGCCGGAGAGTATTGGGCAGCGCGACGAGCTCATGAAGCCGTTTTCGCTCATACCTGACTGACTGTGTTTAAGGGACCGGCGGTCCCTGCAAACCAGATTCACGATTTCCATTCGCCGATTTCGCCGGAAGGTCTCTACTGGGTCACTTCGGTCCCGTCGAACGGAATCGCGTTCAGCCCGGATGGCAAGAAGGTGACGCTGCAGATGAAAGACGTTCCCATCATCGACCAGCCGCGCTGGCCCGCAATGGACGCCGAAACCACGCCGGCCTATCTCGATTTCAAACTGGTGTTCAGGACTACGGGAGAACCGGTCGAATATGAGGACCCGGCGCGCCAATACCGCTTCGAAGGGTTCCGGGCAATCGCGCAACTTGAGGCTTCAGTGCGCGTGCCCTCCATCGATTTCACCTTCAAAACAGATCCCCTGGACGAGTCCAGTGCTGAGTTTGCGGTGATGGGAACAGAAGTCAACGGCAGATATTACCAAAGGTAAAGGGCACGTTCCAGCCAGAGAATCCTTGGCATCGCAGACTTTAGCGCGACATCCGCCGGGCATTGCGGGCAACGGATAGGCCATCGATGTGGAGTGACGGTGAACCTTCAGTCACCAGACGAACAAGGAGGCGCCACCCGGTTCTCGAATGCGTCCGGCCAGAACGAGGCTATCGCGATTCGGAGTGGTGTTGTCGTAGCTCGTTCCGGGCAGATTCGGCTCCGGACCGCTGTTTTTTTCGATTTCCACGGCGCCGCGTCGATTCATGACATCCGCAGCTGCCTCGACTTTTTGATCCGGACCGGTTGCGAAGACCAGAGCCCCTCCCTCTCGCAATCCTTCGAGATAAGCCTGGGCCTGGCTTTCCGTAGCTCCGATCCTCTTAAGCTCTCTCTGCAATTCGACTTCGAAATCGAGCCGTGGGAAGCTCATCACGCCCGTGACCTCGAAGTCGACTGGCTCCTTCAGGGTGCGAACTTCCTTCCTGGGAAGACCAAGGTTCTCGATCTCTCTGACGACTTCTTCCATACTCCTTGGATTTTCAAATAATCCGACAGCAGTCTTTGGCATACTTGACCTCCAGCACAAGTTTGTTCGGTACGCGCAAGAGCCCCCGCGGTTGCGAAGCCCGTATGCATTGAGATTACGGGATGAAAATAAGGAAGTCATAAAGACCACGGTGAACTGGGCGGTCGCTCGTCCTTTTCTGGCCAAACTCCTGTTTCCCGACCAACCGCGCTAAGCGTGCAGCCTCACCGGTTGGGTTTTACCAAGATATGTGCGCCTGTCCTGTGAAGTTGCTGCGAAGGTACGCCCTCTAGAATTGGCTTCCGGTGAGCGCGTGGGCGCGTAGCTCGAGACCAGACGCGCCACTACTACTGCGATGAAGAATATCCCGCAAACGCTCTCAAAGGCCGCCACCATGCGCACGTAGGGATTAATCGGCGCAATTCCTCCGTAGCCGACGCTGGTCAGGGTGACGATGCTGAAATAGAGAAACGTTCCGCTTTCAGTGGGCCGGATCGTCTGGTTAAAGGCGTGATCCACGAAACGATTGAGAATCCAATAGAGCTGCGAGAAAGCTGTGGCGATCACCAGATAACTGATGAACGCTTCGACAATGGGCTTTCGCGAATTGCGGGACTCGGAACGGAAGTGATCAAAGATGGCCCAGAGGATCGAACAGGAAAGCACCAATCCCACGATCGGCGATAGATTCGCATAGAACTCCCTGCGGTTCCCGAAGGCTTCGAGGATTCTTGTGATCATCCAGATGGCGGCGATGGGCAGCCCAAGCTGGCGAACAATTGCACGGTTCGCCATATAACGGAGGCCGGCGAGCAGCATCAACAGCACCGTGAATCCCAGCAGAGCTCCGGCGCGAGGATGCGTGTCAGCAAGCGGCGAGGCCAGCATCTCTACGATGAGTGCCCCCATAAGAATTTCTATGCGATACCGGGAGAAGAACCTCGAGCGCAACCATTGAATTTGCATAAGAAACTCCAGTTCCAGTTTCGACCTCGCTGGTTTTCCCCTTACTCGACCGGCAACCAATCGTCGCTCGGATTGAATTCGCGAATGGATGATGCAATCTTCGCAGTGTCAGGTCCGAAATCCTGCTCGTAAACTATGCCATCGCTGCCGGTCATGAAAGTCATGATGCCGGTTTCGGCGTACCTTACGGGGGTAGCGAGAATCGCGAACCCGCGTGTCATCTTCCCATTGACGATGTAGCTCCGAGCTCCGCCGGGAGCCGCGTTGCCTTGAGCAGTCAGAATGCGGAAGCTGTAGCCATCGACGACCAAAGGTTCTTGGGGAGGATACGAGGCCAGCGAAGACTTCGGGAGTTGGCTGAAACTTCCGAGCGGGCTCGGAGCTTGGGCATCCGATACGGGCCAGTAAAGTCCATCCTGTTTGCCCGCCGTGCTGACAATGCGCTGGGCAAATTCGGCCGACGTGCCAACAGTTGCGAAAAACATATCCTGGGCGTTGGCGATAGCGGCGCAAGTGTCGATTGCCAGCAATTCGTTGCGGCCAATGTTACGCGCCCTTATTTCCTGTTCTCCACCGACAGCGTCGAAGTACCACCGGCCGGAAGAGTCTTTCGCCAGAGGCACCGGGAAGGCAAAATTGTCAGCTCCGATGTAAAGCATCTGGCTGCCGTCGGTCATGGCGACCCAGCGGTTCATTTCGTCGTACTTGGAGGCGAAGCCTTCCGTGGCAGCCTTGTCTGCTTCTTTGTCTCCGGTGGTGAGCAGGGTTCTCGTCTTGATGCCCAGAATTTGCGACAAGGCTTCCTCGTCACCGGCCTTGGCGGCATTGTTGAGAGCAGCCCCGGCCGCCAGGGGGGACTCAAACGTCAGCTGAGCATTATCGGCAAGCACCGACTTGCTTGTTTCCATCTTCACCGCTACCAGGACGATGGCGGCGACCAGCGCGGCAATTACAAGAACTTGCTTCCACTTGGCGTTTTGGTTCACATTCGATTCCATTTTCATTCTCCTTCGATAAAGTTGTTCACGAGAAACTGAATTGCGCGATGTAACGGTTCTTTACCGGTGGCGTCCTCCACCGGAGAAGTGGTGCTCAGCGGGCGCGTGCTGCCGGGCCATGTGCGGTTGAGAGCGGCGTCCAGCCATGCTTCTGCGCCCGCGATTGCTTTCCGCGCGGTTCGCCGCGCCATCGCCACTGAAGCGAGACCGGTTCTGCTCGGCACCGTTCATGCGGTTGTTGTCGCCTTGGTTCTGCGCAAGGAGCCCGCCGTTATTGCCCTCGTGCTGCACCCCGCCATTCCCGCCGATCAGCCCGTGGTCGCCGTTACGTCCGCCGTTCGGTTGCTGGTTGGTTGGGGTGTAACCGGCATGCTGGACGCCGCCATTGCCGCCGATCAGGCCGTGATTTCCGTTGGCTCCGCCATTGGGCATATTGTTCGGGCCCGTGCCGGGCTTGTCCTGGTGCCAGCCGCCGTCAGGACCGAAATACCCATTGGGGTGGTAGGCGCCGTTGGGGCCATAGTGCGTGTCTTCGCCGGGCCTGTAGTTACCGTCGGGGTGAAACGTGCCGTTGTTGCTGTACCATGCATGGTTTTCGCTTCCGGTTGCACCCCCCGCCCAGCGGTGGTATCCGTTGTAGTTTGTGTTGTTCCAGGTATGGTTGTTGATATAAGTGGTGTGGTTATAGATGATCGTGGTGTTGCCGCCACCGCCGCAGCAGCCCCAGTTCACATTCCAGGCATGCCAGCCCCAGCCGAAGCCGCCGCCCCATCCGCCACCGAACGATGCGCCGATGGTGATGCCGTTTCCAAAGTAGAGACCGACTGCAGCTACTGGCAGGGGCGGCGGCACGTAGTAGGGCACGACGATTGGCGCCCCGTAGACGATCGCCGGGTTGTATTGCGGAACATAGACAACCTGCGGGTTCGCCGGTTGAATGACGATCGTGTTGGGCGCTGATTGGGTGACCGTAATCTGCGAATTGGATTGCAGCGTCCCTGCTGCCTGCGCTTTGGCGCGCATCGCTTGCACTGCCGCCATCATGTCGGCCTGCTGGTTCGCGAATGCCTGACCGAGGCTCGATGTCCACGAAAGGTTATGTGCCATGTTGTCTAGCACCGACGGGAACTGGGTCAAAGCCTTGACGCTGGGGTCCCAGGATTGCTGATCTACGGCCTGCGAGAGCGCAGCGCCCGTCAGGTTTCTGTTCTGCGCCAGCCAGTCATCGGCAAAGGCAACCTGGTCCGGGTTCATCGAAGCTGCCAGGACCTGGGCTACCAACGCGTCGGGGTACAGCGCGATAGGAGCAACCAGAGAGTCAAGTTGATCGGTCGACAGCGGAGCCGGTGTGGGCGCTGAACTCGCTTGCGGGGCGTTGTACGCCGTCGGCTGAGAGGCGCTATACGAGTCCGGCTGCGCCGCCGGTTGAGGGTCGGGAGCCGGCATAGGAGCCTGGTATGGCGCCGGAGATTGATATTCAGTCTGTGCTACCTGAGGAGTTAAGACCGGCTGAGACGAATAGACGACTCCCGTGGACGGTGGGGCAGGCGCCGTGGCCGTCGCTGGACGCACAGCCTGCCAGGGGGCATGCTTGCCGTGCAGTCCCCATAAGCCCGACATGTTGTCGCCGTAGATCTGTCCTCGAAACGTCATGACCGTCCGGGTTACGGTACTGAATACGATGTGGTGCGCGTTCACCCGCCCTTGAATCGGCCCTGACTGATTCGGACCTTCGAAATATCCCGTAATATGATTGCCATACTGCGCGATCTGCACATGCTTCACCACCGTCTCCCCGTCCTTGATGCTGGTGGCGTAAATGGTCCAGTCGCCCTGGACGTTGTCGGGCGGGTTCTCCGCCCGAGCTGAGTGACAAATGACGAGCGATAGCACTGCGATGACAGCCAGGCTCGTCGTGGCGTTCATTCTTTTCATGACATTCCCCTCTCAATTGCTTACGGGCCTGACTATGCCGGAATGCTGCACACCGCACATCACGAGATAAGAGGTTTTTTGGCTAATCAGAGCGGGGAAGCAGCGGATACCACTATCGGTGTGCGACACGATTGCTGGACTGAGTCGGGGTCACGGAGTGCTGGATAACAAACCAGCGACGAATTCTCGTCGAGATGAAGACAAGTGAAATAACAAAAAAGGGCGGATCCAAAGGATCCGCCCCTCCCTTCAAGTTGTTACTTTGACGCTGGCACCCAAACCGCATTGGCTGCCCCAAACTCGACCCCTGCAACCTCGGTGTTAAGCGATACATATTGCAGTCCCGCTTTGTTGCCGGGTTGAGCCGAGAAGCTCAGCAGGTACTGATTGTCGAGCACTTTCTGCAACTGGTTGAGGTAAGGCTTGAGGCTTACCGGGCTTTGCAAACCCAGATAGTAGGATTCGCCACCTGTTACATCCGAAAGCTTGGCGATGCCCAACTGTCCATTGGTCGCCTCCCAGTAGTTGCGGTGCAAACGGCCCTCGCCGGGCACATAGATCGTGTGAATGATGGTGCCTGTCCGCATGGCCACATCGCCCGCCGAATCCACATCCGGATTGACGTTCAATCCGCGCCAGGCCGTGCCGCGCCGCGCCCGATCGATGCCGTCGGTGATCATCAGAATCTCACGCCGGTTTTCGCCAGCGGGCCAACGCTTCATCAGATCCGCCGCCGAAAGATACGGACTGCCGAATGCGCCCGGGTAGCCCAGCGGCAAGCGCAGAGCTTTGCCAGCCGCAGCGTGGTCGGTCGTAAAATTCTGTACGATCTCGACCGTCGCATTCCTCATGTAGCCCACTCCGATCGCGGTCGTCGTCGGCTGCGCATTGATGAAAGCGCGCAGATCATCGAGATGCGATCCGAGACTCTTCGAGGACGCGTCGTCGATCAGGATGAACAGATCCAGTCCGGCCCTATCGCCCTTTGCTGCCACCCACTCCGTCACCTTCAAACGACCCTTACCCTGCTTCACGACGACGTCATCCGCGCTGATCTGCGGCATGCGCTTGTCGTTGGCTACGCTTGCCCCGACGGTCATCGTGACGGGGACAGCGGGCGCGCTCACGTCGGCTGCGTTCAAGGGAAGGACGCTCACCAACATCGCCAGCGCCGCCAGAGCTGAAAAGAATGTACGCATAATTTTCGATTTCATCGTTTATGTCTCCTGTATTTGAATTATTTTCTTGCTGACCCAACTATGCCCGGAATGCAGCGCAGCGCACATCACGAGATAAGAGGTTTTTTTGTTAACGAAAGCGAGGAACCCGCGGATACCACTATGTGGGAGTCAGGGGGTGCTTCGGGCGTGTTCGCACACGAGCCCGGGCTACGCGTTCGGTGCGCGCGAAGGCGCCCGCCGGGGAATGATGATTCTGCGCCGCCCGAACAGGCGCGCATCGAGGGAGAATGCCCCCGGACCAAGCAGAGCGCAAGCGCATGCCATCACCAGAAAATCGAAGCTCAAAGGATTACGGCTGAGGAGATTCCAGGTTTCCGCTGGTGGAATGAGAAAAGTCATGCCCAGGCCGATGAGAGCTGCCAGGACGCCGCCCAGCGGGGTGAGAAAACCTGCGATGAGCCATGCGCCGGTCATGAGCGCCAGCATGCAAACCGCCCATATTGCCATATTAAAATCCCGCAAGCCGGGCAGAAGGACGCATCCCTGAATGACAAGGGTCAAACCAGTCGCGACCCGCAACAAGGCCAAGCCCAGCCCGCGCCATGCACCGGGAAATGTGGAATAGAACCTCTGCACCTGTTTTGCCTCCCAGGGTTGGGCGAGTTTGCCCATCCTGGTGAAAAGATTAGCAATTGCCGGAAGGAAGCGAATCCCTAGAGCTCGGAGTTCTGGCGTACCACTATCGAGGTAGGGCAACTCATAACCAGAAAGTAACTTAGAGGTGAATGATTCCGCGTCGTACCGCGATGGCGACGGCCTGCGTACGATCATTGGCGCCCAGTTTCTCCATGATGTGCTTGACGTGCACCTTGACGGTCTCTTCGGAAATAAAGAGCTTCTCCGCGATATCGCGGTTGCGGTTTCCCCCGGCAATCTGCTGAAGGACTTCAATCTCACGAGCCGTGATCGCCTCGTCGCTGTAATGCTCGGCCAGGTGTGCTGCGATTTCCGGCGGAATGCGCTTCTTCCCCGCATGCACCTGGCGCACAGCTTCCACCAGTTCTTTCGGAGGCATGCTCTTCAACATGTAGCCGCGCGCTCCGGCCGCAAGGGCACGCTGGATTTCAACGTCGCCCTCTGAGGTCGTCAGCATGACGAAGCGGGCCTCGGGGAATTCGCCGCGGATTGAAACCATCGCTTCGATGCCGCTCATGTCAGGAAGTCGGATATCCATGAGGACGATATCCGGGTGATGATCGCGAAATCCCTGGATGGCTTCGCTACCGTTGGATGCCTGACCAACCACTACCATATCTGGCTGGTTATTGATCAGCGTGGCGATCCCTTCGCGGAGCAAGGGGTGGTCATCGACGCAAAAAACCCGGATGCGTGATTGCTCGGTCATAAGGTGCCCATTCTCAGCGATCTACCTATGGAAACAATCTGGTGAACCATTTAGACCAGCCGGCAGAAGGTGCAGATTCAAAAGCCACACTGCCGGGGATGGAAAGTTGCACTTCCGTACCGGCGTCGGCGCGACTCAAGACTACCAGCTTTGCGCCCATTTTTTCGGCGCGCTCCCGCATGCCGGAGAGGCCCCAGTGTCCCTCGCGGCCGGTTTGCGCCACTTCAGCGTCGATTCCACAGCCATCGTCGCGTACCAGCACGCGCAAGTTGCGTCCGGTGTACTCGAGATCCACCTCGATTTTGCTGGCCCCGGAATGGCGGAACGCATTGATAATCGCTTCGCGACCGATGCGGAAGATGTCATCCCAAATCGCCGCGTGCAAGCGGCGCGGCGCTCCCTCCACCACAACCCGATAATCGATTTGCGGAGAGGAAGAAAATTCTTCGCGAATTTCCGAAAAAGCCTGCTCGAGATCATGAGGATCACGCTCGGGAGAGCGCAGGCTCCGAATGGCAGCGCGTCCCTGCTGGCCCACCTGTTTCATCAGCTCAATAACGCGCTCGACGAGCGGTTTCGCAGGAGAATCTGCCGGTATGCGATCGTTGGCGACATCGAGTTGCATGGCAGCGCTGAAAAATCCCTGCAACAGCGTGTCGTGCAGATCGCGGGCGATCGCCTCGCGCTCTTCCAGCCGTTCCTCGAGCCGGGTTTGCATCCGGGTGGCTAACTGCCGCAAGCGCAATGAATAGAGCAGCCAGAGCATGCCGGCGATTGCGGCGCAACACAACACCAGAAACCAGGTGGTCTGGAAATAGGCCGGCAAGATGGTGAAGTCGAGTGTCGCCCCAGCCTCGTTCCAGACGCCGTCGTTGTTGCAGGCAATGACGCGAAAGCGGTAATGTCCCGGGCGCAGATCGTTATAGAAGGCGGCTCGCCGGGTTTCTGCATCTTCCCAGCCCGGGTCGTGCCCTTCGAGTTGGTAACGAAACTGTACCTTCTGCGGAACTGCGAGGCTGATCGCGGTGTAATCGATTTCTATCTCACGCGTAAGCGCGGGAAGGGTCAGGCCAGCCTGCGGCGAATAAGTCTTGTCGTCGGCAACTACTTCTTCTACATGCACGGGCGGCGGCAGGTGGTTCACGTTGAGGTGGCCGGGATCGACCATCTGCAGAATGGAATTGTTCGCGAACCATAACCTGCCGTCGGGAGACTTGGAAACAGTTGGCCGGAAATTCGTTGCTGCCGGTTGCGCACCATCATAGATGTCCAGCAATTTAAACTTGATTTTCGCGTTCGGTTGCTCTCGCCATCGTTGCAGCTCCGAGTCGGCGACAGAGATGAAGCCGCACTGCGCGTCCAGCCAAAGAGAATTCCTGTTGTCTCGAATCACCGCAAGTATGTCGTCGCATGGGAGGCCGTTACGTTTGTCGAGAGTCCTCAGTGTATTCGCCTTCCAACGGACAACGCCTTTTTCGGTTGCAGCCCATAACGACCCGTCGGAATCGGCAAGCAGGTTTCGGATTCGGCCAAAATCTGGAGAGAACGTTTCCAGATTATTTTGCCTGTAGCGCGCCAGATTTCCCGTGGTCAGGCCCAGCCAAATGCCGCCTTCGGGATCGGCCGTCAGCGAAGAGGGCCGGGGAATCTTCGGAGGATCAATTTCCTCGCGGACCTGAAAATCGCGAATGCGGAACAGCGCGGGCTGAGTGGATTCGACCCAGATGTTGTGATCTAGATCTTCAGCCATGGCCGTGACCACACCTAGCGGGTCGCCACCGGGCTTGTTGATCGGGCGGAACCGCCCGTCTTCGTAAACCGTCAAGCCGGCATCGATTCCCACCCACAACCGCCCCGCATCGTCCTGGAGCAACGAAGTGACCAACCGTCCCGGCAAGCCGCTTCGTGCTCCGATCGCGGAGAGTTTGCCCTGACGCAGAAAATCCAGCGCCTCGACATTGCCGATCCACACCGTGCCATCGCGTGCTGACAATACGGAACCAACCCCTTCGCCGCTAAGGCCCTCCCGGATCGAGAAGCTGACCACGCTCGTGTCATGAAAACGGTCGATGCCTCTGGAGGTGATCACCCACAGGTTGCCTTCGCGATCCTGAAAAAAACCGCTTACTGAGTTGCTCGATAGACCATCTGCGCCGCGGAAGTTGTCTGCTTCGCTGCCGCGAATGCGGTAAATTCCGCGGTTCGTCGTCCCCACCCAAAGACTGCCATCGCGGTCGGCCAACAGTGCTGAGACCTCGAGTGAGGCCCCCGGAAGCTCCGGAGCCATGTAGCTCTTCCATGCACCTCGAATCAGTTGCTCCAGGCCCAGCCCGCTTCCGCTGCGCTCCATGCCAACCCAGAGGGTATCGTTGGCACCCTCCGCAATTGCGCTGACTCCCATAAGACCGCTGGCTCGTTTGAGCCCCGGGGGAAGGTAGATATTGACCGAGCCGGGCTTCCAACGGCACACTCCAAGCGAACTGCCGATCCACAAGTTGCCGAGATGGTCTTTGGCCAGCGGTTGCGCGTAGGGAAAGGGAATTCCGTCCGCGGGCCCGTAACAGTGAAGCTTGTTGGCTTCGACGCGGCAAAGCGGGCCTTGGTTGTCATGCACCTGGGAACGAGTCATCCAGATTGTGCCCGACGCGTCTTGCACGATGGACTCCACGAATCCAGGAGCCGACGGATAATCTGCCAGCTGACCGTCCTTCCAGTGGGCAAGTCCCGCGCCGGTTCCGATCCACAGACTGCCATCTCTTGCCCCAAGCAGGGAGTAAATGCGGGTGCTGGGCAACTTCGTTTTGTCCGGCGGCGTCCAGGGAACAAAACGCACACCATCAAAACGCAGCAAACCTCCTTCGGTGCCAATCCACAGATAGCCGTCTGTGGTTTGAGTGATGGCATGGGGAGCACCGCTGAAAACTCCATCCTGAATCCGCCACGCGGAGTGGGCGTATTGCGTGATGCGCCGGTTTGGATCCAGGGCTGCCGACGAGGCGATGAGCACGAGCGGCAACAAAAGCCTGACCACCCGCAGGAACATCAGGGCCAAACCCTCCCTGGTTCCGGAACATGGGCGCAATCCGTATACGATTCTCGCGGACTGGAGGCGTGTTTCATTTGAGACATTCTACTCACGCGGCAGGAATCTTGCGCCTGGGTAACGGAGGGCTCGCCGGGTGGATAAGAAATGCTCAGTACCAAGCCACCGCAATATCGGTCAAATCGAGCGAGATCGATTTCTCTCCCTGAAAAAAAGCCCGCCAGACGGGCTGGCTGCGGTCCATATCGCCGACGACGATAAATCCGCCGGGACAACCGTAGTTGATTCGCATTCCGACGACCGGAGCCGTCGCTCCGGTAAATAGCGTGCAGCGCTGGCCGTTCGCCAACTCCAGGGCCCAAGGAAGGCTATCAGTGACCGGCTCGTTCTTGTGCCCCTCTGTGGGCAGCGAAGAGATGAGAGTCAAGAGCGTTACGTTGGCGTCCCAGGGCGTGTCCGGGCAAGCAAGCACTTTGGAATCCCCCATGACGTTCTCAAAGCAAGGATCATGAATGGCATTTCCAATACTGCAGCGCCAGGCGTCCGGACGTCCGGGCAGAGCCGCCGACCGGGCAAAACAACTGCCACTGCCGCGGGAGGTCACAGCAAAACCGATGCCCAGGTAACCGGCATGAAATGGAGTGATCAGTTTGATTTGAGTTGCCGTCCTGCACTCCGGTTGTCCCGACGCCGAATAGGCCGAAGGAATCAGGATTGCAGCCAATGCCAGAATCGCAATGCGTCCAAGGTACACAAATCCTCCTCTGCGAAGCCGCGTGGCTTGTCTGTCCGGCAGACCTTTAGCATCCACAGCCCATCGAGCACGAATTCTTTCCGGGACAGCCCTGCCCGTGTCATCTTTGCTCGCTCTCCTTGACAACGCGCCCATTGAGCGGCTGAATGGGACGCGCATTATCGGGGAAAATCCTGGCGAAGGCATTCACTTGCTCTGGTGAAATCTGGACCGGCGTTTTCAGCACAAACCAGGTCACGCCTTCGCTGCAGGGTGGCGTAGTGAGCGACCCAGGGTAGGTGTAGTAGGTAAGATTATGAGGCAAAAGATTGTCCGCGTTTACCTCAACTCCGGCGATAGCTTCTTCTTTGCCTTCAGTTCTTGGCATGTGTGTCCAGATCTCGTCGAGGGAGCGATTGGCCTTCCCCGGCGTCAGGAGAACCGCGATCACCGCCAGATTTCCTTGGCTGTCAGCATGAACCAGATGCGCCACCATGGCATAGGACTTACCTTGAATGCGCTCTTCGCTGGGGTGATGAAAGTGAAACTGCTTTAACTCGTAACGCTTATCTCCAACGGTAATGAAGCTGCCCGGCGCATAGTTCACCTGGATGGTGTGGCCGTTGTTGATGATTCTGAGCGGGCTGCTTTTGTACTGGAAACGGATCGCGGGTAGCGGAGCCTTGGTTGCGCTGCGAATATCAATCGGGGATTGCTCCTTGCCCGTTTTGCAGGTGGCATATTCGGCCTTGAGGTCGCCCCAATGTTGAGGGCCTGTCTCGCCTGCATAGCTCCACTGATGCTGATGATTTGCGTCCTGCGCCGGGGCCGAAGCAGCAGCGGCGGCGACCAGAACAACGAGTAGCAAGAATCTCGTCCGGCGGCTTTTCATTGTGATTCCTCCACGCGCAGAGATCTCGATGTCTTCAGAGAGTGATCCAGCACATTGCGTTTGTACCGGCTAATGGGCGCGAACTTTGTGAAGCATGATACTCCGCCTCCAACTCCGTTTGTCGGACTAGCAAGTTGCAGTGCCGGATTTCGCAGCTAGAGATCTTGAGAAGCTTTGAAATCCGGCACCGGCATGGCTAAGCGTTGGTGCGGGTGAATCTCAGGCCGAGTGATAAGCCCACTGTTACCATGCCCAAAAGGCCAAGTAAGGGAAGCAGGCTTCCGGTCTCGGGCAGCTCTGCCGGAGGGTCACCGGCGAGAACGGGCGCTGGCGGCACGAACCAGGCAAACAGAATCGGTTCGTCCGACGGCGGCGCCACGGCAGCAGGCGGCACCGTACCGGTCACCCGGGTCTGCCGCGAGATCACGGTTTCAGGTGCTTCAACGACTCGAGTCGCCGAAACGATCATGCCCTTCTTCAGACCCCAGGCATCGGTAAGTTTTCCGTTTACCGTGATTTTCTGCCCGGCAGGAATGTTGAATTTATGATTCGTGCCGTCGGCCAGGGTCAAAATCACGTAATTTGGCGGACTTGCGTACCACACCTTGCCGGTGACGCTCTGTGTAGTTGTAACCGTTCTGGGCGTGGTGGTCGTGATGGTGGTGCGCTGCAGCTTCATGCCCGGCTTCAGGTCATGAATGCCAAGTTCCTTGCCGTCCACCATCGCTCGCGCACTATCCGGAACGTTGGCAAAGTGCACGATCTTGCCGTCGTCTTTCTTTACGATCAGGTCGTGGCCGGATACGTAGACCACTTCGCCGCGTTCGATTTTGGCGATCTTGGTGGCCTGCCCGTCGGTGACACTTGTCTGTGTTTCAACCTGCGCGTTCACTGCCACAGCCAAAGACATGCAAATAATCCCAGCCGCGAAGTAGTGACCTAGTTTCTGCGTGAATCGAATCGAGTTCATTTTGTATTCTCCTTAGTTTGTAGTTTTTGCAAGGTTAGACTGGCTTGCTCAGTTGTTTTCTGTTGTTCAGAATTCATGCGGGAAGCGTGCACGATGTAACGCTTCGGCGCGCTTCCGACAAAATAAAACGGATAGCAAGTCACCAGCGTCAAGGACGGTTTGGAGCGGGGTCGTAAGACGCCAACATTCTTCGGGTCGACGATCTCGATCTCATCGACAATGTAGGTGTCAGTCCGCTGACGCCCTTCCAGTTCCACCTGGTCGCCTTTCCTTAGGTCCTTCAGCCCACGAAAAAAGCCGTCCCTGTGGCCGGCCAGGCCGATGTTTCCATCGTTCCCGACAGGCGCCGTCCCCTGGATCCAGCCGACGCCACGGTTCAACGTGAGATCATCTGTTCCCTCCCAAACCGGCACCTCCAGGTGAATCTTGGGAATGCGCAGCACAGCCAGCGGGGACCCGAGGTGTTGGTCCAAACTATCGCGGTATTCCCCGATACGCTTCTTGGACCACAACACAAAGTTCGGCCGCATCACCTCCCCAGGCAGTTGCGTGCGACTCTGCAGGTTGTCCGGAGATGCCTGCTTCAGAGCCTCGAACTGCTGCACTCCAGCGCGGGACAGAAGCGTTCCTCGCAACTTGCCCCCGAGATAGATCGCAAGCAATGCAACACCGGCGATCAGCAGCAGATGCTCCACCATTCTTCGGAGCGCAGGCGGCTTCTTTCCCGTGCCCCGCTCTCCTGCTGAACTCTCCGCTGTTCCGGACCTGGGTTCCGCCTTCGTCATTGACGTACTATGCTGCGGGTGTGCTGGAGTCCACATCACGAGATAAGCGGTTTTTTCTCTACCACTCGCGAGAAGGAGTTGAATACCTCTAATTGGGGATTACACAGACACTGCGGCGACGCGTCGGGCGTACGGCTGGCGGGCTATAAGAAGGGAACGCGGCTGATACCTTCTCCTGGAAATGCTATGGCAAGAACTCTTCAGTCGTTGATCGCCTGATAGGCGAGCACGTGAACCTCGCGGTCGAGGCTAAGATCGCCGCCAGGGTGCAACTGGGCCATGAAGATCACGATCATCTGTTCTTTTGGATCGACAGAAAAAGCCGTATAGAAGAAGCCTCCCCAGTCGTATTCTCCGGGCGAACCGAGTTCGGAAAGAGGCGCTTTGACGCCCTCGACTCCGAAGCCGAGGCCAAAGCCTTGTTCGGGACCGATTTTTCCCAATTGATCGTGCGTCATCAACTCCACCGATTTTCGGCTCAGAAGACGGATGTCGCCCAGCTTGCCTCCGTCGAGCAGCATCTGGCAGAAGCGGGCATAGTCCTCGGCCGTGGAAACGAGGCCCGCGCCTCCGGAGAACAACTTCTTTGGCCCGCGGTAGGGATAATCGGCGGAATATGAGAACGAGCCCTCGGTGATGGGAGTATCGGGGAAACGATTTAGACCCTTGCCGTCGTAGTAAGTGTAAGCAGCAGCCAGACGATCGAGCTTGTTGTCGGGAGGATAGAAATAGGTGTCCTTCATGCCAAGAGGCTCGAAGATCCGCTTGCGGAAGAATTCGTCCAACGTTTGGCCGGAGACGACCTCCACCAGCCGCCCCAGCACGTCAACGCTCAAACTGTACTCCCAGCGGTCTCCAGGGTTGAAAAGCAACGGGAGACCCGCCAGACGCTTCACGCTGTCTTCGATGGTTCCGTCGTAGGGCAGTAGTCCGCTGGCGACATTGGCCTTTTCGTAGAGAGGACCGAGAGTGGCGTTCCACTGGTATGTTAGTCCCGAAGTGTGGCGCAAAAGGTCGCGAATCGTAATCTCGCGGGTCGCCGGAATGGAATAGGGTTCTCCGGTCGCAGGAACGACATACACCTTGGGATTCCTGAACTCAGGCAAGTACTTCGACACGGGATCTTCCAGCAGAAAAAAACCCTCTTCATACAGCATCATGACGGCCGCGCTGGTGATCGGCTTGCTCATGGAACAAATGCGAAACATCGTGTCCGGACGCATAGGCTTCCCAGCTTCGCGGTCAGCCATACCTTGCGCAGAGAACCACGCCACCTGCCCACGGCGAACCACCATGGTTACAGCCCCGGCGATACGTTTGTCGTCAATATTTCGCTGAACGGCAGTCCCGATCCTTTGCAAGCGTTCCGAGGACAGACCGACAGTCTCAGGCTTTGCGATCGGTAATCTCTGGGCAAAGCCTGCGCCAATCAGAAAAAAAATCACGATCAAACGGACGGAGACGTTTCGAAGCGTACGGCTACCTGTGCTCATGTGGCAATGCTCCCTTTGTCAGTACTTGTCCAGCTTTAAGAATGGTGCGACAAGAAACGTTCTACCTCATCTCCGCTTGGCATGGAAGACTGAGCTCCAGCGCGAGTCACGGAAATCCCGGCAACCGCCGTTGCAAACACGGCGCTGTCCTCAACCGCACAACCGCGCATCAGCCCCACGGCAAACCCCGCATTGAAAGCGTCTCCAGCGGCAGTCGTATCCACAGCCTTGACGGAAAACGCGGGAACACGTTTCTTTGCCAGTGTTCCCTCGGCAACAAGACAACCACGCGATCCCAGCTTCAGCAAGACGTTCTTAGCCCCTCGAGCCAAAAGAACATCGGCGGCTGTTTCGGAGCCCTGGTCGTCATTTTTTATTTTCATTCTAAGCAACTCTTCGGCTTCGGTTTCGTTGGGCGTGATCCAAGACACCCTGCGAAGCAGGTCTCCGGAGAGCTCGCGTGCTGGCGCGGGGTCGAGCATCACCGGAATGTCATGCCGTTCTGCGAACCGAGCGAGGTAGTCAACCGTCTCCAAAGGAATCTCAAGCTGCGTCAGGAGACATCCGGCGCGTTCCAGAAAGGGTGCCACTTTTTCCAGCGACGCCGGGTCGAGGCGGCTATTGGCGCCGGCCACAACCACGATGTTGTTCTCGCCGTGTGGTCCGGTTGTGATCACTGCGACCCCAGATGGCCCTTTTACTGTATTGACATGAGTGGTATCCACCCCAGCGTTGCGCAAGCCCTCGAGCAGCTGGGTTCCAAAAGCGTCCCCGCCGACGTTTCCCACCATCGAAACCGGATAGCCGAGTCTTGCGGCGGCAACTGCTTGGTTTGCTCCCTTTCCGCCATAAAACGTCTTGAAGCTGTTTCCTGCGATGGTCTCGCCGACCCGTGGAATACGATCGGCCTCCACCACTAAATCAAGATTGATGCTGCCCACGACAACGATAGGCCTCTGCATTGATTATCCGGTTCCGGCTGCCTGATCACGATGAGCGCAAACCGCGATCAATACCGGCCGTTTGAGCGCGGTCTTGCTTTAGAACACAACTTTTGCGGCAAGTTGAATAATGCGCCCTTCGCGGCTGCCCGTAACCTGTCCGAACGGTCCCGTGTACCCATTCAGTTGGGTACTCACGCCGTTCCACTGGGTGTGATTGAAGGCGTTGTACATATCCGCGCGAAACTCAGCGTGCAGGCGTTCGTAGAAATTAATATTCTTGCCAAAGGAGATATCCCAGTTGTTCTGCCCGGGACCCCGCACCACCCCCGGCGAAGCGGTGCCTTGAACGTTGTTTGGCGGCACGATGAATGCGGTGGTGTCGAAATATTCCGCGAAGGTTCGTTTGGAATGGGGGAAATTCGGGTTGTGCACCATGTCAAGATTGCCAAGGCCGTTGTAGGGTGCGAAATCATTGGCCTGGTTGCCGGCTCCGTTGTAAACGGTCAAAGCATCACCCGATTCGAAAGTCGCAATGGCCGAGACGTGCCAGTCGCCGAGAACGGGACGCAGGTAGCTCGGCAGACGCTGCCCGTACTTGGGTTCGTAGGTTGTCTGGAACAGGAAGCGATGGCGGTGGGAATAAGTTTCTTCTCCGTAGGATCGGATGACGCTTTGCGGATAGTTGTACCCTGTGTCCTGAGTGCCCTGTCCGACGATTCCGCGTTGTCCGAGGGTTTTTGAATAGGTGTAGTGAGCGAGAATCTGTAGACCACTGGTCATCTGGCGCTGGAATTTCACAATGCCCGCGTTGTAGTTACTGTTCAAGCCAGCCTTCTGCAGGTAGATGTCGCCAAACCTGCCGGAGTTATACGGGCGAGCTGCGTTGTAGCCGCTACCGTCAGGGTTCCATCCCGTCTGATAGGGCGCAGCGTTGATATCGTCGAAATACCAGCCATTTCTGCCTTCCGCTCCCAGGTATGACACTGTGATCGCCGAGTCGCGCGAAATCTGCCGCTCGATATCCAGGAGGTAGCGGTGGATGTAGGGCGTGCGGAACGAATCTTTCCGATCGGCATAGAAAAGCGTCTGATAAGCTCCCGCTCCGTAGTAGCCTTGTCCCGGGCCGGTCGAACTCGGGAAGGTTCCCAGCGGCACTTGCGGCGACGGCTGGAAGACTTGCGAGATGCTGGCTTGCGTCGGATCGGTGTTATCGATTTCCGATCCGACGAATCCGCCGGGCACGCCTCCGTACAAGGCCCCGCTGAGAACGTTCGAGATTTGGCTTGCGCCTGAGTTGTAATAGAGCCCGTATCCTGCACGCACCACGGTCTTGGGGTTGACCTGAAAGGCCAAGCTGAATCTCGGGGCAAAGTCGTGCTTGGGCGCCGAGGCATAGTGCTGCGGCAGACCGGGTGCAATTCCGGGTATGGAGATCGTATCCGTGGACGGCTCATAAATGCCGCAGCAGGTGTTGTTGGTGGCAAAGATAGGTATGGGGAGTTCGTAACGCAGTCCGTAGCTGAGCGTAAGCCGCTCGGTCACCTTGAACTTGTCGTTGAAATACGCTGCGTAATATGGAATGACAACGTTCGGTTCAGGGGCGAAGGGCCCTCCGGAGGTGTACTCGAAGCGCTGGTGAATCACGGAAGGCAAACCCAGCAAAACGTCGGCGTAGGCGTCGCCGCCGACCCCCTGATTCGCGGTAAAAATCTGGGGCCCGTTGCCGCAATAAGCGCCCGGGGCGGGAGCGCAGCCGAACGCCACATAGCGAACATTATCGAAATCCTCTTCCCCTTTGCGGAGGTAGGTAAACCCGAAGGTCATGCTATGACGTCCGCGGATCCAGTTCATGTTGTCGGAGAACTGCCGTGAATTGTTGGAGGCAAGAAAGTACTCATCAAAACCGAGGGTTGGCTGGCTGAAAAGCAGACCATAGTTGTAGATATTCAAGCCGAGAATGCCGCCATTCGCGCCTGTCCCGGTATTCTGGAAAATCGAGTTAAAAGGGTTGGAAGAGCCATTGATAAATGAGATTTCCTGGGGACTCAACGTAATCAGAGCGCCGCTTCCGAATGCGAAGATGAACTCGTTGGTCAGATTGGTCGTAAAAACGTGAGCCTCATCGATAGTGACCACGTGCGATTTGTCGCTTACGTCTGCGTACACTGGATCGAGATCCGGGACCAGGCCGCCGGCATTGTTGGGTATGCCTTTGTACTGCGACCAGGCGACAAAAACGCTGTCTTTTGACGAGATTCGAACGTCGAAGCGGCTATCCCAATGATAGGGGTCGACCGCCTGCTTCGATGAATACTGATAATTGGCGCCGGAATTGTTCAGGGTGGGCGTAAGGTTAGCGTGCGGAAATAGATTGGTGATACCCGCAATCGGCGCGCTGACCGTCCCTGGATTGTAAAGCCCGGTAGTGACCAGATTATTGAAGGGTACAGCAGCGCCGGTATACGGATTGTAAATCTGCCCTGCCGGATTGGAGCACAGCCCGCTGACCGGGTCGAAACTGCCTGCAGTCAGCGGTCCCGTGCAGTCCTCCCCAAAATCCCCGCCGCGCTCCGCCTCACTCGGTACCACGGCCAGGTTATTTGGTCCGGCCAGAGAGTGCGGATTGCGCTCGTAGTTGATGAAGAAGAACGCGCGGTCCTTGAGGTTGAGAACCTTGGGAATATAAATTGGGCCGCCCAGGCCGCCGCCATATTGGTTGAAGCGAAATGCATTCTTGGTGAATAGCCCCTGCGCCCTGTTGAAGGGAACCAGCGCGTTCAATGCGTCGTTTTCAAAGAAATCGTAGACTTCGCCGTGAAAAACATTGGTTCCCGACTTGGTGGTTGCGTTGAGGTTGGTAAAATCGCGGCCATATTGAGAAGAAAAATCCGCGACTCCGACTCTCACCTCACCAATGGCTTCCGCGGATGGCTGGAAGCTGCTGCCGCTTTCATAATTCTCGTTGGCATTAACGCCGTTCACATAGTATCCGTTGTCGCGCGAGCCTTCTGTGTTTCCACCGGCCGTGTAGTCCGCGCCGCCGGAGGTGTAGGACGCGCCGACTTCGAAGGTGCCACCGAGATTGATGTTCACTCGGGGAGAGGTGCTCACGCCGGGCGTCAACTCGGTCAGCGAGGTCCAATTGCGGCCGTTCATGGGCACACTCGTGATTTGTTCCTGGCTGATGTTCTGATCGTAATCGGCAGATTCGGTTTGCAGGAGGGGCGCGGCGGTAGTGACTTCTATTTCTTCAGAAGCCGCGCCCACCTGCAGTTGTACGTCGTAGCGGACGGGGGATTGAGGCGAAACCGTTAGTGGCTCGGAGACAGTTTTCTTGAATCCCGAGGATTCGACGGAGACCTTGTAGGTCCCCGGCAAAAGCTCGGAAAACTCGTAGTGCCCGTTCGCGTCAGTGCTGGAGGTCGAGGTTTGATTTCTGCCGAGATCCAGCAGCGTCACCGAAGCTTTGGGAACTACCGCGCCTGAAGCCTCGGTAACTACGCCGCTGATGCTGCCGCGTTGGGAGAATTGAGCGAACGATGCCGGAGAAGAGACGAAGAATACAAACGGCAGAATCAGTAAACGCGACAACAGGGTTCGCATAACGGTGCCTCCTGGCACAGACGCCACGCTGAAAACGTTGAAACGTTTTAAATAGCGAACGCGCGAATTTACCCCGGTCCTTCGGCCATTGTCAACCCCCTAAAAAGCAACCCGCAGTTGCGAAGCCAATCCCCGCCGATTCAACAACCGGATAAGGATCTGCGGGTTCGGGCATTCAAACAGAGGTTCGCGAAGTCGCCAAGGCGCAGGGTGTCATTTCGTATCAACTGTTTGGAGATTGGCCGTCACCCGTGCGGCGCGAGTGAGAAAACGCGGCCTAACGCGACAGCGTCCCGGAAAGTGGAAGAAAGGCCCGGAAACCTCTCGCCTCGCTCAAGACTCGTACATAGAACAGACTCAGGGTCAACCTTGCATCTGTTGTCAACGGTGACCGAACATAAAACCTTTCAATCCGGATATACTCAGCGCGTCCCTGTAAGCCTGCCGCTCGGCAGCGAGTTGCTCAAGACTGGGAGCAGCAACCATACGGAGCACCAACGATGGAAAACCAGAACCACTCAGGCTACCGCATTTCACGCCGGTCGCTACTCGGCTCGTTGGGCGTGCTGGCAATTTCTCCCACAGAAGCTTTGCGACGAGACTTCAAGCTTTCTGCTCCCGCATCAGTAGACGCCAAAGAAAGAGAATGGGCGAAGCACCCGGTTGTCCCCAACAAGGTACAGAACAAAATTCAGCCTTTGGAGTACGCAACACAATCTCTACATCCCGAGTCGTTTCTCGGGAGACGTCTGGATCTCAATACTCAGATCGGGCTATTGAAAACGATCGATATCGATTCCTACCTTCTCGCCTATCGCGAGCGAACCCGGCCGTTATGGCCCTCGGGCGAATACCTAGGCAGTTCATGCAGGGCTACTCGCGGATGTATCTCTATACAGGCAATCCCGAACTCCTCGAGAAAATGCAGCTGATTAAAAAAACCTGGGTCACGCATCAGCGTACGGATGGGTGAATCGGAACGGGAAAGCAGTGGGGCTCGTGGGATGTTTGGGAACACAAGTACACACTCGTGGGATTGCTCGAGCACTATCAGTTGACGGGCGATCAGTCAGCCCTGGATGGCGCAGAGAAGATCGGGAGTCTCTTTGCCGGCGAACTTGGAGCCGGACGCCGGGACCTTGTGCGAACCGGCAGTTGGGCTATGGGATCTGCCAGCCTCCTCGAACCGATGGTCTATCTCTATCGCTTCACAGGCGACGAAAAGTATCTAAGATTCTGTTTTGAGATCATTCGCGCCATGGAGGGCAGCACCGGCCCCAAATTGATCGCGATTCTGGGACGCGGCTCGGGCAGCGTTTACGACATTGTTGACCCTGCGAACAAGTGGCACAACGGGCGTAAGGGTTACGAGATGCTCGCGTGTCTCGTCGGCTTGCTGAGGATGTACCAGCTTACCGGAGAGTCCGAATATCTCTTGCCCGCACAACGCGCATGGCAGGACATTATCGAGAACCGACTTTACATCACTGGCGGTACTACGACACATGAGACGTTCCGGCCGGCCGGCGTTCTGCCTGGGGAATCCGCCGATGAGGTGGGCGAGGGGTGCGTATCGGCATACTGGATCTTCTTGAATCGCATCCTTCTCCACATCACCGGGGATACGAGGTACGCGGACGAGATCGAGAAGACGCTTTATAACCATCTGATCGGAAGCAAATGTCCCAGTAACAGCTACCAGGCATACTTCACAGCGCTCGACGGAAACCGGCCTTTCGAGTTGCAGAACATTTGGGGCGGACCGCCTCCGTGCTGCCTTTCCAGCGTCACGCGATCTATCGCGCGCATCCCCGAATCCATGTGGGGCAGACTTTCCGGTGGAGGTTTCGCATTAGTGCTTTACAATGCAGCCGAGACTTCGACGTCTATCGAGACGAAAGACGGACCCCTGCCCGTCCACTTCAAGGTCGAATCTGATTTTCCAACTACAGGAAATATCGCGGTTCGTGTCAATCCTCAGAAGTCTGCCGACTTCCCCATCGCGCTTCGTGTACCGGCCTGGACGAATCGATTCGTTGCCGTGACCAATGGGGAAAGCAGGAGTGGCGTGCCAGGACAATTTCTCACTATCACAAGGCCTTGGCAGGCTAATGACGAGATCCATGTCACCGTGGACATGAACGAACGTTTGGTTGACGGCGCTCCGTCGTATGCCGGTCATTTCGCGTTCCAGCATGGACCTCAGGTACTTGCACTCGACGGGAGGCTCAGCTTTGCTGCTCTGGGAGAAGTGACGGTGGACGTTGCTCGGCCGGTCCGGCTCTCTCCAGCTCTGACAGCCCTGCCTCCAGGGTGGGTCGGAACTCAAGCGTACGAAGCGGACAATTTGCAGGCGGAGGGAAAGGCAATCCTGGTTCCCTTCAGCGACACCGGACAGCTGGATGTCGCGCACACTTACCGGACATGGATTCGAGCCAAGAGCGCCGCCCCCGCCAGAGCGGGGGTGCAATCCAGTCTTATGTGCAATCAGTCATAAGAGGACGCCAATTTCCAAATGTCCAGCTTGCGAATTCTGCTTTCCGCTCCCCGCGAATAGAGTTCGACTGCGTCTCCAGCCAAGGGGAAAATAAGTTCCGATAAGACCGTGTCGCCATGATTGGCGAATACTTCTACGGAAGAGCGATCGAGGAATATGTGGAGCTCTATAACGCGTCCCGGACCAAGCGCTATGGGTCCAGACTGGCGGCCGGCAAAATGCTTGGCGAAGCCCACATCGCCTGAATGCGAGCGATCCACAAACACCTCTGATTTTGTGACGTCCACTCCTACCACGGTTTCCTGATGCGGCCCCTTGCGCAGCTTGAAACCAATTTCGCCCGCAGCTCCAGGACGGACTTCCGCAAGAATCTCAAGCATGTCGCCGTGCACCCGCGCAGCCTGCAATTTCCCGTTCGCAGATTCGACGCTCTGATTCTGCATCTGGATGTGCCGTTTGCGCAGCTCATGGAGCTCAGAGATGGGATGCTGCACCAGACGAAGGCCATCCGGAAACTCCCTTAGCGCCAGTTCGCGGGGTATGGATTGGGCGCCTCGCCACGGAGTTGTTGGCACCTTGTCTGCATACTCCCAGTTGTTGAGCCATCCGATCCATAGGCCTCTGTCGGATTGCGGAATATCAGAAAAAGAAGTGGACGCGTAAAAGTCTCTTCCGTAATCTGCCCACAGGGTCTGCTTCTGATCACTGGAAAAGCGGATGCCATCAAAGTTACCGATGAAGTATTGATTTCCGGAGCCACCGGTCAATCCGCCGGGAAAGACGTTAACGCTCAACACCCACCTGACTTCACCGGGACTGTTTTCTACCGGCAGGGGGAACAGATCAGGACATTCCCATGCTCCGCCGACGGCGCCCGCCGGACCGAAGTCGCTCAGTGCACGCCAGTGGACCAGATCCGGAGAGTTGAACAGCCGTACTTTGTGCTGGCTGGAAAGCGCCGCCACCATCACCCACCTTTTCGTCGTTTCATGCCAGAAAATTTTGGGATCGCGGAATGCTGCAAGATGGAGGTCGATGACGGGGTTGCCGGAATATTTCGTCCAGCTCCGGCCATGGTCGTTGCTGTAGGCGATGTTCTGAGTTTCCAGGTGCTGGGAGGCTCCGGTGTATACGGCTACCAGACAGGAGGAGTCTCCTTGGCTGCCGTGACAAAGCCCGCTGCTGTTGTGCCAGTCCACAACCGCGCTGCCAGAGAAGATCATGATGCCATTGCCTTCTTGAAGGGCGACCGGCAAATCTTTCCAGTGGACGAGGTCGCGGCTCACGGCGTGGCCCCAGCTCATGTGTCCCCACTCTGCGCCGAACGGGTTGTATTGATAAAAAAGTTGGTATTCGCCTTTGTAGTAAACGGCGCCGTTCGGATCATTCATCCAGTTCTGTGCGGGGGTGAAGTGAAACTGCGGGCGATATACCTGCTCTCGCATCTCTTTCGCAGAGCGTACTCCCTCGCCTGCGAAGGCGTTCAACCATAACGCCGTCAAGCCAACACACACCGCAGCCCGAATTAAAACCCGACCGAGCATCGAAGAGGTCCTGGCCAACCAGGCGGATTCATCATGTATCACGACCGACCGCGCACTGCGGGCTCTCTTTCCAGCATGACGATTCCGAACCGTCTCGCTGCACGATAAGGCGAAGCCGTAGTCCCGCCGGTCTCTGAATAAAAAGGCCCAATCTTCGAAAGGCTTTTACCTTCCAGGCAGCAAGACTGTCAAGCGAGCGCTGGCCGGGGGGAAATGTGCGGAAGACCCGAAATAGAGTTCGCTGACCGGAGTGCGGGTGAGCAATTGCTTCCTTGACAAATTCAAAAGGCGGGGATTAATGTGGCTCTTCGAGTTGAATCGTTTCAATAAATTCTCCGGCGCGGCAGACAACTTGACAAGATGTGCTGCAGATTGGGTGATGAGAAAGTCGCTGGCACTCGGTATTGGCTTTCTAGCCGTTGCCTCGACGTTATCCGGAGCCGGGGATTGGCCAGAACGGGCGACGCCCGGCCATGCAATTCAAAGGCAGTATTTTGACCGCACTGTGGCGGCAATTCATCGCGTGCAACTGAGGCCTGCGACAAAGTACTGGCGTTTCGAACATTTGTCACTCGACCACTCGAAGGCGGAGGAACAGCTTCTACGGTGGAGGGATCAGGGCATTGATGCGCTCGAAATTTTTGCTCCTGCCGAAGGAGGCAACAGCTACGGCGGGCTGGACGCCATTGATCGCTATCGTCTTGATCCTGGCATCGGCAGCATGGACGATTTCCGCTGGATGGTCCGTCGCGCACATGAACTCGGAATCCGTGTCATAGCGTTCGAGAACTTAGGTTACAGCAGCATTGATGGGATCCAGTTCCGGAAGGCCTGCGCGGATGTCCGCGCCGGACGAGAGAGCCGCGAGACAAGGATGTTCTTCTGGAGCAGCAGCGCTGACGGACCTCTTCCCCCGGTGAAATCGAACAGCTACTTTTTCATGCGTCCCGCACTGCCAAACTACGACGCTCTCAAAACAGAATTCTGGCAGTGGGACGAGCATTGCCAACGCTACTACTGGACGCGGTGGCACGGGAAAGACAAAGACGGCATTACGGTTCACCTTCCGCAATATAACTGGCTCGACGACGCCTGGCCAAACGAGGCTGAGAAGGTTGTCCGTTTCTGGATGGATACGGGTCTCGATGGAATGGTTATTGATGCCGTGAACTGGTACGTCGGGTACACGTGGGAAAAGGGTAACCGTCGCATTACCGGACCGCTTGCCAGTTATGGCCATACGTTTTCGCAGCCGGAAGGTGGGGGTGCCTTTCATTCTGATGATCCCGTCGGCTGGGTCACTGAAGGGCATTGGACGAATATCTATGACTACGGCCTCGGCGTTTGGTGGGAGAAAGGCAATAACCCTCTGAAGGCAAGCGTCGAACAAGGCGATCCGCGCATCCTTGAGGCTGCGCTGCGCAGCTACCATGATCGCGTGCTGGCCGTCGGCGGATCTCTTTATGCTCCCGTTCCTGAGATGCAGAACGCGAAGCAACAGCAGTTCGTCGAGGCTCTGCTGGCGACGAGCGGAGATGTGGTCTGCTATTGCGGTCCAGCCAATTCGGTAACTGTGCCTGCAAAAGCGGGCGCCGCCTTGCTGAAGATGAGAGCCAACCACCCTGCGCTTTACCTGGACAGCACCCGACGGCAGATCCCGACGCAGGACGACACCAAATTTTATGCCATCCTTCGGTGCAGCGCAGATAAATCGGAGCGAATTCTCGCGGTCTTTAATTTTCAAGCGACGGCGCAAACCGTGAGCGTAGATCTGGGGGCAATTAGTGCGCGTGAATTCGCAGATTTGTCTGTGGATCAGCCTGCCCAGGCCGCTACAGGGTTGCTTTCTGTGTCCCTGCCTGGCTACGGATATCAACTTTACTCTGTGCGCTAGCGAATTGACCTCAGTTCAAGCGGGCCGCCCTTGAGACCAAGAATATTAAGCTGATCCGAAAACACAGCCTCGAACCTGGGTGTGGTCGCCGACGCAGGGGACGATGATGAGAAATACAAGACTAACCTGCGAGCACAGGTTTCGCCTTTCGCTTGCTAGGGCGAACAGACTGCGAGGGAAAGTCGGCCGCGCTGGCGATCGGCAAGACGGAATTTCTCACTTTCAGTTCAGTCTCTAATACGATGCGCTTCGGCGGGTCCTGCAAACCGTTAATGCGCTCGATGAGCAGACGGGCAGCGGCTGCCCCCATCTGGTAGCCAGGCTGGTAGACGGAGGTGAGCGCCGGACTGGTGTATTCGCAAAACTCAAGATTATCGAAGCCCACGAGCGAAACGTCCTCCGGGCACCTCAACCCGCGCTCGTGCAGCGCCCGAAGCACGCCTAGGGCCATCATGTCGTTACACGCCAGGATTGCGGTTGGCCGGGGCAACATGCGCAGCAATCGCGTGCCTGCTTCGTAGCCGCTTCGACTATCGAACGCCGCTTCCTGAATAAATTCGGGAGAGACGGCGATCCGAGCCTCAGACAAGGCCTTTCGGAAACCGTTAAGGCGTTCGACCGAGTTGGCAAGGAGTGAAGGTCCTGTGATCAGCGCGAGATTCCTGTGGCCGGACTGGATCAGGTATTTCGTCGCCTGGTAGGCGCCGGTTTCGTTCAAGGCGACCACCGCGTCCCCTGTCCAACCCGCCGGACAGCGATCGATACAAACAACTCTCTGAATGCCAGAGGGATCGGGAGAGAGTTCGGAGACGATGTCGCTACCGGCAGCAGGAATGATCAGGAGTCCCGATGCTCGAAAGGACCTGAGTTCGGCGACATACAATGCTTCCTTGGCCGGCTTGTTGTCAGTGTTGCACAGGATGACGCGGTAAGATTCGTTGAAGGCTACATCTTCCGCTCCGCGCACGACTGCGGGGAAGAAGGGATTGGTGATATCGGGGACAATGATTCCCAACATCCGGATGCGATTGCGGCGCATGCCTTGTGCCAGCGCGCTGGGTTGAAATCCAAGATTTCGGATAGCTTTCAGAACACGCAATTTGAGTTTTGGCCGAACCACAGCAGTGCCGTTGACGACATGAGAAACCGTGCCGATCGAGACGTCGGCTTGCTCTGCGATCTCTCGCATCGTAACCTGGCTGGTGGGCGTAAGTTTGGCCATGTACTGTGAACCGCTGCAACCGACCTTTCGAGAACAATCTAGCATAAATCGACGGGAGCTTAGCCGGGGAAGCCTTGCTACACTGGATTTACGAAAGCACCGTTGGCGAGTCCCAAGCGAGACACGTTTGGCAGAGAGCGTCTGCAGGGTTCTTTACTGACGACTTTCGTCGTAGTTACTTGGCACAGGCGCGCCAAGGGGCAATAGTGGAAATGGTGTGGCCTTTTGTTCTTGACAATGATCCGGGCAGCGCATAGGGTTCTTCCGGCATTTGAAACCTTTCAACTAATATCGCGATGCTGAAGTCCAGTTTACACTCGCGATCCCAGCGTCTGATACGGCGGGCTTTCGAGCACGATTCGATCAGGGGTGAGCCGCGCCGATCGGCAAGGCCGACCGGGAGAAGCATCTACGCCGATTCGAGGGGAAAATCTCTAATCAGGAGCGCCTGATACTCATGAAGTCCTGGACCACGCCATGTTTCGTTCTTTTGCTCATACTTGGTAGCAAATCGATCCCTGCTCAGGATACGCACTTTCGTCCGGAGCGCCAGCAGATTCCCTCTCCATCATGCCTGACCATGAGAGGAGCCTGGGAGGGTGGTTCAACGGCCTGCTCGCAAGGTGAACACGGCGCCTGGCTGGCTGACATCCGGCATTGGCGCGCCGAGCGCCGTATCCGTATTGGATACAACGGATCTCGCTACGAAATTCCTGCTCTTCAGTGGACCCAGTCCAGCTTCTTCCAGCCCCAGATGATGGTAGAGGATCGTTACTTCTACGATCCGATTGCGCACCGTTACACCGTTGACCGCTACCTGGACGACCTGGAGAGAAGATACGGCGGAATTGACGCCGTGCTCATCTGGCCCACTTATCCGAACATGGGCATTGACAATCGCAATCAGCAGGACATGATCCGCTCCATGCCAGGCGGAATTGCAGGGGTGCGGCAGATGATCGCTGACTTTCATCGCCGCGGTGTGCGCGTGTTATTTCCGATGATGATGTGGGACCAAGGGACCAGAGATCCGGGTACGGACTGGCCGGACGCCATTGCCCAACTCATGAAGCAAATCGGTGCAGACGGCATCAATGGCGACACCCAGGACGGAGTTCCTCTGGCTTTTTCGCAAGCAGCCGAGAAGATCGGACACCCCCTTGCCTTTGAACCCGAAGGCGGGCCATCGGATGAGGCTTTGGCGTGGAACGTAATGACCTGGGGGCAATACTCATTCCCCTTCGTGCCCATGGTTGACCGGTACAAGTGGCTGGAATCGCGCCACATGGTCAACATCTCGGACCGCTGGAATCGGGATAAGACCGACGATCTGCAGTTTGCGTTCTTCAATGGTGTGGGCTGGGAGAGTTGGGAGAACATCTGGGGAATCTGGAATGGAATCACGCCCCGCGATGCTGAAGCGACCCGTCGAGTAGCGACCATCGAACGCGCGGTCGCTCCATTTCTGATTAGTAATGACTGGGAACCGTTGGCGCCCATGTTGCGCTACGGCGTCTTCGCCAGCCGCTGGCCCTTGAAGCAACAAACGGTTTGGACCATCGTCAATCGCAACGAGTACAACGTTGACGGGCCGCAAGTGACGATCGCGGCACAACAGGGCATGCGATACTTCGACCTTTACCATGGCGTGGAACTCAAACCCGCAAAGACGGCCGAGGGCAATACAGCGCTGAGTTTTCCCATTGAAGCGCACGGATACGGAGCACTGCTCGCCACTCCAGCGGCTCCGGATTCAGCAATGGAGAAGCTCATGGCGAAAATGAAAGAACTGAGCGCGACGCCGTTAGCCAGTTACTCGCATGAATGGAACGTCTTGCCACAGCAGATTGTCCCGATCGCTGCCACCAAGCCCCCCTCCGGATCGCCGGCCGGCATGGTGAAGATTCCGGAGTCAGATTTTGAGTTCCGCGTGGAGGGCATCGAGATCGAGGGATTCGATGATATCGGCGTAGACGTCCAGTACCCCTGGGAGGACTCGCCGCGGCGTTTTCATGATCACCCCATGCAAATCAAGTCGTTCTGGATCGACAAATATCCCGTTACCAACGCTGAGTTCAAGAAATTCCTCGATACCGCTCATTACCATCCGCAGGATGACCTGAACTTTCTCAGAGACTGGTCTGACGGGAACTATCCCTCGGGATGGGACAATAAGCCCGTAACTTGGGTCTCACTCGAAGACGCGCGAGCGTATGCCGCCTGGGCGGGCAAGCGTCTGCCCCATGAGTGGGAATGGCAGTACGCCGCACAGGGAAACGACGGCCGCGCGTACCCCTGGGGAAACGAGTGGAATGCAGACAACGTTCCGGCTCCCGACAAAGCGCGCACCATGCATGGACCCGATGCAGTGGATGCGCATCCGCGAGGCGCAAGCCCCTTCGGCGTCATGGATATGATTGGAAATGTCTGGCAGTGGACCGAGGAATTTCAGGACGAGCACACGGTGGGAGGAATTTTGCGCGGGGGCAGTTACTACCGGCCCCAGGGCTCGATCTGGTACTTCCCGCAAGCCTACAAGTTAAGTCAGCACGGAAAACTGCTGATGATGGCTCCCAGTATGGATCGTTCGGGGGCTCTCGGATTCCGCTGCGTTCAGGATGCGCAATAGCTCGCGACACGCTTGCAGGGAAACCAAATCGCCGACGTTGTTCGGCTCAGCTCAGAGTTCCCAGAAGCCGATCCGTTTGTGAGTAGCTTGGTTTGTCCTGCCAGTCGGGTGGACATTCTTAAGCCAAATGAAACCCCTCCCCGGTGAATCGGGGAGGGGTGTTGTCAGACGGTACGTGTTTTTAGTCGTCGACGTCGGCGGTGGTGGGCGCCGGATTCTTGAAGTCGCTCGGCCACCGTACGGTCTTTTCACCGGGGAAGGGGACTCTATACCCGGTGGCATCATACCAGTCGTAGTGGCTGACGATGTCCGGGTCCTCGGAGTCGGGAATGTGATACTTGGCTCCGAAGATTTCCGCCTTCTTTTGTTGCCAGGCAGTCTGCAGAGCCTTGGCCGCGGGGCTCGCCGGAAGATCCTTAACCGCAGGGCTGCCGATGTTGAGGCTGATGTTCGAGGGGGCCACATATCCTGCAACGCCATAAGTCAATGGGACCCCGTTCGCCACGTGTGTCCAGGGAAGGAAGTTCGTTGGTGGCGGGTTGTCGATGAAAAGCGTCCTCATGGGCGAGGCCACGAGGTCGTTCTGGTTCATGGGCGTCAGGCCGAGGATCTGCTCGATTGTGCGGGTCATATTGACCTGCGTGTAGAAGGTGCTGTCTTCGACAACCACCCCAGGCCCGGCCTTTGCGGGGTTCACCTGATTGACATAGGGGCTGATGACATAGCCCGGGGAGCGGTGACCGTCCACGTGGTCGACGCCGTTCTGCGCGTCATCTTCTTCGACGAAGATTGCCGAAGACGACCAAATGGGGCTGTGGCTGATGATGTCAACAAAGCGGCCAAGGGCCAGGTCGTTATCGGCCTGCATGGCTGTTGCGTTCGGTGGCCCGCCGGTATGGTCGGAGCTGATCCACATGAATTCCAGCTGGGGCACCGTACCATGCGCCACGTCTTTGGCGAAGTCCTGGCTCCAGACATCGACCCGGTACTGATCGGGGATGCCCAAATCGAACTGCGGGTAGCTTTGGACTGTGTGGTTGATCAGGTTCGGGAGCGGGGAGACCGAGCCGATGTCGTTGTAGTACTGAAGCTGATGCTCCTTCCCATTCTCGTATTCCAGTGTGTCGTTGTAGAAATCGGTCCAGCTCGGCTCGCAGCTGTCCGAAAGAGTAAACGGTAATGGAATGGAACCGGCGTAAATGTTATTCGGAGTGCAGCCCGGCACGTTGAACGTGTTGTACTCGATGTACTCTCCATAATTCTTAAACGAGACGCCGGCCTTCGCAGCCTGGTCCCACAGATGTCCCGCCTTCTGGTAGGCGAGCGCGTCGCCGCCGTTGGAGGGGTAATCGCGCAGCCAGTCCGGCGACTGAATGTCGTCGGAGTAAGGAGCCATGGCCTGAACGATCCAGTTGTGACCGTCGGCCGACTGGCGGCTTGGGTCGTAGAAGTTGTCCAGAAGCGGGAAGCGTTGCACCAGCGCGTGCGCGTTGGGTGTTACGACAGGGTATTCTGCATAAGTCGAGCTGTCGCCAAAAACTGCCAGGGAGGCGTCGCCGTTGCCGCCCACCACGTCTCCCAGGATCTGATCGTAGGTACGGTTTTCACGGATGATGACGAACACGTGCTTGATCAGCGAAGGACTGCCGATCTTGGCTGGGATTGCGACCGGTCTGGTACCCCGGTTGCCGCCGGAGGCACTCGCAATATTCATCGCCAGATCCCAGTGGTTGTTCTGGTAGACCTGCTGCGTCATCGTCGCCAGCGTCCAGCTGTTTGGTATGGGGACGATGCTGGCCATGCCAAGGTCCTCGTGGGTGTTGAGGTCGGTCACACCGTAATACTTAGCGTACGAATTTTCTGCCGTATTCGTCGGAGGCTGCGACACATTGAAGCCGGTGCTGCCGATTCCCTTATCGTTGGCAACCAGTAGTTCACCGTCCGCCGCGTCCAGAGCAACCGAGCTCGGTGCATAGCCGACCGGGATCAGGCCCAGGACGGGATTCCTGGCGAAGCCGTTGAGATTGACCACGGCGACTGCGTTGGCGTTATAAAGCGCGACATAGGCGATATTGTTGACGCTATCGACTGCGATCGAGTTCGGCCCCGCGCCATAGGCTGGACCCTGGCCGGGCACGCCGATTGGCAGCCCGAGGGCGATTGTCGACGCCACTCTATTCGTGGTCGTGTCGATGACCGAGATACTGTCGCTATAGGTATTGGCAACCAACAGGTACCTGCCCCAGAAGGCCATACCGGTCGGATGCAGACCGACGTTGATGCTGCCGGTGACCGTAAACCTGGACAGACTGACCACGGAAACCGTGCCGGTAGCCGTGGAGCCAGTCGGATACTGAGCCACGACTGGGGTGCCGTTGGAATACCCTTGGAAATCGTTCTGGGTGACAATTCTCCCGGCTTCGTTGGAGACATACGCGGTCTTGCCATCTGGCGAAATCACGACGCTGTGCGGGACGTTACCGACGCGGATCTCCGGGCCCTCAGCGGGGCTCGCGAGGTTGATGCTGGTCAGCGTGTCGTTGGTGTTGAGCACTGCGTAAGCAGTCGCGCCATTCGGCGAGATCGCGATGCCCATGGGATAGGAAGAGAATGTTTCATCCGAAAAAATCGAGGTGGGGTAGCCGCACGGGATATCAAAGCTGCCGCTGGTCCCCCCAGGGCTGTTTCCGAAGCAAGTGACGTGGGTCAGAAGGCCCCATGATGCCGGCGCGTTTTGCGGGATCACGCTGTTGACGTCGATGGGAACGCTGACTTGCACGGGGTAGGGGTTTGAGCCGCCGGTCGATGTGATCAACCCCGTGTTCGGGTCGACATTGGCGACGGTAACGTAAGCCGTGCCCGAGCCGTAAGCGCTGTTGTAGCCATCCTGGCTGAACAGCAGGTGCAGGCCATCCGGTGTATAGGCAATACCGTTCTGGCTGCCGTCTGAATCGTAGCTGGTCCCGCCACTTGAGTTCAGATATGGTGTGTTGAAGGTCTGAAGGACAGCGCCGGTCTGGGTATTGAAAATCGTAACCGCTTGTGGAGCACCCATCTGAAGCACGGCGGCAGTGTGCGTGCTGGTATTAGGATTCAGAGCGATGGCTTTGGCTCGGGTCGTGATGCCAAGGTAGACGGGCGTACCCGCCGGGGTGATAATTGTGCCGTCGCTGACGACCCACGGGGTGGATAAGGTCGACGGATAGTCCGGGCCCTGCGTCCCGTTCTTGTTTTGGCCGACCTGATAGGTCGGAAAAGGCGCGGACTGACCGAACGCGGCAGCGCTCAGCCCCGCCGCCAGCAGGCCGACGAGCAAATACTTGATTCTGGATTTATTGGGAGAGTTAGTTCGAGAACTGCTTGGGGGCATTGGAGCATCCTCCTTATGGATTTTTTCATCACGGAACCGGAATCAGCCGTGCGACATCTTGGTGGATAGTGGAAATACGAGCAGGGCCCGCAATCGAAAACCTAACAAGCGAGCTATGTCGGCACCATGACGCGGAGATTACATTCTTGTCATGTTGCATCGGCGGCCTGGATCAGCGACCTTTTTCTAATGCTTTCGGGCGTGGGAAATACAGACTTGCAGTCGCGAAGAAAGCCGGGGCGCTTCGCAATCAGCTCCGCTACTTCGGCCGTCCTACCATTGACGTTTGCCTTGGCGGCCAGGCTGGCTTCTCGAAGGCAGGAGAAATGTGGACTATGCTAGACGGCTCGAAACGCAGGCAGCTCCCTAAACGCTGTGCTTTCAGGAAACGCCTGAAATAAACTCAAGCATGACGGAAAGGTTACATTCTTGTAATCTGATTTATACAGAATCTTGATGTGCACTTCACAGCAACGCAACACAGTGCGAATAGCCTCCTTGGTTAATTAATCGCGCCAACAATCCAAACGCTCCGGGAGGAAGGATGCGATTATTTGAAAACCCAGCCTTCCAACGCATCTGCTGGATGTTCGGCCACTCCATCCTGGCGTTGTTTCTTGTCGTCGGATCTGTTTTGTGCTTGACGGCCTTTTCGCCGGCGCAGATTGATCGCGCGGGATTGGGCGGCACCGTGACTGACCCTTCGGGCCGGGTTCTTCCGCAGACCCATGTCACCGCCATACAAATCGCCACCAAACTGGAACGCACGACGATTTCCTCTCCCGCCGGGACATACGACATCCCGGAGTTGCCGGTCGGGATCTATACCATCACGTTTGAGCATGAAGGTTTCAAATCGCTCACTTTCGTTGACGTCGAAGAGGTCATCGGCCGCACCCGAACGCTGGATGTGACCCTGCAAGTCTCGGGTGGCAAAGAACGCGTGGAAGTGTCCGCCAGTTCCGCGCTGATGGACCGCAACACCAGCGCGGTGACCGGCTTGATCGAGAGAGAGCAGGCGGATGAATTGCCGCTGAACGGCCGCAACTGGGCTGCGCTGACAGCTTTCGTCCCCGGCGCCATTGACACCGGCGGCAGCAACCAGCGGACGATCCGGTTCGCCGGACGGGGCCTTGACGACAGCAACTGGACCTACGACGGAGTCGACGCAACCAACGTCGTCAATCAGACGCAGCGCCCATGGGTGCGGCTGGCTATTCCGCTGGATGCGATCGAGGAGTTCCGCGTCGATACCCTGATGGCATCCGCCGAGGAAGGAGCCACTGGCGGTCCGCAGCTGGCCGTCACCTCGCCATCGGGCACCAACCGTTTCCACGGGCGCCTTTTCGAGTTTTTCCGCAACGGCGCTTTTGACGCGCCCGTGCCTGAATGGGCCTCCAATGGGGAAAAGCAGCAGCCGCTTCATTTGAACCAGTTTGGCGGAGCGCTGGGCGGCCCCCTCAAGCGCGACAAGACGTTCTTCTTCATCGCTTCGGAAATTTACCGGCAAAACTGGGGCTATCCGGTTAGCGGCGACGTGCCGAGCGCGGCGCTCATCGCAACAGTTCCGACCTCGTCGCCAATCTACCCGGTCATCACTGCCTTCCCGGGAGCCGGTCCCCACACGATTCTGACGTCCTTGACGCCTGACATCGACCTGCTGACCTGCTCCTGCACGCAGGTGGTCAACGAAGGTTCGGCAATGGTGCGCCTCGACCAGCATTTCTCCGCAGCCACCACGGGCTTCATGCGATTCAATTACGACCGGTCAGTGGACACGCAGCCGATTTCGGCTTCGGCGACGGACTTGCAGCAAAGGGTGTCTGCGCCAGTCAACGGCGCGCTCGAATTGCTGCACATCTTCAGTCCCACTCTTGTGAATGAAGCCAAGTTTGGATTCAATCGCGCCACCTCCAACACTTACAACTTAAATGAGACCGGCATCCCCTATGAGATTGCGATTGCCACTGGTCCTGGGCCGGGATTCATCACCCAGAACTATGATTACTACAGCATTTACGTAGGGAACACATTTTCGTGGATCGACAACGTCACCTGGGTTCATGGCCGGCATACCTTCAAGTTTGGAGCGGAGATTCGGCGCGTTCAATTGAATCAGTCGTCCGAGGAACACGGAGTGATTACCTTTTCCACGGTGGAGGACCTGGCCGCGAATCTGGTGACAAGAGCCAAGCTATCAGGCGCCTTGCCAGTGAATCACTTGCGCAAGAATGACTATGTCGGGTACGCGCAGGACGAGTACAAGGCGAGTTCCAATCTCACCCTGAACCTGGGAGTGCGCTACACCATTTTCGATCTTTTCCACGAAGCGAAAGGATTGGCCAACCCATTCGACTTCGCCACCTGCGGTCCGCAGGGATTCTGCGGCGCGGGGGCCAGCTTTGGCCAGCAGAACGATGGCGATGTTGATCCCCGTGTGGCCTTCGCCTGGACCCCCTGGAAGGACGGCCAGACGGTGATTCGAGGAGGGTACGGCATCTATCACGAAGACGGACAGTTGGACGACCAGAATCTGCCAGCCAAGAACGAAGTGCCGTCTTTTTCCGTGAAAAGCAGTTCGAGTCTGCAGCTCACCTATCCGGTCGATGGGTTTTTTACTGCGGGAACCCTCTCACCGAACGCCGAGCAACGGAACCGCAAGGACTCGTATGTTGAGCAGTGGAGCTTTTCAGCGCAGCGGGCGCTGCCCGACAACTTTGTGGGCGCGGTCTACTACCTGGGAAGCCATGGCGTGCATCTGCTGGAGACCAGCGTGGTGAACCTGATCGATCCGGCCACGGGGCTCGCGCAATATGCGGCATATGGGTTCAATTCTCCTGCCATCCCCTGGCGCGGCTCAATCGGTTCGAGCTCCTACAACGGTCTCTCGGTGGCGCTGCGACGCCCGTTCTCCCACAGCCTACTCGTGGCGGCCAATTACACCTACTCGCACGAGATTGACAACGGCTCCAACGGTAGCGGAGATGGCGACGAAATAAGTCCGCAGAATGCGTTGTGCCAGGCCTGTGATCGCGCCAGCGGCGCCTGGGACGCCACCCATGTAGTCAACGGCAATGCGGTCTATCAACTGCCCTTCGGCCGGGGCAAGCGGATGCTGAACGACAACGGGATTGCAAGCTCCGTACTGGGCAACTGGGAGCTGACAACGACCGCGCTGGCTCGCACCGGCTTCCCGGTGAATGTGCTAATGCCCAGCAGTGCCACAGCGGTAGACGGATCTTCTGGGACGTTACGTCCCGATCTGGTTCCGGGCGTTTCTCTCACTCCGCCAGGGGGCAGAACCGTGGCGGAGTGGATTAATCCCGCGGCGTTTGCCGCGCCCCCGATTAATGCAGCCGGCGATTACGAATTCGGCACCGCGCCCCGCAACCTCCTGCGCGGACCTGGCACCTGGCAAGTGGATCTCGGCGTTGGCAAGTACGTCTCGCTTACGGAGCGCGCCAACCTCGAGTTTCGTGCCGAGTTTTTCAACCTCTTCAATCACCCGCAGCTAGGCCCACCGCAGTCCACCTTCAATCCGTCGAACACGACCGGCTTCGGCAGCATCATCACTACCGTCAACACAACCACACCGATTAGCCCGGTCGGATCGGGCACTCCGCGCGAGATCCAGTTTGCGCTAAGAGTGGCGTTCTGAAACAAACAGCGGCACCCAGCGCGGACCCGCAAGACCAGGTTCCAGCTCGGCGAGCCAGGGGATTCAGAAGTGAAGATATTGGTCGTTGAAGATGAAGCCAAGACCGCAAGGTTCCTGAGAAAGGGACTGGGCGAAGCGGGATTCGTGGTTGATCTTGCCGGAGATGGCGCGGACGGGCTGAATCTTGCGCTGGAAATGCAATTTGACCTGATCGTGCTCGACCTCATGCTGCCCGTTCTGGATGGTTGGCAGGTCCTTTCCCGATTGCGCGAAAGAAATCGTCAGGCACTCGTGCTTATTCTTACGGCGCGCGACGCCGTACACGAACGGGTCCGGGGATTCGAATTGGGCGCAGATGACTATCTGGTAAAACCGTTCGCGTTTTCCGAACTACTGGCTCGTGTTCGTTCGCTACTGCGGCGTGCCGCGCCGCGGCCGCAGGAAACCATACGCATGGCCGACCTGGAGATCGACGTATTGCGGCATCGTGCCACACGCGCCGGCCAAAGGCTCGAGCTGACGACAAAGGAGTTTCTTCTATTGTCATTGCTTGCGCGCCGAGCCGGGGAAGTGCTGTCGCGCACCCTGATCGCCGAAGCGGTTTGGGACATGAATTTTGACAGTGATACGAATGTGGTTGACGTCAATGTGCGGCGGTTACGCAGCAAAGTCGATGAACCGTTTCCTCTCAAGCTGATCCATACCGTTCGGGGCGCCGGCTATGTCTTGGAATTGGAACAGTAGAGTCGCCTCACTCGCCCGATGGTGGCGGACTCTGGCGTTTCGCTTGACCGCTGGATACGCCGCCGCCGGTTTGTTTCTCGTGTTTGCCTCTACCGCGAGCCTTTATTTTGTGCTTCGCTCGGAATTGGAGAGAAGCACGGACCAGTTTCTCGCCGACAAGCTGCACGTCCTACGAACGATGTTGCGCGACCGGCCGGACGACTGGGATGCGCTGCACGAGGAAATTGAACTGGAATCGGCGGCGCGAAAATACGAACACTTTTATGTTCGCCTTCTGGATTCACGGAATCAGCTCCTGTTAATGACCCCGGGCATGGCAGAACAATTGGACCTATCGAAATTTGGCGCGCCATCCCGAAGTCAATCAGACCGCGCCATGCCGATGAAAGGAGCTGATGGACGACCATTCCGGGTCACCAGCGCGACCGCGGCAGTCGGCTCACCCCCGACGGGAACCGACACGCTTCAGATTGCGATTGACGTCTCGCAAAAGGAAGAATTGCTGGCACGCTATCGCTTTTGGTTTTGGACGATCCTTACGGGAACTTCGGTCCTGTTTCCATTGATTGGTTACCAGGTTGCGCGCCATGGCATTCAACCCGTCGAAGAGATGGGGACGACGGCCCGCCACATCCGTTCCACCAATTTGCGGGAGCGTATCCGGGCGGAGGGATACCCGTTCGAACTGGCTTCGCTGGCTGGAACGTTCAACGAAATGTTGGACCGACTGGAAGAATCATTTGAGCGAATCTCCCGGTTCTCCGCCGATATTGCACACGATCTGCGCACTCCGGTGAACAACATTCGCGGTGAAATGGAGGTAGCGCTTGCCCGTGCACGAACCATCGACGAGTATCGTGACGTGCTTGAGTCCTGCCTGGAAGAAGCGGTGCGGTTATCGGAACTTATCAGCGATCTTTTGTTCTTGGCCCGCGCAGAAAGCCCGTTGACCCATTTGCATCGCGAAGCCGTGAACGTCTGTGAACTGCTCGATGCTATGCGCGAGTACTACGAGGCTTCGGCCGAGGAGAACTCTATCTCACTTGCGACCCTTTCCAGCAAGGTGCCGCTGATGGCCGAACTGGATCGCAAGCTCGTGCAACGCGCTGTCGGCAATTTGATCTCAAATGCCTTGGCACACACACCGCCGGGAGGATTGATCCGGCTTGGCGCGAACGCCGAAAACGGGTCGGTTCGCATCGATGTTTCGGATACCGGAAGCGGTATTCCAGCCGATGCCCTGCCGCGAGTCTTTGATCGTTTCTTCCGCGTGGATACCTCACGCGCGCAAGCTTCGGGTGGCACAGGCCTGGGTCTGGCAATTGTCCAGAGCATCATGACTCTGCATGGCGGTAGAGTAGAAATCGAGAGTCAACTGGGGCAAGGCACACGCGTCACTCTCGACATGCCCCTATCCATCAAAGGATGACGAAAGTGGAATCCGGCCGCCCAACCGGCGTCCTTCCCAATGTTATTTTCCGGTCGTCGGCGGACTAAAGAAGAAGCGGTTGTCAATCAGCCCGTGCCCCTATTATTCGTAAGTACCTCGAATGAAGAGCAGATGTGCACCTGTCCGACTGTTGGGTGATGGCAGGATTTCTCTGCGGCCCAGACTGCGTGGCGGAGAGGGAGGGATTCGAATCCGCCTAATAACGTAAATTCAACAACATGCAAGGACACGGATGGCATGAAAGTGCATGAAAAAGCACTGGTGAATCGGCTAACGGATGGCTGACGGATTGCCAAATCATTTCGCACTGGTTGCATGGCGTAGCTGCGGACGTGGAAGCCAATTCTTGTGCCTCGTTGTCTCTGGGTGTCCGCTGGGTGACTGCGAATGCGGTAACCGAGAACTGGGTGTCGGTCTACGCGTTGATCGGGAACGACCGCACAGTAGTCTGGGATACAAAACACCGAAGGAATTTGCCGCAGCTCAGGCGGCGAGGGGGTGACGTGTCATACCTCCTCCCGATGCCGAAGGCAGCGCGCTTTTTGACTTCCCCCGATACCGCACAGTAACCCGCGAATCGGACCTCAACGGCACCCCTGGCAGTGGCCGAAGCGCCACACCTGCCGCGTCGGGATCACGGCGCGGATCGGCTAAAGGAAAAACCTCGCTCGTCACCTGGGCCACAACCAGAAAGCCAACCCTACCGGCAGTGCCAGAAGCAGCAGGTTCTCCAAGCCGACCCAAAGCCCGTAGGCCATCCTGTTGGGAACAGTCGGGAGTCTCAGCCATGCCCGGTACACGTAAGCTGGAATGACGGTCACAGTAGCCAGGGCAAGGATGATCGTCAGGGTCAGGACACTCCGGTACACCAGTGGCGTTGGTTGCAGACGGGAATCGAGCGGGGGAAGCACCCAAGCTGCTAACAGGAAAAACACGGCCCACGCCAACAGCACAAAGCCGAGATGCTTTCCTGTCCCGATCTTGGCCGCTAAGAATGGCACTCAGTAGAACGCCCGCCACCAGAGTTCTTGCCTGATCCCATCTGCTACCGGATCGCCAGACTATAGCCTCGGCTTGGCCGAGGCTATGACCGGGACTTGCATATGCAGATTCCCGTTTTTCAGGTCCACGCTATCAGTGGCGGACGGGCCATCACTCGTCTTTCTTACAAACAGGATCAAGGCTCCCGAAGCGTGAGGGTTAAGCCTGCCCTGAGGCAGTTGGGCCAGTTCGTCCCCGGTGATCTTCAGACTGTTGCAATCCAGCGAACTGAGGGCCTGGGGACCGGGACTGACAACGATGGTTTCTTGCTGATCGGACTGAACACAGAACGCATGGCCCCAGGCATCGTTTCTCTGCGATGGAGCGATCCACGATGCTGCTGTGCTGCTTTCCCATCGGCCTAGTTTCTGCTCACCCCTACGGCCAGCATCAGCGATAGCCAGAGCGGAGTGCCACGTCTCGAAGTATTTCTTGTCACGCTGGAGCGCTTGCGGATTCTTCTGGTAATAAGCCAACGCCCCTTGGCCTGGCGTCTCCCCTGGCTGCAATCGGGCATCTCCACGAGCCAAAGTACTACCGACGGATGCTTCCAGCACATCGGCAAGCTGTCGAAGGCCGCCGCCCTCTTTCATCGCTGGTTGAAATGCCCGGTTCAGGCTCCACTCGACGAAGTACCGACCCGCGATCCCCAACACTACTAGCGTCGCGAGAACCACGAGCGAGATACGTATATATTTTTTCATTCTTAGCCTCCGCCGAACACGTCCCGGCAGCTAACATTGCTGCTCACCAGTGAAGCAACGCTGTTCAGGAGATTTCCGAAGTTCTGTGCCTGAGATGCCGTGCTGGAATTGCCGTTCAGGAACCACTGCATCAACGAAGAGTTGCCACTGGAACTTCCCAAAGGAATACCCAATGGAGCATACGCTCCTTGCACCGAAGTAAATCTCCCGCCGGAGAAAGTGGCGGTCTGGAAGTATGCTTGCGAAAAACCAGAGCCGACGTTCACAGGATTGCTGAAGCCGAACTGAACTGTTCCCGGCGAGAGCTGTGTAAACCCAGCGAACGTGTTGGGCGGAATGCTCAGGCCGTTACCTGAGACCCCATTCATTCCAGTTAGCTGTAACCCCACTCCGACTAAGTTTCCCGAACCGTTGAACTGAAACCTCATCTGGCCGAACGGGGCATTTACAGGGATGGTTTTGCCAGCTGCTCCACTACAGATCGACTTCCCGTTGTTTGCGGCATTGCTATTACCCCCCAACGCCAGAGCAACACTCAAACCGTTTGTGATACTGTAATGTTGACAGTCGCCGTATTCGCATTGAACCCAATTCTCGAAGAGGGAGAACTCATTCCAGCTGCCCCCGA
>DATKPV010000113.1:0-23767 GCA_035523915.1 Candidatus Aquilonibacter sp. | reverse complement strand
GAGTGTCCGCGCCACACGTTCACCTCTGCAGCAAATCCACCGGCGCGGTCACGTCGTGCACGCGAAAATACTTCGCCAGCGCCGGATACTTCCTCGCCACGGCCTCATACATTGCGTATGCAACGTTGCGATAAGAAACATGCCCCGTCGGCGTCGTGCGCAGCTCAGAAATGTAAACTGCCTCGGCAAAGTCCATCTTGAACAGCGCCCGCTTCTTGAATGCCAGCGGAATCGCGTATTGCGAATTTTCTTCGGCTTCAGGCGACTTGCTGGCAGCCAGCTTCTCTACCGCGCTCTGCGCCCGCTGCATGGCCGCTTCAAAACGCCCGCGCACACCGGCATCTTCCAGATCGAGCAGCATCTCGTAGCCATGCTGCGTGGTCGACTGCTGCATCACCTGAATGCACCGCCGGTGACGATGCATGTCGCGGAAGCCGCCGGTATCCATCAAAATGTCGAAGCGGAACTGCTGCCCGGCACGGAATCCGCGCAGCATCTCGTCGTGCTTGCCGCGATGCCGCAACCCCAGATCGATAATCTCCCGCCGCCGCCGCTCCCCCGCCACCTGCACCGCCTGCCGAATCTGGCGGTAAGAAAAATGGCAGTGCTCGTAGAGCAGCGTGGTCGCGATCTCCACTTCCAGCGGTTCTTCGTCGAGCAGATCGACAATCGCCTTCGACGGCGCAAGTTGCTCGTGCGTCATCAGTTCCCGCGCCGCCTGTCGCAACTCGCGCCGCGTTTCCATCTCGTACGCCTTCGGGTCGGCATACTTCACCAGCGTTGGCGCCACGCGCACCTCGCGCAACAACTCTGCCTCGGCCTGCGCGCCCAGTTCCGGATTCACCGCGCGGATTTTCTCCACCAAGTCGCGCAATGAATCGGCATTCACGTTGTAAGCCGCGCCCGTCGCCGCTTTTTTGAGCGACTCGCCCAGCGCCCGCACTTCTTTATGCGTGTGCGAGAGCAGATGCGCCACCTGCATCTCCAGCGTGCGCGCGTTGACGATTTCTCCCAGCGAAGTGTTCGTCGCCAGCGGCAATAGATACCGCGTGATGTCGAACGCCCGTGCCTTCAGCGTGCGCTCGTAGGTCTCCTGCTTCATCTCGCCCGGTCTGGGCGTGATGCTCATCAAATAGCGCGCCATATACGCCGAGAGCGCATCGTACTCGGCGAAAAGAAAATCGAGCGTCTCGCGATACAGCTTGCGGGCTTCGTCATCGCTGCCGAAATCGGGGGTGAAGTAGCCGCTCTTTTTGAAATCCTGATAGCGCGTCGAGCGCTCCTGCCCATCCCAGCGCTGCTCGTCGGCGACTTCGATCGCCGCCAGAATCGACAACCGCTCCACCGCCAGCGCAATGTGTGCCAGGTCGGCAATCGAGCGGTGCCCATATTGGAAATAAAAAGTGTTGAGAAATTTCTCTGCTTTCTGCGTGCTGATTTCGCGCAGCGACTCCCTCATCGACAGCGCCGAGCGCGAATATTTCGCCATGGCGTATGCCTGAATCTCCGGCTCCGCGCCAAACACGGCGAAGACTTCGGTGGAAGGCTCAGCCTTTGCTTGTGTGGCCCCGGCACTCTTGCCCGCGTCCGGTTCGTCCGAGACCGGCGGCACGGGCGTATCCGCCGCTGTGGCCCGTTGCGGCGAGCGATGCCCAGGCGCAGAAATTGGAATCACCTCGGCGGGTTTCTTGTCGGAGGACTCGGGCATAGCAACTTCATTCATCATAGGCTGAGACATGGGCGTGTTCGAATATTAGTCGGCGCGCTTGTGGATTCGCAATGTGTTTCGTGGTCTCGACCTCCGAGCGGCGACGATGAATCCCTTGTCATCCCGAGCGGAGCGAGGGATCCAGGTTTTCAGTGCCCCGAGAACCCAACCCCAAGATCCCTCGCGTTGCTCGGGATGACAACAAAATGGCCGCGCACCAGAGAAACCAGCAGCACGCGTATAATTCGACGTTTCAGAATATTCACGAGCATTTGGGGAGCCCCCATGTCCCTTACCGGACGAGTTGCATTCGTCACCGGTGCCTCGCAGGGCATCGGCCGCGCCTGCGCGCTCAGACTTGCCAGAGAAGGCGCAGCCATCGCCGCTGCCTCACGCAATCAGGAAAAGCTGAACGAGCTGGTCGTCGAAATCACTGCCGCCGGCGGCAAGGCCGTTGCCTTTCCGCTCGATGTTGCCGATGAAGAACAGATCAAGGCCGCCGTCAAAGCCGCCATCGCCCAGTTCGGCAAAATCGATATCCTGGTCAACAACGCCGGCATCACCCGCGATCAGCTGGTCATGCGCATGAAGCGCGCCGATTGGGACAGCGTCCTGCAAACCAATCTCACCTCGGCCTACCTCTGCATTCAGCAAGTCATCAGCTCCATGCTCAAGCAGCGCTGGGGGCGCATTATCAACGTCGCCAGCATTTTCGGGCAGATGGGCCAGGCGGGCCAGGCGAATTACGCCGCTTCCAAAGCCGGACTGATCGGCCTCACCATGGCCATCGCTCGCGAAGTCGGCTCGCGCAACATAACTTGCAACGCGGTCGCCCCCGGCTTCATCGAAACCGCCATGACCGCCTCGCTCAGCGACGAGCTCAAGCAAACTGCCGTCAAGCAGATTCCCCTGGGCCGCGTGGGCTCGGTGGACGATGTGGCCGGCGCCGTCGCGTTTCTCGCTTCCGACGATGCGTCTTACATCACCGGCCACGTTCTCAGCGTGAACGGCGGCATGCTGATGGGATAAACAGCTCTGTCGTCCCGAGCCGCCTTCAGTTGGCGAGCGAGGGATCTGGGCGCGCCGTGCGTTTCGCCTCGCGCCCTATGCGAGGCCACAAAATCGCACGTTTGGCGCGCATCCTTACAGAGAACACAGAGGTCACAGAGGAAAATGGATAGCAGAACGCAGAGATCAGTTTCCTCCGTGTCCCCTGTGCCCTCTGTGGTAAAAGGTTTTTCTATCTTCCAAGCTGAATCCTCAGCCCACATCGCCCAGGCCCGCGAACTTTTCCTTGAATATGCTCAGTCGCTCGGGTTCAGCCTGTGCTTCCAGAATTTCGACAAGGAACTCGCCGAACTCCCCGGCGACTATGCTCCGCCTGAAGGCCGCCTGTTGCTGGCCGAATGCGCAGGTCGACTCGCCGGCTGCGCGGCGCTGCACAAAATCCACTCCGCGACCGCTGATGCTCGTAGCGGTTTCGAATTTTGTGAAATGAAGCGCCTCTACCTGCGCCCGCAATTTCGCGGTAAGGGCCTGGGACGCATGCTCGCCGAGCGCATCATCGCCGAGGCTCGACAGATCGGCTACCGGCGCATGCGCCTTGACACCGTCGAGCCGGTAATGAAAGATGCCGTCGGAATGTACCGCCGCCTGGGCTTCAAAGAGATCGCTGCCTACCGCGAGAACCCGCAGTCAGGAACTCTGTATATGGAATTGGAATTGTGATCCGCGAACGCATTCTGGCAACCTCTGACTACCTTTCCTCTGTCATTTCGAGCGAAGCAAGACCACCCGTTTTCGGGCGATCTTGCGCAGTCGAGAAACCTGCTGTTAGCCTTTCATAACTTAATCAAAGCTGCCTTGTGTTCTTGCACCGCAATTGATCAACGCCCAACTCGGAGCTTGAAATGAAAAGCCTGCGACTTCTAACTCTGCTGATCACGTGTTCAACTCTCCTCGTCGCTTCTGCTCTCGCCATCGACTCCAAATCCGTCTCCTACAAATCCGGCGACGAAACCGTGCAGGCCGTTCTTTACACTCCCGCAGGCCACGGCCCGTTTCCGGCAATCATCGTCATCCACGAATGGTGGGGGCTGAACGACTGGGTGAAGGAGCAGGCCACAAAACTATCGGATCAGGGATACGTCGCGCTGGCCATCGATCTTTATCGCGGCAAAGTTGCGACCACCCCTGAAGAGGCCCACGAAATCATGCGCGGAGTGCCCGAAGACCGCGCCCGGCGTGACTTGCAAGCCGCTTTCGATTATCTCGCCGCGCAGCCCAACGTGAGGAAAGATCGCATCGGCGCCATCGGATGGTGCATGGGCGGCGGCTATTCGCTCGATGTCGCGCTGCAGGAGCCCACTCTCGCCGCGGACGTCATCAACTATGGCCACCTCGCCACTGACACCGACGCTCTCAGCAAAATCAACGCGCCTATTCTCGGGCTTTTCGGCGCGCAGGATCGCGGCATTACGCCCGATGACGTGCACAAGTTCGAGGCCACGATGAAACAGCTGGGCAAGAAAATTGATGTGCACATTTATGACGATGCCGGACATGCCTTCGAGAATCCCGGCAACAAAGCCGGTTATCGCGCCGCCGATGCCGCCGATGCCTGGAGCCGAACCGCGGCCTTTCTCGATCAAACTCTGAAAAAATAAGGCTTTGCCCAGCTTCAAGCGACGCCTTCAAAGCAAGATCTACGATCCACGGCTGACGAAAAGTACGGACTCATCACCTAAGCGACATGGCACCAGCGCGTTTCCATATAGCACTAATTTCCACTTGCCAGAAAATGCCGATGTGGTTACCATTGCGCATCCTGCAATGCTCCCCACGATGAACATCGGCGAGACCATCCGGAATTACAGGTTGCAGAAAGGCATGTCCCAGGGCGATATCGAGAAGCGCACCGGCCTGCTGCGCTGCTATCTCTCACGGGTGGAAAACGGCCACACCATCCCCTCGCTCGATACGCTTTCAAAAATCGCCGGCGCCATGGAGTTGCCGCTGTCGCAATTCTTTGCCGAGTCCGGCCACAGCAACGGCTCCAAGGGCTTGCCGCAGCTTTCCGACGACGAAGTCCGCTTCCTGAGCCAGATTCGCCGCTACGCCACCAATCTGAACGACAGTGACCGCAAGCTGGTTCTGGCCATGGTCAAGAAGATGGCGGCAAATTCTAGATAGGTGTCCGGCTTCCGGCTTCGGCACAAAATCCCGGGATTCGTTTTATTCCACAATCTTGAACGTTCGGCGGTGGGCAGGCGACTCAGGATCCGAAGCCCGTAGCCTGAAACCGTGACTTCAGTACCATGCCCCTTGGTGACCGACGGGTACCTCGCTCTTGGGCCTTCTCCTTACTAAACTTAGCGCTGGAGACTCCCACGTGACCACCGATGAAGAACTGGGCGTTCTGGAAACGCAGCTGCGCCGGCTGAAGATCGAGTACGAAGTTTACTTCAGCAACCCCACCAAAAAGCCTCCCACCGATATCGAGTGGAAGGTGCTCGCCCTGCTGCGCAAGTTTTCCGACGGCGGCCGCATGAACTTTTCCCAGCGCTTCCGCTACAACGAAATGGCCCAACGTTACGCCATCTACAGCGATCTTTGGCGCAAGAAATCGCGCATCCGCGAGGAAGGTTACCGTCGCCCGCAGGATGCGCTGCTTTCCATCCAGGGAGTCCGCGAAGAAGAGCATAAACCGCAGCACCACGCGGTATACGGCGTAAATCATGCTGTGGCCGCAGCAGCGGCCGCCCCTGGCCCGAAGCCGTTCACGCTGCACAGCGTCGATCAGTCGGAGCGCGAGCAGGTGGAGCGGCTGTACAACACGCTGGTCGCGGCCAAGAAAAAAGCGGGCGAAAACGTCTCCGGCAATCTCGATTCCTTTGCCGCCTTCGTGCAGAAGAAGACCGCGGAAATCCGCAAGCAGTATCAATGCCAGGGCGTGGAATTCTCTGTCGAACTCAACGAAGGACATGTCAAGCTCAAGGCGAAAGCGAAAGCGTAAGATCCATCGGTCTTGGATTATTAGCCACAAATCCTGTTCGCTTTGACCTACGCGAGCCGAAACGCCTTCCACACCCCTTCATTCTGAAATCCTTGTCATTCCGAGCGCAGCGAGGAATCTGGGTTTGTTGGCCAACGACGAACGACCAACGACGATTTGCTGATAAAATTTTCGGTCACACCGTCGACCAGACCAACCATGCCCCACAGCCGCCCCAAAGTCTCCCGCGCCCTTCTTTCCGTCACCGACAAAACCGGAATCGCCGAATTCGCCCGGCAGTTGGCCCGACTCGGCATCGAACTCATCTCCACCGGAGGCACCGCCAAACTTCTGCGCGACTCCGGCATCGCCGTCAAAGATATTTCTGAGCTCACCGGCTTCCCCGAAATGCTCGACGGACGCGTAAAAACTCTTCATCCCAAGGTTCACGGCGGCATTCTGCATCGCCGCGAAGACCCGGCTCATCTCGCGGCGATCGCCGAGCACGGCATCCGGCCCATCGACATGGTGGTCGTGAATCTCTACGCTTTCGAAAAAGTCGCGGCCAAGGCGGATGTGAAGTTCGAAGAACTGATCGAAAACATCGATATTGGCGGGCCATCGATGATCCGCTCCGCCGCCAAGAACTTTCACGACGTTGCCATCGTTACTTCGCCCTCCGATTACTCTGCCATCGCCGACGAACTGAAAAACTCCAACGGTGCTCTCTCACTCAAAACCCGCTGGCGCCTGGCGCGAAAAGCTTTTGCGACGACAGCGGCATACGACTCCGCGATTGCCACAACGTTGGAAGGGATTGAAGACATCGGCACCGGCCATGTAGGGACAGCCGTCCTCGGGTGTCCGGCCTCGCAAAGCGAGGCAGCCGCATTTCCCACGACCTTGCGCTTGTCCTATACGAAATCCTTCGATCTTCGCTATGGCGAAAATCCGCACCAGAAGGCTGCGCTCTACTCCGATGGCTCAGGCATCGGAGTCGCCAATGCGCGCCAGCTGCAAGGCAAAGAGCTTTCCTACAACAACATCGTCGACATGCAGGCAGCCTGGGACCTGGCGCAGGAATTCAACGATCCCGAATTCAACCTGCCGGCCTGCGCCATCATCAAGCACACCAATCCCTGTGGGGCCGCGACCGGCAACACGCTGGCCGAAGCGTTCCAGAGGGCTCTCGAATGCGATCCGGTTTCCGCATTCGGCGCAGTCATCGCCGTGAATCGCCCTCTCGATCTCGCCGCCGCCGAAGAAATGCACAAGCTGTTCGTGGAAGTCATCGGCGCGCCCGCCTTCGATCCGGCTGCCAAAGACAAGTTCGCTTCCAAAAAAAATCTGCGCCTGCTGGAAATCATTCCGGCCAGCCAGAAGTGGGTGCTGAAGAATGTTTCCGGAGGGATGCTGCTGCAGGATTCCGACGTCCGCTCGCTTGAGCCTTCGGAGTTGCGCGTGGTTACCAAACGCCCGCCCACGCCGGAAGAAACCCGCGCACTTTTGTTCGCCTGGAAAGTTTGCAAGCACGTGAAGTCAAACGCCATCGTCTACGCCCGTGAGGGCCAGACTGTAGGCATCGGCGCCGGCCAGATGAGCCGCGTGGATGCGGCCAAATTCGGCGCCATGAAGGCGCAATTGCCCCTGCACGGAACAGTGGCCGCGTCGGACGCTTTCTTCCCGTTTCCTGATGGAGTCGAGGAAATTGCCAGGGCGGGCGCAACCGCCATCATCCAGCCCGGCGGCTCACAGCGCGATCCCGAAGTCATCGAGGCCGCCGATCGCCTGGGGCTGGCCATGCTGCTCACCGGAGTGCGCCATTTCCGCCATTAGTCGGCGCGAAGCCATGCCGGCTCTCGCTGGTCCGCAACTTTGCCTCCGCTCAGCGACGGATGCCCTCGACAGGGGTTAAGAGTTAGCATGGGTTAAAAGGTCGAATCTCCTTCTCCGCTCGGGAAGGATTTTTTCATGTCATCGCTCCAGGTTGGGTCCGGGCTCACTCTGCTTACATGGTCTGCTGTACTCATCTTCGCCGCGGCCGGATCCGGTTCGCCCGTGAACGGTTCCCCTTACGACAATCTGGACCCAAGCGTTCTTCCTCCGGGCATCACTGTCCCTGCTACGGCCGCAATCGTCAGAAATGCGCAGGCGCTTCAGGGCTGGCGAACCTGCATCGGAACCTGCGCCAACGCCGCGGTTCCTCTTACTTACGCGATGTCGCAAAGTATCGACTCGCCCAGCCTCAATGGTGACGCCACGGCCGCTTCCTACAGCGAGAGCGGGACGTCCCATGGCGATGTGATGTGGTATTCCCACCTGGGCGATTCCCCGGCCACGCACTTCGTCATCGATCTCTACCTGATGATTGACCATCCGGAAAACGTGCAGGCGCTGGAATTTGCCGTGCTCAAGAATGATGGCCGGAACTGGTACAAGGGTTCCACGCAGTGCAACTATCGATCGGGCGAACTCCGCGGCTTCGACATACAGGGCTTCCGTTGGGTCAGCCTGGGAGCGGATTGCGTGCGGGCGCAGGCCAACCGGTGGCAACGAGTGACCCTGCAATATTCCATCGCCGGAGGGGCCATGAATTTCGAAAGCGTGAGCTTCGACGGCGTCCTTCAACCGATCTCTGTATCGCTTCCGCCCAAACTGCAAAGCTCCGCCTCAGAGCTGCTGGGAATTCACCTTCAACTCGATAACGCCAAAAGTACAGCCGGTTATACCGTATATGTAGATGACTGGAGCGTCTATTCGTGGTGAGAATGGCCTGCAGTTTTGCTGACGACTATCGCTTGCAAGTCTCCTGCTTCTACGTAGCAGCCTGAATCTCTTCCACGTCGATGATCTCAGTGGGATACTTCCCCGTATAGCAGGCAGTGCAATAAGAAGTTCTTTCGCCTTCGCCGCAGGCTTTCTTCATACCCTCAAGCGACAGATAGGCCAGCGAATCGGCCCCGATAAATTCGCGAATCTCCTCGACCGATTTGTTGGCGGCGATTAGCTGGCTCTTCGACGGTGTATCCACGCCGTAGAAACACGGCGAAATCGTAGGCGGACACGAAATCCGCATATGCACTTCCGTAGCGCCTGCGCTGCGGATCATCCTCACGATCTTGCGGCTGGTGGTGCCGCGCACGATGGAATCGTCGATCAGCACCACGCGTTTGCCTTTCAGCAGCGCCCGCACCGGATTCAATTTCAGCTTCACGCCAAAATCGCGCACGCTCTGCCGCGGCTCGATGAAGGTCCGCCCCACATAGTGATTACGGATCAGGCCAAAGCGAAAGGGAATGCCGCTCTCGGCGGCGTAGCCCACGGCCGCCGTCACGCCGGAATCGGGCACGGGTACTACAATGTCGGCTTCCACCGGCGCTTCCCGCGCCAACTGCCGGCCCAGTTCTTCGCGGCTCGTCTGCACTGCGCGCCCGAATACCAGGCTGTCCGGACGCGAGAAATAAACGTGTTCGAAAATGCAGCTCGACAGCGGTGCAGGTGTCGAATAAAACCGCGAGCTGATGCCTTCCGGCCCCACCACGACTAACTCGCCCGGCTTTACTTCGCGCTCATAGGTTGCGCCGATCAGATCGAAGGCGCAGGTTTCTGAGGCGAACACAATCGTGTCGCGCTTCTGCCCTTCCAGCGCCGGGATGCGCCCCATGGCCAGCGGCCGGAAGCCGCGTGGATCGCGCACTGCCATGATGCGGTCAGTGCTCATCACCACCAGCGAGAACGCTCCTTCCACCCGCCGCAGCGCGTCGGCAATGGCCTCCGGCAAGGTCTGTTCCCGCGACAGCGCAATCAGGTGCACGATCACTTCGGTGTCGCTGTTGGTCTGGAAAATCGATCCCTGACTTTCCAGCCGCGCCCGTACCTGCTGCGCGTTCACCAGATTGCCGTTATGCGCGACGGCGATTGCCCCTTTGTTCGACTGCACAAGGATGGGCTGCGCATTCAGCAGCGCGGAATCTCCCGCAGTGGAGTAGCGCGTGTGGCCGATGGCCACCGTGCCGCGCAGCCGAGTCAGCACTTCTTCGGTGAAGATATCGGCCACCAGTCCCATGGCCTTGTGCTGGCGCAGGTTCAGTCCATCGGAAGTGACCATCCCCGCCGACTCCTGCCCGCGGTGCTGCAAGGCGTGCAGGCCGAGGTAAGCGAGCTTCTCCGCCTCGGGGTGGGCGAAGATCGCCACCACTCCGCACTCGTCGTGAAATTTGTCGGTCATTGGCATTCAGTACTCAGCTATCTGCACAAACCCAACAGTATTGTCATCCTGAGCGCAGCGAAGGACATATGTAGTGCGCCAAAGTTGCGTAGATCCTTCGCTTCGCAAAAAGCGCTCGCTCGGGATAACAGCAAACAACACATCGCCTCATCCACCCTCTACGCGGCACTCAAGATGTGAACATCAATCCGTCCCGACCAACTCGGGATCTGCCTTCAGCACCGACTCCAGCGCGGACTCATACGCGCCCTTCAAGTCGCTAACCGGCGCCGAAACAACCACCCGACCATCGAGACTGATCTCGAGAGTCTCCGGAATCGTCTCGCCAATCATGTCGGCAGAAATTCCGGAGTCCCCGGCTATCTGTTGGATTCTTCCCACGTTGCCGGGGTCGCACGAGACGACAATCCGGCTGGCATCTTCGCCAAAGAGAACAAACTCTCCCGGCAATCCTCGCGAAGCCAGATTCACGCGCGCGCCCACGCCTTTAGCAAAACATTTTTCTGCGAGCGCTACCGCTATTCCGCCATCGGAGCAATCGTGCGACGAATCGACCAGGTCCTGCTGAATCATTTCAATGACAGCCTTCTGCAGCGCCGCATCCTTTTCCAGATCGATCTCCGGCGGATAGCCCCACAACTCGCCTAAGATCTCTTTCGCGTATTCGGACGACCCGAACTCACTCTCTGCATCGGTGATATCGCCCGCTTCGCCGCCGCGCAATAGCACGATCGTGCGCCCGGCTGCGGAGAAAGGCATCTTCGCCGATTTGTGCACGTCTTCGAGAATTCCCACGACGCCCAGCACCGGCGTGGGATAAATTCCCTCGCCCAAAGTCTCGTTGTAGAAGCTGACGTTGCCGCCGGTGATGGGAATTTCCAGCTCTTCGCAGGCCTTTGTAATTCCATCGATCGTCTGCGAGAACTGCCACATGATGCGCGGTTTTTCCGGATTGCCAAAGTTAAGGCAATTCGTTGCGCCCACCGGAGTCGCCCCCGTGCACGCCACTTTGCGCGCCGCTTCTGCTACCGCATGCATTGCCCCCAGCCGCGGATCGAGATAGCACCAGCGCCCGTTGCCATCAAGCGCCATCGCCAGTCCGCGCTGCGATCCCTTGATGCGAATCACTCCGGCATCGCCCGCGCCCGGCCCCTGAACCGTGTTGGTCTGCACCATATGATCGTATTGCTGCCACACCCAGCGCTTGCCACAGATGTTCGGACTGGCCAGAAGCTGCCTCAGATCGCGTGTGCAATCGCCGACTGCGCCGAACTTGATCTCCAAGGGCATCTCTCTTGCCACCGGCGGTTCCCACCGCGTCAGCGGACGCTTATACACCGGCGCGTCGTCGGTCAGCGCCTGATTGGGAATCTCCGCCACAACCTTGCCGTGCTCGAGCACGCGCAGCTTGTTGTCGCTCGTAACCCGGCCGACTTCCACCGCATCGAGGCCCCATTTCTCGAATACGCGGAAGACTTCCGCTTCGCGTCCTTTCTCCGCCACCAGCAGCATGCGCTCCTGCGATTCGCTGAGCATGATCTCGTAGGCGGTCATCCCGGTTTCGCGCTGCGGCACCCGGTCCAGTTCGATCTCGATTCCTACATGTCCCCGCCCGCCCATTTCACAGGTGGAGCAGGTCAGTCCTGCGGCTCCCATGTCCTGAATGCCTACGATCGCTCCGGTCTGCATGGCTTCGAGGCAGGCTTCGAGCAACAGCTTTTCCAGAAACGGATCGCCCACCTGCACGTTCGGCCGCTTGGCTTCCGACCCTTCGCTGAACTCCTCGCTGGCCATGGTCGCGCCATGGATGCCGTCCCGCCCTGTCTTGGCCCCAACGTAAATCACCGGATTGCCTTCACCGGCAGCCCGCGCGTAGAAAATCTGATCCTTCCGCACCAATCCCAGGGCGAACGCGTTGACCAGCGGATTGCCGGAGTAGCACGGCTCAAATTTCGTTTCTCCCCCGAGGTTGGGCACACCAAAGCAGTTGCCATACGAGGCGATGCCGCTGACTACGCCCTCGAGGATGGAATGATTCCTGTGAATCTCGCCTTGCGTGGGCGCAGTTCGTGTGGGGACAGCCGCCCCCGGCTGTCCGGCCGGGCGAAGCCCGGCAGCCCCTTTTGTGATCGGCCCAAACCTCAGCGAATCCATTACGGCCACGGGCCTTGCGCCCATGGTGAAAATATCGCGCAGAATTCCGCCCACGCCCGTGGTCGCTCCCTGAAACGGCTCGATGAAACTGGGATGATTATGCGATTCGATCTTGAAAGCGCACGCCCATCCCTCGCCGATGTCGATGATGCCTGCATTCTCTCCAGGGCCCTGAACCACCAGCCTGCTGCGCGTAGGCAACCGCTTCAAATGCACGCGCGACGATTTGTAGGAGCAGTGCTCGCTCCACATCACGCTGAAAATGCCGAGCTCGGTGAACGTAGGCTCGCGTCCGAGAAGCTTCCTGATCTTTTCGTATTCCTCGGGCGCAAGGCCGTGCTGGCGCAGGGTTTCCGGAGGGAAGGAAATCGCGGAAGTGGTCATGGGGAAACTCTATTGTCGCATTTGCGGCAACCAGAGGCCAGTAGGAGCAGGAAGCAATCGCGTGTCCCTGGCTCGCGGCTATCAAACGCCACTGCGACCGCCCTGACCTGCGGACCCCGCCCAAAAACCGCAGTTTGTTACAGGACAGTGAATTTCTCGAAGCCGTGGGCTGCCGTCAGTCTGCACGGCCCCGTTTTCCGATATTTTAGTAGGCGTAGATTTTGGGGAGTTTGAGCGGATGCCCACGCAGGAAAAAGCGAGAGCCGGGCCGAAGTCGCGGCAATCCCGAGTTGCCAGGGCATCGGAGCTTCGCCCCCAGTTCGTGTCGAATGCCCCGGCTGCCGTGAGCCGAATGCGTCTGCTGACGACCTGCGCATTGCTCGCGCTCGCCACGGTGATCGTGTACGTTCGCGCCGGAAGCCATCCCTTCGTGGACTACGACGATCCCAACTATGTCATAAACAACGATCACGTCAAGGCCGGCCTGACCTGGGCAACGCTAACCTGGGCTTTCACCGCGACCGAGGCAGCGAACTGGCACCCGCTCACCTGGCTCTCTCACGCCCTCGATTGCCAGCTCTTCGGCATGAACCCCCATGCTCATCACTGGACCAGCATTCTGTTGCACACGCTGAACGTCCTGTTGCTCTTCCTGCTTTTGCAGCGCGCCACCGGAGCGTTCTGGCGAAGCGCGCTGGTGGCGGCCCTGTTCGCGCTGCATCCGCTGAACGTTGAATCCGTGGCCTGGATTTCCGAGCGCAAAACCCTTTTGAGCATGTTTTTCTTTCTGCTGGCGCTGGGCGCCTATGGCTGGTACGCCCGCAAACCGGGAGTTCGCCGCTATCTTGTTCTGGCATTCCTGTTTGCCCTCGGCCTTGCCGCCAAGCCCATGGTGATCACGCTTCCCCTCGTGCTCTTGCTGCTCGATCTGTGGCCGCTGCGACGAATTTCCGGAAGCGGCGCGCCTTCTCAGGCATTTCCCGTCGAGCAGCGCCCGTTTTCCAAACTGGTTCTGGAAAAGCTGCCTTTGCTTATCCTGTGCGCGGTCAGCGCGGTGATCACCATTGTGGCGCAGGGAACGGCCGTGGTTCCGGGACAGGAACTGCCCCTTGGCGTTCGTCTGGTGAGCGCGCCCTACGCTTACGGAATGTACCTGTGGAAAGCCATCTGGCCGGCGCGTCTGGCGCTGGTGTACCCGCACCCGGGCCGCTCCCTGCCCCTCTGGCAGCCGCTTCTGGCTGGGCTGGTTTTGCTCAGCATAAGCTGGATTGCCTGGAAACAGCGGCGTCAACGTCCCTACCTGGCAGCCGGCTGGTTATGGTTTCTGATCACCTTGGTGCCGATGATCGGAATTGTTCAGGTGGGCGTGCAGGTGATTGCTGATCGCTATGCGTATCTTCCCTTAATCGGAATCTTCGCAAGCATAGTATGGGGAGCGACCGAACTCGCCGATCACTTTAAACTTGGCCCGGTGCCCCGCGCCTGCGCCGCAGTTCTGGTTCTCGCCGCGTTGTTCGTTACGACCTGGCGGCAGGTCGGCTACTGGGACAGCACGGCCGATGTCTGGAGCCATGCTTTGCAGGTGACGAAAGACAATTCAGTGGCCGAGAACGGCCTGGCCATTGCCTTGTTCGATCTCGGGAGGTACGACGAGGGCATTATTCACATGCGCAATTTTGCCCGCCTCGAACCTCTGATTCCCGAGCCTCACATGCGCGTGGCTGCCGACTATGAGGACCGCGGACAGTTCTCCGACGCGCTGCGGGAGTACGAGGCCGCACTCCGCGCCGACGCGATTCAGAAAAAAGCCGGCTTGAGCGGCCTCGATTCCGGACCGCTGGCCATTATTTACGCCAACATGGGCGTCATTTATGCCCAGCTTGACCAGCAAGCAAAATCGCGGGCATACGCCAATCGCGCACTGGAGACCGATGCCCAGGCTCTCGGACAGATGATGGGATCGCTGGCGCAGGAGCTCGCGGCGCACCCCACCGCCCAGGGCTGCCTTCGTTTGGGCTTATTGCTGGAGCAGGCAGGCATGATCCCACAGGCCCGGCAATACTTCCTGCAGGTCCAGCAGCTCGATCCCAGCATGACCCTGCCTTCGGTCGCCCAGGCAGCCTTGCAGCCGTGAGGCATCTCGCAATCCAGTAAGATTCCAGCGGGATGAAGTCCATCATCATTGGCACCGCCGGGCACATCGATCATGGGAAAACCGCTCTGGTAAAGGCTCTGACCGGAATTGATGCCGACCGCCTGGAAGAAGAAAAGCGGCGGGGTATCACCATCGACCTCGGTTTTGCTCACATGGACCTGCCCGGCCCCGGCGGCGAGGCGCTGCGCCTTGGTTTCGTGGACGTTCCCGGCCACGAGCGCTTTGTGCGAAACATGCTCGCCGGCGTGGGCGGAATCGACCTGGTGCTGCTGGTGGTTGCAGCCGACGAATCCATTAAGCCGCAGACCCGCGAGCACTTCGATATTCTGCAACTGCTGGGCGTGCAGCACGGCATCACGGTGCTGACCAAGTCGGATGCCATCGATGCCGAAACCCTCGATGTCGTGCGTCTGGAGATAGAAGAGTTCCTGCACGGAACATTTCTGGAGCCGCCGAAATCTCCCGTCATCGCCGTTAGTTCATTGACCGGCGCCGGCCTGGACGAACTGAAGCGCGCCATAGTGCAAGCCTCGGCAGAGGCCCGGCCGCGGGATGCTCATGCGCTGGCGCGCCTGCCGATTGATCGCGTCTTCACCATGAAGGGATTCGGCACGGTGGTTACCGGAACCCTGATCGCGGGAACCGTTCGCCGCGAAGAAGAACTCGAAGTTTTTCCCGGGGGCAGGCGGGTACGCGTGCGCGGCGTGCAAGTGCATGGCAGCGCCGGCGAGTTTGCGGTTGCGGGGCAGCGTACGGCGCTGAATCTGGCCGGGGCGGGCACCGGCGATCTCGCCCGCGGCATGACCCTCACCCCGCCCGGCACGTTCGAGGCCTCCCAGCGCATGGATGTGAAGCTGCGGCTGTTGCCTTCGGCGAAACGTCCGCTGAAGAATCGCGCCCGGGTACACTTTCATGCCTACACCATGGAAACCATCGGCGAGATTCTTCTGCCTGAGGGCAAGCCCATCGCTCCTGGGTCGGAGTCGTTCGCGCGCGTTAAATTGCCGCAAGCCGCACTGCTCTTGCCCGGAGACCGCTTCATCATCCGACAGTTTTCGCCGGTAATCACTATCGGAGGTGGAGTGGTAGTGGACGCCGCTCCGGTCTCGCGCAGCTTGCTGGTCGATGAGACGTTGGAACTGCTGGTCGGTGACGATCGCACCGCCGCTCTGCGGGCTCGCATCACGCGACGTGGGCACATCGGAATTACGCCGGCTCAACTCATAGCAGAAACCGGATGGACGAGGAGCGCCATTGAATCTGAGCTGGCAGATGCAATTAGACAGCATGAAATCATTCGCATCGGCGAGGTCTTCCTGCATGCCCCTGCGTGGGAAGCGTTGAAGGCAGAGGTGGTTCCCACGCTCGAAAAATTTCACAGGCAAAATCCGCTGGCCGGCGGGATGGGCAAAGAAGAACTGCGGGTTCAGATCGACGCCGGCCCTGAATTCTTCGAAAGCATTGCGGCGATGCTGGTGCGTGAGAGAAAAGTCGAGATTGCCGGCGATCTTGTGCGCCTGCCCGGTCGCGGCGTGGTCATGAAAGACGACGAATCCGAATCGAAGACGACGATTGAGCAGAGTTTCGCCCAGTCGGGATTGAAAGTTCCCGGCCTCAACGAGGTGATTGCCGGCCTTAAGGTGGATAAATTCCGCGCGCACAAAATCGTAACCTTGCTTCTGCGCGAGAAGGTTTTGGTGAAGATTTCCGACGAACTGGTTTTTCACCGCAGCGCGCTGGAAGAGTTGCGCACGAAGATTGCGGCGTATAAGTCCAAATCCTCAAAGATCGACGTAGGCCAGTTCAAAGAACTCACCGGCGTAAGCCGCAAGTACGCCATTCCTCTGCTGGAATATCTGGATCGCGAACGCGTGACGCGAAGAGTGGGAGACGTGAGAGAGATTTTGTAGAACAGGACAGAAGTCAAAATGAAGAGTGCACAACGAAAAGCGAAAACTCGCCGATCGCGCTTTTCTCTCGGACGTCTCTGACTTCTTACCTTTTACTTCTCACTCTTGACTTTTTGCCTTCACTCAGATTTTTTCCTCCGGAAACTCCAGTTCCAGGCCCAGCGGGTCGGTGAACCGGTTGGTCAGATTGGCCAGACCGGTGAGCAGATGAAGATCAACGATTTCCGGATCGGAGAAGTGCTTCTTCAGCTCGCCGAAGTCGCTATCGGGAATGCCGTGCGGATTGCGGGTCAGCTTCTCCACATAAACCAGCGCGGTTTTTTCCCGGTCGCTGTAGCGCGAATAATCTCCTGCCTTTAGCGCAGCCCAGTCTTCAGCGGTTAGTCCAACTCGCCGGGAAGATGCCAGGTGATGCTGCATGCAATAGCGGCAGCCGTTGATCATCGACACCAGGATGTAAACCAGCTCGTAGAGCTTTCGGTCGAGCGAACGGCCGACGCTGGCATAGAAGGTTATGAAGTTCTTAAGTAGCTCAGGGCGGTGAGCCAGCGCCTTTTGCGAGTTGCCCGGCTTGCCGCGCAAAGTCTTTTCGTAGATCTCCTGTACTTCGGGGGATGCCGCCGCGGGCTCGATCAACGAGATGCGTGCCATGAAGTCCTCGGGAGTGAAATTGACCCACCATCATAGACGGTGCGGCGGAAGTCGCCCAACCGAAGGACTGAAGCCCGCCGCCGCGAACGCCGATGTAATTTCAGGGATTTGTCTCATGCGGATCAAGCTTCGCGTCATTTTCGTGGTTTGCCTGCTCCCGCTCTTGCCCAGCGCGCAGCGGGCCGATCCCGGCGGATCTTCGAAATTGCTGGCTCTGGAAAATTCCTGGGACCAAGCCGAGGAAAGAGGCGACATTCACGCGCTGGATTTGATTTTCGACGACTCCATGATCTATATCGACGAGGACGGTTCTCTTCTCACCAAGGCTCAATTCCTGGATCGCGTTACAAAAGAAGCCGGTACGGATGTGCAGTGGCTGCTTGCGCCGGATATGAATGTGCGCCTCTATGGCGATACCGCGGTGGTGGTGGGACGCTATAGCTACCGAGGAATTCACCAGCGCAAAGCGCATGAACGCAGCGGGCGCTTCGTCGATACTTGGGTCTTCAAAGAAGGCAGATGGGTCTGCGTGGTGGCGCAGTCCACTCCCATTCTGCCTTAGCGCTTTGTTCGGAGCTGCGAAGTAGAGAGGAGGCGGCGATGCAAATGTTTTCGCGCGCTCTGTTGGTGCTGGCCTGTATCGCGGCCAGTGCGCCGATGGCGTGGCCACAGGAAAGCCAGCGCAACCGGATTCTCGCGCTGGAAAACGCCTGGGACCGGGCGGTTCAGCAAAAAGATGTCAAGGTCGTCGACCTGCTGATGGCCGACGAACTGGTCTATATCGACTTCGATGGCCGGATCATGAACAAGACACAATACCTGGCCAGCATCGGTGAACCGCAATTGCGAATAGAGCACGTGATCAGCGGTTCGATGCAAGTGCAGTTTCGCGGCGAGACCGCCATCGTGATCGGCGTTTACCAGGAAAAAGGAGCGAGACGTGCCAAGCCTTTTATGCGCCGCGAGCGCTTCGTCGACACCTGGATCGAGCGAAACGGCCTTTGGCTGTGCGTGGCCAGCCAATCGACCCTGATTTTGCATTGAGAAGCGCACCCCGACGGCATGGCCGGTCACCGCCAGACGGCAGCACCCGGAAAGTCTCGAATATCGGAACACTTTGTCATTGCGAGCGAGGCGAGGAATCCAGGTTTCCCACAACCAGCCGCTTCGTTTTTCCGTCCGGCTGTACACTGAAGTCTCTTGTTATGTTTTCCCTCCGTGCGGCGCGCGCTCCCGATGTTGTTCTGCTGCGGACCATGATCCGCGAGCTGGCGGAATTTGAGCGGGAACTCGATCTGGTAACGATTGAAGCGGGCGATCTGCTTCGCGATGGTTTCGGGCCACAGCCAAAGTTTCGCGCCCTGATTGCCGAGTGGGGCGGGCAGCCGGCGGGATACGCATTATTCTACGGCTATTATTCCACCTGGGTGGGGCCCGGACTGTACCTGGAGGATCTCTTCGTGCGCCAGGTATTTCGCGGCAAAGGCATTGGCAAGGCGCTGCTGGCCGCCGTTGCGCGCGCCGCACTCGACCAGGGTTGTCGCTCCCTGCGCTGGGAGGTTCTCGACTGGAATGAGAAAGCCATCGCGTTGTACAAGGCGCTGGGAGCGGAGTTTCGCCATGAATGGAAGTCGGTGCTGCTGACCGGAGACGCCTTACACAGACTGGCGGAGCCGGAATGAGTTCGCCGGTGCGGATCGTCGGAGCGGGACTGGCTGGTTCCGAAGCGGCGTGGCAGTGTGCGCGCCGTGGTGTGGAAGTGGAATTGTTCGAGATGCGGCCGGTGCGCGCGACGCCCGCGCACCAGACGCAGAACTTCGGCGAACTGGTTTGCTCCAATTCTCTGAAATCGGATTCCGAAAATACCGCTCCCTGGCTGCTCAAGGAAGAAATGCGCCGCGCCGGCTCGCTGCTGCTGGAAATTGCCCGCGCGTGCTCAGTTCCCGCCGGCCACGCGCTGGCGGTGGATCGAGTGACATTCGCGGCCTCGGTCACCGACGCCATTCTTCGAGAACCGGCAATTACCGTACGGCGCGAAGAGGTTACGCGCATCGCCGAACAGGCAGATCAGATCACCATCATCGCCACCGGGCCCCTGACTTCCGACGCCCTGGCGTGTGAGATCGCCAGATTGAGCACGGTTGCCCCGGATGATCCTCAGCTGTACTTCTACGATTCCATCAGTCCCATCGTGGAAGCCGACTCCATCGACATGTCGCGCGTCTACCTTGCCGCCCGCTATGACAAGGGGTCGGCCGACTACATCAATTGCCCAATGACGCAGGCAGAATATGACCGCTTCTACGACGCGCTGGTCGCAGCGCAATCAGTGGAAGAGCGCGACTGGGAGCACCTGAACTACTTCGAGGGCTGCCTGCCGATCGAGGAAATTGCGCGCCGCGGCCGCGACACGTTGCGCTTCGGTCCCATGAAGCCGGTAGGGCTGAAGGATCCGCGCACCGGGCGCATGCCCTATGCCGTCGTCCAGTTGCGCCAGGAAAATCTGCGGGCAGACTCCTACAATCTTGTGGGTTTTCAGAATCACTTGAAATTCGGCGAGCAGGCACGGGTTCTGCAACTGATTCCCGGCCTGGAGAATGCGCGTTTTTTGCGCTACGGGCAGATTCATCGCAATACCTACATCAACTCGCCGGCCCTGCTGCGGGAAACCCTGCAGATGAAGGCGCATCCTCATGTCCTGTTCGCCGGACAGATTTGCGGCGTGGAAGGTTATGTGGAATCGATCGCGACCGGCCTGATGGCAGGCATGCACGCGGCGGCGCTGTTTCGCAACGAGGAGCCGGTAGTGCCGCCGCGCGCGACCGCCTTCGGATCGCTGGCGCATTATGTCACTCACGCCGGCCCGAAAAATTTTCAGCCCGCCAATATCACCTTCGATCTTTTGCCCCCGCTTGAGAGAAAGGTTCGCGATCGCCGGCAGCGGCATCAGATGCAATGCGACCGCGCTCTGCACGAGTTCGAAACCTGGATGGACGTATCGAGAGCCTTGCCGCAGGGAAGGTGACGCCGAATGAAGGTGGTCCTGGCATCCGAATCGCAATCGCGCCGCCGGGCGATGGATATTTTGGGCATTCCCTACGGCGCATTCGAAGGGGAGGGTGTTCTCCGCTTCGCCGAATCCGTCTCCGGCAGCTACAACTTCATTACTGCCATGCCCGTCAGCCGCCTGGCTTTGTTTCTGCGCGAGCACGGCGTCGAAGTGTAAGACGGGGAGATGAAATTGGCAGCGCCCATCGAAATTCGCCGCGCCGTGGCCGAGAATGCGCCCGCGATTGCGGGGGTGCTGCACGAAGCATTCGTCGAGTTCCAGGATCTCTACACCGAGAGAGGTTTCGCGGCCACTACGCCCGATTCTGGTCAGGTTCTCGCGCGCATGGAGGAAGGGCCTGTGTGGATTGCGCTGCGCGAGGGCGTGGTGATAGGGACGGCTGCTGCCGTTGCTAAAGGCGACTCCATCTACATTCGCGGCATGGCAGTTTTGCCTGCTGCTCGTGGATCGGGCTGCGGCGCTGCCCTGCTGCAGCACGTGGAAGCCTGGGCCGCCGGCCTGAGATGCAGCCGCCTCTACCTGAGCACAACTCCCTTTCTCCATTCGGCGATCCGCCTGTATGAAGCATCCGGCTTTCTGCGCACCAGCGCAGGCCCGCACGAGCTCTTCGGAACACCTCTCTTTACCATGGAAAAATTTATCTCCCGGTAGAAGCGAAAGCCCGCCATTTGCCGGCGTGTCCGGGTGTCAAATTTTTCCGAACAAAACCCTGCCCAGATACGTACCGACATTCGGTGGAAACTCATCCGGCCGGATGACTTTCTCCTCCCGGTTGCGTCTAACGCATGCTGGGAAAGATTAGGCTTCGCCGCTCACCATGACCCTGATCGATCTCTTCCGCGATGTGCTTCGAACCTTGTGGGCGCACAAGCTGCGCGCCTTCCTCACCATGTTCGGCATCGCCTGGGGGATTGTCTCAATCGTGCTGATGGTCGCGGCGGGCGAGGGACTGCGCAAGGGCCAGGAAGAGCAGACTCGGAACCTGGGCAAGGATGTGATGATCGTTTTTCACGGCCGCACCAGCCTGCAGGCGGGCGGACTGGCCGCCGGACGGCCCGTGCACTGGGACGATTCCGACCTGCCGGTGGTGCAGGCCGAAACTCCCGATTGCCAATATGCCATCCCCGAACTCGAGCAGGACACGGTTCTGACGCACAGCGACTACAACAATGCATCATTCCTGGTCACCGGTTCGTATCCGCAGTTTGCCTACATTCGCAGCCTCGACGTAGGGCTGGGACGTTTTTACGACTGGGACGATATGCGCGACGGGCGGCGCGTTGCGTTTCTCGGTTCCGATGCCGCCAAACAACTGTTCCCCGGCCGCGATCCCGTTGGCGCCAACGTCTATCTGGATGATTTTCCCTACGTTGTCATCGGAGTGATGGCCAAGAAGAAGCAGGATTCCAGCTACGATGGCTGGGATGTGAACAAAATCTTTGTCCCGTTTTCCGCCATGCGCCGCGACTTTCCCGATAAGCCTCCGGGAACACCGACGACGTTCGACCAGTTACTGGTGACTCCGAAGTCGGTGGAGCAGCACGAAGCCTGCAAGCGCGAGGTCCGCGTGGCCCTGGCGCGCATGCACCGCTACGATCCCAACGACAAGGAAGCCTGTCCCATCTGGGACACGGTGCAGGAGGCGCAGGCCTTCAAGACTATGACCGATGGCATGAAGTATTTTCTGGGCGCGGTGGGAATTGTAACCCTGCTTTTGGGCGGTCTCGGGGTAATGAACGTAATGCTGGTGGCGGTGCGCGAGCGCACGCGCGAGATTGGCGTGCGCAAGGCGATCGGCGCGCCCGCCAAGGTGATCTTGCGCCAGTTCTTTGTCGAAGCGCTCATGATCGCCGGCATGAGCGGCGCCATCGGACTGGGCGTGGCGTTTGGCTTGTGTGGGCTCGTCGACATGCTGCCCATGCCGGACTATTTCGCCGGCCTGGTTCCCGACTGGACATCGGGGCTGGTTGCCACTTTCCTGCTCGGAACCATCGCCGTGCTGGCTGCGCTGTTGCCCGCGCGCAGGGCCGCGTCCATCGATCCGATTGAGGCGCTGCGCTATGAAGCGGGAGGGTAAGCAGCATCGAGCGTTCGGGGTTTCAAGGTTGCCGCAGCGCCGACATGTTTTGCGATGATTCAGTGAGACCTTGAAATCTTGTAGCTTCGAAACTTTGCAACCTTCAAACGTTTTCTTATGCTGCTGGAAATCATTCGCGAAGCCTGGACCGCGCTGCGGCGCAACGTCACCCGCAGCCTGCTCACTATGCTGGGCATCGTGTGGGGGATTGCGACGGTCACGCTGCTCATCGCTTACGGCGACAGCTTCCGCAGCATTCTGGTGCACGGCTTTGACGCATTCGGCAAGAGCGTAGTCATCTGCTGGCCGCAGCAAACCAGCGAGCAGCCGGGCGGACAGCGCGCCGGGAAAAAAGTCGTGATCGAACAGGCCGACGTCGACATCGTGAAGGAAATGGCGCCGCTGGTCAAATATGTATGCCGCGAAACCGTACGCCGGCCGGGCATCGCCTACGGCGATCGCATGGTGGGCACCGCGCCGGTGCGCGGTGTCTGCCCCGAATATGGCGAGATGCGCAATGAAGTGCCTTCGGAAGGCCGCTGGATCGACGCCAACGACGAACTGGAGCGGCGCCGCGTGATTTTCCTTGGCGGACGCCTCAAAGAAGAATTGTTCAGCGGCCGGCCCGCCGTCGGCGAAACCGTCTCCGTGGCCGGCGTCCGCTTCACTGTAATTGGAGTCATGAAGCGCAAGATTCAGCTGAGCAATTATTTTTCCAGCGACGACGACTCATCGTGGATTCCCTACTCGACGGCCGGCGATCTGTGGAACACGCGCTACGCCGCCGTCATGCTGTTTCAGCCGGTTGCCCCGCAGTTCGAAAAACGAGCGATGGCACAGGTGCTGGCCGCCGTCGCTACCCGCCAAAACTTTTCTCCCACCGATCCCAAAGCCTTCCAGATGTTCGGCCGCGACGAATTTCGCCCCGTGATCGATGCGCTGACCATCGGCCTGCAGGTATTGCTGACTTTCATCGGTACGCTGACCCTGGGCATCGGCGGGGTCGGCGTGATGAATATCATGCTCGTCTCGGTGGACGAGCGCATTCGCGAGATCGGACTGCGCCGCGCCCTGGGCGCGCGCAAGCGCCACATCAAGCTGCAGTTTCTGGCGGAGACGCTTCTCATCATGCTGCTGGGCGGAGCCATTGGCGTGCTGCTCTCCTATGTCATTGCCTGGGCGGTAGGAACGCTCCCCATGATGGGGCCGCTGTTTGAAGATAACTCCGGCCAGGGCGATATCCACCTGCGCATCTCCATGATGACCGTGATGCTTTCGAGCGCGGTTCTGCTGGTGGTCGGTGTGATCAGCGGGCTGGTTCCGGCCCTGCGGGCCTCGCGGCTGAATCCGGTCGAGGCGCTGCGCTACGAGTAAGAAGGCAGGCGGCAGCCGCGCAACATGGAGAGCACTGGCCGCTGGATGATCCAATTGAATCC
>DATKPV010000112.1:0-18114 GCA_035523915.1 Candidatus Aquilonibacter sp. | reverse complement strand
CTGGTGGAGTTGCAGGCCTTCCCCTCGCTCTACGGCTATCAGCCGGCGTTGGCGGAGGCTTACATCGATGTGTACGGGCTTGCGGCTCCTGGCTCCGGGCTTCCGGCTTCCGAATCGTTACGCTATTTTCTCGGTGGGTTGGATGGGGCTTCGTATCGTTCGTTGCTTCGGCGGGCAATTGTTGCCGGGCACGATCCCGAGAACGTGATCCTGATGGAAATCGATCCGCAACGGCAGAAGACATTTCCTGACTTCGCGCTGACGGAAAAAATGGTGGGTGTTCGCACCGTGGACATTGCACGGATCAGAAAGGAGGGCCAGCGGCTTTATTACGAAGTCGATGGCAAGTGGATCCCGGTGAAGCGAATCTACAATCGGGCGATCGTGGATGAACTGCAGCGCAAAGGCGTCAAGCTGAATTTCGACTGGCGTGACGATCTCGACGTGGAATGGGCGGGACATCCGAACTGGTATTTCAGGATCAGCAAATTTTCGATTCCCTACCTGAAGCACGCGTCGGTGCCGAAGACCTGGTTTCTGGACCGGATGGAAGAGGTTCCACCCGATCTTGAGAATTATGCCTTGAAACCTCTTTACTCATTTGCCGGACTGGGGGTGGTGATTGCACCGAAGAAGGAAGACATCGCGGCGATTCCCGCGGAAAAGCGGCTTTATTACATCTTGCAGGAACGCATGCACTTTGAGCCGGTAATCGAGACGCCATTCGGCGCGACCAAGGCGGAGGTGCGGGTGATGTATGTGTGGCTGGACAAACTGACGCCAGTGCTGACGATCATTCGCATGGGGCGCGGGCTGCAGATGGGCGTCGACCACAACAAGAACATGGATTGGGTCGGGGCATCGGCCGGGCTGTACGTTGGTTAGCCACAGAGCAGGAAAAACCACTTGGAATGCGGATTAATAGCGGCTTTTCTTATTTTGGCCGCTTCAGCGGTGCTTCTGAACAATCCTGGTTTCGAGTTCTTCTCCATTGCGGCGGAGGAGGAACATTCTGTCGCCCTGGAAGCGGACGGCAACAGGATCACCGGCACGCCATTCGCCGGGCGTATAACCACCAGCCGCGGCCACCTCGTACTCTCCGGTGTAAACCACCCCTTCCACTCCGATAAGAATGGCCTTGCGTGAGGCGCGAGCCGCGTATTCGTGAAGGATTTCGGCCTCGGCCCGGGTCCAGTTTTCCAGATCGCGGCCAGGAATGCGTCCGCTGCGCTCATAGATCTGCTGGGCGCGTTGGCGAATGGCGTTCTGCACTTCTCCCGAGTTGGCCGAAATCGATGGCATACCACGCCCTTGCCTCAATCATAAAAGAAGGGGAAGGGCGTGGCGGCCGGCATTACACACGAAGGTACCTATGTGCCAGCCAGTACGGGAGGATTTCTGTCCAGTTGACCTGTTTTCCCTCCCCGGCCTAACATTAGCGCCGAGCGAAGGTTTCGGCTTTCATGATCGGCCAGACGATCTCTCATTACCGCGTCCTGGGAAAGCTGGGGGGTGGTGGTATGGGCGTGGTCTATGAGGCGGAAGACCTCAAGCTGGGGCGGCACGTAGCGCTCAAATTCCTGCCAGAAAACCTCACCGGCGATCCCAAGACGCTGGAGCGTTTCGAGCGCGAGGCGCGGGCGGCGTCGCAGCTGAACCATCCCAATATCTGCACGATTCATGGCATCGAGGATAACAATGGGCACCCTTTCATCGTCATGGAGAAGCTGGACGGCGAGAGCCTGAAGCAGCGGATTCATGCGGGGCCGATGGCGCTGGAACAGGTGCTGGACATCAGCATCCAGGTGGCGGATGCGCTGGCGGCGTCTCACGCCAAGGGGATTGTGCACCGGGATATCAAGCCGGCCAACATCTTTATTACCCCCAGCGGGCAGGCCAAGGTGCTGGATTTCGGCCTGGCCAAGCTGCTGCACAACGTGGGTACCGACGATGCCGGGGCGGACAATTCGCTGACCGCGGTGGGAGTGATTCCGGGGACAGCTGTCTATATGTCGCCGGAGCAGGCGCGCAGCGAGGAAATCGATTTTCGTAGTGATCTTTTCTCGTTCGGCGTGGTGATGTACGAGATGTCGACCGGGAAAAAGCCCTTCGCGGGTAACAATTCGCTGGCCACGCTGAATCAGGTCTTGAACTCGAAGCCGATTCCGCCGCGGGATCTGAATCCGAAGCTGCCGGTGGAGCTGCAGGGAATCATCGGCAAGGCGATGGAAAAGGACTGCGGGCATCGCTACCAGAGCGCCAACGAGATGAAGGCCGACCTGCAACTGTTGCGGCGGGAGACCGAATCCGGGCTGACCCGGGCGAGCGCGCAAACGGCCAAGCTGCGGGTAACGACCGGCACATTCGGACGGACGGGAAGCAGGTTAGCGCTCTGGTTGCTGCTGGGCACGCTGGCGGTGCTGGTGACGGTGCTGGCGGCGGTGGCAGCTTACTGGTACAAACACCGGGAAATCGCGAATGCGGAGGAACGAAATGCGATCGCGGTTTTGCCTCTGCAGAATTTGAATGGCGATTTCAGCGTGGACTACCTGCGATTTGCGCTGGCCGATGAGTTGACGAGTGTGCTGACTTATTCGCGCTCGCTGGAAGTGCGGCCTTCGTCGATGACAAGAAGATTTGCTGAGCCGGACCTGGACCCGCACAAGGTCGGAGAACAACTGCGGGTGGGCCGTTTGCTGATGGGACATTTCCTGCGGCGGGGAGACCAGCTCACTGTGACGCTGGAGGCGATCGATGTTCCTACCGACCGGCTGCTGTGGCAGACGGAGGTGACCACTCCGGTCAACGACGTCATTTCTCTGAACGATAAGCTGAGCGCGCAGTTGCAACATGGGTTGCTGCCAGTACTGGGCGCGGGAGGAGCGGTGAGCGCGGCATCGCGGCCCAAGAGCCAGGAGGCCTATGACCTCTATCTGCACAGTCTGGCATTGCCCCACGATCCGGGTCCGAACAAGGATGGCATTAGCGTACTGGAACATGTCGTGGGAATGGATCCGGGCTATGCGCCGGCGTGGGAGGCGCTGGGGCAGCGCGACTACTACGACTCATATTACGGCGGCGGCGGCGAAGAGATGTTCCAGCGCTCCAATGCGGCCTACGAGAAAGCGCTGTCTCTCGATCCGAATCTGGTTGCTGCCGCCAGCAGCCTGATCACCAATCGCGTGGAGCGTGGCGACCTGGGGCGTGCCTACAATGAGGCCACCGACCTGGTGCGACGCCGTGCGCAGAGCGCGGACGCACACTTCGCGCTGGCTTACGTCCTGCGCTACGCCGGAATGCTGGAACGGTCAGCGCAGGAGTGCAACACGGCGCGGTCGCTCGATCCGGAGAATTTCAACTACCGCTCTTGCGCCTTCGCGTTCCTGGAGTTGGGACAAACAGACCGGGCGAATGACTTTGTGCACCTAGATGCCGGCTCCGAGTGGGCGGCCTGGGTGACTCCTTACGTGCAACTGGCGGCAGGCCAGGCGGCGGAGGCTCGGCAGAGCGCGACTCTGGTGCCGCGGGGTCCGCTATATCACCGCGACCTGGTGATCGCGTGCACCGCCGCGCAAAAGCCCGCAGACTTTGACAAGATTGTGCACGACGCCGAAACGTCGGTGATGACAGAACCCGATCCGGAGGCCTGGTACCGCGTGGGAGCGTTGATGGCGTATTGCGGGCAGGAGGAACCGGCCATGCGGCTGCTCAAGGCTGCGGTTCAGCAGAACTATTGCGCTTATTCAGCGCTGCTTGATGACCCGCTGTTGAAGAGCCTCCGCAAGGAGACATCGTTTGATGAGGTGCTGACAGCCGGCGCGAATTGCCAAAAGGCTCTGAAGGAAGACGACGCGCAGTAGGGCGGAGCTCAGATCTTCTCACCAGGCCCAGGGCTCAATTACATTGGATCAACTAACCACGACACTTCGAAATCAGGAGAGAATTTGCGTCTAGAGGCGCTCAAGGCCCATCCTTGTAGAGTGCGACATACGAAACCGGGCAAGTTCGCGAGCTGCTCAGGACGGCTCGTCCGCAAATCCGTTCAAACCTCCATCTTCTTTTTGTTGATCCCGGCGCTGCTGACCGCATCTCCACATCAGAGGGGAGAAAGCACGCCTCCGATGGATTCATTCGCGGCCAATCGTGACAACCCGCAAGCGTTCTCCGGTGATCCGGCGCAGCCTACGTATCAGGGCGTTCCCCCGGCTATTTCTCAGGACAAAGAGGGTGATGGATTGGAGTTTCTGCTGCGACGCCTGGGCACCACGGCACGCCTGATGCAGACGGTGGCCCATCCTGACGATGAAGACGGCGGAATGTTGACCCTGGAATCGCGTGGACGAGGAGTGACCGTGGCTCTGATGACGATGAATCGGGGCGAGGGTGGGCAGAACAAAGTGGGCAGCAATCTTTCCGATGCTTTGGGCGTGCTGCGAACTTTGGAACTGCTGGCGGCCGATCAATACTACGGAGTGCAGGAAAGATTTTCGCGGGTGGCGGATTTTGGTTTCTCGAAAAGCGCGGAGGAGACTTTTACCAAATGGGGTGGGCACGGGCCTGCGCTGGGCGACATGGTGCGGGTGATTCGTACCTTCCGTCCGGATGTGCTGGTGGCCCGCTTCTCCGGGACGCCGCGCGACGGCCACGGTAATCATCAGGCATCGGCGATTCTGACCAAGGAAGCGTTTCGCGCTGCGGCCGATCCGAAACAGTTTCCCGATCAGATCGCGCAGGGGTTGCAGCCCTGGCAAGCGAAGAAGCTTTACATCGGAAACGTGTGCGGATTCGGAGCGATGACCTGCCCGGACGCGAACTGGACGGTGAAACTGAACACCGGCCGTCCCGACGATCTGCTGGGCATGTCTCCGGCACAATTTGCCATGAAGGGCCTGCGGCATCAACTGTCGCAGGGGGCGGCGAACTGGAACATCGAGCCGGGAGACCGCTTCGCCTTTTACAAGTTGGTGGATTCGGTGTCGCCGCCGGCACTGGACAAAGATGGTCATGAGAAGGATTTCTTCGACGGAATCGATACGGGTTTGCCAGGCCTGGCGGGGCGGCTGGGAGATGATGAGAAGAATGTTCCATGGCTGCGCGGCGCGCTCAAGGAGATCGCGGAGGACGTGCAACACGCGAGCGATCATAGCGGAGGGGATGGAAGCGGCGCGGTCAAGCCGCTTTTCGAGGTAACGCAAAAACTGGATGCGGTGATCGACCGACTACAGCACAGCGATGCTGCGGCAGCGAATACAGCCGGTCTGCTGCAGATTCTCAACGAAAAGCAACAACAGGCCCAGGACGCGCTGAACCTGGCGATGAATGTGACGCTGGAAGCCACGGTCGCGCCGCCGAAGGGTCCCGGCGCTGGTCTTCCGCCGGAAAACGAAGCATTCACTGTAGTTTCTCCCGGGCAGAAATTCGAAATCATCGCCCAACTGCACAACGGATCGAAGTATTGGCTGACCGTACAGAATGCCACGCTGGCACCGTCAGAAGAATGGGTCAAGCAAGAGCATGCGGAGACAGCGACCCTCGGACCGGGCGAAGATTACTACGCGAATTTTCTGGTCGAGGTCCCACAAGATGCGGAGATGACGCGTCCATATTGGCATCGCGACGACCCCAACACGGAGGCGGTCAATATTATCGATGACGAGCGCTATACCACGCTTCCCTTCCCGCCAATCTCACTGCGCGCCAGCGCCGAGTATGAGATTTCCGGGCGTAGAGGTTTGCATTCTCCGGCGCCCGACTTTACCGAAAAGCTGGCCAAGAAAAAAGGCCAGCGCTCCGAGATTGGCGGCGAGATCAGCTCGGAGATCTGGGCGCCTTTCCGCGATGAGCAAGGCGGACGGGTGCAAAGGGAACTGGCGTTTGCGCCGGAGTTTTCCGTAGCGCTAGAGCCCGGGACGCAGGTGATTCCGGAAGAAGATGGCGGCTCAACCACAGTGAAGGTGGGAGTGAGTTGCAATCTCACGGGAGCTCCCGCCGGGACGTTGCGTCTGGAGGTCCCGCAAGGCTGGAGCGCAGAGCCGCAGCAAGCGGAGGTGAACGTGCGCGAGCGCGGGGAAAAGCAGGATTTTTCCTTCACCGTGCACCCTGCCAGCTTGAAAGAGGGACGGGCGCAGATTCGGGCTGTGCTGGAGGCCGGCGGAAAAAGATATGACGAGGGATATGCGCTGGTCACGCGGGAGGATCTGGGCAGCTTTTATTACTACCAGCCGGCGAGGCAACGGGTCAGCATCGTCAATGTGAACACGCCGAAAGATTTGAAGGTCGGCTACATCATGGGCGCGGGCGACACCATTCCGACCGTGCTGCAGCAGGTGGGGATGGATGTGACGATGATCGATCCGGAGAAGCTTGCTGGCGAGGATCTCAGCCGCTTTGGAACCATCGTGCTGGGCATTCGAGCGTACGACACGCAAAAAGATGTGGTGGCGAACAACAAGAAGCTGCTCGATTTTGTGGCCGCGGGCGGAACTCTGGTCGTGCAATACAACACAGGCACCGGGGATTTCAACGGCGGGCACTTCACACCGTATCCCGCGGAGTTGAGCCGGGCTCGAGTTTCGGTGGAAGAAGCTCCGGTGGAGATTCTTGCGCCAGACGATCCGGTATTTCATTCTCCGAACGCGATCACGATGCACGATTTCGATGGCTGGGTGCAGGAGCGCGGGCTTTACTTCATGGACAAGTGGGATGAGCATTTCAAGCCGCTGCTGGCCTGCCATGATCCCGGCGAAGACGAGCAGAAGGGCGGATTGCTGGTGGCGCATTACGGTAAAGGGACCTACATCTATACGGGGTACGCGTTCTTCCGCCAGTTGCCTGCGGGCGTGCCGGGTGCGGTGCGGTTGTTTGTGAATTTGTTAAGCGCCGGGCATTAGCAGCCTGGATGGCGACTCAAGTTGATATGGAAGCGCGCCGAACGTGCGAATATTGCGCCGCAAAGAACGCGACGCTTTGGGCGGCTCGCTCGGCTCCTGCGCTGCGCAAAGAGCGCTTGCTCAGGATGACATTCAAAATTGAGCCGCTACCGAATTTCGCCGTTGTCGTTTGTCATTAGTCGTTGGCTTGCGCTCCAGACTCACTCTTCTTTCCGCGAATGTCAGCTCCAAGTCAAAACGATCCGAACTCACACGGCCTCATCCGCGGGATGGGGCTGGGCAGCGCAACCGCCCTCAACATGATCGACATGATCGGCGTGGGACCGTTCATCACCATGCCCCTGGTGGTCGCTGCGATGGGCGGGCCGCAGGCTCTGCTGGGATGGGTGGCTGGCGCGCTGCTGGCAGGATGCGACGGGCTGGTTTCCGCCGAGTTAGGCGCGGCGCTGCCCCGCTCCGGCGGGACTTACAGCTATCTGAGAGAAATCTACGGGCCGCAGAAGTGGGGGCGTCTGATTTCCTTTCTGTTTATCTGGCAGCTTTCGTTCAGCGCACCGCTTTCCATCGCCACGGGATGCATCGGGCTGGCAGGCTATGCCGCCTACTACTGGCCGACCCTGGAGACCGTATATGCCGCGCACAGCGCGGCGGTACACATACCGTGGGCAGGCCCGCTGCAGGTGAACTGGATCGTTACGCCGGGAACATCGGTGGCGGTTGCCATCTGCCTGTTCACGATTTTGCTGCTTTATCGCCGAATTACGGTGATTGGACGGCTGTCGAAAGTTTTGTGGCTTGGCGTGATGGGCACGATCGGCTGGATCATCTTCGCTGGACTGACCCATTTTGACGCGGCGCGCGCGTTTGATTTTCCGCCGGGCGCGTTCAGGCTTTCGCACGGATTCTTTACGGGATTGGGCGGGGCGCTGCTGGTGGCTACCTACGACTATTGGGGGTACTACAACGTCACCTATCTGGGGGACGAAATCAAAGACCCGGCGCGGAACATTCCCCGGGCGGTGCTGCTTTCCATTCTGCTGGTGGCCTGTCTATATCTAATAATGAACCTTTGCATCCTGGCGGTCCTGCCATGGCGGGAGATGGCGCAGGCGGGGCAGAACAACAGCGGCCTGTACGTGGTGTCATTATTCATGCAGAGAATCTATGGAGCGTGGGCGGCCCGGCTGGTGACAGGTCTGGTGATCGTAGCGGCGTTTGCGTCAGTGTTTTCCCTGATGCTGGGCTATTCGCGGGTGCCGTATGCTGCCGCGCAGGACGGGAACTACTTCCGGGCCTTTGGCAGAGTGCACCCTGTCTATCGCTTTCCGCACGTTTCGCTTCTCGCCCTGGGGATTGTGGCAGCAGCGTTCTGTTTTCTGCGCCTTCAGGACGCGATTGCCGCGCTGGTGGTTATTCGCATTGTTCTGCAATTTCTGGTGCAGGCGGTCGGGTTGATCGTGTTCCGGGTGAGGCGTCCGGAAGTGCCGCGGCCTTTTCGCATGTGGCTATATCCCCTGCCCGCGCTGGTGGCGATAGCCGGGTTTCTCTTCATTCTTTTCAATCGTCAGAATGCACTAAGGGAGGTTCGCTATGCGGCTGTGATTTTGGTTGCCGGATTGCTCATTTATATGGTGAGAGCCTGGCGCAGCCGGGAATGGCCGTTCGCGGGCGTTGCGTATAGGGCGGAGAGCTAGAAAGAAGGAACACAGAGAACACGGAGAACACAGGGCACACGGGGAAAGCAAAAAAGGATAGGGAGAGAAGATCGAGGTTTGGCGGATCAAGTCACAGTTCCGGAAAATGCAGGACTGAAGAGGCGAAGCGCGGATGCGGCCTGGGCGCCGCTGCGCGAACCGCTGTTTCGTTCGCTGTGGATCGCGGCGGTGGTCTCCTACACCGGCACGTGGATGCAGAATGTGGGCGCGGGCTGGCTTATGACCCAGCTTTCACCCTCGCCGTTGATGGTGAGCCTGGTGCAGGCCGCAGCAGCCGTCCCGGTGTTTATGGTGGTTTTGCCGGCGGGCGCCTTGGCCGACATGATCGACCGGCGCCGGCTGTTGCTGTTCACGCAGAGTTGGATGGTGGTGGCCGCAGCGGCGCTGGGTGTACTCACGGTGTTGCACGCGATTAATCCCTGGACGCTGCTGTTGTTCACGCTGTTGCTGGGAATCGGGGCGGTGCTGAACGATCCAGCGTGGCAGGCGATTACCCCGGAAGTCGTTTCCGCCGACCAGCACGCCGCAGCAGTGGCGCTGAATTCGGCGGGATTCAACGTGGCGCGCGCTGTGGGACCGGCTCTGGGGGGTCTGGTAGTGGCAGCGGCGGGAGCGGGGTGGTCGTTTCTGCTGAATGCGGCCTCGTTTTTCGGCGTGATCGTATTTCTCGGCAGGTGGCGGCGCGCTCCGCACGAACCGCTGGCAGAGACGCGGGTGCGCGATGCCATTGCAGAAGGGTTCCGCTATGTCCGAGGGGCGCCGCAGGTAAGATCAGTGCTGATTCGTACGGGAGCGTTCAGCATTGGAGCATCGTCCCTGCTGGCGCTGCTGCCAGTGGTCTGCCAGCCGCATGGCGCTCAGGGATACGGTTTCCTGCTCACGTGCTTTGGCCTGGGTGCGATGGCGGGCGCGGCGGTGCTGCCGAGATTGCGCCTGCAGTATTCAGTGGACGCGCTGGTAGCGGCGGCAACGGTGGTCTATGCCGCGATGACTTTTGCCGCCGGAGCTGTGCACCCATTTGAATGGCTGTGTCTGGTATTGTTTACCGCGGGCGTGGCATGGATCGGGATTCTGGCCTGCTTCAATGTCGTGGCTCAGACGATGTGCCCGTCGCGGATGCGGGCGCGTGCGCTCTCCATGTATCTGCTGGTACTGCAGGGCGGGATGGCGTTAGGCAGCGCAGTTTGGGGCGAACTGGCGGCGCGCCAGGGAGTCCCGGCTGCTCTGGCGTGGTCCGCTCTGGCGATGGTGATAGGCTTGAGCAGCATGTGGCGGCATCGGCTGACCGCCGACCAATTGCAGATGCCGCCCGCGATTGTACGAGACTAACCTGACTATGGAGGAGAGATGCGGACGAAGAAGAATGTTTTCTGGATCACGCTGTTCATGCTGACCGTGTCGCTTGCGTCCGGAGCGCAGGCGAAAAAAATGAAAGAGAAGCCGCGGACCGTGACGGAAATTCTGCAGGGGACCGTCAGTAACACAGAAGGTGAGTTCGTTCCCGCCGCCGAGGCCATGCCGGAAGACAAGTTTGATTTTGCTCCCACCAATGGCGAGTTCAAGGGCGTGCGCACATTCGCCCAGCAAATCAAGCATGTTGCCGCGGTGAATTACATTCTGGGTGCAGCAATCCTGGAAGAGAAGCCGCCGGTGGATACGGGCGGGGAATCCGGGCCGAATGCGATCACGACCAAGGCCGACGCCATAAAGTTTTTGAAAGATTCCTTCGAGTATGTCCACAAAGCGATTGCGACCATCAACGAAAAAAACCTTACCGGGGGTGTGAAGAGCCCCTTCGGAGAAGGCACGGTTTCGCGACTGGGTTTGGCCACGATCGTCTCATCTCACGCTTTTGATCATTACGGACAGATGGTTGAATATCTGCGTATGAACGGGATCATACCGCCGGCGAGCCGCAGATAAAGATAGGGTTCGTGGCGCCATGGGTCCGGCGAAGCAAAGAACCTGTGCAGACGACGACGGATGGTTCTCTCCCCGTTCAGTTTGGCGATGATCTTGCCTCTCAAGCGCGGTTACGACCACCACGCGAGGAGATCGAAGTCAGCATCAATTCCGCGCGAAGGCCACGCGCCGAAAGATGGGCGGATACGAGATCGCGGGTCTTGCGCGCAGCCGGGCGAGGATCGAGGAAAACCAGCACTGACGGCCCCGCCCCGCTGAGGACCGCACCGAGCACCCCTCGGTTCCCCGCCAGTTCGCGCAGGACTGGCAGCAACGGACACAAGTGGGCGCGGTAGGGTTGGTGAATCCGGTCTTCCAGCGCCGCGGCCAGCAGATCGTGGCGTCCCTGGGTTAAGGCGGCCAGCAAGAGCATGGCGTTCTGGATATTGGCGACGGCGTCCGCGCGAGAATATTTTGCCGGCAGCACCCGGCGTGCCTCTTCGGTGGACAGCGGATCGTCAGGTATCGCTAGGAGCAGCGGCCACTTTCCCTTAGGACGGATGGCGGCAACCTGAGCCTCCGCTTCTCCCGACATGCGGGCGACGGCAAGGCCTCCCATCCAGCAGGCGGAAGCGTTGTCGGGATGGTGCTCGCGGCGCGAGGCTTCTCCGATAATCTGCGAATCGGTCCATCGGAAGCGCCCGAAGTGATCGGCCAGGGCAATGCCCGCCAGGCGCGCCGTCGCCGAGGAGCCACATCCTTTGCCAATGGGGATGTCGTTTGCGATTTCCAGGTGGAGCGGTTTAACCGGCTTGCGCCCTTGTTCGAGAATTTCCCGATAGGTAGTGAGAATGAGATTGTTCTCCAGCTTTTCGCAGATTTCGCGGTCGCGGCCACGCGCCGAGATGGAGAAGTCCGGCACCGGATTCGCCTTGATCTTGATGAAGAGATTCATGGCGAGTGCGGCCGCATCGAAGGCCGGACCGAGATTGGCAGAGGTTGCCGGCAGGACAAGTTGAAACGGCCGGCTGCGGGCCTTCGTCCTGGTCATGACTTTGAATCCTGGAAAGGCGCGGATTCCAATTTCTCTTCTTTCTCCAAGGCTTGAATCACCGCTTCGAGCGTGGGTTCGAGAACAACCGGCGGCCGGCGCAGGAACTTCAGCGATTCCTGCTCCGGCAGCTCTTTGAACAGATCTCCGCGATGGAAACCCATGGTGAAATCGGGATCCTTCAAAAGATTTCCGGTCAAAACGAGAACCACGGTCTCCGTCTTTTTAACGAAGCCTTGTGCTAGCAGTTTTCTCAACCCAGCCAGAGTTACGGCCGAGGCTGGCTCGCAGCCGATCCCTTCTGCCCCGATTTCGGCTTTGGCTTGAGCGATCTCCAATTCGCTGACTTGCTCACACGCGCCTTCTGTGGCTTCCAGCACATGAACCGCTTTCTTCCACGACGCCGGGTTGCCGATGCGAATGGCGGTGGCGTGCGTTTCGGCTTGCACGCTGATCAGCCGCTTGCCCCTGGTTTCGCGCACGGTGCGAACCAGAGCATTGGCGCCCTCCGCCTGAATAATCGAAAGCTTGGGGAGCCGCGAAATCAATCCGAGACTGCGCAATTCGAGAAGAGCCTTGCCGATGGCAGAACTGTTCCCGAGATTGCCGCCGGGAACGACGATATGGTCAGGCGGCTGCCACTCGAGTTGCTCGAGCAGTTCCAACGCGAGAGTTTTCTGGCCTTCGAGACGGAAGGGATTAATGGAATTCAATTGATAGACCGGGGCATGGCGCACCAGATCCTGCAGCAGGCGGAGGCAGCCGTCGAAATCAGTACGAAGTTGGCAAGTGAGCGCACCATAATCCAGCGCTTGAGACAACTTGCTCCAGGAAATTTTCCCCTCGGGCACCAGCACCAGGCTGCGCATCCCGCCGCGAGCCGCGTAGGCCGCCATGGAAGCCGAAGTATTTCCGGTCGAGGCGCAAGCGACCCAGCGGAATCCAGCTTCGCGAGCAAACGAGGCGGCAACCGTCATGCCAGTGTCTTTGAACGAACCCGTAGGGTTCATGCCCTGATGCTTGGCCAGAAGATCCGGAATGCCGGTGCTGCGAGCGCACCACGGCAGAGCATAGAGCGGAGTATTGCCTTCGCGAAGGGTGATGGCCCGATCGTCGGCGGGCAACTTCGGCAATAGTTCGCGAAAGCGCCACACGCCGCTGAGATCGACAGCCGAATTGGAGATGCGGCGGCCGCGCCACAGGGATATTAGATCGACAGGGCTGGGCGCGGCAGAAAGCCACTGCGGATAAGTTATCTCCAGCAGGTCTCCGCATTGCGGGCAGCGGAAGTCCTGGCCTGCAGAGTCGCTAATGCCGTCGCAGGCAATGCAATGAAAGCGATGGGTTGACGGTTGCAGACCCGGTTCAGGCGTTGTGGAATGAAACATGGAGCCAGAATTTCTTTATCCGCGAAGATATTTGTCGGTTTTGTTGATCCAGTCGGCGCGGGGAGGAGTAAAGACATCGAGATCGACGGTATCGGCGAGCGCTTCTGCTTTATGCGGCATGTGCGCGGGAATGCAAAGCACCTGGCCGGCGTCGACCACAATTTCCCGGCCGTCGATCCAAAATTTGAGCGCACCCTCCAGAATATAAGTGAGCTGCTCGTTGTGATGACTGTGCAGAGGAACGATGCACCCTTTCTTCAGCAGCACGCGCGCCAGCATGATTTCCTGCCCTACGACGAATTGCCGCTGCAGCAGCGGGTTCAAGTCTTCCAGCGGGATCGCGCTCCACGGGACATACTGCAGTTCCAGCCTCGTCGCTGCATGTTTGTCCACCGCGCGCTTGGCCCGGGCATGAGACTTCGTGGATTTTCTCCGCGTACGGCGGGAGGCACGTTTCGCATTCGCTCGCTTCGTTTTCGGCATCTCGTTCTCTCTGCTTCCGCTGCCCAGCTTCGCTGCTTCAGTGCACCCGGCCCTCGTAAAGATTCACCGCGTTGTCGTGCAAATAGCCGTGGGCGAGTTCAAGCGCGCGGGTTTCGTTGATCTCTCCTTCGGAAATCATCTCGGCCAGCGCCGCAGCCAGGGCCATGCGCGACGATCGGGCGCCCAACCAGTAGCTCTCTTCCGCGCCCAGAACGTCATTGTACGGGAAACAATCGGTACCAAAGGTGATCTTATCGGGAAAAGTTTCCAGCCACATTTTCAGCGTCTCTTTGAAAGCGGAAGGATACTGGGCAAGCTCGCCGAACGATGAGTCCAGGTAGACGTTCTTCATCGCCGCCAGCCAGACGGCCTCGCGTTCCAGCGGATAGCCGCCGTGGATCATAACGAAGATTGTGTCGTGATAGCGCGGATCGCGCAAAACGCTCTCCAGGTTCATGATGTTGCTCTTGCTCAGATTGAAATAGTCGCCGATGCCCACGGCCGTGTGGATGTGCACGGGAAGGTGCAGGCGCCCGCCTTCGCGAACGAGATAACGGAAAATGTAGTCCTGGAAGGTGAAGTACTCTTTTTCTGTCGGGATGCCTCCGGAAACATAGCGCTCGTAAAGATCGGCCGCTTCGTCTCGCGTGGGATCACCGAATGTGGTGGGGCGGAAATATGCCACTTCGAACTTCATGGCGATGCCGTTGTGCGCTTTGTTGTCTTCCAGAACCTGGCTGATGAACTTCAAATAGCCGTCGAAGCTGGCGGGCAGTTTGGTCACGTTTTCCTGGTGCATCCAGCGGTGCAGCATTTTCTCCTGCAGCGGGATGTACACGCCTTCGTCCGGATTGCGCGCGGTCATGCGCTGGTTATCGAACGGCCACATAAAAGAGTCGGCGAAAAAAACCCATGGGAAACGCTGGGGATCGAGATAGTCGGCCATCATGGCGCGATTGGCCACGGAACTTTCAGTGTTGATCTTGTCGAGAATGAAATCGAAATATTGCGTGCCCGGATATTGCTTTCTAAGCTCCGCCTTCTTGGCCACCAGCCACTTGGCGTGCTCCGGCGACAAGTCGCTGTAGGGATATCCGAACAGCGCTTTGGCCGCGGCAATAAGCTCCGGATTGTCATCCCGCGTGCGCAAGGCCTCACTGGCGTTCGGAGGCGCGGCCATGGCATCGACATCGGGATCATCGGCGAAACCCGGATGGGCATGGTGATCGAAGGCAGGAATCTTGTCGATCTCGGGGAGAAGACGCTGATAGATTTGCTGAACATCGGGGCCCGGAAGCGGACGGGCCTGGGCCGCGGCCACGATCGATATGCTGCTTATGGCACATAAAATCTGGAATGCATTGACGGGTCTCATTTGTGACTCCTCATGGGAAAAAAGCATGCTCTGAACAAGAACTCGGAGCACCGAACCTGACAAAATTTCCTTCCGATCCGATGCGCTGTCAGCGGCTCACCAAGGTTCCCTGCCAGGCGGCCGACGCCGTCATGATGCGTGCTATAGCTTCCTGCAAAGTCGCCATTGACGAGGCGAAGGAGAAGCGCACAAAGTCTTTGCCCGACGGTCCGAATGCCGCTCCGGGAATGGCGGCAACGCCGGCCTCTTCGAGCAAAATGCGGCAGACTTCCTCGGCGCTCACACCCGTGCCGCGGATGTCGACCCAGGCGTAGAAAGCTCCTTCGGGTGGCTGGCAACGGAAGCCGGGAATCGCGTTAAGATCTGCCGCGAATTGTTCGCGCCGTCGGGCAAATTCACCGACCATGCGCGGCGTGGTCCCATCACGATCGCGTAACGCTTCAATCGCGGCGTACTGGCTGAATTCGGCCACGCACGTGTAAGTATTTACCGCCATCAGCGAGAGCGCCTCTGCGACTTCGGGCGGTGCGATGGTGTAGCCCAGCCGCCAGCCGGTCATCGCGAAGCTCTTCGAGAAGCCATCAATGATCAGCGTGCGCTCCGCCATCCCCGGATAGAGCAGCATGGAACTGTACTTGCCGCTATAAAGAATGCGTGCATAGATTTCGTCGGAGAGAACCCACAAATCGTGCTGTACCGCAAGTTCGGCGAGAGTGCGCTGAACTTCATCCGTATATACGGTACCGGTCGGATTGCCCGGCGAATTGGTGAGCAACATGCGGGTTTGATGCGTGATCTTCGCCGCGATCTCGTCAGGATCGGGCTGGAAATGATTGCGCGAAGATAGTTCAAAAGGAACGGCCGTGGCGCCAAGTCCGCGCGTGATTGAGGGATAGCCGGGAAATCCGGGATCGGGATAGAGGACTTCATCGCCGGGCTCGAGCAGCGCCATCATGGCAAGAAAGAGAGCGATCTTGCATCCGGGCGCCAGCACAATATTCGCGGGAGAAACCCTGAGGCCGCGTGTGCGTTGCAGGTAAGCGGCGATCTCTTCCCGCAAAGCAGGAAGTCCGGCCACGTTGCAGTAACGGTCTTTGCCCTCGGCTAGCGCCCGGCTCGCGGAATCGATTACCGACTTGCCCGGGTGGAAATCCGGCTCGCCCAGTTCAAGGTGAATGATGGAACGGCCCTGGCCCTCAAGCTCCTTGGCGCGAGCGAAAACAGAGAGCGCACCCTCGCCGCTCATCACTGACATCCTGGATGCGATCGATCTCATGTTTGTTACCGCCGAATTTCGTTCGCGAGATGCTACAAACCTTTATACAGTCCACCGTCGACCAGCAGAGTCTGCCCCGTGATGTAAGAAGCCCGCTCGGAGGCCAGCCACACGATGGTCTCCGCGACTTCGCGCGGCTCGCCAAGGCGTTTGAGTGGAGCATCGGAGGCCCAGCCATCGAAAATTTCCTGTTCTTTCTTGCCCGAGGCGGCGGAGCGCGATTTCGCCAGCTCCTTCAGCCGGTCGGTTGCCGTGAAACCAGGGCCGACGTTGTTTACGAGAATCCCATCCTTGCCGAACTCGTTGGCCAGGCTCTTTACCAGGCCGACCACCGCCGCACGCACCGCGTTGGAAAGCACGAGGTCCGCGACCGGTTGCTTGGTTGTGATCGAGGTCAGGGTAATAATGCGGCCCCAATGCTTCTTTTGCATGTGGGGAATCACTTCTCGCGCGAAATAAACGGTGCTCAGAAAATTCAATTCGAGCGCGCGCCGCCATTCTTCCACGGAGCACGCCAGAAAGCCCTTGGCCGGCGGGCCGCCGGCGTTGGTGAGGCAAATATCGACGCTGCCGAACCTCTCGGCGACCTCAGCTACAAACTCTCCAACCGCTTTCGCATCGGTTACGTCGAAGGCCCCGGCGAAGACCTCAGCATGATATTGTTGGCGAATCTTTTCCGCAGCCTCGGTCAGAGTTTGCCGGTTGCGCGCACACATGGCAACGCGGCAACCTTCGGCGGCAAAAGCTTCTGCAGTGGCGCGGCCAATTCCCTGACTTGAAGCGGCTACCAGCGCCACACGGTCCTTCAGGCCCAGATTCATGAAGGGGGAATTATAAATGCCTCTGCCCGTTTCCTGCGCGCCTTGCGGCAACCATCGGTCACGTTTATCTTGGAAGACCGAGGAGAAAAGGTATGAAACGGCATCGTCCCGAAACCACGGCAGTTCGCGGCGCGGCGGACTTGCGCAAGAAGAATGGGCCGTTGGCCACGCCCATTTATCAAACCTCTACGTTTGAAGTCACCGACAACGACGAGCAGGTACGCGCCACCCAAACCGACCATTTCTACACACGCTACGGCAATCCCACGAACACGGTGGCCGAGAACATAGTGGCGGAACTGGAAGGCACGGACGATGCGTTGACCTTTGCCTCGGGCATGGGCGCGGTCACCACCACGATCATGGCTCTCTTGAAGGCGGGCGATCATATCGTGGCGCAGCGCGATATTTACGGCGGGGTGACGAAATTTCTTTCGCAGTGGCTGCCGAAAATGGGCATCGAAACAACCTTTGTGGATACCACCGATTATGGCCAGCACGCGCGCGCGGTTCGTCCGAACACGCGGCTGATGCATCTGGAATCGCCGACCAATCCCACGCTGCGCGTGGTGGACTTCAAGAAAGTAGCCGCGCTGGCCAAGAATCACAACCTGACCACGCTGATCGACGCCACCTTCGGAACCCCAATTAATCAGTGCCCGGCAGAATATGGCATTGACCTGGTGATGCACTCGGGAACGAAATATCTGAACGGGCATACCGATCTGATCTGCGGAGTGGTTGCTGGACGGGCAGAGTTGATCGAGAAGATTCACGAGACGCGAATCACCCTGGGGAACTGCATGGATCCTCATGCCTCGTGGATGCTGGTGCGCGGCCTGAAAACGCTCGCGGTTCGGGTGGCGCGGCAGAATGAAAACGCTATGCGCGTGGCTGAGTTCCTGGAGCAGCACCCGAAGGTGCGGCGGGTGCATTATCCGTTTCTGAAGAGCCACCCGCAATATGCGCTGGCACGCCAGCAGATGAGTGGCGGAGGCGGCATGGTCACGTTTGAAGTCGAGGGTACCGGCGACGACGCGAGACGGGTCAGCGAGTCGCTAAGCCTGTTCACGCTGGCGCCCAGCCTGGGCGGTGTGGAATCGCTGGTCTCGATTCCGGTGCGGACCTCGCATCTGATGATCGCGGCCGAGCACCGGGCCAAGATGGGCGTCACCGAGCAGATGATCCGGCTCTCGGTGGGAATCGAGAACGC
>DATKPV010000111.1:0-56374 GCA_035523915.1 Candidatus Aquilonibacter sp. | reverse complement strand
TGCATCGATGACACCCGGTGCGTCCTGTCCTTGTGAGCGAAGAACAGAATGGCTTATGACGCAAACGGCAACACCCTCTCCGACGCCTCTGGAAAACAGTACTCTTGGGATTTTGACAACCAACTCACCAGCGTAACCGTGGCGGGTGGCCCAGGTCTGCGTCGCCCATGTCTCGCAAAACCGGCGAGACATGGGGCACCCGCGAGCCTTGGTATTACCCGAGGAATGGCCGACGCTGACAGATTTTGGGGTGCCCCACTTCTCGCCTCGTTTGCGAGAAGTGGGAACCACGGGCGTGCCCTCCTAAACGATTGCCAGAAATCTCTGCACCCAGCAATCCCATGTCTCGCAAAACCGGCGAGACATGGGGCACCCCACTTTTTCGTGACTTCAAGATCACTTACGCCGCGGGTGGTCGGATCGTCAGCACCAGAATGTCCGTGTCGTCAAGCTTTACCGGCGCCGCTTCTCTACACAAATGCCAACGAAAGCTGGATGTAGCGTAACTTCTCAATCCGCTTCTTCTCCGTCCAAACATTGAAGTCATAAAACCTCGCCTGCCAAAACGTCCGTTTCTTTCGATCATTACAAGCGGGGGTGCGAAGCCTCTGCTGCCCACCCTTTCGCACAAAGCACGAAAGGATGGGAACCTGCCATTTGCACATCCAGAGACTCACACCCCGCTGAATCATGCCCGCACCCCGCGCTGGCTCCGCCCGGCCCAGAGATATTCAAGAGACCTGTAACCTTCCTTCGGCTCGCGCATCGCATTTGCACGGTCTGCGCAGGCGAACAACTCTGAAACTTCAAACACGAGGTTCCCGGTCCGTTACCGGCGATTGATTCGGCCGCAGCTTCATATCGTCCGATCGCAGCCGTGGAACTGTGTCCCTCGTGCACCGTAACGCAATTCAAGCCCATTTCAGAGGAGACTGCCATGAAACGCAATTTGTCCCGGGTCGGCGTGGTGCTGGCCATTATGCTTGCAGCGATCGCGTCGGCCGCCGCGAATGATCACGCACGCGACACGCTGGTGCTAACCAGCACGAATAGCTCTACGGGGAACGAAGCCGTAGTATTCAAGCTCAATCCTGGCACTTCATCGTTGACCGAAGTGAACGCGCTGCCCACCGGCGGCAACGGCGGCGCTGCCGGGAATGCCGGCGCGGTGCAGTTCGCCGGCTTGTTCGGCGCAGTGGTCAATTATGGTTCCAACAACTTCACCCGCCTTGTGCGGTATGGGAACTCCATCCAGCTTGCGGGCAACGTCGCACTGGCTGCGAACTGCACCAAGCCTGTCTCGGTTGCGCTGCAATATGGACATGCGTTCGTGCTCGGGGCAAACTGCGCCGAGAGCCACGCATGGCCGCAAGGCTTCGTCGACGGCGTGGTCAAGCTCTCCGACGACTCGGGAGCACAAATCGTCAGCGGTCAGACCTGGGCCGCAGCCACTTTAGCCTCAGGCTCGGTGCTTCATCTGCCACTTTCCGGCGACGGAGCGCTGGCCGGCAGCAGCACATCCGTGACACTCCCAGAGGACGCCAACAACACTCCGCTCGGCGCCGCATTTTGGGGCGACCTTCTGGCAGTCAACCCGGCGCACAGTCCCGACAGTCTGGCTCTGATCGACAAGGCCGGCGACGTCTTCCCGATCCTCGGCCCTCAGCCGGCATATCCAGGCAACGCGCCTTGCTGGCTGGCAAAGGGACCGGGCAATATCTGGTATTCAGGAAACAGTCCGGGGCAGGCCGTTTCGATTTTCTTCACCGACGCCCAAGGGGGCGTGTTCTACAAGTCCGTCGCGCTGCCCGGTGTACCCACCGACCTGGCCGTTTCACCGGATTCCAAGTGGTTGGCCGTCATCTACACGGCCAATGATGGCAGCGGAGGACGCGTCGCCGTGTTCTCCATCGATTCCTTCGGCGACCTCACGCTGGCCGCAACCTCCAACCCGGTCGGCGCCGCTTCCTTCAACGGAGTCGCCATCAGCCAGTAGTGAAAGCCCAGGGGCGGACCTTGTGTCCGCCCCGGGGCTGAACTTGCCGCCGACCGGCCGCGTATCATTGTTTAGCTTTGCCTGACTTCGAGGAGGGCACAATGATTCACGAGCGAGTTCTGCAGGTCGTGTTGATGATCGTGGGATTGCTGTTCATAGCCTTAATTTACCCCGGCGTGACGTTCTTTTCCCGAGAGCCGGCGATACCGATGATTATGAGCATCTACGTGACGCTCGGCGTTTTCCTGTTACTGGCGGCACGGAATCCGGTCGCCAACCGCAGCCTGATCGCGTTCGCCGGTTGGGCAAACGTCGCTCATGCCAGCGTGATGGCGCTTCAGGAGTACCGGCACGTGATCGAACCTCGAGAACTGGTGGGAGTGGTTGCCTTCGGAATTATTGGCGTGCTGCTGATTGCCATGGGTCCGGCGAAGGTGCCGGCGAAACAGATTTCGGCGGCAAAGGCCGCTTAATTCGCGAAAGCCCCGCTGGTCAGGCGGGGCTTGGCGTTTCGGGGCTGGCCACCCTTGGCTTTTTGAAAGCGCGACCAACTACGCTGCCGGGCGAATATTCTGATTGACCCGGAAGAAATTTTTCGGATCGTATTTCTTCTTGATCGCTGCCAAGCGTTGGTAGTTATCGCGGTAGGCGGCCTGGACGCGTTCCTGGCCTTCGTCCATCATGAAATTCAGATAGGCGCCTCCCGCCGAGAAGGGATGCAAAGCCTCCCAATAGTCTTTGCACCATTTGGTGATTTTGTCCGCGTTGCCGGGGTCGGGGTCGACGCCTACGATCACTTCGGCGAACAGCGCCTCGCGGAAACTGTAGGCTGTGTCGTTCTTCCCGATGCGCTGTGCCGCTCCGTTCACGGGATAGAGATGCATGGTGGAAAGCATGGTGGGCAATTTCGCTCCATGCTCGGCGTGCCGGGCGATGGCCTCGTCGTTCAATTCGGTGAAGTTGTCGGCTCGCCAGTACCATTGCAGGCCCGGTACGAATAGCCCGTCGAACATGCTCTGCACTACCGGGAATGGGGCAGGCCCAACGTGGTGGAGAAGCGGATTTCCGACCGCTTGCATCGGCTTCAGCGCCGCTGCGGTCTGCTCCGCCGAAGCGGTGCAACACCAAACTACTCCGCACACCTTCTTCATATGAAGGTGCTCGGGAAACATGGGCGCCGGCGGGACGACAAGAAACGCGAAAAATCCGCTTACGTCCTCGGGGGCCTTCTTGATGAAATCACGATAAGCCCTCAGAACGGCGACGGAATCTTCGAGCGGCCAGAAGGTCGGGCCGAATTGAACCATATCCACCGGATGGAGGCGGAACTCAAAAGAAGTGACCACCCCGAAGTTGCCGCCGCCGCCGCGCACCGCCCAGAACAAATCGGAATTTTCTTTGCTGTTCGCGGTCACGAAGCTTCCATCGGCCAGAACCATATCCACGGCAAGCAGATTGTCGATGGTCAACCCATACTTGCGGGTCAGGTAGCCGATGCCGCCGCCCAGAGTCAGGCCGGGAACCCCGGTCGTAGAGATGAAGCCGCAGGGAGTGGCCATGCCGAAGGCATGCGTGGCATGATCCACGTCACCCCAAACGCAGCCGGCTTCGACGCGGACGGTTTTCTCCGTGGGATTCACGCGAATGCCCTTCATCCGCGAGACATCAATCACCAGTCCCTCGTCGCAACTGCCCAGGCCGCCGCCGTTGTGTCCGCCACCGCGAATCGCAGTGAGCATCTGGTTGGCAGCTCCAAACCTCACTGCCGCGATAACGTCGGCCACGTCCACGCAACGGGCAATGAGGCGTGGCCGTTTGTTAATCATTCCGTTATAGAGTTTGCGTGCCGACTCGTAGACGGCGTCGCCGGGCTGAATCAGTTCGCCACGGAAGGCGGCCTTCAACTGATCGATGGATTGTGTTGGCATAGAATTCCCCCAGAAGTGATTTGATCGTCAATTTCAGCTGATCGCTAACCTGCACCCGCCAGGGGGTACACATGCCGAAGCTGGCACTGTCGGGACGCACCAAGCAAAATTAAGATACCAGAACGTTCAGCGACTCGGCCATGGCAAAGGATACAATCTCCCACCTATGCCACGTTTGGCGGAGCGCATGGGGATCACTCGCGCGGTTTTCCTCCATTCCGCGCGTACCACTGTGGCTGCAGTGGCTTCGATGCTGGTGGCGCGCACCCTCAGGCTGCCTGAGTTTTATTGGGCTCCCATTTCCGCCATCGTGATCGTACTTTCCACGATCAATCCGCTGACCCTGGGCTGGCAGCGCTTTGTGGGCACAGCTCTGGGAGCGGCAGTGGGCGCCGCGATCGCAAGCTTTTTCCATCCGAACTGGATCGTCTATGGCGCGGGAATTTTTGTTTGCGGGATTCTCTCGGCTCTGCTGCGCATCGGCACCGCCTATCGTTTTGCCGCGATCACGCTAAGCATTGTTCTGCTGACTACTCACGGCCGTCCACCGTTGAGCGTCGCGACGCACCGGTTCGCGGAAGTATCACTGGGAATCGCTGTGGCTCTGGTGCTCACACTGCTATGGCCGGCGCCCAGCGCATAAGGAGACTCCCTGAGCGCAAACTATTCTATTAGTTAGCATTAGTTTTTGCCTCCCGGCTTCGTGCTGAAGCATCCGTTAGAATCTGGTCAAGGGCACGCAAGTGTCCTCCCCATGACCGCCCACATGATCATCGGTGTTCTGGCCCTGCAAGGGGATTTCGACGCCCACCGCCGCCGGCTGGAAGAGCTGGGTGTCGAAGTTGTGCTGGTCAGGAAACCTGAGCAGCTCGACGAGATCGATGCGCTGGTGATTCCGGGCGGCGAGTCTGGTACGTTTCTGAAGCTTTTGGGCGAAGCCGGATTCCAAAAACTCAAGGAATTTGTGCGTGCCAAACCAACGTTTGGCACGTGCGCCGGCGCGATACTGCTTGCCGCCGAGGTGGAGAACCCGAAGCAGGCCGGCTTAGGCGCGCTCGATATTCGCATCCGGCGCAACGCTTACGGCCGGCAGATCGAGAGCTCCATTCGCGAAGGCAAATTCTTCAATGGCGATCACCAGCCTTCGCTGCTGGAGATGGTTTTTATTCGCGCTCCCAGAATTGAGCGCATCGGGCCGGGAGTCGAAGTCATGGCAACCGAAGGATCCGATCCCGTAGTGGTGCGCCAGGGCAAAACCATGGCCGCAACCTTCCATCCCGAACTTTCCGCTGATAGGCGAGTGCACGAAGCCTTCCTGAAACTGATAGCTGGCCGGCGATAGCACGCCGCATCGCTTCCGCAGCGCATTTTTAGCTGTGCAAAAAAAAGTGCTTGACACAAATATCGCGTAACGGTATGGTTACGCATTATGCGTCACCGCCCGGTTACATATTCGCCAGAAGCCACATTCCAAGCCCTCGCCGATCCCACCCGCCGCGCCCTGCTCGATCTGCTGCGGGGGGGCAGCCAGCCCGCGGGCCAGATTGCCGGGGCTTTTCCCATTTCCCGGCCGGCTATTTCCAGGCATCTGCGGCTGCTGCGCCGGGCCCATCTGGTGCGGGAACATCGTGAAGGCCGGAATCGCGTTTACCAACTCAACCCTGAACCCTTGCGCGCTGTGGATTCGTGGCTCGAGCAATATCGCAGTTTCTGGAGCGCCAGCCTTGCCAACCTGAAAGCGTTCGTGGAAACCGAGTACGAACGCGAGTTGCAGCCGGCGAGCGGGCCGAAGAAGAAAAGGGAATTATGATTCCAACTCTCGACGAACGAAAGGATCAAACCTATGACGAAGTCGATCCGTATGGCAATAGCAATGTTCACAATGCTGGCTTCGGCTGCGGCCCTGGCGCAGTCAGAGGCGCAGAAGTCCTTCGGTGAGCTGAAGTCGCTGACCGGAACCTGGGAAGGGAAGGCGTCGGACGGAAAACCCGTGCATGTTACATTTCGCGACACGGCCGGCGGCTCGGCTTTGATGAGCGAAATCGTGGGCCGCGAAGACATGATCACTATGTTCCACCTGGACGGCCCAAACCGGTTGCTAATGACCCACTATTGCGCGGCCGGCAACCAGCCACGCATGGCGGCGAGCGCATCTCCCGACGGCAAGACCATCATGTTTGACTTTGTAGATGCCACCAATCTGGCCAGCCCCGATGACGGCCACATGCTGCGCCTGGTCGTAGCCATGCTCGGCGCAAATCATCACACGGAGGAGTGGACGTTCCTCGATCATGGCCGGGAAAGAAAAGAAGTGTTCGATCTGTGGAGAAAGTAGGACAAACCACGATGGCAACTGCAAAGATCACTCCCGATCGCGATGCCGTGGTCAGCGAGATCGAAATTGCCGCCCCGCCTGAGCGCGTGTTTCCGGCGCTCATCGAACGCGAGCAGGCTTTGCAATGGGGCAAGAGTGATCAATACGAAATCACTGAATGGGAGATGGACGCGCGCCTCGGGGGCAGATGGCGCTTTGTTTCCACCGAGCGCAAAGCCGGGGGGCAGATCTACCGGCATCACGGCGAAATCCTGGAAATCGACCCGCCGCGCGTCCTGGCCTATACCTGGATCACCAGCTGGCAGCCGGATCCCTCGAAAGTTACAGTCGTCCGTTGGGAGCTGACTGCCACCAAACAGGGCACGCACCTGAAGCTCACCCACAGCGGTCTGGCTCCGATTTCCGGTGCTGCCGAGGGATACAGCCAGGGCTGGCCGGGCCTGCTGCAGCAGATCAGAGACTTCGTTGAAAAAAGATAAACGGAGAGAATGATGAGGAGCGCCATGGCCACAGCCACCATCACCCCGGATCAAAACACCATCGCCGCCGAAATTTTCATCGCTGCGCCGCCGGCACGGGTCTTTCAGGCCATCACCGATCCTGCTCAAATGCCGCAGTGGTGGGGTCAGAAGGATCTGTACCGGATCACGGACTGGAAGAACGATTTGCGCCCCGGCGGCAAGTGGTCGAGCGAAGGAGTGGGCGCGGACGGCAAGTCTTTCCGGGTTGAGGGAGAGTATCTGGAAGTCGATCCGCCACGGCGCCTGGTCCATACCTGGATCGGCAGCTACGGCGACATGGGAAAGACCGTGGTGTACTGGGACCTTGAACCGCAAAGCGTGCACTCCCTGCATCCCAGCGGACCGCACAAATCAGGCACTGGGACTCTGGTCAAACTGCGTCACGAGGGATTCGCCGGAGCCCCGCAGCAGGCCCTCAGCCACGGAGAAGGGTGGAAGCGCGTCTTTAGCTGGCTGAAGGTTTTCGTCGAAGTGGGCACGACGGTGGACGCGCGCTAGGGTTGTGAGATTTTCCCTTGGGAGGTGAGAACCGCAAAAACTTTGAGTCAGAGTTTCGCCCGCAGCATGGAAATCACGTCGTCGGAAGTAATGACGCCCATAAGTTTGTTGTGCTCATCGATTACGGGCAAGGTCAGCAAATTGTATTTGTCGAAAAGCTCGGCGACTTCGTTATCGCCGGTGTTCTGTTTGGTGAAGACCAGAGGCTCCTGGGTGAGCGAGAGCAGAGGGGTCGCGGAATCGGCCAAAACCAGCCGGGCCAGCGGAACCGCGCCCACCAGTGTGCCGTGGGAGTCGACCAGATAGATCGTGCTTACCGATTCCACCCCGCCCTCGAAATGATGCATGGCCCCGATCGCGTTCTCCACTGTGCCGGTGACGGGGAGAGCGAGGAACTCCGTGGTCATGCGGCCGGCGGCAGTTTCTTCCTTGTGCTCGAGAAGCTCAACGACCTCCTGGCTCGCTTCCGGCTCCATCTGAACCAGAATCTGTTCCGTGCGGTCTTCCGGCAGTTCACCCAATAGATCGGCGGCCGCGTCCGGATCCATTTCCTCGACAATTTCCGCCGCGCGCTCCGAATCGAGCGATTCGACGATCGCCTTCTGCACCTTGGGCTCGACTTCCTCCAGAGCTTCGGCGGCCACTTCTTCATCGAGGGTCTCGAAGACGGCTTCGCGCTCGTCGGGAGCCAAATCTTCGACGATGTCGGCAATGTCGGCCGGATGCAGTTTGGCCAGGCCCTCGTGAGAAATCTTTAGCTTGACCCGGCGCGCTGGGTCGGTTTCGATCAGGTCGACATAGCCCCAGGGAATATTGCGGGTTGGAATCCGGTCCAACAGAGCATGAAGCGCGGAGCGGGGTGCAAGGCCGTGCAGCAGGCGGCGGGCCGCGCCGCGCGCGCCAACGTCCACAGAATGAACTCGCAGTACAGGATGAGATGGTCCGGGGCCCCTATGGGCATCCACTTGCAGTTCGACATCGTTGACGCGAACCACCTTACGGCCATGCACATCAATGACTTGCTGATCGAGCAGATCACGCTCCAGCAGAAACAATCCCTCGGTTCCGTTGGAGGCGGGCCATTCTGCAGCCGCCGTCGTAGCGCGGATGCCGCCATTGATGGTGGAGACCGCAGCAAAAGGCAACACGCGATTGCCCGACTTGGTCTTGACGATGAGAGAGGCGATCCGGGAACGGTCCTCCTGAGGGGCCAGAATAACCTCGCGCACGCGCCCGGTTGGCGCGCCCGAGGGGTCGTAGACCGGCGAGCCCAGCAGTTCGGAAAGTGGCAACAGAGTCATCGTCCGGCTTGAGCATACCCAACTTGCCGCGCCAGAGAAATGAAATTCTCACGAATTGGTGAAAAATTCCCGCGCACCGACAAGGGGAACCAGGACGGTCGCGGAACGCGCTATCCGCGGCCCGTATAATCAAAGTAGATGCGCCTTCTGTTCGACATCTTTGGCCAAACTTTACGCACCTTATGGGCACACAAGCTGCGTTCCTTTCTCACCATGTTTGGCATTGCCTGGGGTGTGGGTTCTCTGCTGCTGCTGGTCGGACTGGGGGAGGGCTTCCGCTCGGGGAACAAGAGAGAGTTCGCCACTCTTGGCGAAAATGTAATGTTCATCTGGTCAGGCCGTGCTCCGGTGGTGCAGGGGAGCTTTACTGCTCTGCGGCAGTACTACCTCACCTATCGCGATTATGAGGACATTTTGCGCGACTGCCCGAGCGTGGGAGCGGCGGCGCCCATCATTTCGCGAAACGATATTCGGGCGGTGAGCGACTTCTACCAGGCGAGCGGGCAAATCAATGGTGTGCTTCCGATGATCAATCAGATCCGCTACCTGCCGATGAATCAGGGCCGCTGGCTGAACACCATGGACGAAGCCCAGAGACGCAGGGTGATTGTTCTGGGCGATGAGGCACGGCGCACCCTGTTTCTGGGACGGCCGGCGGTCGGCAGCACGATCCTGCTCAACGGCGTCCGCTTCCAGGTTATCGGAACCTTGCAGCGCATCGGCCATGGCAACAACAACAACCAGAATCTGAAGAGTTTCGTGCCTTACACCACCATGCGGGACTATTTCCCGCCCACGAATTCCGGGGAAGCCCTGGACGTTATCTCCATGATTGAGTATCAGCCCAGATCGCGGGCGCTGCATGAAAAGGCGCAACAGGAGGTTCACACGGTAATCGCGCGAAACCACGGCTTCGATGGGAGCGATCCCGATTCCTTTGATGAGTGGGATACGGTGGCAACGGTCGATCAGGTAGGGAAGATCTTCGACGCCATGAATACGTTTCTGGGCAGCGTGGGGCTGGTGACCCTCACGCTGGGAGCGATCGGGATCATTAACATCATGCTGGTAGCGGTTGCCGACCGCACGCGCGAGATTGGTCTGCGGAAGGCGGTGGGTGCGACCAACGCCAGCATCATGTTTCAGTTCTTCGTGGAAGGAGCATTTCTGACCCTGCTGAGTGGCGGAATTGGAATCGCAGGCGCTGCGGGATTGATGGCCGCGCTGTCGGGAGTCGATCTCGGACAGGGATTCGATCCACCCAGGCTCGTGGCCTGGACCGCGATTTTGGCGGTGGGTTCCCTGGCGCTGGCGGGAGTCGCGGCGGGATTGTATCCGGCACGGCGGGCGGCCATGCTTGAGCCGGTGGAAGCGTTGCGAAAGGAATAACCGCCACTTTTATGCACCAGGATCTTCTGCACCAGGCTTTTTCGGCGATGCGGCACGACTTGCGCAAGACCCTGCTTACCATGGCTGGCATGGCGTGGGGGATTGCGACGGTCGTTCTATTGCTGGCCTATGGCAATGGCTTCGGGCAAGCCATCTCAAATATTTTTGAGAGCTTTGGGGCTACCGCTGTTGGAGTGTTTCCCGGCCGCACGTCGCAACAGGCGGGTGGAAACAAGGCGGGCGTGGAAATCCACTTCACCAATGAGGACGTGGAGCTTCTGCGCAATAACATTCCATTGTGCAAGCACGTCGTGCGCATGTCGCAAAAAGACTCTACCGTGCAAAACGGAAACCGGTCGTTCACATTTCCTGTCATGGGCCTCGATCCGGCGATCGAAGAGATCTGGAATCTGGATATGGCAGAAGGGCGCTTCATCGACGATGCCGACAATCTGCGCCACGGACTATACGCGGTTATCGGGTCAGAGGCCAGAGACAAACTCTTTTCCGGAATGCCGGCCCTGGGCCAGGATATTCGCATCGACGGCGTGACCTTTGAGGTGATCGGCGTGGTGAAGCCACGCATGCAGGAAGCCGACAGCGATGATAACCGTGCCGTCTACCTTCCTTTTAACTCCATGGATGTGCTGAAGGATACGCATTATCTGGATGGCATCTGGCTGGACTCGCAGGGGCTGAACCACGAAAAACTCGATCGGACCATTCGTGACACTCTCGCCACTGCGCATGACTTCAAGAGCGACGATCAGCGGGCAGTTTTTGTTTTCGACGCGCAGAAGCAGTTGCAGCAGTTCGGCATCATCTCGCTGGCGCTGAAGGTCTTGCTGGGGTTTATCGGGACGGTCACCTTGGGCATCGGCGGCGTAGGCCTGATGAACATCATGCTGGTTTCGGTCACGCAGCGTACCCGGGAAATCGGAGTAGAGAAGGCCCTCGGCGCCAGGCGGCGAGACATTCTGTTCCAGTTTCTGGCCGAGGCTCTCGTGATTACCGCAGTGGGAGGTATGCTGGGCATCGTGCTTTCCTATATTGTGTCGCTTTCAGTGGGCCGGCTCACGTTCTACAGCGCAATGGCAAAGCACGCCGAAGCGGGCGATATCCGCCTGGTGGTCTCGCCCATGATTCTGCTGGTGGCATCTTTCATTCTGGGTCTGGTGGGAGTGATCAGCGGAATGGTGCCGGCGGTACGCGCAGCTCAACTCGACCCCATCGAAGCACTGCGCTATGAGTAAGTAGGTTCGCAAGGAAATGCGAACCGGACGTCTGCCCGAGGGAAACAGGAATGCCTGGCATAAAGCCGGGGCGACCTTGCTGCCCCGGCTTGGGAACGGGAAAACTAGACGCCGGCGGTGAGTGTCTCGACCAGGCGTTCGCAGAGCGTGGTCTCTACCTCAAACATCTTGACCACGATCGGCCCTTCGAGGAACGGCTTTAGAATAGCCTCGATGCGAGGGAAGACCTCTCGTGCGTACTTCTCGGCCTCGTACTTCTCGGTCCACAGCGTGATGACCAGCACCTTCTCGATCTTGTTCTCAGGTATCAACGGGAGAAACTCAAGGAAGCCATGCTGCTTCTTCAGGATGGGAAGAATTTCCTTACGCGCGGCCACGATGAGTTCTTCTTTCTTTTCGTATTTTGGGAGGATTTCTACGAGGCGGGCAAACATGGAATGTTTCTCCTTCGGCATGGGAAGACTCGGTGGGTCACGATCTTCGGGGGCCTGGCGAGCCGATCCCGATTTAGGTCCACAAAATTCAACAAAGCTTCCCGCAAAAAGGAGGAATGCGCAGTGATGCGGGATACAGTCGTGCGTGACATGAAACACCGAGTCTCCCCGCCGGGACTGGGTCCGGGTTCCTTCCGTCTGTATTGTGTCTTACCCATGGGAACCGAACCATGACCGCTATGAATGACATCCTGCATCTGCCTGCGCCGAAGGCCGACTGCCGTCTGGCCTACGGCAGCGATATCCATCAATTTCTGGACTTGCGAGTCCCTGCGGTGAACGGCCCGCATCCTTTGCTGATGAACATTCACGGCGGGTTCTGGCGCGAGAAATACGATCTGGAGCACAACGGATTCCTGTGCGCCGCACTCGCGGCCAGGGGAGTGGCGACGGCCAACGTGGAATATCGGCGTGTGGGCAATCCTGGAGGGGGCTGGCCGGGCACGCTCGAGGACCTCCGCGCGGCGTACCGGTTTCTCCTGGAAAACCTGGGGAGATACGACATCGACGCCGCGCGAAGCATAATCATGGGCCACTCGGCCGGTGGTCAGCTGGCATTATGCCTGGCGGCGTGCGAAAAAAACGTGAAAGCTGTCGTGTCGCTGGCGGGAGTGGTCGACTTACAGCAAGCCTACGCGCTGCACCTCAGCAATGACGCTGTGGTGGAATTTCTGGGCGGAACGCCCAACCAGATCCCCACCATCTATCGCGAAGCCGACCCGATGCAGCTGACGCTAACCGTAGAGCAGTGGCTGGTTCACGGGTCCGGAGATGATGTCGTGCCTGTAGATTTCAGCCGGAACTACGTTGAGACGAAAAAAACCGCCGGAAAGGGTGCGCAACTGATCGAGATAGGCGGAGCGGGACATTTTGACCTGATTGATCCGCGAACCGCAGCATGGAAAGAGGTCGAGCGGGTGGTGCTGCGGGCAGCAGCGTGACCTTTTGCCCAGGTACCTCAAGTTTTTCGAATTTTACGCTTCCTCGTAAAGGAGCGTTTGGCTTTCCCGGGCCTGCCACTGTGCTCCGGATTTTCGCCGGGCTCGGGAAAATCCGTGTCGTAGCCTTTCAGGCGAGGGTCCTGATCGCGGTGGCCTAGTTGTCCTGCAAGCCAGATGTTTCCATCGTGTTGGTGGGCCGCGTCTTCATTTGCGCCTTTGGCGCGGTCCTGGTCACTTTTTTCGATGGACATAGGGGACCCTGTTTGCGGCGGAGTTATTCGCCAGAACGCGCCGGGGAAACTCCCAGCTTGCGCAGTCGCTCCCGCGCCTGCAGCGCCTCGTTGGATCGCGGATAACGTTGTATCACGTGCCGCAACTCCTGCACGCCGTCGTCCTGCTTGCCCAGTTCGATCAGAGAGAAGCCCTTCTTGAGCTCTGCCGATGCCGCTTTGTTGCCGCTGGGAAAATTCTGCACCACCTGATCGTAATTCTGCACAGCCTGCTGATAATTGCCCTGGCGATATTGAATTTCGCCAAGATAGAAGTAGCTGTTCCCGGCAAGGTCGGTGTTGGGATAGAACTTTACATAATCGGAAAACTCCTGCGTGGCCAGATCATTGTTGCCGCTGTTGTAGTCCCGCAGCGCGTTGTTGTAGAGAACGTCGGGCGGGGGAGCCTGGGCCGCTGCCTGCGCTGCCGCCTGTTGCTGCGCTTGCTGGGCCTGGATGTTCTGCTGCGAGGCTTGCATATCTTCCAGCTGCTTGGTCACTTTGGCCAGACGCGCCTTCAATTCGTCGATCGAATCATTCAGCGCCTGAATCTGGCCGGAAATCTGATCCACATGCGCGGCCGAATCCCCCTGCTGCTTCTGCAAGGTCGTCTGCAGGGCGGTCAGTGCGGCCGCGACTTTGTTGACCGCGTCGGTATCCTGTTCCACTAGGTTGTTCATTACGCCCATGCGTTCATTGAAGCTGCGCTGCATGGCCGTCATCTGTTCCTGTAGTTGCTGTACCTGCGTCTGCAGCTGAATGATTTCCTTGCTGACACCCCATGCGGGGGTGAGGGTCAACCAGAAGACGGACATCAGGGCGGCAAGAATGGAGAAGCGTCGTAGTTTCATAAGCGCTCCAATAACCATATTTTAGATGCCTTGCAAGGTTTTTGCGCTGTGTAGTTTCTAATCGAGGAACCTCAAAAGGCAGGCCTCCAGCTACAGACCTCCAACCGCTCGGGCAAGCCGCCCAAGGTTCGACAGCGACAACGTGCGGGGACAGCCTGCGCCGTCCCCGCGCATTTCGCGCCGCTTATTTCTGATAGACGAAGTGGCCGCGGCGGTTCTGCTGCCAGCACTCTTCGTTGTGCTCCAGGCAGAACGGTTTTTCTTTGCCGTAGCTGATCGTCTTAATGCGGTCGGCGCTCACTCCCGCCGCAACCAGCGCCTCTTTGACGGAGTTTGCGCGCCTGTCTCCGAGAGCCAGGTTGTATTCCGTCGAACCGCGCTCGTCGCAGTGTCCCTCAACCGTGAAATTGATATTGGTGTGCTGATTGAGGAAACCTGCATCGCCCTGCATCGCAGCCTGCTGGTCGGGCCGGATATCGGACTTGTCATAGTCGAAATAAATGTCCTTGATGTTCTGACCGAACAAGTCCTCGTCCGATGGCGACGGCGTCGGCGGCGGAGGTGGCGGCGGCTGCGTTACCGTCAGGCGCGTGGTCGCCTCCTGCGTTCCACCCGCACCTTTGGCGGTCAGGTGATAGGTGGTCGAGTCCGCCGGACTCACCTGCTGCGAGCCGTTGGCCTGTACTGCCCCGATGCCATCAATGGAAACATCGGTGGCGTTAGTGGTCTGCCAGCTCAGCGTGGCTGACTGTCCCTTCTCGATCGTGTCCGGACTGACCGAGATTGACGCCGTAGGCGACGGCGGCGGAGGTGGTGGCGGGGGTGGGGGCGGCGCTACCTTTTTCTTGCAGGCGCCCAGCATCAGCACGGCGCCTAAGGCAACGGTGAGTGCGAACCACTTCATGTTGCGGTGCTTCACGTTATCCTCCCTACGGATCCGAAAATAAGCCTTCGGGTCAGACGAAGTGTTTTTTTATTTCCAACTCCAGTTGGGTTGCGAGTTGTGTCCCGTAAATGTCAACTGGTGAAGCTTGGTGCCGTCGGCCAGCATTTCCCAGATCTCCGGTTTGCCGGAGCGGCTGGACTCGAACACGATATGCCGTCCGTCCGGAGCCCATGATGGAAAATCGTTGTGTCCGCCATCATGGGTAAGTTGCACCCATTGCTTGCTGGCGATGTCCATCAGGTAGATATCAAAAGACCCCGGCTCGCCCGGGCCATACTTGCGCACCCAGGCGAAGGTCAAAAACTGTCCATTGGGGGACCAGTTCGGCGAAACCGCATAGCCCTGGTCGGTCATCCGCGTCTGGTTGGTGCCGTCGGCTTCCATGGTGTAGATCTGCGGCAAACCAGTGCGCCCGCTTACGAAAGCAATCTGACCGCCGGTCTTGCGGTTCCACGCGGGAGAAACATCGGGTCCTTTACCGGCCGTCATGCGATGCAGATTGGCGCCGTTGGAATCGCAAAGGTAAATCTCTGAATCGCCGCTGTGCGAGTGGGCCAGCGCCAGCAGCGTGCCATCGGGCGACCACGCCGGCGAAAGATTGGTGCCGCCGAAATGAGGAAAGCTCACCAGCCGGCTGAGGTCGAACGAATACATCTTGATCTCCCAGCCGGTGCTGACCAGCGAACTGAACGCCAACCGGGAACCGTCGGGCGAGATGCGGGGCGAGAGCGAAATCGAACCCAGGTGCGTGAGCTGGCGTTGATTGCTCCCGTCATAATCCATCGCCCAGATTTCCTTGTGCCCGGAGCGGTTGCTGACGAAGAAGATTTTGCTCTCGGCGATTCCGGGAATCCCGCCGCCCAGACGCAAAATGATTTCATCGGCGAACTTATGCGCGATCAGGCGTACCGCATCGTCGGTGGCCACGTCAGAGTACTGCTTGCCCAGCACTTGAGGCGCTGACGTGTTCTTGACGTCGTAGAGCCAGCCCTGCACCGTAACCTTGCCGCCGGAAGCCCCCAGATTGCCGAATGCGAGCATCGCCGCGTTTGGCGGAGGCGCGTTCCACAGCCCGAAGGTCACATCGGCAGGCACGCCCGGGACCTGCAACGGGTAGAAGCTCTTTGAAACCAGCTCCACCACCCCCGAATTATCCATGTCATTCCAGAAAGTGTCGTTGAACGTCTTGAGCAGAGCCGCGTTCTGGGGGTCAGTTGTTGAGGCTTTGAAGTCGGGAATCGCCAGCCGGACTTTCTCCACGCCGAGAGAAGTTCCGGTGCGAACCCAGTCCTGCCCGAAGACCGGGAAGACCGACAGGAAAAACACAAGAGCAATCAGGCAGGCAAGACGGAGAGCGGGACCCGAGGTCCCCGAGACTTGGCTGTCGCTGGCGATCATCCGTTTTGCGTTCTGCGGCGGTGCGGAAAAGAATACTTCGTATGACAATATCGTAATCCGATATGTTCTGATTGGCAAGTGATTCCCCATATCCTAATCTGGTTCGCCAACGCCCTGGTAATCAGATGCAGCTCGCGCCGGCGGCGGCACCAGTCGCGCCCTAAGAACCGATTACTTCTTGTAGTCGAACCAGAACTCCACGGAAACCTTGTTACCAGCGTAATCCTGGGGCAGAGGCCCGAAGGTGTCGATTCGCTGCACCGCCCGGAGAGCGGAAATATCGAGCGAGGGCACGCCACTGGACTGCTCTACCCGCTCGTTATAGGGGTGACCGTCGCGCGCAATGTCGAACGTGATATAGACGCGCTGCGCGTTCGCGATTCCCGGGTCAACCTCATACTTCAGCCAGTTTTCGGAAATCTTCTGCTGGATGATCTTCACGTAATAGGCATAAAGACTGCCGAAATCGCCGCCGCCGCCGCTGACGCCAAAGCCCCCCTTTGCCCCGCCGGCATCGAAAGTGCCGTAAGGCCCGCTGACTGGACCGCCCTCGCCAAAGGCCACCTGGTTAGTCTCCGGTTCGGGCTGAGGCTCCGTTTCTTTCGTTGGGGTGGGAGGTTTCTTCGGCTTGACTTTGGTTTTTTTACCCTGAATTTCGATGGCGTCCGGTTCCGGCTGTTTCTCTTCCACCCGGGGTTGGGACTTGGTCAGGCCTTTCGATTCGTTCGCCAGAACGTTCTGTGTTTGAGTCGTCGTGGCCGGCAGGGGAACGGTGCTGACCAGTGTGACACCTATGCTGCTGCCCAATCCGCCTCCGCCCCATGACGCGCCGCTCGGACCGCCGAAAACTGTGGCATAGAGCACGATCAATCCCGTCACGGCGAGGTGGAACCCCGCCGACCACGCCAGCGCGCGACCCCAGGGGTCGTGCTCAAAATAGATGTCAGCGTTTGCCGCCATTTTGTTCCAGAGGCTGGGTGACGATATCGATGTGGGTGATCCCCGCCTGCTTGACCGAATCCATTACGGTGGCGAAGGCGCCAAACGGAACGTTCTCATCGGCACGCACAAAGATGAACTGGTTGCGCGGATCGCGAATCTTTTGCCGCAGCTTGGCGGGAATCTCATTGATGTTGACGGCGTCATTTCCCAGAAACACGCGCTGGTCTTTATTGATGGTGATGACCGTGCGCTCTTCCGTGATCTCTTTGACGGTACGGGTTTTCGGGACGTTGACCTCGATGCCCGACTGCAGCACCGGAGCCGTCACCATGAAGATAATGAGCAACACCAGCACCACGTCCACCAGCGGAGTGATATTGATGTCGGCAAGAGCCGATTGCGTGCGTCCGTTGCCCGTAGTGAAGGCCATCACCGCCTCACTTCAGCGGAAACTGGCTGGATATGCTCGACCGCATTGAGCACCTCCAGCGAGAAGTCGTCGCTGCGGGCGGCAAATTCGCGAATGGAACTGGCGATCAGGTTGTAGGCGATGACCGCGGGAATCGCGGCCGCCAGTCCAGCGGCGGTGGTGATGAGCGCTTCGGAAATTCCCGGAGCGACCGCGCGCAGGGTGGCTGCCCCCGCCGTTCCTAAACCATGAAACGCGTCGATGATCCCCCACACCGTGCCGAACAGGCCAATAAACGGCGTTGCCGCAGCCGTGATGGCCAGCCAGGGCACGTTGCGCTCCAGTCGTGTGACTTCCTCGGAGGCGCCAATCTGCATGCCCCGTTGCACGGCTATCAGGCTGCGCAGAGAGCCCGCTGGTCCCGCAACCTGGCGCTTGTATTCCTCAAAGCCGCCTTCGAATACCCCCACCAGCGGACTGGGACGGAATTGATCGGCCACGGCAGCCACATCCTGCAGGCGCTGCGCCTTGCGGAAAGCGCGCACAAAGCGTCCGCTTTGCACGCGAGCCCGGCGCAACAGGCTCCATTTTGTAAGAATGATGGCCCAGGAAATCAGGCTGAAGACGAATAGCGTCAACAGCACCACTTTGGCGACCGGCCCACTATTGGAAATCATGTCGCCGATCTCGCCGCCGATGAAGCAGAAAAACAAAGGAAGTAGTTGCATTGTGTTGGAGAACGCCTGCCTTGATTATAGCCGCCCATCGCGGGCGTCGAAGCCCCTGCTTTCCGGATGTATCGCATCTGTAAACTCGATTCGAAAGGAATCGCGTCCGCGCCCTGAGGCCCCGCTACTCCGAGGTGTGGCCTCGGCACTGACGGCCGGCAACGGTTTCATGTTATGCTGCGCACAACTTCGTCCACAAAACTCGTCGTCCCAGGACGCCTGTGCTGGTTGAACTGCGCCTCGAGAACTATGCGGTCATCGACAACGTGGCGGTGGAATTTGCCCCTGGGCTTAGCCTTCTGACCGGCGAAACCGGAGCCGGAAAATCCATCCTCATTGATGCTCTCGCGTTGTTGCTTGGCGACAAAGCCTCCAGCGACGTGGTGCGCGCGGGTGCAGAGCGAGCGGTGGTTTCCGCCGTGTTCGAATGCTCAGGCTCCGCGCAGACCGCTCTGGAGAAGGTGCTGGAAGCCAACGGCCTCGACGAATCCGACGACGCCAGTTTCATTCTTCGCCGGGAGATCGCGGCCGGCGGTAAAGGACGCGTTTTCGTCAATAACCAGCCCGCGACCGTTGCCGTGCTCCGCCAGCTGGCGCCCCATCTCGCGACAATCCACGCCCAGAACGAATCGATCCTTTCTTTCGATGGTCCAACCCGGCTGGAGCTTCTCGATGCCTATGCCGGAAGCCAGATTGAGCCGGTGGCCTCGGCATTTGAAAAGTGGAAGGCGATTCGCCAGCGCATGGATGAACTGGAGCGCGGCGAGCAAGATCGGATGCGGCTGGTCGACTTGTGGATCTTTCAGAAGCGCGAAATCCAAGAGGCCGGGCTGCAGCCCGGCGAAGACGAGCGCCTGGAAACCGAAAAACGCGTTCTCGCCAACGCCGAGAAAATCTATAACGCCGCTATGAACGCCTTCGATCTGCTTTATGAGGGCAACGGTTCAACTTCCTCTTCGCTGCGCGCAGCCCAGAAGCAGGTCGAAGAACTGGCGCGCTTTGAGCCAAGGTTTCGGGAAGCTCTGGCGGCGCTTGAAAGCGCCCGAATCAGCGTGGAAGACGTAGGAGCAACGGTGCGCGACTACGCGGGCGGAATTCACGCCTCGCCTGAACATCTGGCCGAGGTGGAAGATCGCTTGGCCCTGCTCGATCGTCTGAAACGCAAGTACGGGCCCGCGCTGGAAGATGTGATCCGCTTTGGCGCAGACGTTGCGCAAAAACTCGCGGAAGTCGAGAACAAGGACGAGATTCTCCGTCAGCTGCGCGCTGAACTGGCGGAGAATGGCGCCGCTTATCTCAGCCTCGCTCGGGCGCTTTCAAAAAGGCGAAAAGAAGCCGCACGGAAGTTGGAGAAACTGGTTGAGGGCGAGATCAACGATCTGGCCATGAAGTCCACGTTTCGCATCGAGCTGACCGCATCGGAAGAAGAAGGGAACTGGACGTCCTCGGGCCTCGATCAGGTTCTGTACATGATCGCAACCAATCCCGGCGAACCTCTGCGGCGGCTGGAGCACGTGGCATCCGGCGGAGAACTGTCGCGGGTCATGCTGGCGTTGAAAGCCAGCGTCGAGGCTGGGACGGCGGGCGGGCAGCATGCAAGAACGGGCCAGGGCGGCGTCAAAGGTGCTAATCTCGCGGGAGTTCCAGCTCCCCAAACGCAGCGCACCATGGTCTTTGATGAAATCGATACCGGCATAGGAGGCCGCGCCGCCGAGGCGGTGGGCCGGAAGTTGAAATCGCTTGCCCGGTCGAATCAGGTGCTCTGCGTTACTCACTTGCCGCAGATCGCCACCTTTGCCGACCATCATTACCTGATCGAAAAGAGGGAATCGGGTGGTCGCACCCGCACCAGCATCCGCGCCGTTACCGGCGAGGAACGCACGGAAGAGGTGGCCCGCATGTTGAGCGGCGCCAAACTCACCGACACCTCCCGCAGGCACGCCGAGCAGATGATCAAGGCCAACGCCTAGTCGCGCATCGCGCTCAAAACATTCGCGAGCCTGGTCAGGTGATGAAGGAACAGTCGTTAGTGGAATCGGCGGTCACGTTAGATCAGGCGGTTTGGGCCGGGCTTTTGCCGCTCCACCATCACGACCCCTTCGATCGCCTGCCGGCAGCGCAAGCCCAACTGCTGAACCTGCCGATTGTTAGCGCCGACCGTGTGTTTGACCGTTATCATGTCCACCCATTCTGGTAACTCCGTTCGCCCGCGAAATCTCCCCCTTCGCTGCTAATCCCCGCCATTTCTGTGGCTTACGTTGACCACTTGGGTACTTTCCGGTAGTTTATTTCTATCGCCTTAATAAGGTTGTGTACCTTAGGTTATACGACGGTTAATGTGTATTTTTGCATCTCAAAGGCTGTACGGACGATCTTCAATCTAAGGCCTGACTTCTGAGACAGGGGTTTGCTGGGTGTCAGATTTGCGAAAAAATACCGAAGGCAAGACCTTGCTTCTGTTGAAGCCCCGCGGGTTTTGCGCGGGCGTGGTGCGTGCCATCGACGTGGTCCGTATCGCTCTCGAGGCTTTCGGTCCGCCCATCTATGTGCGCAAGGAAATTGTCCACAACAGCTTTGTGGTGGATGAATTGCGGGGCAAGGGCGCGATTTTCGTAGACAGCGAGGATGAAGTTCCCAACGGCGAGCGAGTCATCTACAGCGCTCATGGAGTTTCACCGGACGTGCGCGAGCACAGTCGCCGGCGCGGTTTGCGCGTCATTGACGCCACTTGTCCGCTGGTCACCAAGGTTCACGTGGAAGCCGTCAAGTTTGCCAAGGAAGGCTATTCGCTGATCCTGATCGGCCACCACGATCACGACGAAGTGATCGGTACATTAGGCGAAGCTCCCCTGGTCACGCAAGTCGTCGGCTCGCCCGAGCAGGTCGAATCCCTGAGTGTTCCTCATCCTGACCGCGTGGCCTATCTGACGCAGACCACGCTCAGCCTCGACGAAACCAAGGACATCATCGCCGCCCTGAAGCAAAAATTTCCCAACATCAAGGGACCAGCGGCGCAGGATATCTGCTACGCCACGGAGAATCGCCAGGTCGCGGTGAAGCAGGTAGCCTCCGAAGCCGATCTGTTACTGGTGGTTGGCTCGGAAAACAGCTCCAATTCCAACCGCTTGGTGGAAGTGGCGCGCAACCTCCGTACGAATGCGCATCTAATCGATAGTTGCCAGGACATTGAGCCCGACTGGCTGCGAGGCGTGAAGACCATCGCGCTTACGGCGGGGGCTTCGGCGCCCGAGTGTCTGGTGGAAGAGACAGTGAAGTTCCTGGCCGGCAAGGGTTTTGCCAACGTGAAGGAACTGGAAGTTATGCCCGAAAACGTGCGCTTTGGTTTGCCGCCCGAGATCGTCGAGGCCATCGCCGCCGCGCCTGCCAGCGCCACTGCCGATTAGAACGGAGTCGCCCCCCAATGGATACTCGCTCCCCCGATTCTCACTTAACCTCAGCCCCAGAACTTCGGTTCGGTAGAATCGACGATCTGGCCGGTCGCATCTCTGCCGGAATCACCGCAGCCCGCCAGTATCTTTTCGCCCAGCAACATGAGGAAGGCTACTGGTGCGGCGAGCTCGAAGCCGATACTACTCTCGAGTCCGACTACGTTCTGCTGCACTCGCTGCTGGGAACCGGCGACACGGAGCGTTTTCAGAAAGCTGCCAACTGGATTCTGCAGCATCAAAACGAAGACGGCGGCTGGGGGACTTACATCGGCGGGCCCTCCAATGTCAGCGCCTCGGTAAAAGCTTACTTCGGGCTGAAGCTGGCAGGGTACAAGGCGGACCATCCCGCCTTACTGCGGGCCCGCAAGAGAATTCTTGAGCTCGGCGGCGTGACCGAGGTCAACACCTTCACCAAGATCTATCTCTGTTTCTTCGGCCAGTACGACTACGATGCGGTCCCCGCCATTCCTCCGGAAATTGTGCTGTTTCCCAACTGGTTCTGGTTCAATATTTACCAGATTTCCTCATGGTCGCGTGCCATTCTGGTGCCGCTTTCCATCTGTTACGCCAAAAAGCCGTTCAAGAAAATTCCCCGGGAAATGGGCATCGAAGAACTGTTCGTTGGCGGGATGGCGAAGTCGCGCATGCATCTGCGCTGGTCGAAGCAGCTGATTTCCTGGCGCAACTTCTTTCTGCTTCTCGATCGCATGACGCATTGGTTTGAACGGGTTCACATCCGCCCGCTGCGTTCGATCGCGCTCAAGAAAGCCGAGAAATGGATGCTGGCGCACTTCGAAATGAGCGACGGCGTCGCCGCCATCTTTCCCTCCATCATGAATTCGATCATCGCGCTCCGCTGCCAGGGTTACTCGCTGGACGACCCCCAGGTGATCCGCGCCATGGACGAATTCGAAAAGCTCGGCATTGAAGATGAGGAAAAAGACACCTTCCGCATGCAGCCTTGCGTTTCGCCCGTCTGGGACACGGCGTACGCGCTGTTTGCCCTGGGAGAAGCCGGGGTGCCGGCTCAGGACCCGCGCCTGGTCAAATGCGCCGACTGGCTGCTGCAGAAGCAGGTGCGCAATCCCGGCGATTGGCAGGTGAAGAATCCCAAGGGCAAGCCGGGCGGCTGGTACTTCGAGTTTAACAACGAGTTTTATCCGGATGTAGACGACAGCGCCATGGTTTGCCTGGCGTTGAGCCGCGTGGAACATCCCAACGGACGCTATCAGCGGGAGTCGGTGCAGCGCGCTATCGACTGGATTTTCTCCATGCAGTGCAGGAACGGCGGCTGGGCTTCGTTTGACAAGAACAACGACAAGATGGTTTTCCAGCACATCCCGTTCGCCGACCACAACGCCATGCTCGATCCCCCGACCGTCGATATCACGGGCCGGATGCTCGAAATGCTCGCCACCTACGGATATGACAAAAATCATCCCGTGGTGCACCGGGCCATCAATTTTGTGCGAAACGAACAGGAGCCCGATGGCAGCTGGTTCGGCCGCTGGGGCGTGAACTACATTTACGGTACGGCTTTGGTGCTACGCGGCCTCGAAGCCGTCGGCATCGATCATCACGAGCCCTGCATCCAGCAGGGTGCGGAATGGCTGCGCATGGTGCAGAATCCCGACGGAGGCTGGGGCGAAAGCTGCGGTTCGTACGATGATCCAAGCACGCGGGGCGTGGGTCCGAGCACGCCTTCGCAGACCGCATGGGCAATTCTCGGCTTGCTCGCGGCCAGCGACACGCGCAGTGATTCCGTGGCCCGCGGCGTCGCCTACCTGTTGCGCACGCAGAAGAAAGACGGTTCCTGGGACGAGGCATACTATACCGGCACCGGTTTCCCTCGCGTGTTCTATCTGATGTATCACCTCTACCGGCAGTATTTCCCACTGATCGCCTTAACGACGTGCGCCAAGGTGATGGAGAAAGAGAGCGCCTGACGCGGGGTAGAAAACTGGCGTCCTTAGCGTCGCGTCAAGCGACTGGAAAATGAAATAGGGCCTTGTTCTTAATACACAAGTCAGTTCGCGAGAGAGGCCCCCATGAAGCGCAAGTTCTCTTGCTTGGTTCGATTTCTTCTGCCCCTCCTGTTTGCTTATCCCTCTTTCGCTCAATCCGTCGCGTCCCTATCGAACTGCGAGGCGGCACCCGATGTTCAAAAGGCTTTGGATGGGTTGCCGACGTACCGGAGCGATCCGCGGCTGACCGATTGGCAGGTCTATCAGCAGCGGCTGGGGGGCCTGAAGGCACTGATGCGCCAATATCCCAATGACCTGTTCGTCCAGCGTACCTACATCGAGTCAACAACATCTCTCCGCGGGATTGATACCGTAAGCGTCGAAGAAAAGCGCCAGGCGATGGCGGAATACAAATCGAAACATGAACAAAATCCCGGGAATCCTGAAATTCAATATCTCTACGGTTTGACACTTGTCGGCCTCGATACGCCACACGCCATCCAGGCATTCGACGCCGCCTTGCAGCATGAGCCGGGTTTCCCCTATCCCCATCTCGCGTTGGTCCGCATTTACAAATCCGCAGCCTTTCTCAACAAGGAACAGGTCGTTGCTCACCTGACATCCTTTCTCGATGCCTGCCCAGCCACCTTTGCGGCCTACGACTCGCTGATCTGGACCGGAGACGAGCATTTGTTGAGTAAGTATGGCGTGCAGCTGCGCGGAGTCTTGCAAGCTCGCAGCGACGCTGCCGCAGTGGCCGCCTATCAGACTTTGTGGTCGATTGAGTTCAAGATGCACCCCGCCTCGGAATACGAAACTCTGCGAAAGCAGGTTGGTCAGGACGTCGCACGTCTTAGGCAACTGAAGATGGGGGGCCGTCGCGAGTGGTATGAAACTTTGGAACAGGGATACAAGCTCGCGAACGATCCCAAAGATGCGGATTGGGCAAAGCAAGAGCGCGAACGACGCTTACCCTCTGCTGGAGACTCTGCAGACAAATGGTTTAAGGACCATCCTTGGCCAGGCGGAGACGCAACCGCCACCGTCAAGCAGGCCTACCTTGCCAATTTGTTGGCCCAGACCAATGTTTGGCTTCAGAGCGTCGACCCGCAATTCGTGTTAGAGCGTTTCCAACTACTGGCAATCCGTGTTGCCGCGATGGGTGAGTCGGATACGGTCACTGCCGCCGATCTGGAGCTTGCGGTGGAGCAAGAGCTGAAGTATGCCGGTGAAAACGGAGGTGGGAGTCCTTGGTCTACCGAGCCCTCACCGTGGTCCGACGACTACGCTGGGGCTGCGCGGACTTTGTCGAAGAAGCACATAGACCCTGAGCGAGTGATCGACTACACCGAGAAGGCCGTAGCCATTCAGAAGTTTGAGGAAAAACAGCCCTACTCGGATCTTCGCGCTACAAAGGAGAATCTCGCGGATGAAAAGTTCGAGAGGGGCTACTCGCGTTTCGATCTGCTGCGGCATGAGATTGAAGCTTATCTACAGCTAAAGAAGTCCGATAAGGCGGAGGCCGTCCTGACGCAAATGGATCAGGGGTTGAGGGAGCTGAAGCCCCTCGGCGCGGACAACGGCCCTCGCAAACAGGCATTAGCCGCGTTGGTGACGGACTATTGGGGACTCAGGGCGCAAGCTGCGGAATTGCGCGGCCAAAAGACAGACGCCATGTCTTTTTACCAAATAGCTTTGCTAACCCGACTCGATGCGGGCGTCAAGCCGCCAGCAAATGACGAACTGCCCGAAAAGGCTCATCGGCTCTGGACGAGCCTCAACGGATCCGAAGAGGGATGGCAACTTTGGTACGCACGTCGCGCCAACGATTTGGCGAGCAGCATCCCACTCGAATGGGAAAAGGCCGATCAGCCTCTGCCCCCGTTTGAACTCCCGGATCTGAGCAATCGAACCTGGAATTTGAATGCTCTCAAAGGCAAAGTGGTATTTATAAGCTTTTGGGCGACGTGGTGCGGCCCTTGCGAGGAAGAGTTACCTCAACTGCAGAAGCTCGCAGACAGTTACAAAGGACGCTCCGATGTTCAATTCATCACGCTGAATATGGACGACAATCCTGGACTTATCCCTCCTTTCCTGAAGGAGCATCAACTCTCGCTGGTTGTCGTCCCGGCCGTCAACTACTTAACCGAGACTCTAAAGGTAGATGGAATCCCGCAGAATTGGATCATGGACAGCCAAGGAATCGTGCGGCTGAAGATCTGGGGCTACGACGCACTAGGGAAGTGGACTACTGACATGCAGGAAGCCATCGAACAGGTGAAATCCTCCACAACGGCGGCATCGAGTGGATCGAAGTAAGTCTTCCCGCTTCGTATTCGCGTTCGAGGAAAACTCCGCCCTTGCACTACCAACCCCCCTTGCACGTTCTATCTTTTGTGAACTCGCCAGGCGGGTCGGTTCCCCCTGCCTCTGAATTGCAGTCGCCCGATCTGTCAGAGGGCGGGTAGCACTGAAAATGGTTCTGCTATGATCTCCCCTCCACTAGAAGGCATCATGCGCAAGCTTATTCTGGTTCTTTTTCTGACGCTGGGGACCGCCATCGTCTCCGCCCAACAATATGACCTGGTGATTGAAGGCGGACGGGTAATGGATCCCGAAACCGGCCTCGACGCGGTACGCAACGTCGGCATCCGCGACGGAAAGATTGCCCGCATTTCGTCCGAAACCTTGACCGGGAAACGCCTGATCCCTGCCAGCGGTTTGGTGGTCGCTCCCGGATTTATCGACCTGCACCAGCACGGCCAGGACATGCAGAGCCAGCGCGTCAAAGCACTCGACGGTGTAACAACCGCGATGGACCTGGAAATCGGTGCGCCCGACGTTGCCCAGTTTCTGAAATCAAAAGAGGGACACTCGCTCATTCATTACGGAACGGCAGCCAGTCATCCGGCCGCGCGCGCTTTAATCTTTGGAACTCCGCTGCCAGCAGGAGAAATATTACCCAGGAACGGTCCGGCTACCGATCAACCCGCGAGCCCGGGACAAATCGCAAAGATAGAAGACCGTCTGGGCTCGGAACTCGATGCGGGCGCGCTGGACATTGGCATGGGAATTCAATACACCCCGGCGGCCAGCCGCCTGGAAGTGATCGACATGTTTCGCCTGGCCGCGGAACGGAGGGTGCCGGTTTACACGCACGTGCGCAGCGGCAGCCGCGTCGATCCCGGCTCTGCCATCGAGTCTGTGAGTGAGGTGATCGCAGCGTCCGCCATTACAGGGGCTCCACTGCACATTGTGCATATCAACAGTACCTGCCTCCGCGACGCGCTGGAGTGCCTCTCGCTGATCGAAGGGGCGCGTGCCCACGGCCTCGACGTCACTACCGAAGCGTATCCCTATATTGCAGGTATGACGTTCATCAACTCCGCCCTCTTCAATCCAGGCTGGCAGGAAAGGGGCGGAGGCATCACCTACAACGACCTGGTTCTTCCCGATACCGGCGAACACCTCACCAAGGAGCGTTTCGACCAACTCCACAACTCCAGCACTCCGCGCACCGTGCTGGTTTTCTCCAACACTCAGGAGATGATTGACAAAATCATCCCCAACCCTCTGGTGATGATCGCCAGCGATGGCCTGCCCGGGCATCCACGGAATGCCGGGACCTTCTCGCGCGTGCTGGCTGAATACGTGCGCGAAAAGGGAACCATCACGCTCATGGACGCGCTGCGAAAGATGACCCTCATGCCGGCGGAAATGCTGGAGCGCTCCACGCCCGCCGCCCGCTGCAAGGGCCGGCTGCAAGAGGGCGCGGATGCTGACATTGTGGTGTTCGACGCAGCCACCATCAGCGATCGTGCCACCTTCCAGAAACCCATGGAGCCGAGCGTAGGGGTGCACTACCTGCTGGTGGCAGGGACCGTGGTCGTCGATGAAGGCAAGATCGTTGAGGGTGTGTTTCCCGGCCGTGCGCTGCTCGGCCCAATGAAAGGCGCGCCCGCGCACGAGTAGGCTGCTCTGGCCACTTGGCCACCCGGTGTCATTCCGGGTGCCGTCGCGAGCGATAGCGGCGTGAATCGAAGGCGCTCGCAGGCACAAGATTCACGCTGCTTGCGTTCAGCTGTTCGTTGAACTTCCACGCGGGGTCGTCAGCAGCCTCTGAATGCTCCCTCCGTTGACTTAACCCCATACCAGAGATACACTTCGCGCCAATGATCGGGCAAACCATCTCGCATTACCGCATCGTCGAAAAGCTCGGCGGTGGCGGGATGGGCGTAGTCTACAAAGCGGAAGACGTCAAGTTGCACCGCTTCGTCGCGCTTAAATTCCTGCCGGCGGAAGTTGCCCGGGACCCGCAGTCCCTGAGCCGGTTTCAGCGGGAGGCGCAGGCGGCGTCGGCGCTGAATCATCCCAACATCTGCACGATTTACGAGATAGACGACCAGAATGGCGAGGCTTTCATCGCCATGGAGTTTCTGGATGGCATCACGCTGAAGCATTCGATCAGCGGGCGGCCGCTCGATCTGGATTTCATGCTGTCGCTCGCAGTCGAGGTGGCCGACGCGCTCGACGCGGCCCACGCGCAAGGAATTCTGCATCGCGACATCAAGCCGGCGAACATTTTCGTGACCAAGCGCGGTCACGCCAAGGTTCTCGACTTCGGTCTGGCCAAAATGACCGGGCCAGGGGCGGCCCCAACGGATGCAACCAGAACCGGCTCGGCCGATCCCAACCTTACCAGCCCGGGCTCGACACTGGGCACCGTCGCTTATATGTCTCCGGAGCAGGCTCGCGCCAAGGAGTTGGACGCGCGCAGCGATCTGTTTTCCTTTGGCTGCGTTCTTTATGAAATGGCGACCGGAGCGCTGCCTTTTCGTGGCGAGAGTACCGCCGAGACCTTCGATGCCATCCTGAACCGTACGCCGGCGGCGCCGGTGCGCCTGAATCCGGATTTACCGGCGGAACTGGAACGGATCGTCAACAAGGCGCTGGAAAAAGATCGCAACCTGCGCTATCAGCACGCTGCCGATATGCGCGCCGACCTGCAGCGCCTGAAGCGCGATACCGACACCGGACGCCTACCGGCAGCCAGTTCGGGGGCAGCACCGGCGGCGCACGATTCGGCGTCCCTTACGACCCCCGCGCCGCAGCCCACAGCCATGTCTTCTTCTGTTCCCGGAATGGTTGCTCCTTCCGCGGGAAAAGTCGCGCCGGCTTCTTCAGGAACTGTGGCACCGGCTCAAGTGCTTGCCGTGGCCGGCACAAAGAAGCCATGGGGGAAATTCGGCGCGGCTGCCGGCCTGATCTTCGCGCTGCTGATCGGCGGTGGAATCTACCTGCGCTCGCGTCAGGCGCGGGCTCTGACCACGAAAGATTCCATTCTGATTGCCGATTTCATCAACACCACCGAGGATCCCGTGTTTGACGGCACGCTCAAGCAGGCTCTCGCCGTGCAATTGGAGCAGTCGCCTTATCTCAATATCGTTCCCGATCAGACTGTCCGCAAGACGCTGCAATTCATGGGACGCAGCCCTGACGAGCGCGTGACCGGCGCGGTCGCTCGAGAGATTTGCGAGCGAGAGCACATTAAGGCCATGCTCAGCGGCTCCATCGCCGCACTCGGCAGCCAATACGTGGTCGCGCTTGACGCCACCAACTGCGCCACCGGAGACACGCTCGCCCGCGAGCAGGTTACCGCTGGATCGAAAGAAGCAGTACTGTCGGCAGTCGGAAAAGCGGCTTCGAGCTTGCGCGGAAAACTGGGGGAGTCGCTGGCTTCGATCCAGAAATTCGACACACCCGTGACCGAGGCGACGACCTCGTCGCTCGAGGCACTCAAGGCTTACGCTGCCGCCGACACGCTTCGCAATAGCGGGGGCGAAGCGGAGTCTGCAGCAGGTTTCCAGCAGGCCGTGGATCTTGATCCTAACTTCGCCATGGCCTACGCGCGCTTATCGGCCATTAGCATCAATCTGGGTGAGGAAGACCGCGCGGTGGAGTTCGCCAAGAAAGCCTACGACTTGCGCGACCGTGTCAGCGAGCGCGAGCGCTTCTACATCGACGACCACTATTACACTTCGACTGGCGACATCGAAAAAGATAAGGAAGACCTCGAACTTGCCATCCGTGCCTATCCCAATGATCCCAGTGGTTACTGTAACCTTGCCCTCATTTACAACGTTTATCTCGGTCAGTTCGAGAAGGCGATTCCCCCCGCAAACGAATGTAAACGCCTCGAACCCGAGGGTCCGTTTGGCTACGAGCAGGCCGCCGTGGCGTATGTGGCGCTCAACCGTCTTGAGGAGGGGCGTTCCATTCTGCAGCAGGCCGTAGCGGCCAAGGCCGATAACTTCTTCGCTCATCAGGCCCTTTTTGACATGGCTTTTCTGGATGGCAACGCTGACGAAATGCAACGGCAGATGAAATGGGCCGAGGGTAGACAGGCCGAATACTACCTGCAGAATGAAGCGGCCTTCGCAGCCGCATCTCACGGCCAACTGCAGAAAGCCGAAGAGTTGACCGGGCGCTCCGAACAGATGACGGAGCATCTTGGTTTCAAAGATGCAACCGCAAGTACTCAGGGGAATATTGCCGAGGATGAGGCTGAAATGGGGAGCTTCGCCAAGGCGCGCGAACTCGCGCTTTCCAGTTCGTCACAAGTCCACGGCCGGATAAATCTCGGGCCGGCGGCCCTGGCCCTGGCGATGTCCGGAGATTTGTCCCGTGCCCAGGCTATCGTCGATGACCTCGGCCGACGCTTCCCATCCGATACACTCTTGCGCACCGTCACGGTGCCTGAAATTTCCGCGATCACCGCGCTTAACCGCAGAGCCCCCGATCAGGCCATCGATGCCCTGGGGGCCGCTGCGCCGTATGAACTAGGTTTCTTTTCATTTCCGCTTGTCAACTACCTTCGCGGCCAGGCTTATCTGCAAGCGAAGCGTGGAGCCGAGGCTGCCGCGGAATTTCAGAAAATCGTCGATCATCCTGGAATATCGCCCGTAGCGCAGGAGCACTCACTGGCCAAGCTGGGCTTGGGCCGGGCGTATGTACTTACCGGGGACACGGCGAAGGCCAGGGTGGCCTACCAGGACTTTTTCGCCCTCTGGAAAGACGCCGACCCCGGCCTCCCTATCCTGAAAGAAGCGAAGACGGAATACGCCAAGCTGCAGTAGCACGGTGCGATTCGTGTTGCGCCTGCACCAGAGTCCCCACTTCGAGTGCCCATGCCAAGTGCGATAAGCTATCTATCAAGGAACCTTTCCACAGCCTCCATGCCCGCTTTTCTTACCGGAGCCACCGGATTTCTCGGTTCCCACGTTGCTCGCGTCCTCTCCGAGCAGGGAACCGACTTGCGCCTGCTCGTTCGCCCCACCAGCAATCTGAAGAATCTCGAAGGTCTCAAGGCCGAGACTGCAACCGGCGACCTGCGCGATCCCGCATCGCTCGAAAAAGCTATGTCCGGCTGCGACGCTGTCTTTCACGTTGCCGCCGACTATCGGCTCTGGGTGCGCGATCCGCAGGAGATGTATCGATCCAACGTCGAGGGCACGCGCGCGATTCTCGAGGCCGCTCGCAAGAACGGAGTCAAGAGAGTTGTTTACACGTCGAGCGTCGCCACCATCGGCTTCAGCGGGAACGGCCATCCCGCCGACGAAGATTCTCCGGTTTCTCTCGCCGATATGATCGGCCATTACAAACGCTCGAAATTCATGGCGGAGCAGATCGCGATGGAAGCGGGCCGGAGCGGAATGCACGTCGTGACGGTGAACCCAACCACTCCCGTCGGCGAGCGCGACGTGAAGCCCACGCCCACCGGACGCATTATCCTCGATTTCCTGAAGGGCAAATTTCCCGCTTACGTCGAAACCGGGTTGAATCTGGTGGACGTTCGCCAGTGTGCCCGCGGCCACGTCGTTGCCCTGGAGAAAGGTAAGAGCGGGGAGCGTTATATTCTCGGCGGCGAAAATCTGACGCTGAAGCAGATTCTCGACAAGCTGGCCAAGATCAGCGGGCTGCCTTCGCCAAAAGTGAAGCTGCCGTATATCTTTGCCTACATGACCGGCGTTGTTGATGAGACGGTTACCGGGCGCCTGCTTCGTCGCGAGCCGCGCGCTACGATCGATACAGTGCGCATGGGCAAGAAGAAAATGTGGGCCATCTCGGATAAGGCCGAACGCGAGCTGGGATGGCAGATCGCCCCGGTAGACGGGGCATTGCAGCGCGCGGTGGAATGGTTTCGCGCTAACGGATATGCCTAAAATAGCTATGGTGGCGGCAATGGAGCGCGAGGTCCAGCCGCTGATCGCCGGTTGGCACAGCCGCGAGCGCGGCCACGAGGGGCGCACCTTCAAGTTTTTTGAGAAGAAAGACAACGTTTTGGTTTGCGGCGGCATGGGCGGGGCAGCGGCGCGCCACGCCACCGAAGCCGTGATTGCCCTCTACAGCCCGGCTATGGTTTGTTCGGTGGGTTTTGCCGGAGCGTTGCAGCCGGAGTTGAAAGTGGGCGATCTCGTGGTGCCGCAGCGAGTTCTCGACGCCCGCGATGGCAGCAGCGCGGAGACGGCGGGAGGAACTGGCATTCTAGTGACGGTCGACTTCGTGGCGGGAAAACGGGAAAAAATCCGCCTGGCGGCAGCCTACAATGGGCTGGCTGCCGACATGGAGGCGGCCCATGTTGCCCGCGGCGCGCAGGCGCGCGGCGTGCCCTTTTCGGCGGTAAAAGCGATTTCCGACGATTTCGCTTTTGCCATGCCTCCGCTGCAGCGCTTTGTGGGCGACGATGGCCAGTTTCAAACCTCCCGGTTTGTTCGCTTCGCGATGTTTCGCCCCCTGCTGTGGCCGCAGCTTGTTCGGCTGGCGAGGAACAGCCGACATGCGGCCGCTGCGCTTAGCGACCATTTGGGCGAGATGATCGCGAAATCCGCGCCGGAACCAGGAACCGCGAGCGATACCGGCAATCGCTGGAGTGTGGTGAAGAGCCGATGAACCGAATCCTGAACAGCGCTTTGTGCTGCCTGCTGTTGGCTGCCCCGCTCCTCGGGCAAGCCGCCCCGCAAACGCTCTACTCCGAGAGTTTCCGTCACGGCTCGACGCGCATCACCGAGGAGAGCTTTGAAGTCAAGCTGAACTCGCAGAATGCGGTGTATCACGAACGCATAAAAGACGCCCGCGGCGCCGATCGCTACGTGCTTTCCATCCTGTCTCTGGGACCGGTGGGCGACACCAAGATTACATCCTGGCAGGTAAAGCTGGCGGACCTGCACCACAGCATTTACGACAACATTCTTCTGGCTTCGCAGAGCCCGGCCATCGATCCGACCACAAACCTGTGGTGGCTGACCCCCGGCCGCTACGCTGCGATTTCCATCAATTCCCGGCGCATTATCAGGGTCGACGGCTTCTATGTGGTCCTGCAGGTGAAGGGCTATCATTTCACTCCCCCGGATTCGCCCTATCTCGATTCCATGACGGTTGATGTACAGTTTACAAACACGGATCCGCGCGGAGGGAAGAACCCCTAGAGCGTAAGAGCACGACCAAACCCAACCCAATGGCCCTTGCCGGACAACCCGCGATTGAAGAGTCCAGTCAGTCCATTCCTTCCACCATGCTGGCCGCGGTCTATCGCGGCGTTAACGACGTTCGCCTGGAGACGGTTCCCGTGCCCGAAATCGGCGCCGGGGAGATCCTTGTCCGCGTCCACACTTGCGGTGTCTGCGGCACCGACCTCAAGAAGATTGCCACCGGCTCCCATTCCGCGCCCCGCATTTTTGGCCACGAGACTGCCGGTGTGGTCGCAGCCGTAGGTGCCGAAGTCAGCCGCTTCCAGCCGGGAGACCGCGTTGTGGTGTTTCATCACATCCCCTGCCGCTCCTGCTATTACTGCCGTCATAAGACTTTTGCGCAGTGCGCCACCTACAAGAAAGTCGGTTGCACTGCAGGATTCGAGCCTTCGGGTGGGGGTTTTGCGGAGTATATCCGGGCGATGGACTGGATCGTGCAGGAAGGAACCGTCCCCATCCCCGACGGAGTCTCCTTCGAGCAGGCCTGTTTTGTCGAGCCGGTCAACACCTGTATGAAGGGAATTGAGGCGCTGGACCTGCGCCCGGGCGAAACCGTGCTGGTAATCGGCCAGGGCCCTATCGGTATCATTTTGAGCCTTTTGGCCCGCCGCACTGGGGCCACGGTAATTACTTCCGATTTATATCCCCAGAGGCTTAAAATAGCAGAAAGCTTCGGATTAGATACCCTGGTGGATGCTTCGCATAGAAACGCCGGGGATGTAGTGCGCGAACACACCGAGGGTCGCGGCGCGGACGCGGTCGTCGTGGCGGTGGGCAGTAACGCTATGATCCGGCCCGCCATGGAGGCGGCGCGTCCGGGCGGAAGGGTTTTGTTGTTTGCGCAGACGCAGCGGGGCGAAGCGGTGGTTGATCCCGCTGCGATTTGTGTGGACGAAAAGGCGCTGCTCGGTTCTTACAGCGCCTCGGTAGATTTACAGGAAGAGTCGGTGGGTTTCGTCATGAGCGGGGAGGTGGATTTGCAGCGTCTGATCAGCCACCGCTTTCCGCTGGAGCAGAGCGTCGAAGCGCTGCAACTGGCGGCGCATCCCCAACCCTCTTCCATGAAAATTGTGATTCAACCGGGTAAGACCTGGGGAAGAGCCCCCGAAGGAAACAAGCAGTGACTGGAAAAATGACAGCCGCCGTCCTGTACGGCAAAGAAGATGTCAAGATTGAACGTGTACCCATCCCTCGCGTCGAGAAGGGTGAAGTCCTGGTTAAGGTTCAGGTCGCATTGACTTGTGGCACGGACCTTAAGGTTTACCAACGCGGCTATCACGCCCGCATGATTGTGCCTCCGGCGCTGTTTGGTCACGAGCTGGCCGGAGTGATTGAAGAGGTGGGCGAAGGCGTCATCGGCTTCAAGAAAGGCATGCGCGTGGTGGCCCTCAATTCCGCGCCCTGCCAGATGTGTTTTTACTGTTCCAAGCACCAGGAAAACCTCTGCGAGGATCTGCTGTTCAATAACGGCGCCTACGCGGAATACATTCGCGTGCCGCGGCGCATCGTTGAAGCCAACATGCTGGTCATTCCGCCGAACATCAGCTTTGAAGATGCGGCCATGACCGAACCGCTGGCCTGCGTTCTCCGCGGCCTGCACGAAACCAAGGTAGAGATCGGCGACACCGTGGCCATCATCGGCGGTGGGCCCATCGGCTTGATGTTTGTCCAAGTGGCGCGCGCCATCGGTTGCAACGTGATCGCCGTGGTCAAGCGCGACGAGCAAGTGACAGCGGCCAAGCAGATGGGCGCGCACGAGATTGTGCAGATTTCCAGGGTGCAGAACGTGGTGGAAACGGTCCGCGGACTGTCGCCTCAGAAACGAGGTTGCGACGTGGTGGTGGAGGCCGTGGGGCGTCCCGAAGCCTGGGAGTGGGCGGTGGATATGGTCCGCAAAGGCGGCGCCGTCAACTTTTTCGGTGGCTGCGCCAGCGGAACCAAGGTGCAACTCGATACCAACCGCCTGCACTATTCCGAGATGACGCTGAAGGCTACATTTCATCACACCCCGGAAACCGTGCGCCGGGCCTTCGGGCTGATTGCCGCCAAGAAAATCCGTCCCACAGACTACATCACCGGGGAAGCGCCGCTTTCCAGCCTGCAGAAGGTGCTGCGGCACATGCTCAACCGCGGCGGCGAGATCAAGACCGCCATCATCCCCGGCCACTGAACGGCCTGGCACCGGGGCGGAAGGCTTTGTCATCCTGAGCGAAGCGAAGGACCTATGCAACTCTGGCTATCCCGGCGATTCAAAGCGTCCTCGCGTCCAGGGACGCACATATGATTACCGCCCAAGCAAATGCATCGCTGGCCTCAGCAGGGGCCGTTGCTTGGTCCCGCTTGCCGGCTGCTTACGCCATTCCGTCTGTCGCGCCTTCGCTTGAGGAAGCCCGGGATTATTGCCGCCGCCTCGCCCGCACTCACTACGAGAACTTCTCTGTCGCCACCTGGTTTCTGCCTGGCCACCTGCGCCAGCATTTCTGCAACGTCTACGCCTACTGCCGCATCTCCGACGATCTCGGGGACGAAGTTGGCGACCCAGCCGCCTCGCTCTCGCTGCTCGATCAATGGGAAGCGGAACTGGATGCCTGCTATGATGGATCGCCGCGCCATCCCGTGTTCGTCGCCCTGGCTGAGACGGCGCGGAGATTCTCCATTCCCAAGCACGAGTTCTCCGACCTCCTGATCGCTTTTCGCCAGGATCAAACGGTCACCCGCTTCGAGACCTTCGATGACGTGATCGGCTACTGCCGGTACTCCGCCAATCCCGTCGGCCACCTTGTGCTTTATCTGTGTGGTTACAGCGACGTCGAGCGCCAGCAGCTTGCCGACTTCACCTGCACCGCACTGCAGCTGGCCAATTTTTGGCAGGACGTGAGCGTGGATTACGCGAAAGGCCGCATTTATCTTCCCCTGGAAGACTTGCGCCGCTTCGCCGTCAGTGAAGACGACATTGCGCACAACCGTAACACTGGCGAATTCCGCCGCATGATGCAGTTCGAGGTGGAGCGAGCCCGCGAATGGTTTGAGCGAGGGTCGCCTCTCATTGCCAAAGTCGACGGCGAGCTTGCCATCGACATCGAGCTTTTCACACGTGGCGGGCAGGAAATTCTGCATGCTATCGAACAGCAGGACTTCGCCGTGCTTGGCTGCCGCCCGGTGATCTCCAGGTCGGGCAAGCTCGCGCTGGTGGCGCGCGCTGCGCTGGGCAAGCTGTGGAGCAAATTCTCATGAGCGCCGGCGTTCAACAGGCTGCCGTTCCCTGGGCTCCCGCTCATGCCCAGCTGCAGATGGCCTATTCCGTCTGTCGTGGCATTACCCGCTCGGCGGCCAGAAACTTCTACTACGCATTCCTGGTTCTTCCCCGGCATAAGCGCGAGGCCCTGTGTGCGGTCTATGCCTTCATGCGTCGTTGTGACGATATCGCAGATGATTCTTCCTTGAGTCTGGACGAACGCCGCGCCAAACTCAGCAATTGGCTGGATGGCCTGCACTGCGCCCAGCAGGGCCAGCCCACCGACGATGCGATTCTGCTGGCTCTCACCGATGCACAGCGCCGCTACACCATTCCCGCCGGGTTGCTGGATGAACTTGCTTTAGGCACGGCCATGGACCTGGACGTGCATACCGATCCGGAAGCGGAAGATAATCCCGGGCATGCGGTCCCGGGGTCTGTCGCAGCGCAGTACACAACATTTGAGGACCTGAAAGGCTATTGTTACAAGGTTGCATCGGTGGTCGGGCTGGTCTGTATTCATGTTTTTGGCTACCGCGATCCCGCCGCGGAACCGCTGGCGGAACGATGCGGCCTGGCTTTTCAGCTAACCAACATCATTCGCGACGTGAAAGAGGACGCGGCCATGGGCCGGGTCTACCTGCCGCAAGAGGACCTGGCTAGGTTCGGGCTCTCAGCCGGAGATTTGCTCGCCAATCCTGATCCTGCGCGCTTCCGTCACGTTCTTGAGCTGGAAGCCGGGCGCGCACGCGAGTTCTACAAGGCCGGCGACGACTTGCTGCCTTATGTCGCCGAGGACAGCCAGCCCGCCTTATGGGTGCTCGTGAATATCTATCGCCGCTTGCTCAACAAGATCGCTCAGCGCCAGTACGATGTATTTGGTGACAGGATCGCTCTGACCACATGGGAGAAGCTGCGCATTCTGGGACAGGGGTTCCTGCACCGCATCACCTGAGATTGAATTGTCATCCTGAGCGCCGCGCTTTTGCGCGAAGGATCTGGGCGAGCCGCGCGAAGCGTCGCGGTCGCGCGCTTGGCTCGCTACCGTCTTGGGCGCTATCATCTGCCCTCTGTTAGAGCACATGACTCAAAATCCATCCCATCCCACGGTCGCCGTCGCGGGCGGCGGTCTTGCCGGCCTTGCCGCCGCCTGCGCACTGGCTGACTCGGGTTTTGGCGTGAGCCTGTTTGAACGACGTCCCTATCTGGGCGGCCGCGCCTCATCCTATGAACATCCCGGTACGGGCGAAGTCGTGGACAACTGCCAGCACGTGCTGTTTCGCGTTTGCACGAACCTCGTCGAGTTTTACCAGCGCATCGGAGTGGCGGATAGAATCCACTGGTACGACGAGATGACCTTCATCGAACCCGGCGGCCGGCAAACCGTCATGCATGCTTCGGCCCTGCCCGCTCCTCTGCACACCGCGCCCTCATTCCTTCGTTTTCCATTTCTGGGCGCCGCCGACAAGTTCGCAATCTCGCGCGCGATCGTGGCGCTGACTCTCAGCACTCCACGGGATGACGGGCATTCATTCCTCGAATGGTGCCGCCGTCACGGCCAAACCGAACAAGCCATCCAGCGGTTCTGGAAGCCGATTTTGGTCAGCGCTTTGTCTGAGGACCTTGACCGCATTTCCGTTTCTTACGCCGCGCAGGTCGTACGCGAGTCGATGAAAGCGCCGGCGGCGCGCCACATGGGCGTGCCGGGCATTCCTCTCACCGCGCTGTACAATCACGCCGGCGATTACATTCGCGTCCGCGACGGCAAAATTCGCTTTCGCAGTTCGCTGGAGACTTTTTCTCCCGAGTCACAGCAAGTCCGCGTTCGCGTGGGCGGGCAGTATGAGCCTTTCGACTATCTTGTCCTTGCGCTGCCATGCGATGTTCTTGCGCGCGTTCTGCCCGACGATCCCGAGGCCGCGCCCCTGCGGGAGCATCTCAGCCATTTCGAGTCTTCTCCCATCACTGGCATTCACCTCTGGTTCGACCGCCAGATCAGCGAACTCGATCATGCCGTCCTGCTCGACCGCACCATTCAGTGGATGTTTCACAAATCGCGCTTGCTGACAAATCGCGCCGCGCTGGCGGTAGTCCCTACCACCGCGCTGCTCGGGGGATTTGGGGAAGGGCACGACTTTAGTCGCACCAACTCCGGCGTGCCTGGAGATGGGGCTCTAGACTCTGAGGCACAAGGCAGCTATATCGAACTTGTGGTCAGTTCCTCGAAAAGCCTTATCGACAAGTCACGCGCCGAAATCGTTGAGTTGGCCTTGAAAGAAGTTCGCGAATTTTTCCCGGCGGCTCGCTCGGCGAATCTGGTGAAGTCCACTGTGATCAAGGAAGTAAACGCGACATTTTCCCCGCGTCCCGGCATCGACGCTTTCCGGCCGCCGCAAGCCACAGCATGGCCGCGTGTCTTCCTTGCCGGCGACTGGACTGCCACCGGCTGGCCAGCCACGATGGAAGGAGCCGTCCGCAGCGGATACCTGGCGGCGGAGGCACTGCTGCGAGCAGCCGGCGAAAAATCGCAGCGCCTTCTCTCGCCCGACCTCGCGCCCACTGGCTTCATGCGCCTGTTTCACTGAGAGTGCGGCACACTTATCCGGCCAGCAGTGCCACCCCTGCCGCCACCAGGAAGGCAGCAATCCAACGCCGCCGATCCACCCGCTCATGCAGAAAAATCTTGGCGGCAAAGGCATTGCCGATGAACGTCAGCGAAGCTGCCGCCGGCGCCACCAGGCTCACATCGCCCCAGGAAAGCGCGAACAGCAGACTGAAAAACGAAAAGGCCATGGCCACCATGCCCAGGAAGAAATTCGGGTTGCGAACTGTGCGGCCCACCACCGTCCACAAGCCTCGGCTCTGCCACAACTCATGCACATCGCCCACCTGTTTCATGGCACGCGCCAGCAACACGTCGCCTATCACCGAGGCCACCACGATCACCACAATCCCACCCCAGGTGTAGACCTGTTTCATGATCGCGCACCGCTATGAACTTCCGGGGGTGTGGGTGCCCCATTTCTCGCCGCGCTGGCGAGAAGTGGATCCGGAGGATGCGTCGTCAGCGCCGGCCCTCCCGCCACAAACCCCACACCGCCTGAAATCAGCGCAATGCCCAGCCAGCGCATGGGACTGACGTGCTCATGCAGCACGAAGCGCGCGATCAGCGCCAGCAGCACGTAACCCAGCGAGGTCGCGGGCAAAACATAGGTGAGATCCGCCCACGAGAGGGCGTTCGTATAGGAGGCAAAGAATGCCAGAAGAAGCACGATCCCCGCCGCCACCCATGGGTTCAGCACCGCCAGAATCAGCCCCTGCGGATGGCCGAGAGAGATCGCACCGGCCTGCTTCATGCCATGCGAAAGCATGGAATCTCCGCTGGCGGCGAAGAGCGTAACTCCAGCCAGCACAAGGTATTTACGAAAGGTCATGGGATCCTGACCCAGTATAGCCAAAACTCCGCAGCTCTCTCCGGGCCTCGCTCTCAAACCGCATTCGCATTAACCTTCCGGTCAGCAAATTGTCATCAACCTTTAACAACCCTTTGATATACACTTTGTCTCAAGAGGGACCGCGGGTGCTCCAGACCCGCCCGCCAGCGACCCGCTATGCCATCCTCCGTTCGCCCCATGGGACCCGCATCCGGCCATCTGTATCCAATCGCAGCTCCGGTGAAGGTTGCAGCCGCTGGAAATCGCCAGATCCAATCCATTCAGGCTCTTCGTGCAGTGGCTGCCACCTCCGTCATCTTCCGGCACATCCCATTCGCCGGCTGGGGCGGATTTGGCGTGGATATTTTCTTTGTGGTCAGCGGCTTCGTCATGTGCTACGTCTCCTTTCTGGATAGCCGCGCCTTCTTGATCAAACGCATCATCCGCATCGTTCCCCTCTACTGGTTCGGGACGTTGGGTGTTTTCGCGGTCGCCCTGCTTTCTCCGGCCTTGCTCCATAACACCTCCGCCGACTGGAATCATCTGTTGAAATCGCTGCTGTTCATTCCCTACATGCGCGAGGACCACACCATCCGGCCAGTTCTGTTCCTGGGGTGGACACTGGAGTACGAGGCCTTTTTCTATGTGGTGTTCGCCCTGGGACTAGCCTGCGCCAGGGGAAAGCTAGCCACCGGCCGTCACAAATACGCTTATGCCTGCACGGCGTTATTTCTTGCTTTGGCCGCTGCCTTGGGCCAGACTCTCCGTCCTGCTTCCATTGCGCTTCGTTTCTACACTAATCCGGTGATTCTCGAGTTTGCCTTCGGAGCGATTGCCTTCCTGCTGTGGAATCGCTATCGCGACCGCATCGCGCAAACTCCCATCGTCTGGGCGATCGCGGTTGCCCTGCTTGCTTACACCGCGTTCCTGATGTTCGACCTGAAGATCATGGATAGCCACGGCGCTTATCTAGGCAAGATTCCGGGGTTCGTCTGGCGCGGCGGCCTTGGATTCCTGCTGTGCATTTCCTTTCTATCTCTGGAAGGGAAGATACGCTTCCCGAAGCTCTGGCTAAGGGAAGATACGCTTCCCGAAGCTCTGGCTGTTGATCGGCGACGCCAGCTACTCGCTGTATGTCTTTCATCCCTATGTTGTCGAACTCATCGATAGAAAGATGATCTCGCTCCGATTCCTCACCCCCGCCACGGTGGCGGCTGCGTCGATCGCGATCGTGGCGTGCTTCGTGGTTGCCATTCTCAGTTTCCAGTTTTTCGAGCGCCCGACCAACAGCTTCCTGCGGAAAAAATTCGTGAAGAGCCGGCCCAGACTGGCCGTCGCGGGCCCCTGAGCGCTTTTCGTTGGCCAGGCCTTGCGGATCAGCGCCATCCTTGAATCGTCATCTTAACGATGAGTCGCCAGCTCATAAATCAAGATTGCGATAAAAGCAATTGCGCCGAGCAGCGCAATCGCGAAAATAATGGCGAGAGGCCAGAAGGCCCACGACCATGAATGTTTTTTTCTGATCTGTTTTATGGCGTTGTGCAAGGAGAAAGCCGTGGCGATTACGCCAAACGGGGTAAGAAAGAAGGCGGGCATAAAAGCATCGCCCTCGCCCGGTCCCTTGCAGCCATGCCGCAGACAGTAAACCGAAGGCCACGCAATCAAAAGGACGTAGACGATCGCGATGAAATAGGAAATTCCCAGGCCTAGATTGCGTAACATAGACCTTTCCCCGAGACGGGATCCTTGTTGGGGCACAGTCAGCCACGTTAGCACAAGGCAGGGTTGGGTTAGGATTGCGGGTTGTGTGCATCGCGACCGAAAGGACTGGCGGATGGCCCACGCTTTCGCAAAAGGCGCGAAAGGATGGGGCACCCTCCGTGGAGATGACATCGAGAAAGACCATGCGTTGAAGGCGTGGGCCACCCCCCCCGTGCAAGCTTGACTTCGGCGAGAGCGACTAGCGGTAGGCTTCGCGGCGATGCCGCACGGCGCTGAAGGCGATAGTGTTCTCGTCCTGCTGATCGAAGAAAAGCCGGTAGTCGCCGCAGCGCAGACGGAATCCGGTCGGCGGCGGCTTGAGTTTCTTCATGTCGCCGGTGCGGTTCGCGAGGTAACGATCTACGCAGTGGAGGATCTGCATCGCGGTTTCGCGGTCGATGGCGGGAAGATCGGCGCGAGCCTCCGGCGACCAGATCGCGCCGATTCGCTGAGGCGCCTCCCGCTCGGTCATTTATCCGAGCCAAACTCTCGCATGATCTCTTGGTGGGAAATGCCTTCGCCGCGTGTGAGCGAGGCGCGAGAGCGGTCAATCGCCGCCGTCGTCTCGGGCGTGATCTCTTCCTCTTCTACGGCTGCTGAGGCCAGCGATCGTGACAGCGGGCTGGTCATCACCTGCAGCAGATGAACGATGGCGGCGAGCTGCCCGGCGTTGAGCTGGTCGAGCAGCTCGTGCGCCTGCCGTTTTTCGTTGGTGGATGCCATCGCGGACAGTTTACCAGCCTATGCGCGGGGGCCAGGATTAGTTCTCGACGGTGTCGTCCAGGCGCAGCCTGGACAACCAGCCCTTACGCCTTCACCGGCTCGGCGGCTTCGGCATGTTGCTTGACCATCTTGTTGCGCATCGAGCGCACTTTGAGAAACGTCTTTGCTTCTTTGTAGAGACGCTTGCGCTCGTGGCCGTCGAATGCCGCTTTCCTCAGAATGCGGAACACGGCCTTGGGACGGAAATAATACTCATCATAAAAACGGTGCACGGCGCTAAGGATTTCATCCGCCGGCAGGCCGGGATACTGGATGTGGGCCAACTGGTGTCCGCCTTCGTCCACCATTTTATTGTCGGCGACCATGAATCCGTTTTTCACGGCGTAGTCGTAAAGCTCGGTGCCGGGATAGGCGTGCGCCACCGAAACCTGAATGGTTTCGACATCGAGCTCCTTGGCGAAGGCGATGGTGTTGTTGATGGTCTGATGCGTTTCGCCGGGCAGGCCCATGATGAAGTCGCCGTGAATGACCAGGCCGAGCTTGTGGCAGTCCTTGGTGAACTGGCGGGCGCGATCGATGGTCGCGCCTTTCTTGATGTTCTTGAGAATCTGCTGGTCGCCCGACTCGTAGCCGACGATCAGAAGGCGGCAGCCGGCTTCTTTCATCGCCTTGAGCGTTTCGTAGTCGGTGGTCACGCGCGAGGTGCACGACCAGGTGAGGCCGAGCGGCTTCAGCTTGGCGCAAAGTTCGATGGTGCGCGCTTTCTGGATGTTGAAGGTATCGTCGTCGAAGAAAAACTCCTTTACGTTCGGCCAAAAATCTTTGGCTTTGGCCATTTCGCGGGCCACGTCGTCGGTGGAGCGCTTGCGCCAGGGATGCCCGCTGAGCGTCTGCGGCCACAGGCAGAAGGTGCACTGCGCCGGGCAGCCCCGCGTGGTGTAAAGCGAAACGTAAGGATTCAGCAGGAACGGAACGTTGTAGCGCGTGACGTCGAGGTCGCGCTTGTAGACCTCGGTGACGTGAGGAAGAGCGTCGAGATCCTGAATCTGCGGCGCGTCGGGATTATGAACAACTTTGCCATCCTTCAAAAACGAAACGCCGGGGATTTCAGACAGCGGCTTGCCCTTGGCGTAGTCGGTGACCGCATAGTCGAATTCCTTGCGAACGATAAAGTCGAGGGAGGGACAATCGCGCAACGATTTTTCCGGCAACACACTGACGTGCGGTCCAACGAAGGCAATCTTGATGTTGGGATTCGCATCCTTGACCGCCTGCGCCAGCCGGATGTCGCCGGGGAATCCCGGAGTCGAAGTGAAGAGAACCAGAAACTCGTATTCGCGGGCGATCTGGATCGTCTGCTCCGCCGAAACGTAATGCGGAGGCGCATCGAGCAAGCGCGCGCCCTCGAGCATCCCCGCCGGATACGCCAACCACACCGGATACCAAAAACTTTCGATTTCGCGGGTGGCAGGCCAGCGGGAACCCGCGCCGCCGTCAAAGTTTTCAAAGGAGGGCGGGTTGAGAAACAGTGTTTTTAAAGGCATAGTGTGTATCTTGTTATTTTACCATCCGCTAAGGTCGTGTCCGGCGTGGCCGGGTGCTTCCGCAGGTACGTAGGCCGATCGCAATTTTCCCAGGGTGCCGCAAGTTTAACAATCGGCGGCGATTGCTCCAATTGGCGGGCGTTAAACGACTCATTTGGCGCAGCGAACAGCGAAAAAGAGAAGCCGGCGGGGACGAAGTTGTACGAGCCGGGGCTAAAGCCCCGACACATTTCTCTGCCGATACGCGGCGCTAAAGCGCCGCTCTTCCACCTTGGCGTGCAGGTTAGTTCCCCAAGGCCCAGTGTTCCAGGTCGCCAGTGGAGCGCATAAGTTCGACCTGGCTGCGCTCCAACTCGAAGGTGACATCCTGGAGGCCGATGAAACGCTCGCTGGCCTGGGAGCGGGCATCATCGAGATCGTGCAGGTTAGCCGTGCCTGCGTTCATGCGAGTCTGGACGGCGTCGACGTTTTTTTGGGCAATTTCATATTCGAGTTCGGCGACATCACGAGCATCCTGCATCTGGGCGACGGTGCGCTGCAGGCGGAGAGTTTCTTCGGAAGCCTGGTTCCGCGCAGCCTCTGCCTGCTTCTTCGCTTTGAGGGCGTCAGCATCGGCTGCTTCTGCGCGGGCCTTCTGTGCCGCGTTGAGGAAGGGTATGCGAACCGCCACGCCGACGGTAGCGTTGTTACGCTGGAAACTCTTGTAGAACTCGTTATAGTTGTTGTAGGTGGAAAGCAGGGCATATTGAGCGGCAAAGTCGACGCTGGGCCAGAGCGAGCCGTGCTCTCCTTTAGCGTGCAGATACTGGGCGCGAGCGTGTTCGAAGGCAGCTTGGACAGCAGGGCTGTCGTCGGCAGCTTTGCTGGCGGCATCATCGGGAACAGCAGGAACGGCGGGGATGGTATCACCCTCGGTTTGAATACCGGCAGCGGGGAGGCCGGTGAGTTTTTCTAAGCGCTCGCGAAGCACCGCAGCCGCGCCCTCCGCCTCGGAGATGCGCAGACGCACTCGAGCCACCGACAGCCGGGCTTTCTCGCCATCGACTTCGCTATCGACTCCCTGCTTAATGCGAAGCATTACGGCCGCCTCAGTCTGTTGCGCCTCGGCTTGTGTCTGCTGCAGGCGAGCAAGGCGCTGCTCCCACTTTTGCAGCTCGGCATAGCTGAGGACAGTATTCTGAATGACCTGGGAGCGCTGATCTTTGCTGCGAAGCGTGGCGGCAGAGGATTCGCTCCGCGCGGCGCGAATGAAGTCGCGCAGCGCCGGATTCAAGAGCGCCGACTGTGCGTTGACGTTGAACAACGAAGGGGCAGACCCTTCGAGACTTAGCGGGAAGCCATAGGACCAGCCGAGGCCGGCGCCGACGGTCAATTGAGGAATGTAGTTGTCGCGCAACTCGTGATAGTCGTCGGCAGCACGCTGCACGTCGGCTTCGGCAATTTCGGAGGCGGTGGCATGCTTGAGGGCGAGCTCCACCATGCGCTTGAGCGGAACGGGCTCCGCCAGCAGGGAAGCCGGCAGGAAAAGCACGACAGCCAGAAGCGTCACGGAAGCGCGCGAGGCACACCACGAGTTTGGTTTCATTGCGTCCCCTTTTGAAACGATCTGGGATGATTCTAAGGAGAATCTGATGCGAGAGGAATGGCAAACGGGAGCCGCTGCGACTGGACGGCTCACTCTAAAGAGAGAGGCTCCACTTGTCTTTTCCCAATCCGCTCGGGCGAGACGGGCTGAGACGGCGGGCCGGGTGCCCGGGAATCGGTGGCCGAATCTTTCCTGAGAGACGCTACCGCTTCCGGTGAGAACAATGTCGCTTTTTGTTGCAAGGTTTGCAGTTCCTGCAGAACGCGCAGTTCAGAGGTATGATGCCTGCAGGGTTGCCGTCCCGACTCAAGGGATCGTTGTCGAGAGAGTCAGATCAGAAGAGAGCAAGAAAGTGTTTCACGAATCCATTGCGTAAGTTGATGCAGGCGTCCTTGCCCATCTGGTGCCGCCGGATCATTCAATTTCGACAGTTCACCGGTCTTCTTTCCACGTTGATTGCAATTCAGGCGATCGGCCAGATAAGTACCGGCACGTTGCGCGGTCAAGTTTCGGATTCGCGGGGCCATGCAGTCGGGGGCGCCCAGCTGCTGCTTTATGCGGGAAATCACGCCGAGGTGAAGGCAACTGCGGTAAGCGATCAACTCGGCCTCTTCGAATTTGCCTATCTTGTACCTGCGAGCGATTATCGCCTGCGCGTTACCGACACTGGGTATGTCAGCATCGAAGCGGCAGGCATTTCGCTGCGGGCAGGGGAGAGCAAGCAACTGCAGATTACGCTGGACAAGCGGAGAGCTTTGCCAAAGGCAGTGAGCGAAACGAATGCGGGAGGGGTGCGAGAAGAAGTGCGCACACTGCCGGTGCGCGGACAGGCATCGGGCAATCTCGAGACACTCACACCCGGAGCCGGGGCCACCGGGGGCACGTTTGGATCGTTTCCCATCAATGGCAGCCGCCAGCAGTTCAACACTTATATCGTCAGCGGCACCAACAATCTCGACCCGTTCCGCGGCGCAGAGGCCATCGGGCAGGGCGGCGCCTTCGGTGCTCCAGCGGTCCTTCTGCCGCTCGACGCCATCCAGGAAATCGCAGTGCAAACCAACAGTGGCGCCGAATACGGGCCGTCAGGCGCGGCGGTGCTAACCACAATCAAGAGCGGCGGACCGAAGCTGCACGGATCGTTGTTTGAATTCTTCGATAATGACAAACTTGCCGCCAACAATTTCTATAACAACGCCTTTGGGCGCCCACGCCCTGAATTTCGCAACAACCAGTTCGGATTCACCGCGGGTGGCCCGCTGCCCTATCGCAGTTATTTCTTCAGTTCCTACGAAGGGCAGCACGAGCGAGTGGGTGTTACCTTCGCATCTCGATTTCCCACTCAGGCGGAAATAGCCACGGCAACGTCGCTGGTGCAGAACGCTGGTGGTTCGGTGAACGGGCTGGCCTCGCCCATTCTTGCGCTCTATCCCGCGTCGCTCGGCCAAGGTCCGCTCAGTTTTTCCGATATCGGGCGCAGCGACGGTAACACGTTCACGTTGAAGGGGGATCACGGCGGGAAGGGCAAAGATAGTATTTCCGCTTCGTATGCTTTCGGAGCAAATCGCCAGAGTTTTCCTCAGGGATCGTTCGGGTTGGGAGGAGGGTCGCGACTGCCGGCTTATGCTTCGCAATCCCACGATATCGTGCAGTTGTTTGCCACCGAGTGGCAGCGAGCGGTGTCATCGCGTTTGCTCAATTCTGCGCGGGTCGGCTATTCGCGGTACAACGAAACGACATTTCCGGGAGACAAGGATTTCAACGCAACAACCATTGGCTTGAACACGGGAGTCACCTCGGCCCGGGACTTCGGTTTGCCGGAGATCGATATTGCGCCCGGCGAATACGAAAATCTCGGCGCTCCCAGCTCGCTGCCGCGGGGCCGAGTGAGCGATGTTTACGATTTCTCCGATCACATGGCCTGGAACCACGGCGCGCACCAGTGGAAGTTCGGCGGCAGCCTGACATTACTTCAGGAGAACGCCTTTACAGACACGGGCATGCGCGGGCGGCTGGTATTCGACGGCTCGCAGCTCGGCGATCAACTCACCGAGCAGGCGGGGATCACAAACGACGATTATGCAATCGCCAGCCTTGTTGACCTGTTGGCTGGAATTCCTTCGCCGGGCGTCACCACAGTCGCGCGTGGCGATTCACAACGCTACCTGCGCCAGCATCGCTGGGCAGTGTTCGTCGAGGACGGCTGGCAGATTCGGCCGTTCCTGAAGGTCACCCTTGGATTGCGCCACGATCAATTCTCGGTGCCTACGGAGAAACAGGGAAGGCTGAGTAACTTCATTCCGGGCAGCGGGCTGGTACAGGTCGGCAATGGCGGACTTGAGCATGAATATCAGCCGAACCTGCGTGATCTCGCGCCCCGCGCCGCGTTTGCGCTCGGATTAGGTGGCTCTCGCACGCTGAGTGGCGGCTGGGGAATGTATTTCGACGCCCAGTCGTTTGACGCATGGATGGACAACAGCAGCAACGCGAACTCGATACTTGCAGGGCCGATATTCAATCCGATCGGTTCCAGCGCAATCTACACGATTACCCCGTCGCCCGTGCCCTTTGGCCCAGGTATCCAGATTTTTGGTCCCGCAGGGCCGCAGCCGCCATTCGATGTTTTTGCCGTGGGCACCCATCTCCCCGATCCGCGTTACCAGGACTTTGATCTCGCATTTGAACAAGGGCTGGGTGCAAAGCAATCTTTGCGCATTGCGTACTATGGCACGCGCGGTACCGATTTGCCCGTGGTACTTGACATCAATCAGCCAACACTCGGTGCGGGTTGGGCGACCAGCGTGGACGGAATCACTTGTGCCAAGCCCGGGCCTGATCCCGCCTGCGAACAAGCAGCACGGCCGTTCAATGCCGCCTTTCCCCAGTTTCGAGTGATCAACGCGCTTTCCGATATTGCATATTCCAACTACAACAGTTTGCAGATTTCAGGCCAGCGCACCGCCGCGAACGTGACGTTTCAGGCTAGCTACACATTTTCCAAGTCGCTGGATGATGCCTCAGGCGCCGGCGGATTTTATCGAGGGCCCCCGCAGGACAGCCGCAACCCAGGCCGCGATTATGGCCGCTCGGATTTCGACCTCCGACATCGCTTTACGATTACATATGCCTGGCGTATACCGGCGCCCACCGGCTTGCCCGGCTGGCTGCACGCGCTCGCCGCGAACTGGCAACTGAATGGCATTACGACTTTGCAAACAGGCGGGCCGCTCAACATCACTTTGCCTTCCGATAATTCGGGTACAGGCGAATTTCGCGACCGCCCGAATCTGATCGGAAATCCTCAAGTGGCGTTCAACCCGTTGGGGCCGTATCTGAACCCAGCGGCGTTCGCACAGCCTCTGGCTGGGACTTACGGCGATCTAGGGAGAAACGCTTTCAGCGGACCGGGGCTGAATGACTTTGACATGTCATTCGTGAAGTCTCAGCAGATCACTCGTGATTGGCGGTTGCGCCTGCGGGCGGAATTTTTCAATATATGGAACCATCCGAACTTTGCCAACCCGTCGACGACGTTTGGTTCGAGCTTCCGTTTGACCAGCACGCCGGATTCGTTTAACCCCTATTTCGGCAACGGCAGCCCACGCAACATACAGCTCGTCGCCGAGCTGGAATTCTGAGCATGCTAGAAATCGAAATCGATCCGCGGGAGACGGCGTCGAGAGATCCAAAGGCCTTCTGGTGATGATCGCGGACATTCAAACCACGCGGAATCGCCCCTCATTCAGCCCCTCTGCGATTCGGTGGGCCAGGGATTCCGGGCTGGCGGTGTCGTCGCAAATTGGTTCGACGGTTCCTTCTTCGAAGCGCGCATAAAAGGTTTTCAGCATCACGCGATCTTTGATCGGGCCCTCCTGCCGTGAGCCGGCGCGTTCGGCGCAGGTTTCGAAGCTAGGCCGCAAAAGGACAAAATCGAAGGGCACCTCCTTGAGGATCTTGCGTGCCGCGTCGACGAAAGTGGGTGGGATCGAGAAGTCAATCAGCACCCGGAAGCCAGAACGGGCGAACGGAATCGCCGCCGCTGTCATGGAGCGCACCAGCACGGGAAAATTATCGTGCGGTCCGCGTTCCCCACCTTTCCTGATGAAAGACCAAAAGGTGTCGCCCTCGATATAGGAAAGCGGCGCGGGAAGGAGCGGCAACAACGCCTGGGCTACCGCTGTCTTGCCCGCTCCAATTGGACCTGATAAGAAGATGACGCTCACGACGCCAGTATCGCACACCATGGAGGGCCACGGAGAAGGTCCCGTTCAACCGCGGCAAGAGAACCGCGACGATGGTCATGACTCCTCAGCGCTCGACGCGGCGCAGACCTTCGCGCGCACTGCCGAAGTCGTGGGCCAGGGATAACGAGGCGCGGTACTCTTCGGCGGCGGCCTGGCGATCGCCTTGCTTCTCCAGCAATTCGCCCAAGAGATAGTGAGCCTTGAAGACCGGCGCTTCCTCTACCGTTGTGGAAGATGCGAGGTATCGCTGCAGGAGGCGTGCGGCGAGGGGAAAGTTGCGGTCAGCGTGGAGAAGGATGCTGGCGCCATCCATCAAAGCCGCGGGATGATCCAGTGGGGCCGACTCCAGCCGGCTCAAGGCCTGTTCCATCTGGTCATAGTGGCGGGTCTGGCGATAGAACAATGCGAGGTTAAGCCAGGCGCGGGCGCCGCCGCGGCTGGCGGCGATGGCGGCGCGATACTCGCGCTCCGCGGTCGATTCATCTTTGTTCTTTTCCGCGATACGGCCTCTGATCCAATCCGCCACGGCGGGATTTTTGGGGGCGATCAGATCGGCCTGAGCGCGGGCTTTGTCCTGGCCGCCGCCGACGATGCCGGGAGCTTCGAGATAAAACTCGGCGAGATCGGTTCTGGCCTCGTAGTTCTCGGGATTGAGCGCGACGGCGCGTTCGAATTCCGTGCGCACCTTTCCCGCGAGGCTGGCCGCGGAGAGGAAGTTGACGTGATCGGCCTTCTCGCCATAAATGCGGCCGAGCCAGAGATGGTAGCGGCTGTTGTCAGGAGCGAGGTCGACCGCCTTGAGGCAGGCCGCAATGCCACGATCCCATTGCTCCAGGGTGAAGTAAGAGCGACAGAGCAGGTTGTAGGCTTCGGCGTTGGGAGAACCGTTGATTTCTTGCTGCAGGCTCTGGATTGCCTGATCAACCCTCCCGGCAGCAAGGAGATCCTGAGGAGCGGCGGCAGCGGTTGCCGGCGCGAGGGCCAAGAGTACGAAAAGCGACAAGCCAGTAAGCGACTTCATGAATGATCACTCATGATTCATGGGCGCGAGTCCTGTTTTGTTTCCGCGCTGTGACGCGGCGCTAAAGGGCAACCCTTTCACGCTAGTTTTGATCATCGGCCCTTCTTAACAGAAAGATGATTTCCGCAGCGGAAAGATGCACCGTGCCCGTCTGCGCGAACTCTAAAGGCACCTCTCAGTGCACAACTTCGACGCGTGCGCCTGGGTACAGAGGCTTGGAATCGGTCGCTGTAAGTGCCACGACCGCGTTTTCCGAGAGGCCGGATGTGATCTCGACGCGGGTAAGATTCTGCAGCGAGATCTCCACATCGCGGCGCCTCAATACGCCATCGACCACCTGGTAGACGTAGGGTTTGCTATCGTCGATGCGAATCGCTTCGCGCAGCAGCGTCAGAGCGTCATTGCGCTCAGCGGTGATGATGGTCACGCTGACGTTCACGTTGGGCAGCAACCGCAGGTCATGATTGTTGACCGCGCAGGTGACCTCACCGACATTGCGCGCTCCATGCAGCTGCACTCGGGAAGGCACGCCGCTGACCTCGCCGTCCCACGTCCGCCCGGGAAGTGCATCCCAGGTAACTTCGATTTTTTCTCCGGGAGCGAGGCGGCCGATGTCGGGCTCATCGACGTAGGTCCGCACCAACATGCGAGAGAGATCACCTTCCTGCAGAAGCAGATCTCCGGTCTGAACATAGGCGCCCTGCTTCACGGGCAAGGAGTAAACAATGCCGTCGAAGGGCGCCCGTACGTTGCATTTGCGCAACGCATCTTCGGCAGCAGCGTAGGCGGCCTGCGCTTCGGATGCTTGGGCCTGCACCTTCACGACTTCGGGCCGGGAGTAGCGGTCTTTCTTTTTCTGCTCAGCCAGGGTGTAATCGGCCAGGGCGTTATGCAAGGCGTCTTCCGCCTGTTTGACTTCTCCGGGAGAGGCCGCGCCTTGTTGCTGAAGCGCGCGGAACGCCCTGAGGTTTCGTTCTGCGAGCCGCACAGCGCTGCGAGCTTTGGTCAATTGCGCGTCGAGAGTGAGAACCTCTTCGCGGGTGCCTCCAGTTTTCAGTTCACTCTGCTGTGCCTGAGCGGACTTGATCTGGGCCAGCGCACCGGCGGCCGTGCTGCGGACATCCGCGTCATCGAGTTCGAGCAGCAACTGGCCCCTGCGGACATGGTCACCCTCCTTAACCAGCACGCGTTTCACGGTGGTAGCGAGCGGCGCGTGCGCTTCGAAATTCTGAATCGGTTCCACCTTGCCGTTGGTGGAAATGAGGCTGCGTATGGGGCCGCGCACCACGGTGGTGACCCGCACGGGGGTGGGAGCGCGGCGCGTGAATAGTGGAACCAGCGCGGCTGCGGCGACAGCGCCCACGGCGAGCCAAGTCCAGCGCCGGCGTGCCGGCGGATGCGAATTGTTGCTACCGGGCAAGCTGTTTTGCTTTCAGGGTATGGGAAGCGCAACTGTAAGCTTTAATTTATCACCGCGGCAGTGCGGGAGAAGCACGTTGCCTCCATCGCTGCCGGTATCCAGTTAGATGCGGGCTGAGGTTATCCGGGCGCAGGGAGCAGATCTGGTCAGGTTAGCCGTACGGCCTGGCCGGATCTCTTGCAAAGCGGCAAGGCGCGAGCTGCCCGCTTGGCTTTCGCGGAGCCGCTACAATGTCTTCATGCAGAAGCGTCCCCGCTACACCGCCGAGCATGCCGCCGCCGGACTGGATGCACAATTTCCTGAAATCGAGACCTGGCCAAACCAGTTTCCCGGATACGAAATCGTGATTGACGATCCGGAATTCACTTCCGTCTGTCCCAAGACCGGATTGCCCGACTTTGGAGTGCTCGCGCTGCGGTATCAGCCGGATAAGCTTTGCCTGGAATTGAAATCGTACAAGGAATATTTGCAGAGTTACCGCAACCTAGGGATTTTTCAGGAAAACGTTGTGAACCGAGTGCTGGAAGATGTGGTGCGCTGGGCGAAACCGGTGTGGGCAGAAGTGAAGGGCGAGTTTCGCCCGCGCGGCGGGATTTCGACGGTGGTGGTGGCGCGATGGCCGCGTGCGGGAGTCAGGAAGCACCGTTAGAGATGCTTCCACCGCAGCTGATCTTTGGACAAGCGCAAGAGATCGATCGTCGCTCAGGATGACGGTCTCTATCATGATTTTCGCTTTTTGCGATGCCTTGCGAACATGCGCGGGTCATAGGTGAGCGGTTCGACTTTCGAGAGGCGAATCCGATGAAAATCCGAGTGCTGTGGGTTGAGGAGCCAGTTGTTTTCATCTGGGGCGAGAGCCGAGGGAACGACGAGAATCACGGAGTCGCCCTTCTGCGTGAATTCATCTCCGATATGCGCCAGCCGAGACGGGGCAGGGGAGCGACGCCAATCCGGTGGGAGATCATCCGGGTGAATGGAGGTTCGCGACAGATCGCTGGGGATAGCGACCGTGACCAGAACGAGATCGGAAGGAGCATCATCGGCATCGAGGTGTACGAAGTATTCCAGCATCGCCAGGGACTGGTGTTCTGAAGTGTAAGCAAGGCGAGTTCCGGGGCTCGACCAACGGCCTCCATAGCGGAAAGCGCCTTCGCCATCGAGAGGAGTGCGGGCAAAGGCTCGCCGCAGAACGCGATAGACCTGAATCAACTGATGCCGCCGTAGGCAATACGGCCGAGAAGGTTTTCCACCTGGCGCGCACCAATCTCAGTATCCAGGACCGTGATGGGAGTGGTTCCGCCCAGAGCGCGGTTGGAGCGTTTGAGCCAGCGAGCTGCTCTTTTGCGATCGCCGAGTGCCCACCCCGCGAAGGCGACGATGCGAGCCAAACGGTAGAGGCGATCGGACTCGAAGGCCGCAAGATGTCCGGTGCGCCTGCGGCGCTGCAGGCTGCGCGGGGAAAGATCAAGCGCTTCGGCTAACTCCTTGAGGGTAAGGCCCGAGGCTTGCATGAGCTCTTCGACCACAGCCGGGGGAAAGCCCTCGCGAATGGCCTGGGAGAGATCGCGCTGGCTGGTCAGCTTCCGCCCCAACGCTCCCCGGCCGCCAAGTTCCTTCACCACCGCACGCAACTCGTTTACCATTTGTCGCCTATGATAGCGACAAATGGCATCGAATGTCAAAGAGGCACATTGCGCGATGGGCGACTTGACCCATTGTGCGTCGGCGAGGGAGACCCCTCGCGCGGCCGGCAAAAGTGCCGCGCTTCGCGATGACCCATGAACGACGGGGCAGTCTGAAAAGTGCATAGATTTCAGACACTGCCGACGAAGCCAATTTGCAAAGCGTTCAAATGCTCATGCTATATTCGCTGGACTCGTGGACGATGCGAAACTCTATCCCCGCACTGCGCTGATTGTCTTGACGGCGCTGAATCTGCTGAACTACGTGGATCGCAATGTGCTGTTTGCGGTGCAGCCGCTGGTACAGGTGGAGTTTCACCTGGACAAAGAGCAGATCGGCTACCTGACGAGCGCGTTTCTGGGTTTCTACATGGTGGCAGCGCCGTTTGTCGGGCCGCTAGCCGACCGCTACTCGCGCAAGCTGATCATCGTGCTGGGCGCAGTTTTCTGGAGCGGCCTCACCCTGCTGACGGCCGTTACTCACACCTATGCAGAGTTGCTGGTGCGGCACACGCTGGTTGGGGTGGGAGAGGCGACATTCGTTACCATCGCACCGACGTTTGTGGCCGATCTTTTTGCCGAAGAAAAACGCGGGCGGATTTTGGGAGTTTTTTATCTGGCGATTCCGGTGGGATCGGCAGCGGGATATCTGCTGGGCGGATATCTGGCGCCGACGCATGGCTGGCGGTTTCCGTTTTATATCGCGGCAGCGCCGGGCTTCGCTCTGGCGATTGCGGCCACGTTTCTCAAAGAGCCGGAGCGCGGCCAATTTGATTCGTTGAAAGTCACGCCGGAACGAACGTCCGTGCTCGGCCTGGTGCGCAATCCGGCGTTTCTGACATCGACGCTCGGCATGGCGGCGATGACGTTTTCCCTCGGCGGCATTCAGGTCTGGATGCCGCAGTTTCTCTACAGCGAGCGTCACTACACCCTGGAGGCGGCGAACCTGAATTTTGGACTCATTATTGTGGTCGATGGAATTCTGGCGGCGTTGGCAGGTGGGTGGCTGGGCGATTATCTTTTGCTCCGCTGGAAAAGCTCGTACTACATGGTTTCGGCGGCCAGCATGGCGTTGGGAGTTCCGGTCATGATCGTGGCGCTCTTCGCGCGAGGGCCCATCATGATGCCGGCCATTGCGGTGGCGGCGTTTTTTCTGTTATTTAACACAGCGCCGTTGAACGCCGCGGTCATCAATTCGGTGGACGCACACATTCGGGCGACAGCGCTGGCGGTAAATATTTTTGTCATTCACATCCTGGGTGACGTGCCTTCCCCGACCATGATGGGATGGGTGGCCGACCGGCGATCACTGCAGGCGGCGTTCGTTCTGCCGGTAATCGCCATGGTGATTTCTTCTGCCATACTGTTCTATGGGATGAAATTCGCGCCGGAGGTGGCCCTGGCGAATCCTGTCACGACACTCAGGGGAAAAGCAGGTTCCTCACCACCGCTTTGCGGCAGTTCGGAATGACAAGAGATTGATGCAATATTTTTATTGGATCGTGGGCACAATTCTGGCGCTGGCATGGTTCTCCCGCATCGTGGACGCCGCGCTGGGCATGCCCAGCATCGCTGATGTTTCTCTTCCCGAGTGGGACCGCAATCCGGTGACGCCCGGGCGAAATCCGCGGGTTTCGATCATCGTTCCAGCGCGCAATGAGGAGGAGACGATTGCAGTCTCGCTGCGCACGTTGCTGGCCCTCGATTACGACAACTATGAAGTGATCGCGGTGGACGACCGTTCGACGGACAGAACGGGCGAGATCATCGAGGACATGGCACGGGAATCCCAGGTCTCGCAAGGTCGGCGAGATCTGGGGCACCCGGAGCCTGGAAGTGAGAGTCAAAATCCCCACCCTGTCTCTGCAAAACGCGCAGAGACGAGGGTGGGGCAGCCGAAGCTGAAGGTGATTCACCACGAAGAGCTTCCGGCGGGATGGCTGGGCAAGACGCACGCCATGTGGACCGCAGCGAATCGGGCAACTGGCGATTGGCTGCTCTTCACCGACGCCGACGTGCTGTTCAAGCCTCAGTCTCTGCGGCGGGCGCTGGCCTATGCGGAAGCGGAAAAGGCCGATCATGTGGTTCTATTTCCCCGCATGATCATGAAGCGTCCCGGCGAGTTCATGATGATTGCATTTTTTCAGACGATGTTCGTGTTTGGCCACCGTCCGTGGAAGGTGGCCGACCCGACCACGCAGGATCATATGGGCGTGGGCGCCTTCAACCTGATCCGGCGCAAGGCGTACGACGCGGTAGGAACGTACGAAGCCCTGCGCATGGAAGTGCTGGACGATATGAAGCTGGGCAAAGTGGTGAAGCAGGGCGGCTTTGCGCAGCGTAACGTATTCGGCGGGGACCTCATCTCGATTCGCTGGGCGAGAGGTGCGATGGGAGTAGTTGACAACCTGACCAAGAACTTTTTCGCGGTTTTGTCATTCCAGTGGTGGAGGACGCTGGTCTCGGCATGCGGGCTGGCGTTCCTGAACCTGATGCCTTTCCTCGGGGTGTGGCTGGCGCATGGCTGGGCGCGGCTGCCCTATGCTGTGGCCCTGCTCTCGATGTTTCTGATCTATCTGGGCATGTCGT
>DATKPV010000110.1:0-26026 GCA_035523915.1 Candidatus Aquilonibacter sp. | reverse complement strand
CAGCCGCTCGGCATTCTGCGCATGATCTGCATGCTGTCGTCGCTGGGAGAGATTCCCGCCGAGATAGCAATCTGCCTGGCCACGGGCAACACGGCGAAGATGCGCAATCTCAATTGCGGCCGGATCGCTCCAGCACGCGAGGCCAGCTTCCTGCTGATGGATATGGCACAGCATTCCTCCGGCAAGAACCTGCTTGACAGCATTCAGAAAGGAGATCTGCCGGGGATCGGAATGGTGATCACCGATGGGAACGTGAGCGTTCAGCGCAGCCGCAACACCCCGCCTGCGACGCGCGTGCCGGAAGTGGTGAAACACTAGAAACTCCAACTCACCGCAGGCCGTCCTCACCCTTGATCTGATCTTTCGTCAATCCCCCAACTCGCGGCAGCGGACGGCCGCTATCTGTTACCGCGACCGCGACCATGATTTCGTTGGCACGAGGCGCATCGTTCAAGCGGACTTCCATGCCGTCAAAATGGCTGCGCACATAGGCCGCGTCTTTGTGGCCGAGCGGAATATCGAGCACTACACCAAGCCCGCCTCGTTTTTTGGACGATGGAATCAGCGCTGCACCTTTTCCCAAAACCCTCCGCACCGGCGTGCCCAGCTTGGGATGCAGAATCGCCGCCGCGTGTTCGATCTCGCCGTTCTCGCCAACCGCCGCCGCCTTGCCATAACTTTCGGCAGAAGGTCCGGGAATACCAAGGGCTGCAACAGCGCGCTGCGCGAGCAATTCACCCAGTTCCTCGCCAATCGCCATCAACTCGGAAAGATCCTCCACGTACTTCCCAGCGCACGGATTTTCGATCACGGCTACGGCCGCCGCGCGCCGCGTGGGCGGCGAAATCACACGATCCATTTCGCGCTGCGTCTCTTCCACGAAAGTGGCCAGTTTGCGAATCTTCGCTTTCATTGTTTTCGGGTCTGAACTCATCGCAACCCATCTTCTCCTTTGACCTCAGAAGCCTTCAATCCGCCGACGCGCGCGTGCACGCGCGGACCGGTGGTCATGACCAGGGCCAGCAAAATTTCATCCGCGCGCGGAGCGTCGTTCAAGCCAACTTCCATGGCGTCGAAGTGGCTGCGCACGTAAGAGGCATTGATGTGCGTGATGGGAACATCGAGACGCGTGCCCGGCCCGCCGACTTTCTTGGTGGAGGCAACAATCGCCTTCGCGCCGCCCAGCACCTCACGCATGGCATATCCGCCGGGGACGTGCCATAGTGCGCCGTGCTCGAGTTCTCCGGCCGAACCCAAGATCGCACCCTTGCCGTAGCCTTCGACGAGTTTTGCGTCTCCGCCGAGCGCGGCAACGAGGCTGCGGGCCATCTCCAGACCGAGGGGCTTGAGGTCCTCCATGAAGGATTCGATCTTCTCGATGTAGCGGCCGGCGTATGGGTTGCGAATCACGGCAATCGCGGCGGCACGGCGCAGAGGTTTCTCGGCACTTGGACCGCCTTCGTGGAAAATCTCTTCCAAACAGGTCAGTCGCTTGCGGACCACGACCTCAGGCATGAGCGAGCGCCCTTTCTCGAGTTGGAGTGATCCTGCGATTCAGCTTGCCGGAGTTCCCGACCACGCGCGTTTCGCCCTGCAAATGAAGCGCTGCAGAGCAGATCAATCCCATCCTCAGCAACAACTCTGCAGTCTGGCATCCCGCTGACAGAGCATGATCGATCTCGACGGGATTGAGTTCCGCCACGGCTTGGGTCACGAGTCGATCTCCCAAGTCGCTGTCTGGCGCAAGGTGACGGGCGGGCGCGCGGACAATCTTCGGGCTGCGTGGCAGGTCGACAGCGTTGCCGATAATTGTTGCCGCCGCATCGGCCGCGGCGGCGCGCTCGGCCAGAACGGTCACGGCATCCGCAATGCCCAGAGAAAAACTGCGTCCGCGCCAGCCACTAGTGGCGATTCCGCGCGCCGGCTGATCCCACCGTAGGGTTGTCGTGCCAAATAATGATGGCCGATCGGGACGCTCCACCATGCCCACAACAAACTGTTCGCCCCTATCCAGATGTAGCGCGATGTCGCCGCCGTTATTGACGTATGCTCGCGAGAGTTCGGCGTGTGCGACCATCGTTTCCAGAATTTCTTCGGCTACCGCACCGGCCACAGCAGCCATGGGCGTGATGAAATATTTTGCGGCGTAAGGCAGAGTGGCAGCAAACATGCGGCGAGCTACCTTTCCTCGCGGCCAGGGTGAATCTGAACTGCAGCGTAGCCGCAAGAAGGCAAGCTCACAACAGAGCTCGTCGAGAACATTCACGAATCGCGACGATGCGGTCTGGTAGGCAGCTGCCACGGCCTGCGGCTCGCCGAAGGCCTGAATGACTAGATCGATGGGTCCATCGTGAAGATGGAGACGGCGCCGATCGGGCAGTAAGCGGATTTGGGCGCGGACTTTCATCGTTTGGTTTGTTTCATGCGCCCAGATTTCGTTGGTCTTCGTTTCGCCGAAAGCTTCTGCTCCGGCATCTCCTGCGGCGATCCCAGCGGCCAGGGGTTATCCGAGCGGGCCGCCAGCCTGCGCCGGCCATCGTTGCTGGAAACTACCGAACTCAGCGGACGCACGTTGCGGACGTATCCTCCCAATGCGGCATAATCGGCCAGCTTGAGAGTAAATTCAATCGGCGCGACCAGCGCCGGAGTTGGCACGTAGCCAAAAGCATTCTGCGGCATGCGGCTCACGTCCACCATGAAGGTGATTCCGCCGCCCGGCCACACATAGACCGGCGCGCCCCCACAGGTTACGCGCGTGAACGCCCTGCTGACAGAGTGCGTGAGCTTCACCGGATTTTCCGTCACTCCCGCGCGCAACGATCCTCCCGCGCCCCCCATGAACAGTACAGTGCACAAGGCCGGCTCGCAGTTCTCGCGAATGCGCGCGACCGATTCCTGCAACGATGCAGGCAAATCCCTTTCCTGCGGGCTAAGGTTCTCGTCAAGTTCGAAGTACGCATAATGCTCGCCGGTAGTGCTCACCATGAGCAGGCGCAAACCGGGCCAGGCTTTCCTCGGACTGAATTTCCCGAGAATCGAAAGTGGATCTTCAATATTTGTCCCGCCCCACGAGGTGCCCGGCTCGGCCACCTGAAAATATCTGCCGGGAGTCGAGCGCCTTCCCTTCAGCTTGATGCCGGTCTCTGGCACACCGAGTAACTTGCCCGCTTGATGCTCCGACAATACTCCGGTGATGTGATCGTCGACCACAACAACTTCGTCGACTTTGCCATACCATTGTTTGGCGAACATGCCGATGGCCGCCGAGCCACAACCCACCCTCATGCGTTCTTCCGCCATATTGTCAACCACCGGCGGCTTCCCTGCCTGCACCACGATATTGGCGCCATCGTCAATCTCCAGTTCCACCGCCTGCCCGTTGCAGAGATTCAGCAGCGCGTCACAGGTTGCGGTACCTTCATGGCGACTACCGCCGGTCAAATGCCGCACTCCGCCAAGAGAGAGCATCTGCGAGCCGTACTCGCTGGTGGTGACGTGACCGATGGCTTCGCCTTCTGCACGCACCGTGCTACACTCAGCGCCCAAATAGCGATCCGTGTCGATCTTCACCTTCACGCCGCAGTAACTGAAAATGCCTTCGGTCACGACCGTGACCATGTCCACGCCCTGCGCTTGCGAGGAAATGATGAATGGCGCCGGCTTGTAATCCGGATAGGTCGTGCCTGCTCCGATGGCGGTCACGAAGGTTTCGCCGTGGCTGACCAGTGTTCCATCCCATTCGCCGCTGCGCTCAAGAAACGGCACCACGGAGTCGCCGCGCTCCAGCGTGCGATCGAGCATCACATGCGGATCGAGCCGAACGAGTTTTCCTTCATGATTGCCGTAGCGGTCGCACGATCCGGTACGGCCCGGTTTGATGTAGCAGAGTACCGGACAGGCATCGCAGCGGATGGCGTCATCAGGCACGCCGGCCTCCGCACGCAGCCATGATCGCGGCGCGAACGCGATCGGGAGTCGCCGGAACCTTATGAACGCGGATGCCGACGGCATCATGAATCGCGTTGAGGATCGCCGGGGCTGTAGGAATCACCGCTTGCTCGCCAATTCCCTTGGCGCCGAACGGACCGATCGGCGAGGGATCCTCGATCAGGATCGACTCGATCGGTGGGATGTCGCCGGCAGAGGGAATCAGGTAGTCGTGCAGGTTTTCGCCTTTGCCGGGGAAAAATTCTTCCATCAGCGCCATGCCCAGCCCCTGGGCAACACCGCCTTCGATCTGGCCTTCGATCAGCGTGGGGTTGATCGCCTTGCCGACGTCATGCGCCGCGGTAACCTTGAGAACGCGCACCGTGCCCAGTTCGATGTCGACTTCAATCTCTGCCATGTGCGCGCCGAATCCAAACACTGCGTAGGGATTTCCCTGGCCATTTTCATCCAACCGGCTGGTAGGAGGATCGAATGTGGCTTCGCTGGTGATGACGTAGCCGTGCGGGTCGAGAGGCAGATCGCGCAGAACGATCGTCTTTGACTTGGTACTTTCAGTGACCGTGACCTCGCTATCGCGAAATTCGATAGTGGCGCAATGGCAAGCGCCGGCAAGCCTCAGAACCTCGGTGCGAAGCTGGCTTCCGGCCATGTGGGCTGCTTTGCCGGTGACAAACGTCTGGCGCGAGGCGGAAGTCTTGCCGCAGTCCGGGGTGAGCGCCGTATCGCCGGAGACCAGATCGAAGCGCTCGATGGGCGCACCCAGAGCGTCGGCGCAAATCTGGGTGACGATCGTGTTCGAGCCCTGGCCGATATCGACCGCGCCTTGATGCAAGGCAATTCGCCCGTCGCCTTTCAAGCCGACACGGACCGTTGAAGGATTCGGGAGTGAAGTATTTCCGCAGCCATACCACATTCCGGCTACACCGACGCCACGGCGCAGCGCTCCCGGGGCACGGGCGTTGAACTCGGCCGATCGAACTCGCGCCTCCTGCCAACGCGGCCGCAACGCTTCAAAACAGGCCCTGATGCCAACTCCTTCGCCCAACACTTGCCCGGTCACGGTCGGTGTAGTGTCGTCAAGCGCGTTGAGGATGCGAAACTCCAGCGGGTCCATACCCACGCGGTTGGCAAGGTCGTCAAACAGTTGCTCCTGCGCAATCGCGGTTTGCGGCACGCCGAAGCCGCGAAACGCCCCAGCCGGAACCAGGTTGGTGTGGACTGCCCGAGTTAGTGCGCGATAGTTCGCAACCCGGTACGGTCCGGAGGCATGAACTGGCACGCGGGCCGCAACGGTTGGCCCCCAGGACGAATAAGCGCCGGTATTGAAGTCGGCAGAAAAATCGAGCGCCGTGACTTTGCCTTCACGACTAGCCCCGGCCCGCAGGTAAATGCGGGCGGGGTGACGTTTGGTTGTGGAGATGATTGATTCCGTTCTCGAATACACCATGCGTACGGGCTGACCAAGGCGCCAGGCTGCAAGCGCGACGAACGGCTGCACCGAGAGATCGAGCTTGGAGCCGAAGCCTCCGCCCACGGCGGTTGGAATGATCCGTACCTTTTCCGGCGCAATTCCCAGAAGCTTCGCAATGTCGGCGCGGTCCATATACGGGCATTGCGTGCAAGCCTGAACCTCGATGGTGTCTCCGACCCGGCGGGCGAAGCCGGCCTCCGGCTCAATGTAGGCATGCTCGATGAAGCCAGTCTCATACTCACCTTCCATGGTTGCATCGGCTTCGGCCAGCGCCCGGTCAACATCTCCGGAGAGTACGCGGCCGCTCACCAGCACATTATTTTCCCGGTGCGCATGAATGCGGGGCGCGCCCGGTGCAAGGGCCTCATCGAGAGTCTTCAGCGGGGACAACTCTTCCCAGACAACCGGGAACCGCACCAGGTCGAGCGCCTCAATCGCATTTGCTTCGCCTGCGACGGCGGCTACGGCTTCTCCACGAAAGCGGGCTTCTTTGTGGGCGAACACGGGCTGGTCGGCAAACCTCGGAATGACTCCGTAGCAATCCACACCGGGGACGTCTTTCGCGGTGAGAACCAAACTCACCCCGGAATGTTCGCGGACAAAGCGGTCAAGATCGCCAAAACTGAATCGTGCGCGATGGTAAGGAGAGCGGATCACACGCAGGCCGAGCGCGCCCGCTGGAGTTTCATCTGCTCCGAAGATTTCGCTGCCCTCGACTTTCTTTTTTCCATCCAGGCGCACCAGACGCTGTCCGACGGCTGAGCCTGCGGCCGGCAACGAGTCGACCTCACGACCTTCGCCAATCTCCTGGATCGCGCGGATGATCTTGCGATAGCCGGTGCAGCGGCAAAGAACGCCGCCGATCGCGTCCATCACTTCGGTTTCGCTCGGGGAGCAATTCTCCTCGAGCAGGGCGGTCGCAGCCACCAGCATTCCGGGGGTGCAGGCGCCGCACTGGGCCGCTCCGTGCAAAAGGAAAGATCTCTGAAGGCGGTCGTGAAGCGGAGAGCGGCGCGCCAGTCCCTCAATCGTGGTGACTTCATATCCTTCCACCTGACCGGCCGGCAATAGGCAGGCGCACACTGGCTCGCCATTGAGCAATACGGTACAGGCTCCGCAATCACCGGCGTCGCAACCGACCTTCGTTCCCGTCAGGCCAAGGTCGTCACGCAGCACCCGGGAGAGCCTTCTCGCGCCGGAAACAGCCACGCTCGCCGGGGATCCATTCACGGAAAATGAAATCAACTGCGTCTCCGCTACCGGCATATTTTCGATCGTAGCCATTTCAAGCGGTCCCTACACACGCTTCGAGAGCGCGTCCGACCAGAGTGAGCGAAGCATCCCGCCGGTAATCCGCGGTAGCACGAACATCATCGATGGGCGAAAGCGGCGCGAGGTGTTCGGCTTTCACAGCCGATCCAATCCCGGACCGCGCGGGCAAACCGAGCAAATCCCGCTCGATATCGGGCAAGCGCCTCGCCGAGACCGAGCACGATCCAACAGCGACCCGAATTTGCGCAACGCGGCCCTCTTCGTCTGCAAGAACCACCGCAGCAACCATTGAAATGGAGATCACCAGATAACGTCGCGCCCCAAGCTTCAAGAAGACGGAAGGAGCAGCGTCAATATCCCTGGGAACGATCACCGCCGATAAAATCTCGTCCGCCCGCCGCGCCGTCTTTCGATTTCCGACGATGAACTCGCGCAGCTGCATTCGGCGCAGGCCGGACAACGAGACCAATTCCACTTCAGCGTCGAGGATAAGCAACGGGGGGACGCCGTCGGCTGCCGGGGAAGCATTGCAGAGATTGCCGGCGACCGTGCCGCGGTTTTGAATTTGTACCGAGCCCACTTCTCGCGCCGCCGCCTTCAGGGCATCGAAGCAGCGCGGCAGAGGTGATCGAATGATTTCGCTCCAGGTGGTGAGGCCGCCGATCCGGATATGATCTGTAGCGATTGAGATGCCCCGGATTTCCCGCAGTCCCGAAACATCCACGATGCTGCCTTGCGGCAGCCTTTCTCCAAGAGCGGGATAAAAGTCAGTTCCTCCAGAGAGAATCTGGCCCCCAGTCGCGGCCAGCAGAGAAACCGCTTCGCCAAGCGTCTTGGGCTTCAGATACAACGAATCGGATCCCCTTGGGCCCGTACCGGTCCCACTTGCTGCGTTTGTATACGAAGCATGGGCGTTTGTACAGAGCCGTCGCTGGCAATTTCGAGTCCTTTGATCCTGTCCTCACCGCACAATCGGCGTCCTATCCGGGCGGTATAGCGCTTCCGGGGGATTGACATTGGCTGCCTTTTTTGAGGAAAGTATGTAGCGTGTTGAGGTGGAAGGTAAAACCGTCAAGTTTGGCCATCCTGGGCGGCACGGTAGCGGTCATGCTGCTTATCGTGGCGCTGCCCAATGTGGACCTCCCCGCCACGGCTTTCCACCGGGGTACCGCTCCGGTAGTGGTTCATTCCCAAGCTACCTCGGCGCCGGTCTTTGCTCCAGTTGCGACCCCGATTCAGCTTCTGCACCTGGCGAGAATTTCCAGCTATGCCCAGGACCGTTCGCTGACGGCCTCCGGCACACCTAATTTTCTGCCCATTCTCCTCCAGTCGATTCGGCGCTAGACCAGTCGCTGCGGTTGCGCTCAGCTTGCTCCGTTTTTGCTTGGGGCAAGGACAGGGGCAGCCCGGCGACCCTCGCAGATTCTTCCGGGGGGAAGTTTCTCCGACGTGTCCCGCTGCCCCGTTCTCTTTATCACCGCAAATCGGCTAGGAGGACCCAATGATTTTGGGAAATGACACGTCTGCCGTCGACGTCCTGCAATTGATGGAAGAGGCATCAGCGGACAGCAACTTTACGCCCTCCGATCTGGAGGCAATCTTGACGTCGGAACTCGAAACCGACCACATGCTGGAATACATCAACGCGGTCGTTTCGAGGCGAATGAACTAGGACCGCAGTGGCGGGCCGGTGGGACGGTCTGTCTCCCCGCCCGCCAGTTTCCACAAGTCGACGATATCCGGCGCCGAAGTAAGCCTGCGAACAATGGTCAGCGGGATCAGCGAGCATGGCGGGAGGCAGGTCTCGCCATGGCTCGAACCACGACCGGACGATGAAGAACCGTCTCCAGCAAGTGCCTCTCGGCGGCGATAGTCCGGGCGGTGGAACTGGTCGGCGTGTAGCCTTCGGCGGCAATGATGACGGCCTGATGGACGGGTTTCCTCGTGAGGTTGTGGAGACCGTTGGCATGGGAACGACGCTCAGTCTCAGTGTCAACCTTCACCCGACGGATGTGCCCATCGTGGGATGCGTCGAATGCGTTGGCCAGGCGCAGTATGGCAGCCAGCTGAATCGTGACCTTTTGCTCGTCAGGCAGCAGCTCACGAATGGTCTTGTGGCTTTTTCTGGGCAGAGCTCCGCAATGGAAGCGAGCCACGACCGCGGCCCGTTGTAGGTCTCCTGGATTCCATCCCAAAGGCGTGCCGTGGGACCTGATCAGTTCCAGAGACGCCTTGTGGTGGCCCTTGATTCCCCTCGCCTTTCCGACGTCGTGCAGCAGTGCGGCGGCTTGCAGGCTAGGGCGTGGATCGATGCCGTCGATGCCGCGCAGGAACCCTGCAGCGTGCAAGCCGTCGTGCAACTGCAGCGCAAAAGCAGCCACCCTCTCAGAATGCGCAAAATCCGGGTCAAGGGAACGGGCCCAGAGTTTCAAGCGGCGCGTGGCGAGAGCCTGAATTTGCCGGCCGTGCGGTAGCGCGGCACGCCACACATGCCAGAGCGCTCCCGGCCCCGTCATCTTTTGGCGATAGCGGTCGATATGCTGATTGCGTTCTTCGAGAATTTTTTGCCGCCACCGGCGGCGCGATTCCGGATCAGGAAAAACCCGGGCGGAGACTGCCGTCACCCAGAGAACATCGAGGTCATGTACCTCGCCCAGCAGATCCTGCATCTCTTTCAGATCGCGGCTCCAGGCCTGATGCTCCGCGGGAAGAAAGTTCTCGACGATATAACGGAAGCGTTTAATGCCAATGCGGGTGTTGTGCAATGCGGTCTGGGAGCGGCTGCGCATCGCCAATTTGTGCAGGGCGTAAGCTCCCGTCCAACGCTCAAGCGCCAGGTGCTTGAAGAGAGCGCTTCCGGGACGAAATCGCGCGGCCCGTCGCGGCAAAGACCTGGCCCATTGCTTCCATTGCCTGCGATCGAAGTCTTCCAGCGCGCCCCCGGCCTCGTCTTTTTGCTCCTCTTCCCGGCGATGGAGGATATGCATCAAAGAATGGGCGACAGGATCGGCTGAGCTAAACCGCGCCTGCCAGCCTTGCACGTGGGATTCTGCAGCAGGAGGCTCGGCAGAAGGATCCCGCTCGACTCCTGTGTCTGCCTGATTCACCTCTGGTGGCGCCAGTTTGCCGGTCCACTCCATCATGACTTGAATGTCGCGAAGATCGCCCAGACGTTGGAACAGCCTCTTCCCCGCCTTTTTCATCGCTTTCCAGCCGGGGTCGGAATCCATAACCATAAGGCCATCGGCCATCGAACGGCAGCGGCGCAAAGATACCCGCAGATCATGCACGGGGTCGGGTCCGAATTGATCGCCGAGGCGGTCACATTCCTCGAGGACACGCAGCATCCAGTAGCGCAGGCCGGTGGTTTTGCTCGATGTTGTCACGTCGTTATGAGCGCCCGCCTTGCGGGCACTCCCGAGATGCTATTCTCTCGCCGCCCGGGAGCAAATGCCAATGTCTCAGCTGTTCAAATGACTGGTTTTGTGGGCGAAGGTTTGCCCAAACGTGAGCTTTTTGGCACGCCGGCACACTCCGAGCAAACGTCATCCGTATGAAGCTGGTCGGTAATGCAATCGTTACCTCCGTAATGTGCGGTGACTTACCAGTTGTCATAACCTTGTTGCTGGATAGCTGCAGCATCGTTGCGGACCAGGAGCTCCCGTATCTCTACCACCGTCTCATCTCACGAGAATCGCGCGGCGCAAGCCCGCGCGTTCGTGCACAGCCTGAACATCCTGATTAAGTACACGCGGATGTATGGCTTCGACCACAAGCGTACTGAAGCGCAGTTCGAGACCACCTGGAACGAATTACAGCAAGGGCTTCCCAGCGGTGGAGACAGCGGTTTCCTGCTGGGAGTCAGCGACAACAAGCTGCTGCTGGACGGCATTCCCTTAGAAGCGGGGCAAGCGGAAAAGAGCTTTGCCCAACTGCTGACTACGGCGGGACTGGCCAGCCTGCACTTTTCCAAGGACGTCACGATCGAGGACTTTACCCGCCTGGTGCGGGCTTTCACAGTGGCCGGATCGAAGGCGCAGGACGTCGCCAAGCAGATCAAAGAGGCTCTGAGCGGGGGCAAGCAGGGCAGCACCATCAAGATCAACGAAGTGAAATTTGTGGCTGCCGATCCACTGACCGGCGACGTGAGTGTAGCCGCCCAGATTGCGGCCCAGACCCTCGGACCGGAATTCAAGCAATGGTTGAATGATCCGCAGAAGCTGTTGCAGTTGATTGCGGCGGCTGAAGGCGCGAATGCTGCCGGTGCCGGACCGGGTGGAACGGGCGCGCCGATGGTTCCACTGGGCAGCGTGCCCAATACACCCGCAGGTGCAAACGCAGCCAGCTTCGCGGCTGGGGCGGCGCCGGCGTGGACCGGGGGTGTCGTTCCTCTGCAGGAAGCCGAGGTAGTTCAAGCAATCCGCTTGCTCACTCGCTTCGGCCAGGTGCAGACCGACCCCACCATAAGCCCGGACGACCTGCAGAAAGAACTAGGTGATACGGACCCGAATACGCGTTTGAATCTGCAACAGTTGCTCGGATCGTTAGCAGCGAATGCCAGTGCCCAGCAGGAGGACACGCCGCTCCTCATGAAGGCAGCCGAGCACATGGCGATCCGCTTCGCCCTGGAGCGCTACCAAAAGGGCGAGGTCAAAGTGAACGCCGTGCACCAGATGCTTGAGCACATGAGCCGGCAGATGGACTCGTTGCGCCACATCCTGAAGTTGCAGGAAGACAAGATGAGCAAGGCCGGGATTCTGGTGGAGTCGCACGCCGATATCCTGGACCGCATGTTCTGGGCAGAAGTTCCGGAATCGGGTAAGAAGAGCGTGCTGCTGTCGCATGAGGCCCCTTGCGTTCCGCCACGCAACCTGCGCCAGTTCGTGGAGGTACTGCTCGACCGCGACGATAAAGAGACGGCGGCGGCCATCCTGACCAACTATTATGGCTGCCTTGGGGTTAAGGATGTCGAACCCCGGAGGAAAACCGCGATCGGCCTGAGCCAGTTGGCCGATCTCTATGCCCGCCTGGGCGGAGACACGATGGGCGCGGCGATTCGCAAAGTGGCCGAGCAGTTGGGGAGCGAGAAAGATCCCGAACTGCAGAGCCTGTTAAGCGCGGCTTTCGTGCGTCTGAGCCAGGAAGCCAGCGAATCCAAGAACTATGCGGCTGTGAATGAAGTCTGCGCCGGCATGGAGTCTCTGCAATTGCAGCGGCCGGTGATGGCGAACGATTTGCGGCCGCGCGTCGGCGTAGAAAATCGCTTGCCGGAGTTCATAGAAGAAGCGCTGCAGCAGGAAAGTCTGGCCAAGGACCTGCTAGCGGTGCTGCGCCGCACCAGCCAGAGCGGAGCGGAGCATCTGGCCGACCGCTTTTTCCGCTGCATGCGGCGGGACGAATGCGACCGCATGATCGAACTGGTGAAGGAAACCGGACCCTCGGTTCTGGGCCAGTTGCGCGAGATTCTGCGAACCGGCCAGCCGCGGCAGGCTTCCGTGGTCGTGGGCCTACTGAGCCGGCTGGACGTGGCCACGTTGCTGGAGCTTCTGCCCACGCGCCTGCCAGAGTGGAACCGTTTTTATCACGATATTGCCGTCCGGCAGATTGCTTACGGAGCGGCTCCTGATCGTGGAAGGACGCTGCTGGAGCTCACCGAGGTGCTGGACCCGGTCGTTCTGCCGGAAACGATCGACGAGATCGGCATGAGCGGCGACCTTGCGGCAGCACCGCCCTTGCAGGCGATGGCCCGGCCGGGCGAAGCCGCCTCCCGTTCGGCCTTTGTACAGCTCAAGGCGATTGAATCGCTGGGACGCTTGCGGGACGCCGATGCGATCCCACTGTTGCGCGAGATCGTGGAGACCAAGAAGACATTCGGCTGGGTTCATCACCGGGAATTACGCATCGCGGCGGCGCAAGCGCTTTCAAAAACCGACCCTCGCTACAGCGGCCAGGTGCTCACCGATAGCGGCCTCGAACCGGTGGAGCTGGCGATTGCCCCTCTGGACATGGCTCCGGCGTGTCCCTGGGTGAGGCAACGGCGCTACGAGCGCATGGTTCTGTCGAAGACGCTGGCCGCCACCATTGGCAGTTCCTGGGGTAAATCCAAGATTCTGGTGCGCGAATTGAGCCTGGGGGGTGGCATGGGAACGAAGGAAGATAACCTGCGGATCGGCAGCGAAGCCGATCTGGAGATTTCTCTCGGCATGCGCAGTAAAATCCGTGCCCACGTGCTGCTCCGCCGCGCGCGGGTCAACGAAGTGGGATTTGAAATCGTAAACACCGACCTGGAGAGCCGTTACAAGCTCCGCCGCGTGCTGGTCGAAGCCATGAGCCGCTCGCCGCAAGGCAAAGATGCGGAGTGGAACGGACAGCGGAAGGCGTAAACGCCGCTCAACTCGTTAGGGAAAAAAAGCCTCTGCCATCGGCAGAGGCTTTTTCTCGCATTTCGTGAAGGTTATTTCACCTTGGCGAAGATAATCACCAGCGTGTAGAGGGCCAGCGACTCGATAAAGGCCAATCCGATGATCAGTCCGAGTTGAATGCCGGCGCGGGCGGCCGGATTGCGGGCGAGACCCTCCATCGCAGCTGCCGTCGCCTTTCCCTGACCCAGGCCGCAAACCGCAGAAGCAATGGCCATCGAAAATCCCGCAGAAATGGCCACCCAGTTGACCGCGCTGGAGGCTGCTCCGCCCTGAGCGAACGCTGGCACTGCAAATGCCAGAACGGAAAGCCACATGAACAACCTGCTGAATATACGCATTTGTCTTTGTTCTCCTTCCAGGAATTGCCGCCAGTAGGTGGTTGACGTCATCCCGTGCCGACGCCCTCACGCTGAAACGGCGAACTGAAAAACTCAGTGCTCCTCGCCCACCGCTCCGGCCAGATAAACCATAGTTAACAATACAAAAACATAGGCCTGAATCAGCGAAACGAAGACATGCAAACCCATGAACACGATCGGAACCGCAATCGGCACCAGCGAGAAGAAAATCAAGGTCACCATGTCGCCGGCAAACATGTTGGCGAACAAACGCACGGTGAGCGAGAGGACGCGGGCCAGGTGGCTGACGATCTCAATCGGCACCATCAGCATGCCCATGAGCAGATTGGCCCACCACGGCCCGATTGGCGGGCCGGCAAAGTGCCTGAGATACTTGATCCCATGGTCGCGAAAACCGTGTAGTTGATAATAGACGAACGCGACCAGCGCACTGCCAAGAGGAACCACCGGAACCGCAGTTGGCGATTCCATGCCGGGTATCAGCCCCAGCAGGTTGGAGCACAGGATGAAGAGACCCAACACCACGAGAAAAGACACGTGAGCATGGTTTTTATGGCCGATGATCTCCCGGCTTTGCTGTTCGATGAAATCGTTAATACCCTCAAACATGTGCTGCAACGGACTGGGGCTTTCCACCGATAGCTGCAGCCGGGCAAGCACAAACAGCGTAATCAGAAACCCGCAAACCAGAATTTCCATGGCCGCGCTGTTGCTGATCGGAGCTTGAGGATAGTGCGGAGGAACGTGCAGGCGATTGAGAAAGGCAGTAACTGCGCCGCCGAAAAGACGGTTTAACAGGGCCGTAAACCAGAGTTGTTCCGGCATGAAAATTCCAAGTGGCAACTCTGTCGCACGTCAGAGCCCGCGTGCCAGAGCCACATAGGCTTCATAGAAGCCCTCGCACACGATCGCGGGAATCGGCAGGAACAGGCCTGCCAGCAACCCATTCAGACTCGCGGGCGAAACAGATAAGATAACATACGCTCCGAGGGCCATCAATGCGTAACGCAGCAGGAAACGGAGCACAATTCCACGGCCCGATTGTGCGGAAGCGGCTCCTGCGGCGCGATCCACAAAACCGCCAACCACGCGCTTTAACCAGTAAAAGTTGATGTAGGCAATAGCGCACCCGGAAACGAAGCCGACCGCTGGACGCCAACCAAATTTCCGCCATGCCGCGAGAGACAGAGCGATGGCAAGAGCAACCATGAAATAGTGGATACGATTCAGCGCACCCGAGTAGAAGGTTTCAGCGGCGGCAGTTGTCTCTATCGGGCTCGTCATGAAATGTCCGACGGTGCGGACGACTGAACATTCTATGGCAGGTTGCGTCTTAGAAGTAACGTCGGTGGGCAGTGGTGCATCAGTTCGAATCGCGGAGCACGGTACGCACCAAATGGATGAACCCGGCCGCGATTCCTACGAGAATTCCTGCCATATAGAGCCAGGTCGTGTGCAACCAGCGATCCAACAATAAGCCAAGCAGCCAGCCCACGACCAGCGCAGCGGGGAACATGAATGCCAGCTCGCTGTAGCGCACCAACTGGAGCCAGAAGCGCTTTTCTGGCTCGGTGTTCTGCCTGTCCGAGTGTGGATCGGCGGGTAGCATGAGTTTAGATCTATTATGACCGGAGTGACGGGAAACGTGATTTCCAGTTTCGTCACGGGCACGAAGAGCCGGAATCGCCCCTTTTTTGTTCAGGGGCTAGGGCCCGAGCGACCAGTTCACCAGGCGGATAAAATGCTCGGGCAGGATGCCGATCCAGAGCGTGGCCAGACCGCTCACGCCCAGCGCGGCACGCATCGCATAGCTGACGGGCAGCCTGCCCTCGCCGGCTTCCGGTTGACGCATGAACATTGCGTTCGCGATCTTCAGGTAGTAATACAGCCCAAACACCGAATACAGCACGCCCAGCGCGGCCAGCGCGTAGTGGCCGCTTTCGACCAGGCTGAGAAAAATAAAATACTTGCCCCAAAAACCGGCCAGCGGCGGTATGCCAGCCAGCGAGAGCAGGAAGATCAGCATCAGCACGGCTTCCACCGGGGCGCGCGAGTAAAGGCCGTTGAGATCGTCGAGCTCGTCGCCGATTACTTCGCGATGGCGCAGCGAGGTGATCACCCCGAAGGCGCCCAGGTTCATAAACGTATAGACCAACAAATAAATCAGGATGCCCTTGACGCCGTCGGGGTTGAGCTCATACACGGTTCCCGCGATCAGGCCCAGCAGCATGTAGCCGACGTGGGCAATGGAAGAATACGCCAGCAGGCGCTTGGTGTTGGTCTGAGTAAGCGCAGCAAGATTGGCGCCGGTCATGGTGGCGATAGAGACGAAGACCAGGACTGGAACCCAGATCGGCCGCATGGGTCCGAGGCCCCACAGCAGAATGCGCAGCAACATCGCCCATCCTGCGGCTTTGACTGCCACGGACATGAAGCCGGTGACGCTGGTGGGCGCGCCCTCATAGGCATCTGGCGCCCATTGGTGAAAAGGAATCGCGGCAATTTTGAACAACAAGCCAGTAAGCGTAGTCAGCAGAGCGATGATGGCGACGGGGTTGTGCGGATCGCGCGCCAGAATTTCGCTGAGGCCGTTGCGAATCGTATTCAGGTTTGTGCTGCCGGTGAGGCCATACAGCAGCGACAACCCATAGGCAAAGATTCCGGAAGAAAATGCGCCCAGCAGCAGGTATTTCAGCGCCGCCTCGTTGGAGCGCCGGTCGCGGCGCAGGAAGCCCACCAGCACATAGGTGGAAATTGCCATCAGTTCCAGGCCAATAAAAATGAGCACGATATCGAACCCAGCGGCCATGCACATCATGCCCACCACTGAGAGCAGCATGAGAGCGTAATATTCGCCGTGATTTTCGTGTTCGATTTCCAGGTAGCGTGCGGATAAGAGAATGGAAACGGCGGTGCCGGCCAGAAACAGATAGAAGAAATACAGGGCGAAGCGATCGACCAGCATCGCACCTTTGAAGGCCGCGGCGCCGGAGAGAGCCCTGGAGTCAAGCCAGAGTTGAATCTTGACTGCTCCGGCGGCGGAAAACAGCACGCCGATGAAGGCGGTGACCGCGTTCGCCCACTTCAACTCCGCGGGCAGCATGAGGTCAATGAGCAGAATGCCGAGCGCAAACAGAGTAAGCAGGGTCATGGGCAGAGCCAGGATATAGTCCGTCCATGGAAACGAGAGCGGGCCCACTAGTTCTTTCCTCTCATGACGCCAGTTGCCGAAATCGCAGATGCTGACGACGACTTTGCCAGCGCCGTTTCTGTAGTGGAACGAGCGGGAGATGACTGCACACCGGCATTCATATTGCTTTCGGGCTGCGTGCTGTCTTGCTGCATGGTCGCGACCAAATGATTGACTGGCTGCTCCAGAATCTGGAAAAACGGCTTCGGATAGAGGCCGATCCACAGGGCCAGGATCAGAAGCGGAGCGAAGGTAGCGATCTCGCGCGGCGTCAGATCGTGCAGCTTTTCGTTCTTGGGATTGGTCACGGTACCGAAGAAAACGCGCTGGTAGAGCCACAGCAAATAGGAGGCGGCCAGAATCACGCCGGGCACCGCCCAGGCGGTCCAGAAGAAGCCAGAGTGCCCGGCGATCTCCTTCTGCATGAAGGTCCCCTGCAGGATGGTGAACTCGCCGACGAATCCATTGAGCAGCGGCAACCCCATCGAAGAAAGGAACATGATCATGGTGATGGTGGCGTAAACCGGCATTACGTTGGAGATGCCGCCGTATTCGGCGATTTCACGGGTGTGGCGGCGCTCATAAAGAATGCCTACGATCAAGAACAACGCGCCCGTGGAGATGCCGTGATTCACCTGTTGGAGGACCGATCCGCTCAGGCCCAGCGGGGTGAGCGCAAAGATTCCCAGCGTGCAGAAGCCCAAGTGGCTGACAGACGAGTAAGCCACGAGCTTTTTCATATCTTTCTGCATGAGCGAGACGAGTGCCCCGTAAATGATGGCGATGATTGAGAGCGTCATTACCCACAGGCGGACATGGCTGTGCGGGTCGGTCAGCACCCTCGGGAAGAATGGCAGCGAGAAGCGGATGAAACCGTAGGTTCCCATCTTCAGCAGAACGCCGGCCAGAATCACGGAGCCTGCGGTCGGAGCCTCAACGTGCGCGTCGGGCAGCCAGGTGTGGAAGGGGAACATCGGCACCTTGATGGCAAAGGCAAAGAAAAACGACAAGAAAAGCAGCGTGGCGGCGTAAGGGCCGTAGTCGGAATAGATGCGGGGCGCTGTTTCATAGAGCGCGGGAATGCTGAACGTATAGGCGCCCGTGATGCTCTGGTGGTGGAAGTAAAGAAAAAGGATGCCCAGCAGCATCAGCACTGAACCGGCCAGAGTATAGAGGAAGAACTTGATGGCGGCGTAGAGCTTGCGCGGGCCGCCCCAGATGCCAATCAACAGATACATCGGAACCAGCATGGCTTCCCAGAATACGAAGAAGAGGAAGAAATCGAGCGCCATGAAAACGCCCAACATGCCGGTTTGCAAAATCAGAAACCAGATGTAGTACTCCTTGACCCGGTTCTCGATCGCGCTCCATGAGGAAAGGATCGAGATCCATCCCAGCAGAGTGGTCAGCATGATGAGCAGGAAGGAGATGCCGTCGATGCCGATATAGAAGCCGGCCCCGATGGAAGGAATCCAATTGTTGGCCGCGCCCTCGATGAACTTGAATTGCTGGCTGGTGTCGAAGCGCAACGCCCAAAACCAGGGGACGAGTGGCAGAGAGACCAGAAATCCGCCGAGCGCGAAGACATTGGCGATCCATCGGATTGCGTTCTTGTTCTCGCCGGGAACGAACAGGAGCAACAGCGCGCCCACCAGCGGAGTGAAGAGAATGATCGAGAGAATGTGGTTGTACATTGTATTAGCTTCGAGCTTCGAGCTGCGGGCTGCAAGCAACCTGTTCTGGATTGCTTACGACTCCCCGCTCGTCGCCGGCTTTCCCTCAGCGGCTAAAGCCGTAATTCAAATACTCGCTTCCACGGCGCGGCTTGAAGCCGCGCCCTTTCAAAACTTTTCCAGCTTCGGGCTTCGAGCTACGGGCAAGGCAGAGCAGTTGTTCGCTCGAAGCTCAGAGCTCGCGGCTCGCAGCTCAGTGCCATACGTAATAAAACACAAAACCAACTAAGCCGATGGTCATCACCAGCGCATACCACTGCACCAGGCCCCATTCCAGCAAGCGGGCAGGATAGGAAAGCATACGGGCAAAAATCGCCGGCCCATTGACGCCGATTCCGTCGATGATCCACTTATCCCACCAACTGGAAAGCTTGGCCGCAACTCGGGTCATCCAGCCGGTGGCATTCACAGTGCCATCGATCACATGGGTATCAAACCACGATGAGGCTTCGCCCAAGCCAAGCACGCCGAGCCTCACGCCGCCAAGTTTGCGGCGTCCGGTGAAAACGTAGTCGTAGCCTTCGTCGACGTAATACTTGTTCAGCAGCAGATCGTAGACGGGCGGAGCAACGGTAGCGATGGGCTCGGTGAAACCTCTATCCGCATGGTTATAAGACCGCCTCGCCATGCCCCATCCAACCGCAGCGGCGGCGACGGATAGAAACATGAGCAAGTACTCTGTGGGGCTGGTATGTTCCGCTTCTTTTTCTCCGGCGGCAAGCTGACCGGCTTTGCCCTCCTCCTCGAGAACCTGGGCTTCATTGGCGAAAACCGGGCTGAGGTAGTGCTCGAATCGCGCCGAGCCGCCAAGGCTGGGCGGCCAACTCAGCCATCCGGCAGAGAGCGAGCAGACGGCCAAGATCAGCAGCGGCACTGCCATTGAGTAGGGGCATTCGTGGATATGATGTTCCACCTCGTGGCTCATGCGGGGTTTGCCGAAGAAGGTCAAATACATAAGGCGGAACATGTAAAACGCGGTCATCAGCGCGGTGGCATAGCCGATGAACCAGAGCAGATGATAGGCGTCGCTTTCTTTGGTCCAGGTCTGCCAGAGAATTTCATCTTTGGAAAAGAAACCGGCGAAAGGAGGAATGCCGGCAATCGCCAGCGTCGCGAACAGCATGGTGCGGTAGGTGATGGGAATGCGATGTGCGAGATCGCCCATCTTGCGCATGTCCTGCTCGCCGCTCATGGAATGAATCACCGCACCGGCTCCGAGGAAGAGCAAGGCCTTGAAAAAGGCATGGGTGAAAACGTGGAAAACGCCGGCGGCGAAAGCTCCCACGCCGAGGGCCAGAAACATGTAGCCGAGCTGAGAAACCGTCGAGTAGGCGAGCACGCGCTTGATGTCGTTCTGCACCAGGCCGATGGAGGCGGCAAACATGGCCGTGAGCGCACCGACGATCGCGACCGTTTTCATCGACGTGGGCGCGAGCACGAACAGGGCGTTCGACCGCGCCACCATGTACACGCCGGCGGTAACCATGGTGGCGGCATGAATCAAGGCGGAAACGGGCGTGGGGCCCTCCATGGCATCGGGTAGCCAGACGTAAAGGGGAAGCTGCGCCGACTTGCCGCAGGCGCCAACAAAAAGGAGCAGCGTAGCCAGTGTGATCACCGGATCGCCAATGGCAAAATGCCCACTGCGGGCCGAGGCCGTGACTTCTGTAAACCGAAGAGAGCCGAAGCACCAGGCGATGGTGAACATGCCGAGCAGAAATCCGGCATCGCCGATGCGGTTGACGATGAATGCCTTGTTTCCCGCATCAGTGGCAGATTTACGCTGGAAATAAAAACCAATCAGAAGATAAGAGCACAGGCCCACACCCTCCCAGCCCACGAACATGAGCGCGTAATTGTTGGCCAGGACCAGAATCAACATGGAGAACATGAAGAGGTTGAGGTAGCCGAAGAAGCGGTAGTACCCCTCTTCATGCGCCATGTAGCCGGTGGAATAGATATGGATCAGCATGCCGACGCCGGTGACGAACAGCAGCCAGATGCTGGAAAGAGGGTCGAGGAGAAAACCGGCGTCCGCCTGAAACGGCGCAGCTTGGCCGTTCTGCGCCGTGTAGTTCAGATGCCCGGTGTCGGTCCCGAGCCAGGTATACAGAATGGTCTGATAAGGCTGGTGGAGATGTTCCGGCGTCGCCGACCAGGCAGAATACTGCCCTACTGCACCGCATGCCATGATGAATGCCGCAACGACCACGCCGACGCACACGGCGCTCACGGTTTTCTTCTCCAGCTTGCGGCCGAAGAAGAACATGACCGCGGCGCCGAAGGCCGGCATCAGCGGGATCAGCCAAACGTATCTTAGAAAGATGAAACCCATGTTGGTCGTTGGCCTTTGTCATTCGGAGAGGAGCGATGAATCGATGCATTTTGCCTCTTCACGCAAAACTGCATAGATCCTTCGCCGCAACCTACGCTGCTCAGGATGACAAGACTTACTGGATACTCGGTACTCGATACTGGGTGTTGCCGCTCACCACTTCAACAAATTCACTTCGTCAACATTGACCGTTTCCTTGTTGCGGAAGAAGGCGATCAGGATGCCAAGGCCGACGGCGGCCTCGGCCGCTGCGTCGGTAATGATAAAGATGGCAAACACCTGACCGTGCACGCCTCCCCAGTAACGGGAAAAGGCGACGAGGTTCAGGTTCACGGCGTTCAAAATCAGCTCAATCGACATCAAGACGATCACCACGTTGCGGCGCGTAAGCACTCCGATCACCCCGAGCAGAAACAGAGCCGCGCCCAGAACCAGGTAATGCAGGGTCGTGATGTGGAGCATGGACTGCATTTGAGTTGTAGGTGCCGGGGCTAAGGCCCCGCGGTTTCCAAGCTTTACGCGGCCTTAAAGGGCCGCTCTTTCACAATCAGAGGCTCTCTTTCAATCAGATTCTCTTCTTCGCCATCACTACCGCCCCGATGATCGCCACGAGCAGCAACAGAGAAGCGATTTCGAAGGCGAACATGTATTGTCCATACAACATGGTGCCAACCGTCTGCGTGTTTTGAGTTTCAGCCACGGGGAGGGCGCGGTTGGGGAAAATCTGCTGCCCTCTGCTGTAAACCGCGATGAACAGGCCGCCGAGCGCGCCAGCAGCCACGATTCCCAGCAGCCATTGCCTGTTGAATTGCCGCTCTTTCATGGTGCGCTCGATCGAGACCAACATGATCACGAACAGAAACAGCACCATGATGCCGCCGGCGTATAAAATGATCTGCACGGCCGCGACGAACGGGGCATAGAGCATGAGATAAATTCCCGCCTGACAGAGAAGGGCCACGATCAGCGCCAGCGCGGAATGCACCGGGTTCCGGCGCGTGATCACCAGGATTCCGCCGATGAGCATCATCCCGGAGAGCAGATAAAAGAAAAACGGTGTGGCTACCGGTGCCATGTTGTTTGCAACAGTCCTACGCTTGCGGTCAGGATCAGGACACCCATTCCGACCGGCAACAAAACCTTCCATCCAACCTTCATCAGCTGGTCAAAGCGGTAACGCGGGAACGTGCCACGATACCAGATATAGAGGTACATGAACCCAGCAACTTTGACGCAAAACCAATAAATATCCTGAATGCGGCTGCTGACCTGGGGAATGAACAATAACAGGCCGATCAGGGCAAGGAGAAAACCGAAGCCGGCCAGTCCCATGGTTTGAATCCGGAAGTACGGATGTTTCGGCATGCGGGCCGTGTTGTAAAAGCACATGCCGGCCAAAAAAAGGAAGGTCAGCCCAGGAAACACAGAGAACACGAAATCCCAAACACCACCACTGAGCCAGTGCGGAAACGGCCGCAGCCAGCCGCCCAGCCACAGCGTCACCGCGATGGAGGAGACCGCTATCATCGCGGAATACTCGGCCAGAAAGAATAACGACCAGCGAAAGCCGCTGTATTCGGTATGAAAGCCGGCGGTGAGTTCGGATTCGGCTTCCGGCAAATCGAACGGCGCGCGGTTGGTTTCAGCGACCATAGCCACAGCAAAGATAAAGAAGGCGATCAGTCCCAACGGGAAGAACTTGAAGATAAACCACTCTCCCTGCTGCTGCTGCGCCTGAACGATGCCGATCATGCTCAGAGTGCCGGTTCCGCTGGCATTCAGGCTGGTCATCAAGACCGCGGAAACTACGGCGAATCCCATGGCCACTTCATAGGAAACCATCTGCGCACTGGAACGCAGAGCGCCGATCAGCGGATAGTGCGAATTCGAGGCCCAGCCTGCAGTCACGATGCCGAGCACGCTCAGGGACGAAACGCCAAGCATGAAGAGGATTCCAATATTCATGTCGGTGATGGCGTGCGTGGGACCGAAGGGAACCACAACAAAAACCGTAAACGCCGCCAGCACCACAATGAAGGGCGCGATCCAAAAGACCAAGGCATCGGCCTGGGCGGGCATGATGTCTTCTTTGAGGAGGAGCTTGAGGGCGTCGGCGATCGGCTGCAGCAGGCCGTGCGGGCCAACGCGCATGGGTCCAAGGCGCACCTGCATGTGGGCCAGAATCTTACGCTCCAGCCAGTTCATGGCGATTACGGCGATGGAAAGGCCGACAAAAACCAGCAGAATGTAGACGAAGGCCCAGAAGAAATTCCCGGCGACGCCGGGCGTGGTATCGACGTTCGGCTTGAGATAGGAGACGACGTATTGAATCAAATCGTGCATGCGGCGCCGTTAAGGGCTGGCCTTACTGTCTCGATTGTCATTCTGAGCGCAGCGAAGAACCTGTGCAGTCCACTCGGCAAAAATGCATAGGTCCTTCGCTACGCTCAGGATGACAAGTCTTCATGAAGTTCTCAATCTCCAAGCAGGTCAGCGGTCCACCTCACCCAGAACGATATCAAGCGTGCCAATCACAGCAATCACGTCGGCGACGAGCTGGCCGCGGCACATCAAGTCGAGAGCCTGCAAATTCACAAACGATGGCGGACGCACGCGGACGCGGTAAGGCTGAGTGGAACCGTCACTGACGATGAAATATCCAAGCTCGCCCTTGGGCGCTTCGATCGAGTGATAAACCTCGCCCACCGGCGGCTTCATCACCTTCGGCACCTTGGCCATAATCGGGCCTTCGGGGATTCCCTCCACCGCCTGCTCGATGATCCGCACCGATTGCCGCATCTCCATCATGCGCACCAGATACCGGTCGTAGGTATCTCCGTTCTGGCCGGTCGGAATTTCAAAATCGAAATTCTTGTAATTGGCATAGGGCTGGGCCCTGCGGATATCCCACTTCACGCCGCTGGCGCGCAGCACGGGTCCGGTCACTCCGAGCGCGATGCAATCTTTACCGGAGATCACGCCGACTTTCTTCGTCCGCTCGACCCAGATGCGATTGGTGGTGAGCAGTTCTTCGTACTCGTCGATTTTCGGCTTGAAAAATGCCAGGAAGTTTTTCACATCCTGCTCAAAGCCGCTGTAGGTTTCGTACTGAAGGCCACCGATGCGGAAGGCATGAGTCGTGAGCCGGGCGCCACAATACTTCTCGAAGATCTTGAGCACCTCTTCGCGGTCACGGAAGGTATAAAAGAGTGGAGTGATCGCCCCGATATCGAGCGCGTGCGTGCCCAGCCACAACTGATGGCTGGTGATGCGGTTCAGCTCGGTGAGAATGACACGGATATATTGGGCGCGTGGCGGGGCTTCGACGTTGAGCAGTTTTTCAACCGCTTCGCAATATCCCAGGCCGTTGGAAACCGCCGCCACATAATCCATGCGGTCGACGTATGGGTTGAACATCGTGTAGGTGCGGTTTTCGGCAATCTTTTCCACGCCGCGATGCAGGTAGCCGATGACGCACTCGAGTCCCAGAACTTTTTCCCCGTCGAGCCGCAGAATGACACGCAGCACGCCATGCGTGGCGGGATGCTGCGGACCCATATTGATGACGAGCTCGTTCGCGTCGAGATGCGTTTTCTCGGAAGTTTCGAGGTCGAGTGGCGAGAGCGTCTTCGGGTCAGGCATTGGTGGCATTTACTGGCCGCTTGGGATTCCCAGGTTGATCTGCACCCACTCGTTGTCTTGCTGGAGAATACCGTAGTCTTTGCGCAGGGGATAACCGTTCCAGCCCTCAGGCAGCAGAATGCGTTTCAAATCGGGATGCCCGTGAAACATGATGCCGAACATGTCGAAGACCTCGCGCTCCAGCCAGTTGGCGGCGGGCCAGATCGGGACCGAACTCGGCAAACCTGCGCCCTCGGCGATCTGGGTTTTCACTCGAATCCGCTCGTTTCGTGGAAATGAATAGAGCACCCAGACCACGTCGAATTGCTTTTCGCGCTTGGGATAGTGGACAGCCGTGATGTCAACGCAGTAATCGAATTGCTCGTCGTCGCGCAAAACCTGGAGAATCTCTGGAATCAATGAGCTATCCACCACCATGTAGTTCTGGCCGAGATATGTGAGCGGCTCAATTCCCGAACCGTAGATTCGTCTAAGCTTCGCCACCATGGGCGAATCCCATGGCGTAGGCACTGGCCCTGCCGGTTTAGGTGGGGCGGGGTGAGCGGCCGCTGGTGCGGCGGGCTTTGCGGCAGGAGCCGGCGGCGCTGCCGGTTTAACCGGAGGCGCGACCGCACCACTTTGTCCGGCGCCAGGAGAAACAGATTTCTGATCCGCCGACGGTTGCGCGATGCCTTCCGTCGGCGGTGTAGAGGGCGGTCTGGTCTCGTCCGGCATAGTTCGGGAAGCGCAAACCTCCGGCGCGGAGCGACTCAAGGAGAACGTTCACTTCTATCAGCTTGGGGAGACCCTGTCAACGACTGGAAGCACGAAAAACGGCCAGCCAAGTTCCCTGCGGGACGCGCCAAAATCTGTGCTAGCCGCGCGGTTTGGCCTGGTAGCTTTCGATCAGCGAGCGAATCCGCTGCGCATCGGACTTGCGGTGTCCGTGGCTCGTGATGGGATCAGTCCCCCCTGTGGATTCGATACGAATTTCCGACCACAGCACGCCGGTAGAAATATGCACCGAAGCTACGTTCGCCATGGAAATGGTCTCTTCATTGCTCCCGAATAACCGCGATTTGACCCGGCTTACGCGCAGCGGGCTAACCACGATGCGCGTGGGAAAAAACAGATTCCCTTGGGTCCAGCGGCTGGCCGTGAAGGTTTCAGTAGGAGAGTCGAGTGAATTCGCTGGGAGGGTTGACATGAAATCTATTTGCCGCGTGGAGCTTGGATATGCAGTCGGAAGCCTTTGCAGCAAAACGGCCTCTGCAGCGTTGTTAGATCCATTCCAGCGCGCCCTTTCCCCAGATCCAGATATAGCCGACAATCAAGATGAGAAGAAAGATCAGCATCTCGATCAGTCCAAACGTGCCAAAGGCCTTGAACTTGACCGCCCAGGGAAACAGGAAGATGGTCTCCACATCGAAAACCACAAACAAGATTGCAACGATGTAGTAGCGGACAGTGTAGCGGCCGCGGGCATTATCCACGGGATCGATGCCGCATTCGTACGGCATCAATTTGGTCTTGCTGGGATTGTCCGGACGCACCAGCTTGGCCGCGAGCAGCGTCAGAGGCAGCAGGACTGCGACCAACGCGATGAAGATGAAAATGGGAACGTAATTTTGCGGCATCGAACGACCTGCCCTCAAAGCCCTAAATCGGGTCTTAT
>DATKPV010000109.1:0-24692 GCA_035523915.1 Candidatus Aquilonibacter sp. | reverse complement strand
ATTCTCGATCACACGCCCTTCTATGCAGAGTCAGGCGGCCAAGTCGGCGACCGGGGATGGTTTTATTCCGACGATCACAACACCATCGTTGCCGAAGTGAAAGGATGTTATTACCCGATTCAAGGCGTCCGCGCGCATCAGGTAACCGCAAAACAATCGATCCGCGTTGGAGATAAGGTCGATGCCGTGGTTGACACCGAAATTCGTCTCTCCACCATGCGGAATCATACGGCGACGCATCTGCTTCATGCCGGATTGCGTGAGGTATTGGGCAAGCACGTGAAGCAGGCGGGGTCGCTGGTGGCGCCGAATCATCTGCGCTTTGATTTTTCACACTTCACAGCAGTCGAAGATGAAGAACTGCAGGACATCGAGGACCTCATCAACAAAGAAGTGCTGCGCAACACGAAGATCGAGGTCGTCGAGAATGTGCCGATCGACGTTGCCATCAACGAATATCACGCCATGGCGCTATTCGGCGAAAAGTATGGCGATAAAGTGCGCGTGATCAAGATCGGTGATTTTTCCACGGAGCTTTGCGGCGGGACACACACGACGCAGACGGGCGAGATTGGACTGATCAAGATTTTGAAAGAAGGCAGCGTTTCGTCCGGCGTGCGCAGGGTGGAGGCAGTGACGGGGGAGGGTTCGGTTCAACACTTCCAGAAGGATCACCGGTTGGAAAGGGTCGTCAGGTCATTGGCACGAATGCCTGAGGACATGCCCCTTGATGCTTTTCTGCGCGACGAAATCGAAATGCGCGATCAGGAAAACGACCGCTTGCGTCGCGAAATCGATCAACTGAGAATGAAGTCGGCTTCGTCTTCGACTGCGAACATCGGCGAGAAAATAAAAGAGGTCAAGGGCGTGAAAGTGCTGGCCCACCGCGTGGATAACCTTGAGCGTCCTCAGATGCGGACCCTGGTGGATCAATTGCGCGGCAAGCTGGGCTCGGGGGTGGTGGTGCTGGGTTCGGCGACGAACCGGAATGTGTCGCTGATTGTCGGCGTGACTAAAGACTTGACGGGACGGGTGCAGGCGGGAAAAGTAATCGGACCGGTTGCGCAGAAAGTGGGCGGCAAGGGCGGGGGGCGTCCCGATTTGGCCGAAGCCGGCGGGAAGGACCCGGGAGCGCTGGACTCGGCGCTGGCCGAGGTGTATACGGTGGTGGATGCGCTGCTAGGTAACTAGCCGTAGCGCCTGGCGCCCAGATTGTTCGGAATAGCCGCGACTGGGGAGACTATTCCTATGGAAGACCGCATCCGCTTTGTCGAACATAAAGGCAAGCAGATTCTGCTTGCGGATCTCTCGCATTGCAACGCCAAGGATGTCGAGAAGCTTGCCTTGTTGGTTCCTTCCTACGTGACCAGCGAACCGCGTGGTTCGGTCTTGTTGCTCGCCGACTTCACCGGAGCCGAGTTTGACCGCATTGCGGTGGAACGCCTGAAAGAGAGCGCGGTCTTCGACCGGCCGCATGTCAAGCGCTCGGCCTGGGTGGGGATTGAAAGCTTGCCCAAAATATTTTTCGAGCACATCAAGAATTTCTCCCGCCGCGAGCTGCCAACTTTCAAGACACGCGAAGAAGCCATGGACTGGCTGGTGAAGGAGTAAGAAACCGCTCTCCGTTTTCTTGCAGGCAGCAGCGGGTCACTTTAGCGCGGCGGTGAGTACACCGACCAGCTTCTCCAACGCCCGTTGGGCCTGCGCCGGGTTGTAGACCGGGCTGTCGGGCTCGGTCCAGCTGTGATAGGCGCCGTCGTAGACCTCGCTTTCATAGCGGCCACCCCAGGCTGCCAGAGCAGAATTCAGTTTGGCGATGGCCTCCGGGGGCATGCTGCGGTCGTTTACCGCGTGGCCAAAGTACAGCCGGGCCTTGATGCGCGGCAACAGCAGGTGAGGGCTGGTCGGGGCGTCGGTGAAGAGCCGGCCGCCGTGAAAGGAAGCGGCTGCTGCAATGAGGTCGGGGCGTGCGGCTGCCGTGCGCACCGCCATTGCCCCGGAGAAGCAATAGCCGACCACTCCAATTGGGCCTTTGCTGGCTGCGCTTTGCGCGGCGAGGAAATCGACGTAGGCAGAAGCGTCGCGCTCCATCGCTTCCGGACTGAGCGGTGCGCCAAGCTCGGCGAAGCGCTTCATGGTGCGCTCCTCGCCGACCGTGATTTTGAAATCAAATACCGGCACCTTGCTGGTGCGGTAGAAACTGTTGGGCATCAAGACGACGAAGCCTTGGTCGGCCAGGCGCCGTGCTTTGTCGTGTTGTGCCGGGCGGATGCCACCGATATCAGTCAGAAAAAGTACTCCCGGACATGGCTGGGCACCTTCATGGCGGTAGAGAAACCCTTCGGCGCTGCCATCGGGCGTTGGAATCACTATGGACTGCTCGATCACTGGGGCCTCACATTTCGTTACATCTTCACTCGCGCGCAAGAGCCGCCGCACGCTTCAACTCCTCCACTTCAGCGTAACCGGGCCGCTCATGGGATGCTTCATCGGCACCCTATTGCGCCTGGCTTCGAGATAGGCTGCTTTCAGCTGGAAATACCATTTCGCGGGACGGTCGGCATCATCGATCAACATAAGATGCGGATTGTATTGCAGGCCTTCGGCTTGCAATTCCATGGTGCGGCGATCCTGCTCCACGAATTTTGCGAAAACAAACTTCAGCAACTCCGGGCCGAAGGGCAGCCAGCGAAACAGGTTCCAGGCCGCAACCACATCGATGCGGCACTGGTTGCGGGTGATCGGCGTCACCGTCGTCAGCGAAGAAAACCAGTATTTGCCGGCGCGAATGATTTCCGTGCGCAAATTAGGCAACACGAAATCGATGGTTGTGGTGATCGAATCTGCGTCGGCGTAGAGGCGCAACAGCTTGTAGGGTGCGGAGTTTGAGCTGGGCGTGTGCGCGCTCATGCGGAAGCCGTTGGGAATGGGCTCAAAGTTCTTTTGTTTTTCGTGGATGCTGTGCCGGCTGCGCCACCACCATGCCTGATGCACGAATGGTCCATGCGCCGGGTCCATAAGCCCGATAATGCCGTGATCGATGCTCACCGGCATCTCGGCTGTAAGATAGGCGGTCTTATACTTCGCGCTGAATTTTTCGATCTGCGGCGCCGGCCCGGGAGCCTCGGCCCGCTGGGTGAATCCGGCGCCCTGCGGCGAAGGATCCGGAATGTAAGCCCAGATGAAACCATCCTGCTCCTCGCAGGGATAGCTTCCGGCATAGATGCGGTCGACCTTCAGCTTCTGATCGGCAGTGAGTGAGGGAATCAGCTGGCACTGGCCGTTGTGCACATCGAACTGCCATCCGTGGTAAGAACACTCGAGATTTTCGCCATCGAATCGGCCGCAATGGAGCGGCATGCCGCGGTGTGGGCAGGCATCGCGCAGAGCGAAGGCGTGGCCCCGCGGGTCGCGGCCAATCACCAGCGGAATCCCCAGCAGCATCGCTTTACGCAACTGATTGCGCTGCACGCGGTCGGCGGGCAGGGCGCGATACCAGAAGCCGGTTAGCATGAGCGAATCGGGCGCCTGGAGCTGGGGAAGATCGAGTCCCATGGTGAGGTCGGCTAGCGATTGTCAATTGACAGCATATGCTAGCATCCGCTGAACCCGAACGCGCCGGCCTTGCGCCCGCACTATGGTGAGCTCGGCTAGCGATTGTGAATCGACAGCATATGCTAGCATCCGCTGAACCCGAACGCGCCGACCTTGCGCCCGCACTATGGAATTCCCCGGTCATTTTCGCAGGCTTACCTCAGGGCAGCGCAAAACCTTCTTTGCCTGCTTTCTCGGGTGGTCGCTCGACGCCTTCGATTTCTTTACCCTCGTTTTGTGCCTGAACGCGATCTCCACGCAGTTCCACGCCAGGGTTTCCCAGGTTTCCGAAGCGATTTTTTGGACACTGGCCATGCGCCCGCTGGGCGCATTCGTCTTTGGTGTAATGGCCGATCGCTTCGGTCGGCGCCCCACGCTCATCCTCAATATCCTCACCTATTCAGGTTTCGAGCTGGCTTCAGCTTTCGCACCCTCGCTGAAAGTTTTTCTCGTCACGCGCGCCTTGTTTGGCATTGCCATGGGCGGAGAGTGGGGCGTGGGCGCGGCGCTGGCTTTTGAGACCCTGCCGACGAAAGGGCGTGGATTTTTCTCGGGTTTGCTGCAGGAGGGATATGTAGTCGGGTATCTGGTCGCAGCGTTGGCCTACGGCATCCTGTTCCCGGTTTTTGGCTGGCGCGGCATGTTCGTGATCGGCGCACCTCCCGGTCTGCTGGTGGCATATTTGCTGACCAAGTTGGAAGAGTCGCCCGCCTGGCAGCAGAAACGGGTGCGAGACGCCGAGAGCCGCCTGGGAAGGGACATCCTGACCTATCTGGGCAGCTTTTCGTTTCTTGTGGTGTTAATGTTCGCGCTGAATGCGCTCAGCCACGGCACGCAGGATTTGTATCCCACATTTCTCGAGCGGAACCTGCACTTCCAGCCGAGATCCGTCAGCGTGATTGTGGTTACTTATAACTTTGGAGCCTTGCTGGGCGGAATCTGTTTCGGAACCTGGTCAGAAGCTATCGGGCGGCGCCGGGCCATTGTAATTGCGGCCCTGTGTGCGATTCCAGCCATCCCACTTTGGGCTTATTCCCACAGTGTTCCTCTCCTGGCCTTAGGGGGCTTCATCATGCAGTTCATGGTGCAGGGGGCGTGGGGAGTCATTCCCGCCCACTTGAACGAGCTTTCGCCTCCGGCAGTGCGGGGGACATTCCCGGGATTTGCCTATCAACTCGGTAACCTGCTGGCCTCGCGCAATTCCGTGATCCAGGCCAGGTTGGTGGAGCGACACTATGGCGGGGCATATCCGCCGATGTTGGCCTGGACCGTGCTGATCATCGCCTCCATGGTTGCGGTGGTGACCTGGAGCGGAAAAGAGCGCCGGGGAAGCGATCTCTCGAACACGAGCTGAAGGATGTCTGAGTTACGAGAGGTTGGCGGGCCGTCCTTCGTGCCGATGGCTGGCTTGTGCAACTTTCGGCACATGCTCTCCCGGGCCGGAAGAGGGATTGTCAGGGGCAGATTCCTGTGGTACGGTAGGGGAAATCTCACGCCTTTCGAAGCACAACCGCAGGGTCCCCGCATCTAATTCTTGCGCGAATGCGTGTGCAGGGGTAGCGCCACTATGAAAGACGCAATGGATTCCACTCCGGCCAGCCAGATAAGCGAACAGGAAAGACAGGAAAACTTTGCCAACCGGAAACTAATCCGGCCCACCTTGCCGCGACACGACCATAACCACGGCAATCACAATTCCGGACACACACAGGCTGCCGAGCGGCGCGAGCGTCCGGAACGGCATGAGCGGATGGAGCGCAACGAGCGCGGCGGGGACCGCTCCATGGGCGGAGGAGGCCGGAAATCATCGCCGCCCGAGCAAACCAACGCGGAGAATTTCTACTATCAGAAGCAGATGCAGACCAAGACGGTGATGGTCGTGGTGCTGCGCGACGGCGAGGAAGTGCACGGCGTCATCGAGTGGTACGACAAGAACTGCATCAAAGTAAACCGTGACGGCGGGCCCAATCTGATGATCTACAAGCCTGCCATCAAGTACATGTACAAAGAGGGCGAAAACTCGCGGTAGATCGGCCGCCGTCGCATTGTTTTCTTCACTTCTTCCCGGAACGGCCCGGTAGAATAGCAAGCATGGCCCTCACTTCCGGAGTCTCCCGCAGGACATTCCTTCAATCGGCGTCTTTGATTTCAGCAGCGAGTTTGCTGCCGCCATTTCGCGCCAGCCTGCTATCGGCTTCCTCCGTCCCAGACCCTCTGGCAGAATTCGGCTACGGCGACGTGGACCTCACCAGCGAGCCGCAGGAACAACAACTCGCCGAGACGCACGCCATCCTGATGGACTTGAGCGACGACAGCCTGCTTAAACCATTTCGCGAGATGGTGGGCCAGCCCGCGCCGGGAAAGGAACTGGGCGGCTGGTACGAATACGATCCGGATTACAACTGGCGGAAGAATTTTGACGTTGGCTTCGCTCCCGGAGCGAATTTCGGGCAGTGGATTTCGGCGCTGGCGCGCTCCTATGCCATCAACCGCTCACCCGAAACCCGCGAGCGCGTGCTGCGCCTGAACCGCCTCTACGCCACGACCATCGGCGGAGGGTTCTATGAGAAGAATCGCTTCCCGACTTATTGTTACGACAAACTGGTCTGCGGACTGATCGACTCGCACAAGTACGTCGGTGACCCGGATGCCTTTGCCATCATGGATCAGACCACCAAAACGGCCTTGCCGTACTTTCCCAAGCACGCCGTCGAACACGGGACAAGCTGGCGTCCGGGCAAAGACGAATCCTGGACGTGGGATGAGTCGTACACGATGCCGGAAAACTTGTTCCTGGCCTATCATCGCGGCGCGGGAGAGCAGTATCGCGCGCTGGGGATTCAGTATCTCGACGACACGTATTATGATCCACTGGCCGCGGGCCACAGCGACCTGGCCGGGCGCCACGCTTACAGTCATGTGAATTGCTTGTGCTCGGCCATGCAGGCTTATCTGACGCTGGGCGATGAGAAGTACCTGCGCGCCGCCAAAAATGGTTTTGACATGATCCTGGCGCAAAGTTACGCCACGGGCGGCTGGGGACCGGACGAGGCCCTGCGCGCACCCAACAGCCCCGACATCTTCAACAGCCTCACTAAGACACACGCCAGCTTCGAGACTCCCTGCGGCTCCTACGCTCACTTCAAGCTGACCCGCTACCTGCTGCGCGTGACCGGCGACTCGCGCTACGGCGACAGCATGGAACGCGTGATGTACAACACGGTATTGGGGGCGAAGCAGCTGGAGCCCGACGGCCGCGCCTTCTATTATTCCGATTACAACTTCAAAGGGCAGAAGGTCTATCACGTGGGGCGCTGGCCGTGCTGCTCGGGAACTTTGCCGCAGGTCGCGGCCGATTACCGGATCAACTGCTACTTCCGCGATGCGCGAGGAGTCTATGTGAATCTCTACGTTCCTTCCACCCTACGCTGGGCGCAGGGCGGCGCGCAGATTGAGCTGAGGCAGAAGAGCGAGTATCCGTTTGACGGAGAGGTGCAGATGGAAATGAAGCTCTCGCGCCCGGCGGAGTTTGCTGTGAACCTGCGGATTCCGGCGTGGGCTGAGGGAGCATCGGTGGCAGTGAAGGGGAAACGCGTGGAAGCGAGCGCCGGGAGTTTTGCGCGGATTTCGCGGACGTGGAAGAGCGGAGACCGCATCGAGCTCGAACTGCCGTTGAAGACAAGGCTGGAAGCGATCGATGCGCAGCACCCGGATGTGGTCGCGCTGATGGTGGGGCCGCTGGTGCTGTTTGCCCTTGGGGAATCACAGCCAGCCGTGACGCGCGCGCAGTTGCTGGCAGTGAAGAAAAGCGGCCCGCAGAGCTGGCAGGCCGAGGGACCGTCCGGCCCGGTGAAGATGCTGCCGTTTACCGCGATCGGGGATCAGGCGTATACGACGTATCTGAGGGCGACGTAGGGTGGGTTGAAGCTTTCGAGCGCCGTTGCAGGCGCATTTTGATGGATGATCAACGCGTGCTGTCGCCTGATTACGCCGGCGATGAGCTAAGATTCGGCCTCGCTATGGACCCGCCTCAAATTACGTTCGGAGACAAGGTTCGAGTCCGCGCCACTTTTGCTACCGAGAGCCGTAGCGTCGCTGGGCCAGACGGGGATCGGCATGGCTTTACAACGCCGTCGCAAACCCGAATGGAAGTGATTGGCGATTCCACGGATGACTATGCAATCGCGGTGTTGATTGAAGGTCAGAGCAAAGCAATGTGGTTCGCCGAAAATGTGTTGGAATTTTTGGACCACCAACCCGGCACTACGGTCGAAATTGGCAATCGTCGCATGATTCGTGACGAGGCGGGACAATGGCACCAGGTAGAGCTTCCGTGAACATGGGTCGCGGTGTCTTCATCGCAAATGATTGATAATGCCTGTTTTTACTCATTGACGCTCCGCCGCGCGGTTCACAGTTTCGGCAGCACAATCCCCTTCTGCGCCTGATATTTTCCCTTGCGGTCGGCGTAACTGGTTTCGCAGACTTCATCGGATTGAAAGAACAGAATCTGGCACAGGCCCTCGTTGGCGTAGATGCGGGCCGGCAAGGGCGTGGTGTTGGAGATTTCCAGCGTGACGAAGCCCTCCCACTCCGGCTCGAAGGGCGTGACGTTGACGATGATGCCGCAGCGGGCGTAGGTGCTTTTGCCCACGCAGATGGTCAACACATCGCGGGGAATTTTGAAGTATTCCACCGAGCGGGCCAGGGCAAAGGAGTTCGGCGGAACGATGCAGGCGTCGGTGCGCACAGTCACGAAAGACTTTTCATCGAACTGCTTGGGATCGACCAGAGCATTATTCACGTTGGTAAAAATCTTGAATTCGTCGGCCACGCGCAGGTCATAGCCATACGACGACAGCCCGTAGGAGATCACTCCCTCGCGTACCTGCTTTTCAGAGAAGGGATTGATCATGTCGTGTTCCAGGGCCATCTTGCGAATCCAGCGGTCACTCTTCAGCATGGAGCTCCTTGGAGAAATTGAGTCATCGGGTAATTTTGCGATTCGATGATTAACAGCTAGTTCAGCCACAGCTTCCAGCCTTTACGTCCGTCGATTGCCGACAATTGTCGATAATTTGAGATCGATCCCCGCGAAATCCTTCGCCTCGCGGCTGCGCCGCCGCCAGCTAAAGCTGGGGATCTAGCAAAGAACGCGAAGCTACTGGGTGACGCGGTGTTTCGCTCGCGTTTCGCTGGCTCGGCTGGCGCGTTTTGGCTGGCGGGGTGTCGTCAGTTTACGGGAGAGATGCTCCCGTTGACAATCCCCGCTATCTTCCTTAGCATCAATGACTTGAAACACCATTTCCAGACTGCCTCCGGGGGCCGCGCGTGATCAAGCTCGACATCATCAACGAAGTGGTGGCCAGAACCGGCATCACCAAGACCAAGGCCGAACTGGCCGTGGAAACTGTATTTGAAAGCATGAAGAAATCTTTGGCGCGTGGCAACCGCATTGAGTTGCGCGGATTTGGCGTGTTCAACGTGCGTCCACGCAAAACCGGAATCGGACGCAATCCGCGAACCGGAGCAGAAGTTTCCATCCCGCCGGGCAAGGCCGTGCGCTTCAAGCCGGGCAAGGAACTTCAGTCGATTGATTGAGCGACGGGAAAACTTGGGGGATAGCCGCGATCTAAAACCCAGCGAAAACAGCTGCCTGGTTGGCTTTCACCTTCTAGATTTTGCTTCATCCCCACACATGTGAGAAAACTTCAACCAGGGCTGGACGCAAGAACTTCGCCACCGGAAATAAAGCTTTCTCCCAAACCTGAAACCAGGGCTCGTTCAGGACCATGGTCACGGGGCGCGGATAGACCGTGCACGGCGGTGCGAATTGCCGCTTGAAGCGCGCCAGCGTTCCCGGGCCGGGACCGAAGTTGTAATTGCGCGCTCCCAGCCGATACATGTCGCGCATGGCTTTCCAGTGGAGAAACACCGCTGACTGCCGGTGCTCGCGGGCAAAAGCGGCAAGCACGCAATGAGCGGATACTCCATCGCGCAAGACCAGCGCGCTGCCGACCGGCACATCATTCAGATACACGGAGTAGATGCGCCCGCAGTTGTGCGGCTGGGCACGGCGCAAGGTCTCCATGTAGATCGATAGCGATCGTTCGAGGCGGAATCCCTTGCGGCGCGAACATTCCCGATACAGCGGCCACAAGCAGGCCAGCGCTTCAGGCGAGTCTTGGCCACGAAACTCGTATCCGGCCTCGCTGGCCCTCCTTAATTTGCGCCGTACTTCGCGATCGAAGCTGTCGAGGGTCACTTCGTCATCTTCGTGCTGGGCCACTACAAAATCTGGCGAGACCGTTGGATAGTCCAGAAAATAGGGAAATGCATCCATCTGTCTGGCGTTGCCCAGTTCGGCAAGATTGGCCAGCACTTCCGGATCGGAGTGGGTGAAGCGGATGAACGTATATCCCTTGACGCGGGCCCAGTCCAGCAACTGGGTCAGCGCAGCCTTGGGAATCGCAGCTCCCAGTTGCAGAGAAGTAGGGCCGCGAAAAACCAGGCCGATCTTCGCCGGACGAAATCCGAGAGTCAAAATACAGACATAGGCCAGCGGCCGGGTGGGTGGTCCCCAGGCAAGATAGCGCGGCCTGAGACCGAGGGCGCGGTGCGGCTCATTCCAGAGCGGGTATTGATAGAGCCAGGAATCGGTTCCGAGCAGAAGGTCATCCCAGCGTGGCAAAGCCTCGGGAAAAATCTCGCACCATGCGGCGCGGGCCGGGGCGACCGCGTTGCCGGACGAACGAACGTCGATCTTCGGAACGTGCGCGACGAGGCTCATGATTTCGCTTGAGCGGGGGACACGGCTCAGGGGCGCCGCTGCTCGAATGAATGTCGCGGTGTCGGCTCTTTGTCCTGGCGTCCGCAGTCTTGGCCGCAGCGATCAGCTCAGAACGTTACCGCTATCGCAGTGAGTATGGTATGACTTTGGGCACGTTCAATATATAGCCCTTTCGTAATAACACGAAAGTGCCACGCGTTTCCGGAGTGAGGCTACCGGCTGAGCACCTGAAGCCCGATTTCAGCCACACATCCCCTCCTCGTAGTAGCATCAAAGGAAAGGCGTTGCCTCGGGCAAACAAGGCATGTCAGAACCTACACCGCCAATGGTTTCCTCGACCGCCGAGATGTTCCGGCCGATGCCGGTCCTTGTCGGACAGCCTCCAGCGCAGCGTTTATGGCTGCACGCCCTGCTTTTGCTGCTCACCTGCTTCACCACGCTGGTGATGGGTGCGAGGATGCAGTTCAACTTCGCGCACAATAGGCCCGCGCTTTCGGTCGAAGACGACTCAATTCCCTATTTCCCCGTCAACTGGTTTCTTACCCATCCGGAACGCATCGAGGCCGGCATACCTTTTGCGCTTGCAGTCATGCTGTTCTTTCTGGCGCACGAAATGGGGCATTATTTGTGCTGCGTGCGCTATGGAATCTATGCCACGCTGCCCTTTTTCATCCCTGTGCCCACTCTGATCGGCACCATGGGCGCGGTGATTCTGATCCGCTCGCGAATCCGCTCGCGGACTGCGCTCTTCGACGTGGCGGTCGCCGGACCCATCGCGGGTTTTGTAGTGGCCGCGGTGCTGCTGGTTTTCTCGCTCGGACTTTCGAAGCCTATACCCTATGGCGCAGCCGCACCGGAGTACGAGCTGACCTATCCGCTGATTTTCAAGCTGGCTCACCATGTGCTGGGGTGGCTGGGGCTGGCGGGCGGGGCGGCAAGCCTTCCTCTGGATCGACTCTTGCTGCACCCTGTGGCGATCGCCGCCTGGGTGGGAATGTTTGCCACCGCGCTCAACCTGCTGCCCGGAGGGCAACTGGATGGCGGGCACGTGCTATTCGCCCTCGCGCCCCGGGTGCATAAACTCATCTCCCGGCTCACGATCATCAGTCTGCTGGTGATGTCCTACTACTTGTGGATGGGATGGCTGGTGTGGGCGATACTGCTGCAGCTGACCAGCTTTCGCCATCCGCAGGTGGCCGAATGGCCGCGCGTCTCCGGCGGGCGCACATGGCTGGCGCTGTTTGCACTGATCATGCTGACCCTCACCCTGACCCCGGCGCCTTTTGCGCATGCTTCAGCCCCTGACTTTTTCCGCGGCGTCTCGGCACAGTGGCACGCAAGATAGCTAAAATTCTCGACGCTTGCGAAACCGATTCAATCTCCTCGATCGCGCCGGCAATTTTTCGTATACTTCGCTATTCAATCGTTTTAATTGAGAAACGAGGATCTCCTTATGAGAAAGACGGACGCCACCCTCTCCCTTGCCGCTGCCATCCTGCTGCTCCCCTGCTTTGCGGGAGCGCAGATCATTGAAGTCGACACTTCGCATCCCACTAACCATTTCGTACCGAAGGAGACTCTGGGCGCAGGGGTGGACCGCATCCCCGTGACCGCCATCGACAAAGATCTCTTGCCGCCCACGTTGGAGAAAACGCAGGAGTCCGGTTGGCAACCCGTCACCTTTCGCCAGAATACAGAACTCGCCGTCGAGGCATGGCATTGGAATCCGAACGGCACCTGGAGCAATCCGCAGGGAAAGGGCTATTTCACCGGCTCTTCCACGCCGACGGAGATGATTCGTTATTCCTACGGCTACAGTCTGCCCCGCCGCGGATTTACCCGCAACGATGGGACCGATACCGTCGGTTTTTCCCGCCTTACCGATGGCGATTTGAATACTTTTTGGAAGAGCAATCCGTATCTTACGCAGCGCTTCACCGGAGAAAGCGATACGCTGCATCCCCAGTGGGTGGTCATGGATCTGGCGCAGGTGCAGCAGGTCAATTCCATTCGCATTGCCTGGGCCGAACCCTTTGCCACGCACTATGTGGTGCAGTATTGGACGGGCGAGGATCCGATTCACCTCCCCACCCGCGGAGTGTGGCAGACGTTTTCAACGGGCGAGGTGAAGAATGGAAAAGGCGGGACTGAGACGACACGTCTGAGTACCACGCCGCTGGCCGTAAGATTCCTGCGAATCTGGATGACGGACTCGTCGAATACCTGCGATGCCGATGGCCCTTCCGATCCGCGAAATTGTGTGGGCTATGCCATCCGGGAACTTTATCTCGGCACCACGACCGCTAATGGCGCCTTCCACGACATCCTGCGCCACACGCCAGATCAGGAGCAGACCACCACGTATGTATCGTCGGTCGATCCCTGGCATGAGCCCTCGGACCTGGGTTCGACCAAACAGGCGCAGATGGGATTCGATCTTTTCTTCACCAGCGGCGTAACGCGCGGCCTGCCGGCGATGATCCCGGTGGCCATGCTTTACGACACACCAGATAATGCCGCAGCGGAAATCGCCTATATCGAGAAGCGTGGCTATCCCATTTCTTATATCGAGATGGGCGAGGAAGCCGACGGCCAGTACATGCTGCCGGAAGATTATGCCGCCCTGTACCTGCAGTGGGCGACTGCGATTCACCGCGTCGATCCGAAGTTGAAGCTGGGAGGCCCGTCGTTTCAAGGCGTCAATAAGGACATCGAAGTCTGGCCGGATGCCGATGGAAACGTGTCATGGACCGGGCGCTTTGTCGACTATCTGAAACAGCACGGACGCATGAAGGATCTCACATTTTTCTCATTCGAGCATTATCCCTACGATCCCTGCCGCACGCCGTGGGGTGTTCTCTATGACGAGCCGGAGTTGGTGAGCCACATCCTGCAGGTGTGGCACGACGATGGCATCCCCGCCGACATGCCCATGTTTATTACCGAGGGAAATCTCTCGTCGGGGGCCAGCGAAACTTTCCAGGATATTTTCGCCGGCGTGTGGCTGGCCGACTACATCGGTTCATTCCTGAACTCTGGAGGAGATGCGGTTTATTTCTTCCATTACCTGCCGCTGCAAATGGAGCCGGGATGCAATGGCTCTCCGGGGACTTTCGGCATGTTCACGGTGAATGCTGACTATCAGATTCAGCAGCCGTTGGCGCAGTTTTTTGTGGCGCAGCTCATCAATCATGAGTGGGTGCAGGCGGATGGGGGCGAGCACGAAGTTTTTTCCGCAAAAAGCAACGTCGATGACGGCGCCGGCCATGCGCTGGTGACGGCTTATGCAGTGAAGCGTCCGGATGGACAGTGGTCGCTCATGATCGTGAACCGCGATCAGGAAGTTTCTCACCGCGTGCGGATTGCATTTTCCGGAGGCTCGGGCGGAACCCAATTTTTTGATGGACCGGTTGACACTTCGACTTTCGGCAGCGAACAGTATCATTGGCAACCGGCGGAAACGAGATTTATGGCCCACGCGGAGGCCGGAGCAAATCGCACGATTACGGAATACACGAAGGGCTCGGCCGACCCCGACGGGCCAATCGCACATACGACGTTGAACGCGGCAAAGGAGACGTGGTTCGCTCTGCCCCCTGCCTCGGTGGTGGTAATTCGCGGGAAAGTGGCGGCGGAATGAAAAAGTGGGCTGATCTGCTGCCCTGCCCGGATCTAAACGTGTGGGAGGCTGCTTTCACATCAGCCACAGCGCATCTACATCCACGATGACTTGTGTCCGCGGAATTTTCCGTTGCGCCGCATAGGCCAGCATGGCCCGCAGTGTGGTGTTGAGTTTTTCGCGGCTGGGCGACTTGAGCACGAAGTGATAGCGATAGTCGCGCTTCAAACGTAGAATGGGAGCGGCCGCCGGGCCGAGAACCCGCACACCTTCGTGGCGCGCGCTCTCGAACCATTTGCCCAACATCCCTGCCCATTCGAGCGCCTGGTCGAGGCGGTCGCTGCGCACCAGCACGTTGGCCAGCGCCGAATATGGCGGGTAATGCATCCAGTTGCGAAAGCGCAGTTCTTTTTCGTAGAAGCCGGCGAAGTCGTGGCGCGCGGCGTATTGCACTGCATAGTGATCCTGAAAATAAGTCTGCAGAATCACCTTGCCCGGAGATTGCCCGCGGCCGGCGCGTCCCGCGACCTGGGTGAGCAGTTGAAACGTGCGCTCCGCTGCACGAAAATCGGGCAGTCCCAAAGCCATATCCGCACCCACCACACCGACGAGAGTCACGCCGTGAATGTCGTGGCCCTTGGCGATCATCTGCGTACCCACCAGCAAATCGAGTTCGCCTTCATTCAGAGCGGCCAGCGCTCGCTCGATATCTTCATGGCTGCGAACCGTATCGCGATCCAGCCTCCCGATGCGAGCCTGCGGAAACGTCCCGTGCAGCAGTTCCTCGAGTTTTTCCGAGCCGGTTCCCAGGAAATAGACGTACTCGCTGCCGCAGTGCACACAGGCCTTGGGCACAGGCGCGCTGGAGCCGCAATAGTGGCAAATCATTTTGTGCTCACGCTTGTGATGGGTGAGAGCAATCGCGCAATTCTGACACTCCAGAGTTTTTCCGCAGGCACGGCAAAGCACCACGGGAGAATACCCGCGCCGATTGAGCAGAATCATGACCTGCTCTTTGCGGTCCAGGCGTTCTTTGATTTCGGCGGCGAGTTTGCGCGAAATCACTTGTTCGTGGCCGGTCTCCTGAAATTCCTGACGCATGTCGACAATTTCTACTTCGGGCAGCGGACGTTCCTGGACCCGGTCGGGCAATTCCACCAGTGCGTACTTGTTCCGGTTTGCGTTGAAATACGATTCCAGCGAGGGCGTCGCCGAACCCAGAACCACCGCCGCGTTGGACATTTTCGCCCGCATCACGGCGACATCACGGGCATTGTAGCGCGGCGTCTCCTCCTGCTTGTAGGAGGCATCGTGCTCTTCATCGACGATGATCAGCGCCAGGTCGGAGACGGGCGCAAAAACCGCCGAGCGCGTGCCCACCACCATGCGTGCTTCTCCGCGCCGGATGCGGTGCCACTGCTCAGCGCGTTCCTGGTCCGAGAGCGCGGAGTGCAGGATCGCGACCTCATCGCCAAACACCTGGTGCAGATCGGCAGCAACGGCGGGAGTTAGCCCGATCTCGGGCACGAGCAGAATCGCCGAGCGGCCGCAGTCGAGCACAGCACGCATGCCGGCAAGGTACACCGCTGTTTTGCCGGAGCCGGTGACACCGTGTAGCAACATGCCGGAAAACTTGCGGGCTTCAACATTGCGTTTAAGCTGGGCGAGCGCTTCGCGCTGCGCGGCGGTGAAATCGAATTCGAAAGGGGAGGGTCGCGGTTTGCTGCGGGAGAGTTCGAAGGCGGCCGGTTCTTCGACGATTTCCACCAGCTTGCGGCGCACAAGTGTGCCTAGCGTGGATCGTGGCGCACCAAGCGACTGCAGAGTCTCGACCGCAATTTTTCCTCCTGCGGCCGCCAGGGTCTCAACCAGCAGGCGTTGATTGTCGTTCAGTTTGCCCTCGGTTGCATGGAGCAATGCAACACGCACGGTGCGGGTTGCGTTGCGGATGTCCGACCTATCTTCGCGTACAATCCAGTTCTTTCGTGCCATGCTGGAGAGAACAGCTCTTGATGCTCGGGTAGCCGCGCGCAGCGTTTGTTCTTTTACGGCGGCCGGAACCGCGCTGTTTTCGCCGACTGCGGTTTCGTGGCTCGCAAGGTAGTCGAGCACGCGAAACTCAGCCATCTGCTCTTCTTGCGTGCGGCGGGACCGGGCCGATGATCCCGACATTCCTGCAAGATGCAGCGCCATTTGCCCGGCTTCCGTGATGCGGTACGCGATGCTGCGTTTGAACTCGGCGCCCAAAGGCAACATGGTGCGAAAAACCTCGCCGATGGGCGCGAGATAGTAATCGGCGATCCAGCGGCCCAGACGCAACAAGCCTTCGTCGAGCACAGGCTCGGTGTCGAGAACACTAAGAATCGTTTTTGTGGCAAGTGAAGGTTTACGGTCGTGAATCTCGGTGACAATGCCCGACATGCGCTTCTGGCGAAAGGGCACGAGCACGCGACCGCCTACTACGGGTGTGGAGTCTGCGGGCACTCGGTATGTAAAAACCATGTCGAGCGGCACGGCCACGGCTACGTCGCAGAACTCGGACATTGGTTGGAAGGATAACGCAGTCACACTGGAGTCTTCGGCGTAGACGGCGATCGGCGAAAAAACCGGTCTCTACGGAGCTGGTTTGGATGGCTTCAGCCCCAGTTCTTGCATCACCATCTGCAGATCCTTCCACGCTTCGCCCTTTTGCCGCGGATCGCGCAGGAGAAACGCTGGGTGATAGGTCACGGCCAGGCGTGCACCACTCCATGAAGGATCGTTGCTGCGGGTGCCGGCAGGCCGGAAGTCATACCAGCGGCCCCGGAGTTCGGCCATGGGCGCGTTAATGGCAAGCAGATTCTTGGCTGCCACGGCGCCGAGAGCCACCACAACTTTGGGCTTGATCACCGCGATCTGGCGCATGAGAAACGGCGAGCAGGTTTCACACTCGTCGCGCTCGGGCGTGCGGTTTCCGGGAGGCCGGCACTTCACGATATTGGCGATGTAGACTTCTTCGCGCTTCAGGCCCATCGCCTTGATCATATTGTTGAGCAGCTGGCCGGCGCGGCCGACGAAAGGCTCGCCCTGCTCATCTTCGTCCGCGCCCGGGCCTTCGCCCACAAACATCAACTCGGCACGCGGATTGCCCACGCCAAACACGATCTGCTTGCGGCCCTGCTTGTGCAGCTTGCAGCGCGTGCAGTCACCCAAATCTTCGCGGATGAGCTGCAATGCGCCAAGGGGATCGGCGATTCCAGACTCCGGCTTCGGGGCGAGCATTTCAAACATGTTGTCTTCGACGAGTGCGGCAGTAACAGCGGCGTTTCTCGCAGGCATCTCCTCTCGCAATTCCGGCTGGGATGTGGCTGAAACATAGGATGGATCGGTTAGTTCTTCTTTTTCGTCGGCAGCGTTCGATCGCCGCCGGTAAAGATCATAAATGCCCAACTCACGATAGAAGCGCACACGCTCGGCGAGCAATCGCTGCAACTGCAGATCGAGGATGGCGAGCATCGCTGGCTTGATTGTAATTCAGGAGGCGGTTGTGCGGGTCAGGCTTTCACCACAGCCTTTTGCTGGCGCCGTAGACGCGAAACCTGGTCGAGGACCCGCTGCGCTACTTCCCACTTCGTCGTTTCGGGCACTTCGACAATGTCATCGTGAGTGAGGATGGTCACGGCATTGCGGTCGGAATCAAAGCCCACGCCCACGCGCGAAACATCGTTGACCACGATCGCGTCGAGACGCTTGGAAGCAAGCTTCTGCCGGGCGTTTTCCAGAACATTTTCCGTCTCGGCGGCAAAGCCTACGATAATCTGCGAATTCTTCTGCGACGCCAGCTCCTCCAGAATGTCAGGGGTGGCTTCGAGTTCAAGGGTCATCGGGCCTTTGCGCTTGATTTTCTGCGCGGCTTCGGTCATGGGACGGTAGTCGGAAACCGCCGCCGTCATGATCACGACAGTCGCTTGCGGCATCAGTTCGAGGGACGCCTGTCTCATCTCTCCGGCAGACTCCACACGCGTAACCTCAGCTGCGCCCGGTGGAGTCAGGGCCGTGGGTCCGCTGACCAGCAGCACGCGCGCCCCGCGACGCAACGCGGCTTCGGCAAGAGCATAGCCCATGCGACCACTGGAGCGGTTGGTGAGGTAGCGCACCGGGTCGATCTTCTCTCGCGTGGGTCCGGCGGTGATTAACACGGTTTCCCCGGCAAGATCCTGCGAAGCACCGAGAGCCTCGAGCACTGCAGCAACGATGGCGTCATTTTCCGCCAGCCGTCCCAGACCGATCATGCCGCAGGCGAGGTATCCCGAACCTGGCTCGACGATCTTCACCCCCCGACGCCGCAAAATCTCCAAATTGGTTTGGGTCGCAGCATGGTTCCACATGTTGACGTTCATCGCCGGAGCCACAACAACCGGAGCCGTTGTCGCAAGATAAAGCGTGGTAAGGAAGTCACTGGCGATGCCTTGAGCGAAGTGCGCCAGGACATCGGCGGTGGCGGGCGCCACCACAAGCGCATCGATCGCCTGCGCCACAGCAATATGTTCGATGGCTGAATCGATGTTGGCGGCTTGCTCTTCCCCGGGCGAGAACATTCCGGTGATGACTTTCTCTCCGGAAAGCGCGGCGAAGGTAAGAGGCCGCACAAACTCCTGCGCCGCACGCGTCATGATCACCTGCACGCGGATGCCACGCTCCTGCAGCAACCGCACAATCTCCGCTGACTTATAGGCTGCGATGCCGCCGGTGACGCCCAGTGCTACTTTCATGATTGTCGACTGCCGAGTTTCGGGTTGTCGATTGTAGGATCGCCGGCTCGCCGGCGGAAATCGACCCCCTGCAACTTCAAATCGCCAATTTTATTTTCAGCTTTGCCCGAGCGCTTTGTCGAGGACCTCATTGGCCTGCTCGGCGGCGCTGCGTATCTCGGGGATTTCCCACTTCACTTTTCCCGCGCGGATTTCGTCCTGGGCGATGCGGCAGGGTTTGCGCGAGTTGGTCTCCACCACCGGCGGAGCCCCGGATTGTAATTGGCGAGCGCGCCGTGCTGCGACCAGAATGTAGCGATAGTTGCTGTCGAAGCCGTCCATCAACTTCATAAGTTCTCTCCCCCTTGGAAAACCGGGATCCAGAGTCTCAATGGCCGAATGCTGGTGCGCTTCGTTCCTCCCCAGCGGTGTCAGGAAAGCTGCCTCACTATTGTCCCACGAAATTCGATGTTACGGGGGCGACCGCGAGAGGAATTTGATTACCAGCGTGCTAAGCCCTGCCGGGAGCCGTCGAAGCGGCAAAGGAGGCCAGAATCGGCTGCACACGATCGCGAACATTGGACAGCCGGCTGCGATCGGCCAGAGCCCAAGCCGCACGATCCTCTTCCGACTGCTCCCCGCCCGCATGACGTAAGCGCTCCGAGTGTACGATCGCTTTCAGGCCCTCGCTCGATTCGTCCAGCCGGTCGTTGATCAGAATGTAGTTGTACCGGTTGTAGTTTTCGATTTCCCGGCTGGCGGCAACCAGTCGCTTCTGAATGACCTCTTCCGAATCTTCGCAGCGGTGGCGCAACCGCTGTTCAAGCGTTTGCCGATCCGGAGGCAGGATGAAGATGCTCACGGCCTCAGGCAACTTTCGGTGCACCTGCTCCGCCCCCTGGACATCGATGTCGAGCAGAAGATCGTGTCCATTTTTTTCCGCTTGGCGAAGAAAGCGGCGAGGCGTGCCGTAATAGTTGCCAAACACTTCCGCGTGTTCCAGAAATTCGTCCGCTGCGATCATCTGTTTGAACTTCGGGCGGCCGACAAAGAAATACTGCTTCCCGTCTTTCTCGTTGCCGCGGGGTTCCCGGGTCGTATAGGAAATCGAGAAGTCCAGATCCGGTTCGGACTTGAGCAGCTTGTTGACCAGCGTGGATTTTCCTGAACCCGATGGGGCCGAGATGATGAAGACGAGGGGCTTGTGCAGCGAAGTCATTCCAGGTTTTGCACCTGCTCGCGGGATTTTTCGATCTCGGCCTTCATGGCCAGACCGGCTTCGGTAATCTTCAGCGCCTCCCCGGCAAGGCCCGAGGTTTTCGAGAGCAGCGTATTGGCCTCGCGATTCATTTCCTGCAGCAGGAAGTCGAGTTTCTTGCCGACTTCTCCGCCTTCCTCCAGCAGGGCGAGGAAGTGTTGTACGTGGGTCTCCAGCCGGACGATCTCTTCCTGAATGTCACTGCGGTCGACCAGCAGCGCGGCTTCCTGCAGCATGCGCTCCTTGTCGGACGCCGAAGAACTCAGAAGTTCCTGCATGCGCGACTGCAGCCGCTCGAGATAGCTTTGCAACACAGCGCGGCGGTGCTGCTGCACGCTCCTTCCCGCTTCCAGAAGATGGCCCATGCGCTGGCGAAGCTCGCGCTCGATGCCGCGGCCTTCTTCCTCGCGCATTCCATTGAGGCGGCTCAGAGCTTCGCCCACTTTGGACATGACGGCGGTTTCCAGATCTTCATCTGAATGGACCTCCGCAGCCGAATCGAGCGCACCGGGAATGCGAAAGATGGCATTCAGATCGGGCTCGGCAGAAAGGGAAAACTCGGTGGCAGCGGCTCGGAACGCCGCCACATACGCACCAACCACCGCTCGATTCAGCGCAATGCCTTCATTCGTGCCCCGCTCCAGGCTCAGCGTGATCTCCACATGCCCCCGCGCCATCTTTTCTTTGAGCAGGCGCCGCAGTTGCATCTCCAGCCCATCCGCGCCGGAAGGCAGCCGGAAATGGAGGTCCAGAAAGCGGTGATTGACCGACTTGAGCGAAAGCAAAAATGCCGGCGAACCGTTCGCTTGGCCCGGACTGCAGTCCTGTGATGAATTCGTGCTCGACTGAGACGGGCTCTTCACATCGCCCTTCACCTGCGCAAAACCCGTCATGGAACGGATGGGCATCGATTTCACTGATTCACTTTTCCGCAAGACTTCAACTCTGGGGCACCGGCGCTGCCAGTTTGAGATCAGCTTCGGCAAACTGTAGCTCGTACAAGCGCCGATAAATGCCGAGGCGGTTCATCAGATCATCGTGCGCTCCCATTTCGGCGATAGCGCCATTTTCGATCACCACAATGCGGTCGGCGCGCCGCACTGTGGAAAGCCGGTGAGCGATCACGAATACGGTTCGTCCCTTGATGAGGTTGTGCAGCGCGGACTGCACCAGCGCTTCCGACTCGCTGTCGAGCGCGGAAGTGGCCTCGTCCAGAATCAGGATGGGCGCATTCTTCAGCAACGCGCGCGCGATCGCGATGCGCTGACGCTCGCCTCCGGAAAGCCGCACGCCCCGCTCCCCGATGACTGTATCGTAACCGGCGGGCAGCGCGCGAATGAAGTCGTGCGCCAGGGCCGCCCGGGCCGCGGCTTCGACCTCTTTTTGCGCCACATTGGGCTGGCCATAGGCGATGTTGTTGCGGACTGTGTCATTAAACAACACGGTTTCCTGCGTGACGATGCCGATCGAGGCTCGCAAGGAAGCCAGCGTAATGTCACGCACATCGTGGCCATCGATCAGCAGCCTCCCCTCCGTAACATCGAAAAAACGCGGGATCAGATGCACCAGAGTGCTTTTTCCGGCTCCGCTCGAGCCCACGATGGCCAGCACTTCTCCCCGCCGCACTTCCAAATCGATATCGCGTAGCACGTCGCGCGCTTCTTCGCCCTCGCTCGCATAGGCAAAGCTGACGTGATCCAAACGCACGCTTTGCGAAAAGCGCGGCAGCCGCTTCGCCGCAGGCTTTTCTCGGACGTCATCTTCGATATCCATGAACCTGAATATCTCCGACGACGCGCCCAATGCCTGCTGGAAGCTGTTGTTGAAAACCGCAAACTTGCGGACCGGATTGTAGAGGCTAAAGACCGCAGTAATAAACGCCACGAAGACTCCTGGAGTCATTTGGCCGTGAGCGATCCGGTCGCGGCCCAGCAGCAGCAGCATGGCAATTCCGATGACTCCAAAAATATCCATCAGCGGCGAACTGATGGCCGATGCCGCGACGGAACGCAGATTGGCACGAAACAGTCTCCGCGCCGCGCTCCGGAACCGGGATATTTCCCAGTTTTCCGTGTTGAACGCCTTCACCATGCGGTTGCCCGTGATGGTTTCGTGCAGAATGTTCTGCACCTCGGCAAGGTTGTCCTGTCCCTGCCGCGTCGTGTGCCGAACGCGCGACCCGATCTTGCGGGAAGAGTAAATGATCACGGGGACAAAAAGCAGCAGAATCCACGACAGGTTGCCGCCAAGAAAAATCACCACCACGGCTACCGACACAAAGGTAAAAAACTGCTGCAGCAACTCCGACAGCACCGTCGACATGGCGTACTGCACTCGCTCGATGTCGCTGACGATGGTCGAAAGCAACGTGCCGGTAGTGTGCCTTGAAAAAAACGCCGCCGACCGCCGCAGTATAGCGTTATAGAGATCGTCGCGCAGGTCGGTGATCATGCCAAAACCAGCATGATTCACAAGGTACGTGCCTGAGTAATCGCAGATTCCCTTCAGAATCGTGGAAGCGACCAGGGCGAATGCGACGATCGTCCACGCGTTTGTGAAACGGGCCGGCACCAGCTGCTGCAAATAAACGGGATGATGCGTAATCGGCATGACAAACAACTGAATGTCCTTGGAGCCGGTCGAGGGGTTCAAAACGCGGTCAAACACGGGGCGAATCAGCAGATACTTGAAGGCATCGAGCGCGCCGACTGCGGCCATCAGCACCACCGAGGACACGATCTGCCACCAGTAGGGAAGCGCGTAGCGGACCAGCCGCGTCAGTTGGCGCATAGGGCTCCCGGATGGATCAAGCTGCGATCGCTCGCTGCCGACAGCATGAACATGGGTTGCAAGACCTTATTCTACTTGAGGCACAGGCTGTGTCGCCCGCCCCGCAGCCCGCTCCGCGGCTTGCGGCCTACTTCGGAATATCGCGGTGCACCACCTTCACGCGATATCCTGCCTGGTGCAGGTGCTTGCCCACATCCTCCGCAATCATCACGGAGCGATGCTGCCCGCCGGTGCATCCGAAGCTGATGGTCAAATAGCTCTTCCCTTCGCGAATGTAGTGGGGCAGCAGGTACACCAGCAGATCGGAAATTCGCTGCACGAACTCGCGCGTCTGGGGAAACGATCGGATGTATTTTGCCACTCGCGGATTGCGTCCGGTGAGCGGACGAAACTCCGGCACGAAGTGCGGATTCGGCAGAAAGCGCACGTCAAACACCAAATCCGCGTCCTCGGGCAAGCCGTGACGGAAGCCGAAACTCACGCATGACACCAGAATGCTTTTGTCGGACGCCTGCTTGCGAAAGCGGTCCGTGATCAACGCGCGCAACTCGTGTACGTTGAATTTTGAAGTGTCGATCACGAAGTCCGCCACGGCCCGAATCGGCTTCAGATGCTGGCGTTCGGAACTGAGGGCGGCTTTGACCGGTTCATCGGTTCCCAGGGGATGGGGCCTGCGAGTCTCACTGTAACGGCGCAGAAGCACAGCATCGGAGGCCTCGAGAAACACTACCTTTGTGGGAATCATCCGCCGGACGCTCTTCAACATGCCCGGCAGTTCTTCCAGTTGCGACCCTTCCCTCACGTCGACCACCAATGCAGTGCGCCGAATCTCGCCCGACTGCACCGCCAGTTCGGCAAAGCGGGGAATCAGTTCCACCGGAAGATTATCCACACAGTAGTAGCCCAGATCCTCGAAAGCCTTGAGCACCGACGCCTTGCCCGACCCGCTCATTCCCGTGATGATCACGAGTTCCGGAGAATGCTGAACCGAGCGCACTGCGGCCCTTTTGGCACCATGCCCGGCCTTCTCACGTTTTCGTGAGCCCGAGGATTTCCGGGGCGTCATGTTGTGGATAGTAGCATCGAAGGCGCTGAGGCAGGTTGAAGAACGTCAGTGCGTGATTGCCAACCGAGGTTCCAAGGCTCACCCTGGCTCCAAACCACGCTCTCGAGGAGAATCAACCAATCGCGCCTATTTGTCTCTCGCAGTCTCGTGCGGTTAAGCTGGTTCGCCATGAAGAAGTTTCACGAGCTTACTGAACGCGAAGTTCTGGCTCTCGCTATTTCTCTGGAAGAAGAAGACGAGCGCGTATACTCCGATTTTGCCGAAGGCTTGCGGCAGGATTACCCGGCGTCGGCGGCCATGTTCGACGGCATGCGCGAGGAGGAATCGGAGCACCGCCGCCGGCTGATCGAGTTGTTTCAAAAGAAATTCGGCGAGCACATTCCCCTGATCCGCCGGCAGGATGTCCGCGGATTTGTGCAGCGGCCGGCGCTATGGCTGACGCGCCCGCTTCGCATCGATGCTGTCCGCAAGGAGGCCAGCGCCCTCGAGGTGGAGACGCGCCACTTCTACGAGACCGCTGCCCGCCGCTCGCAGGATGCCAGCATCCGCCAGTTGCTCGACGACCTGGCCAATGCCGAGCGGGTGCACGAAGAACGGGCCCAGGAACTCGATGCAGAAAAGCTTCCTGCTAACGTGAAGGCCGATGAGGAACGGGCGCAACGGCGTCTCTTCGTTCTGCAGATTGTCCAGCCGGGTCTGGCTGGGCTGATGGACGGTTCTGTCTCGACTCTGGCTCCGGTTTTCGCGGCCGCCCTGGCCACGCAGAAAAGCTTCGATGCCTTTCTGGTAGGACTGGCGGCGTCGCTGGGCGCAGGCATCAGCATGGGCTTTGCCGAAGCCCTCTC
>DATKPV010000108.1:0-14851 GCA_035523915.1 Candidatus Aquilonibacter sp. | reverse complement strand
ACCATGTGGCGCGGGCACTCTTGCCCGCGAACACGGCGATTTTCACACGCGGGCCTTACGCCGCCTTCTGTTGCCGATAGGCCGGAACGAAAGCTTCGGCGACGAAAGTTTCGTAGCTTGTCGGCGTGGTGTTCTGGGCAGTGCGAGGTTCGAGCGCGCGCATCTTCCCAGCGTTCATCGCACCCGTCATTTCCACCAGCAGCTTGGCCATCTGCTCCGACATGCCCATCTGCACCAGGATGGCACGAAACTGGTCGTCAGGCACCTGAACATATTTGAGGTCGGACTTGCCGATCGCCTTGCCAATGATCGTGGCAACCTCGCTGTAGCTGAGATCGCGCTGTCCCTGCAATTCGCGGGTCTGTTTTCCCTGGATGGCCGGATGCAGCAAAGCATCGGCGGCCGCCGCTCCAATATCGCGGGTGGCGATCATGCCAATTTTCAGGTCCGCGCGCAGAGTCCCGGCCACGCTGCCCATCTGGCGAATCGCGTTCACTTGCGGAAGCGTGTTCTCCATGAAATATCCGGCGCGAAGAAACAGCACATTGGCGTTGCTGATCTGGTTGAGCTTTTGTTCGAGATTGTGCAGGCCGATCACGGGGCCGCTCCCGCTGGCCAGTTCCGCGCCCACGCTGCTGAGCGCGACGACGTTCTTGGTTCCCGCGTTCTTCACCGCGGCCGCGATTGCGTCGCTTACGCGATTGGAATGGCCGAGCGGATCAGCGCTGGCAGGGTTGGGTGGAATCATGACATAGGCTGAGTCTGCCTGGTGGAGGGCCTTGGTGAGAGCCCCTGCGTCGCTGACATCGGCGACGAACGTCTCCGCACCTTGGGCCGCGAGAGCCTGCAAATGGGCTGCATTTCTGGCCACCACGCGAACTTTCTGCCCGTCGGCGAGAAGCCTGCTTGCCACTACATGTCCGGTGTTGCCGCTTGCTCCGAGTACGACGTACATAAACTTACCTCCATGGCCGGTTGGATGCCGGAGGCGGAGCGTTGGACTCGAACTGGGCAGCCGTTCCAAGTTCACCAAGCTATCCGTCTGCCCCCCGGCACCAGATCGAAATGGTGATCGCGACTCAGCAGAGGAAGAGAGTACTGGCGGCAGAGCGCAGCGATCCAGAGGTCATTGGTCGGAATCGGCTTGCCCTTCCGTTTCAGCTCCAGAGTGATCTCGGCGTAGTGGTGCGTCGTGGGTTCAGTGATGCCCAACACCAGGCAGTCATTGAGCAATCCTGCCAGCCAGTCTTCGTAGGCCGCCCGGTGGCGTGATTGTGCGATGCCGTAGCGATACTCCCCCAGCACAAGGACTGGGATTGCCAGCTGGTCAGCGCGCGCGAGGTGAGCAACGACGGCCGGATCGGCGTCCGCCGCAGCGGACAGAGCATTGGTGTCGAGAATCATCTCCAGAGTTCTCGATCAATTTGCTCGAAGGCCTCATCGACCCGCCTTTCGATCTGCTTTCTTTCTTTATGGAGGTGCCGGATTCCCCCGAGGTGTTTCATCCAAGGCCTTTCCTGAGGCGCGATTCTCAATTTTTCCTGGACCGCCTCCGTGACCAGCTGGCGCAGAGGAATCCCGCGCTCGGCGGCGACAGATTTGGCGCGACGAAACAGGAAATCGGGAATTTCCAAGGTCGTTTTCATGTCTCCCATATTACCATATTTATGGGAGAATTGGAGATGTTCGAGGCGGGTATCAGACATCATGAAGGCCAGCCTACCCTGGCGAACGATAAGCCTGGAGGTACATCTCCTCCCTCGATCATTTACATGCTCCGCCCGAACCTTGAAGTTGCTGGGACTCGCATCTGACATAAGACTTTCTTGGAGGATGCCTATGCGAGCTTTCAGATTTCTGAATCTGACAATTCTCTCGATATTGCTGGGAGCTTCCGCTCTGCTCTACGCGCAGGATGACAAGCAGCAACAAGACAAACCGCAGCAGCAACAGCCCCAGAAGCAGGAACCAAAGAAGGAAGAACCGAAGAAACAAGAACAAAAGACACAGCAGGATGAATCCAAGCGACAGGACATGACAAAGCCTGCTCAGCAAGATGAAATGAAACCCTCAAAGCAGGAGAAGCAGGACCAGAAACAGGCCGAAAAGCAGCAAAGAGAGACCGACCATGGTCAGCCGGGACGCCCGGTGCAGGCTCAGCGGGACGCGAATGCGCATCCGGCGGGCAAGGGCGGCCACATCCCCGACAAACAGTTTCACGCCCACTTTGGCCGCAGCCATTCGTTCAGGGCGCAAACCGTGATCGTCCGCGGCCAGCCGCAATTTCAATACAGCGGCTACACCTTCGAACTGGTGGATGCGTGGCCAGCGGAGTGGGCTTACACCGACGACTGCTATATCGATTACATCGATGGCGAATATTTCCTGATCGATTTGCTCCATCCGGGCATTCGCATCGCGGTGATCGTGGTGATGTAGATGGCGCGACCGGCTTTTTCCGCGTCAGGGACGGGTGCCCCGCTGTCTTCGCGCAGCCGGCACAAATTACGAGCCGGATTGAAAAATCAAATCTGGCTCGTTTGCGTGGATCTTCGCGAGGAACGCCCAGGTTTGGATCTCGGAGGCGGCGTTCTGGACTTGGTGCTGGAACGTGGACCGAAGTGGGTGGCCTGCGATTTACGCCTTTGCCCGGGGTGGGCATTCAGCGGCTGAAGCCGCTTTGATTTTAGGGTGCTCAGCAGCGGCGCAGCTTGAGGCCGCGCGCCCTCTCAAAACGCGCCTGCCCCGTGATTTTTCAGTAGTCCGTTAGGTAGCGGGCTGCATTTTGTTATGATGCAGCGAGGGGCGTGGGCGAAGGTTGAGCTGTTTTCGCACGACCCCCGGAGTGCACACAAGCCGGCGGTCTGAGGAAATCATTTGCCGAGCCAAAAGCAGCTCAAATGGTCGCAACTGCGAGTTGGCCTTACGGTCATTTTCGCCAGCCTGACTCTGGCGGTGCTCCTGTTTCTGATGTCCGGTACCGGGGGCCTGTTCTCTCATCACATCGAATTGAAATCCTATTTTGACAACGCTGAGGGCCTGCGTGTGGGTGCTCCGGTCCGGTTGAGCGGCGTGGATATCGGCAATGTAACCAGAATCCGTGTTGTGCCGTTTCCGAACAGGAGACTGACCCCTGTCGAAGTCACCATGAAGGTAAATACGAAATACAGCTTCGATCTGCGAAAGGATTCGGTTACGTCGCTGGAAACCGCAGGCGTGCTGGGCGAAACCTATCTGGACATCAACAGCTCGGAAGCAAGCGGGCCTTTGGCCGGTAACGGCGATACGCTTCCCACCCATATTCACCCTGACTTCAATGAGGTGGTCCGCGCCAGCCAGGGCACTCTGCAGAACATGGACGCCCTGATCCAGCGCGCCGACCGCATTCTGGCCTTTGCCGAGAGCGGCAAGGGTTCCATCGGGAAGCTGATTTACGATCCCGCGCTTTACGATCGACTGGCCTCGACCGTCACCGAATTCAAGGGAATTGTCGACAATATCGCCAAAGGGCAGGGCAGTCTGGGCCGGCTGATCAACAGCAATGACGCCTACGACAAGTTCGTCGCGACACTCGACAAAATGAACAAGGTGGTGGATGACCTGCAGGAGGGCAAAGGAACGGCGGGTAAATTCCTGAAGGATCCTGCACTGTACAACAATGCCAATGACACGGTCGCGAACCTGAAGAAAATTTCCGACGATATCAACGCCGGCAAGGGAACCCTGGGAAAACTGGCGAAAGACGAGGAGCTGGCCCAGAGACTCGACACCACCATTACCAAACTCTCCGAATTAACCACGGACCTCGAGGCCGGCAAGGGAAGCGCGGGGAAATTCCTGAAAGACGAATCCTTCTACGACAATGCCAACAACGTGCTGCTGGAGAGCCGCGGTCTTATCAAGGCCGTCCGCGAGAATCCCAAGAAATATTTGAGCATCAAGCTGCATATTTTCTAGCGGCAAAATCGGATCAGTGCTCTCCGATACCGAAGACTGCGCCCAGCAGGAGAATCACCAGCACTCCAAGCGACACCAGGCCATATCTCCGGTCGTTCTCGCGGAAGAACAGGACACAGGCGACCAGGACCCGGACCACCGGCGTCGCCAGCATCAGCAGAACGCCGGCACGCTCGATATCGAGCGGAATGTGACCATGCACGAAGAAGCCGTCGAGCATTCCGGCCAGCATGACGAAGAAGCAGCCAAATGCCCCGACGCGCAGGACCAGCGCCACGGCACGATCGAAAGCAGGCTCGCGGAACTCGCTCATGCTGCTCCCCCGGATAAGAGATGGACGACGAGATGGCCAGCGAGATAAAGCATGATCGCAGCCAACAGATACACGACAAGCTTGGTGTGAACACGGGGAGCAAGTTTCGCTCCGAGCAGAGAACCCAGAAAGACGCCGACAGCCAGCGGGGCCGCGATCTGCACCAGGATATCGCCGCGGCGGTAGTAAACGATGGCGCTGGCTGCCGCAGTGACTCCGATCATGAAATTCGAGGTCGCCGTGGCCACAATCAAAGGCACGTTCATGAAGATGTACATGACCGGAACTTTGATGGGGCCGCCGCCGATGCCCAACAGCCCCGACAATCCGCCTGCCACGAGCGAAGCACTCAGGCCCAGCGGGTAATTCTGGGGCTCATAGGGAGGGATGGTGACTTGTCCATTCAATTCCGGGACGGACTCGTCTTCTGCCTTCAGTTTGCCGCCGCGGCGCAGAATCGTGATCGAGCTATACAACAGAAAGGCGGCAAACAAGCCTTCGAGAATGTTGCGGTTGAAATAGGCCACAAGGTACGCGGTAACGGCGGCGCCGAAGGAAGTGGCAAGCTCGAGCGTCATGCCCAGTCGAATGTCGGTGGTGTGACGCTGCAGGTGCACCGATGAACTTGCCGCGGAGGTCGTGATTACTGCCACCAGGCTGGTGCCGATAGCCTCACGGATGGGGACGCCAAAATGCAAGGCGAGAATCGGAGTAAGCAGAATGCCACCGCCGGTTCCGGTCAGCGCGCCCAGCAAGCCTGCGAAAAAACCCAGCGCCACCAGGATTACGCTCAGCACGGGTTGCTCCTCCCGATGACGAGCTTGCTAATGGGGATACTAATTCTGGGAACCTTGGGCTTTCGCGGACTGATTTTGGCAGGCGAGTGGGGCGGCCGGCCCAAGCTAGGTCACCGCCCGCGGAGTGGAAGTAGCGTCAGCCTGCTCGTGCGCATGATAGCTGGACCGCACCAGCGGCCCGGATTCGACGTGTCGGAAGCCGAAGCGCAATGCTTCGTTCCTGAGGGCATGAAACTCTTCCGGAGTGTAAAAGCGTGCAATGGGCAGATGATCGCGCGAAGGGCGCAAATATTGGCCCACGGTGAGGATGTCGACGCCGCGACGGCCAAGATCGCGAAAGACTTCGACGAGTTCGTCCATCGATTCGCCGAGGCCCACCATAACGCCGCTTTTGGTGACCATGCCGGGTGAAAACGTCTTCGCGTTTTCCAGCAGCTTCAATGTACGCTCATAGCGTGCTCCGGAACGCACGGAGCGATAGAGGCGAGGCACAGTTTCGGTATTGTGGTTGAGCACATCGGGGCGTGCTTCGAGGATGATCTTCAGGGCTCCATCAAGCCCTTGAAAATCGGGAATCAGCACTTCGATGCGGCACTCCGGAACAAGTTCGCGAATCTTGCGGATAGTCTCGGCAAAAATCCAGGCGCCGCCAAGATTATCGTCATCGCGGTTCACGCTGGTCACGACTGCATGCTTCAGACCAAGCTTTGCGACCGCTTGGGCAACGCGCCGGGGCTCGCCCCAGTCAATCGGCGCCGGACGACCCTTGGGCACGGCGCAGAACCCGCAACGCCGCGTACAGGTCTCGCCCAGGAGCATGAAGGTTGCGGTGCGGTGATTCCAGCATTCGCCGATGTTTGGGCATTGCGCCGATTCACAGACGGTGTGCAAGCCCAGGCCTCGCGCCAGCTTCTTGAGGTTGTGGAAGTTGTCGCCAACCGGCGCCCTGGCGCGCAGCCAGTGCGGCTTGGGCAAGCGCGGCGGGGGGTGCAAGGCAATCTGTATGAGTTGTGGAGCTCCGGCCATCTGTCCTCGATTCTATCAGTTGACGCTCGTCAGCTTAGAGAAAGGCGACTAAGCCACCTCCACCAAGCCATACGTCAACTTCCAGCGCGCCCGCATGGCAAAAAGTGCCCGGCTGATCTCTTCGCCAGTGATTTCTGAATTCGTTCCGGCGAGCACCGCTGCGGCCTCGCGTTTGGCCAACTCCAGCAACTGACGATCGCGGACGATGTTTGCGATTCGAAAACTGGGAATGCCGGCTTGTCGAGTGCCGAAAAATTCTCCCGGACCGCGAAGTTCGAGATCGAGCTCTGCAATCTGGAAACCGTCGTTGGTGCGGACCATGGCATCCAAACGGCGCTCACCCTCTTCCGTAACTTTACCTCCCGTCATGAGAACGCAATACGACTTTGCACCGCCGCGCCCGATGCGGCCGCGCAACTGGTGAAGCTGAGCCAGGCCGAAACGCTCGGCATGCTCGATCACCATTACGGTCGCGTTGGCGACATCGACGCCGACTTCAATAACCGTGGTGGCTACCAGAATCTGCAACTCGCCACTCTGAAACATGCGCATGACCTGATCTTTCAGATCAGGCTCGAGGCGGCCGTGGAGCAAGCCCACTTTCAGGTCAGCAAAGACTTTGCCGCTCAGCTCGCGGTACATTTTGATGGCCGCTTTCAGCTCGCTTTCCTCATTCTCAGCGATGACCGGATACACCACATACGCCTGATGTCCTGCACTGACCTGCTTGCGGACGAACTCCCAAACCTCGGCGGAACGGTCATCAGCCACGCGCCGTGTAACGATTGGCGTGCGGCCAGGCGGCAGTTCGTCCAGCATGCTGAGATCAAGGTCGCCGTAGAGTGTGAGCGCGAGCGTGCGCGGGATTGGGGTTGCGGTCATCACCAAGACGTCGGGTTCGGGAGGCGACTTGGCTAATTCGGCAGCCGGACTGCGGCCCGCGGGATGCCCGAGAGCGGCAGTACCCGCGGCGGCACTTTCCAGATTCTCGCCGGACTTCTTCATCAGCTTCAAGCGCTGCAACACCCCGAAGCGGTGCTGCTCGTCCACAATGACCAGGCCCAGCCGGCCGAACTCCACGTTCTCTTCCAGCAGCGCGTGCGTGCCGATAATGAGCTGAGCATTTCCCTGGGCGATGTGGCGGCGAATTTCGCGCTTGCGGTCGGCCTCCAGCGAGCCTGTGAGCAGGACGATGCGATACCCGGCATTTTCCAGAATTCGGCGCGCCGAGAAATAATGTTGCTGCGCCAGAATTTCCGTTGGCGCCATGAGCGCCACCTGGCAGCCGTTTTCGATGGCGATGATGGCTGCCTCGAAGCCGACGATGGTCTTGCCGGACCCGACATCGCCCTGCAGCAGGCGCCGCATTGGAGATGGCTTCTGCATGTCGTCGGCGATTTCCTTCAGCACGCGTTTCTGGGCGGCCGTGGGATGAAACGGCAGAATTTTCTTGATGGCCTGACGCACGCGCTCGTCCAATTGAAATGCAATCCCTGTCTCAGCCTTCTGCTGGCGGCGTTTCAGCTCCAGGCCAAGTTCGACGAAGAAAAGTTCCTCAAAAATCAGCCGAATGTGAGCCGGACTGCGCGATGATTGCAGGTCTTGCAGGCTTTCGCCGGCTTCCGGCCAGTGCACTTTCCACAAAGCCTCGCGGGGAGAAACCAGAGCGAGCCGTGAGCGCACAGCAGCGGGAATTGGTTCGGTCAGATCAGGCGTCAAGTTGTCGAGGGCGGTGCGGACAATCCGGCGAAACCAGCGGGCGGTCAGCCGGCCTTGTCCGGTCGCTTCGTAGATCGGCACGATCCGGCCAACCTCAAGCGAGGCGGCGGCCTTGTCCGCTTCGTCTCCGATGGCCTCTCCCAAGACCTCATACTGCGGCTGAATGATTTGCAACTCGTGGCTGCGGGAATCCTCTTCCACCTTGCCGTACAGCGCGATCAGCTGGCCGGGCTTGAACTTCTCCTGCAGGTAGGCGCCGTGGAACCACAGGCAGCGCAGGCGCTCCCGGCCCTGGCCCACCGTTAGTTGAAAGATCGGCATACGCCGCGTGCGAAACAGCCCAGAGTTCCGCACTTCGCCGATCACGGTCGCCATTTCGCCCGGCCGCAGCTCGGCGATTCCCCGCGGGTTCAGCCGGTCTTCGTAACGAAAGGGCAGATAATGCAGCAGATCGTCGACGGTCGAGATCCCCTTCGTGGCCAGAATGGCGGCCAGTTTTGGACCAATTCCCTTGACGTATTGAACCGGAGTGGAAAGCTCTAACATGTTGAAAGGCGCCGACAAGATGTTAGCAGGGATAGGGCAGGGCAGTTTGAAAAGCCACGGGGTTGATTCAGCCATGCCTTGCAGAAAGGGGGCTGGTGTCTAAACCATCAGTGCTCGTCAATCTGCTTCAAGCTCTGTTTGCCGTCATCCTCGGGAACGTTGCCTACTTTCTGCTGGCGCCATCCCTCCCGCCCCTGGCGCGCCACCGCCCCTTCCACCTCGACCTGGGGGCAGTTGTCGATTTCTGGTTTTGCCTGGTCGCCTATGGCCTGATCCGCACGGCCAGAAAGTGGAAGTGAGCAAGGCCGCTTACGTGCGGGTCTTCCGGTTACTTTCGGAACCTCGGGTAACTGCTCTTCTCAATTTACCATTGCTCACGTATGAACCGGGTCGCGGTTCTGTACGACGCGGGCCAGGCCGTGCTCTCCACCTTTGATCTGGACGAGGTGTTGCAGCGCATTCTGACCATCGCGCACGACTATTTTCATTTGCGAAACGTCGCCATTCTGCTGCTTGACCGGCAGACACAACAGTTGTGTGTCCGATCGCAGATCGGCTGGGACGTCGGCCAAGATGAAGTTCGTTTGAACATCGGCGAGGGCCTGAGTGGTGTTGCGGCCGCCAAGAAACAACCGGTCTACTCTCCCGACGTCAGCAAAGATGAGCGCTATTTCTGTTCGGCTAAATCCACGCGTTCCGAACTAGCCATTCCGCTGATGGTGCGCGACCAGGTCGTGGGCGTTCTCGATTGCCAGAGCGACCGGCTGAAGCATTTCGACAAGGAAACGATCGACCTGCTGACCCTGTTTTCCACGCAGGCTTCCATGGCGCTGCAGAATGCGCGGTTGTATTCCCTGGAGCAAGAGCGCGCCCGGCAGCTGGAGGCCATCAATGCCATCGCCAAGCAAACCACGGCTGTCCTGGATCTGGAGGAGTTATTAGTGCGGGTCTGTGGATTGATCCAGCAGGCGTTTCAGGTCTCTCATGTATCTCTGTTCTTGCGCGAAGATCACGACTTGGTCTTGCGGGCGCACCACGGGACACTAACGCTGCAGATTCCGGAGGGTGGGCGGTTTTCCGCCAGCGCAGAACCCTGGGCCCGGCTTCTGGCTACGAATGTCACCATCACCGACGCCGATCTGATCCACGCCCCAACCGTCGCGAAGCTTTACGCGGAATCCGCCTCGCGCATGTGCATACCGTTGGTCTCCTTCGGGCAGACCCTGGGCGTGCTGGCTCTGGATAGCGCGAAGCCAAATGCCTTCTGCCAGGGCGACCTGCAGTCGCTGGAATCGGTTGCCGACATCTGTGCTACCGCCATTCAGAATGCGCACTACGTGGAGCGGGTAAAGCAGCTTGCCTATCTGGACGGTCTCACGGGCATTTTCAACCGGCGATTCTTCGAACTGCGCATCATGGAAGAAATTGAGCGGGCCCGCCGCTACGGAACCGGCATGGCCCTGATCATGGCGGATATCGATCAATTCAAGCGCTTGAACGACGAGTTCGGCCATCTGCTGGGGGACGAAGTGCTTCGGCAGGTGTCGTCCCTGTTTCATCAGCAACTTCGTAAGATCGACGTAGTCTGCCGCTATGGGGGTGAGGAATTTGCCATTCTGCTGACGCAAACTGGCGCCGAGCAGGCCTTAAACGTGGCGGAAAAGTTACGCAGGACGGTGGAGAGCTGGCAGTTTCCCGGTGTGCCCAGCACGGTCACGATCAGCGCGGGAACCGCCGCTTTTCCTGAGCACGGGTTCACGCGCGATGAACTGGTCAGCGCTGCCGACCGGGGGCTTTACGCAGCCAAACAGACAGGACGGAACCGAGTCTCGTTTGCTCTGGTGGCGCGAGGCAACACGGCCGCTTCCTAAAGGAGCGGCCGAGCCGGGCCGGCTAGATATCCAGACCGTCCCGCATCTCCCGCTGTAACTTCTGCATCTCGTTCTGCAGCTTCTCCATGCCTCGCTGCAGCTCTTCCTGAATCTGCGGGCGGTATTCCTCGTCCAATTTTTGCGCCTGGTCGCGCAATTGCTTCTCTTTATCCTGCAGGGCTTGGCACTGGGCTCTTGCCGCTTTCTGCGCCGCCTGCGCCGCCAGCCTCATCTGTGGTTCGAGCTTGGCCATTTGATCGCCCCATGCCTCCACCTGGGCCTCGGTGGCTGCGCCAATTTCGTCGTCATCGGAGCTTTCCTGGATCACGTCTCCGGATTCGTGGCGGGGTGGCAAAGTCAAGGTCAGAATCATTTCCTTTTTGTCACGGATCACGGCTATCGGGATCGATGCGCTGGTTCGCGAGCGCAAAGCGCTGCTGAAATCGCTGCTGTCGTGAATCGTCTGATCTCCGACCTTTACAATGACATCTCCTGCGCGCAGACCCGCTTTTTCAGCTCGGCTGCCTTTCTCCACCGAACGGACCAGCACGCCGTTTCCGTTCTTGGCGCCGAAGTAGTCGCCCAGCTGCGGCGTGATGTTTTCTACCATCAGGCCGCTCCGCGCCGAGGAATGCACCATCACGAACGTAGGCACCTCAATGTCCGGAATCGCCGGTACATTCGGTACCCCAGGCAACGCAATGTGAAAATCCTTCAACCATGGAGAGAATTCCGCGCGCCGGTCTGCAAGTTGGACCTTGATGGTAATGGGCTGCCCGTCGCGGCTGATGCCCAGCGTGATCACTCTTCCAGGGGGAGTCTCGTGGATCATTCGCTGCAACTCAGCCTTGCTTTCGACCTTGGTTCCATTCATGCTCAGAATGACATCGTGCTCTTTGATTCCTGCTTTGCCGGCGGGCGCATCCTGATCGACCATCGTCACTTCGACTCCGGTTTCTTCCTTCAACTTCAGGGCAGCGACGCGGTCCGCGTCTATGTCCGCGATGTCTACGCCGAGATAGGACCCTGTGCTCGAGTCCTCGCTCGAGAATCCCCAAGCTGTCGCGGGTGGATCGACCGTCCATGACTGCGCTGCATAGCAAACCGTCCACAGAAGGGGCAACAACGCGACGCTGGTAAGCGGAAAGTATTTGCGCATAGCCATGCTCCTCGAGCGGAGCCACCCAGTCTCCACTCTTGTCAGGGATTCGCGTGCTTGAAATAGATGTCGCCCGTGGTCGTGTGTACCTTCAGCAGTGGGCCGCCCCCATTCAGAGTGCCTTCAGCGGCCAGCGTTTTCGGGCCCCATTGGCCGCCTTCGCTGGTTACGTGAATATCAGGAAACTCTGAAACGATGCGATGCCCGTTACCCAGATCGACGCTTGCCCGCACCGTGACAGCAACATCCGATGCGATGTAAACCGTGATATCACCCGCAGCGGTTTCAAGCACGGAATCGTGACGGTCTCCTCCAGCACTGACCAACTTCACGATGATCCCGCCCGCCCCTGTCTCCGCGTGAGCAGAAGGCACACCGTAGAGTTCGATGCCGCCTCCGCCGGTCGAGGCTTTAACGTAGCCCTTGGCCGAGGCGAGGTGAATGCTGCCGCCCCCGGTGTCGATCTCGGCCGGACCGCCGATATCGCCCAGGTCGATGCTGCCGCCGCCGGTGGAAGCCTTCACTCTGCCGTTGCATTGACGGACATCAATGCTGCCGCCGCCCGTGTCAATGCTGGCTCCCTGCGCTCCGGAAAGAATCCTGATGCTCCCGCCGCCGGTCTCCGCGATTACTTTGCCGTTGGCGTGGCGCACTTCGATCGGGCCGCCTCCGGTGTGCAACCCGATATCGCCGCTAATGGTCCCCACTTCAATGGATCCACCGCCGGTTTCGGCGTTGACCCCTCCGCCGATGTCATCCAGATGCACGCTGCCGCCGCCACTCTCAGCTTCCACGCGCCCGGCAATCCCGGTCGCATCCACATTGCCGCCTTCGGTCTCCAGTTTCATCCAACCCATATCGCGGGGCACGTTAATAGTGAACTCGCCCGAGCAGCGCCGGGGTGGGTGTCCCTGCCAGTCCCCTACGATCCAGGCCGTGTCTCCTTTTACGTATGCCGTTACCTTTAGCGATTCAAACTGACGGCGGGCATCCTGTTCAGAGGGAGCATAAGAAAGAGTATGAGCAACATAATTGATATCCTGCTGTTGGCCTCCCCGAATAACCAGCGATCCCATATCCACTTTCACGCGCAGATTTTTCACTCCGGCCAGTGTCCCTGAAACCACCTGCTGCCAGCCGCCGTCCTGCCGCGTGATGTGCGCTTCCTGCGCCAGTGCCAGCGGCACAAGGAGGGCCAGCGCACAGCCAAAGCCCACGAGTTGTATCCGATGCTTCAAGACAAACACCTCATTTCCATTTTCCAACCGCTTTCGCGGCATTTTGACTAATCGATTTCCGGTAACTGCGCCAGCATGGTGCGGGCCTGAGATCTTATGTAAGTGCTCTGGTCTTTGGCAGCCAGAGTCATCAGCACTCCGCGTACGCTGCCATCGGCCTTCACGGGCTCAATCAGGCGCAATGCCTCGATGCGCACGCCCTGGTTGGAATCGTTGACCAAGGCAGAGAGCACGGCATCGCGCACGCGAACATCGCTCTTCACATACGCACCCAGGGCGGTCAGAGACTTTAACCGCACTCCGGGATTGGAATCATACTGCAAGGTGTAGATCAGGGCTTCGCGGACTTGCTGGTCGTTCGGTTCCTGAGTCAGAAGGTCGACCGAGTCCATGCGCACACCCGAGTTGTAATTGTTGCGCGCGGCATATAAGAGCAACTGCTGGATACGCTGATCGTTCAGAGAACCTTGCGCTTCCTGGGTGGAAACTGTGTTGTACTTGATGCTGATCTGATTTGTCCCCGGATCCTGGGTGATGGACTGAATGCCGGTGATGGAGGCTTCCGAAGCAGGCGGTGGAGCTGATGTCTGATTGGCAACGGGAGCGGGGTGGCTCAGAAGTGTATACGCGGTTCCAGTTCCAGCGGCGAACCCCAGAATCAGGATGGCAGAAGCCAGAGCGGGTGAAAATCGCACCTGCCGCAGCCAGTTGGCAGGATCGAAAGCCAGCCGATGCCAGAAACGGCCTTGCTGGGCGGTTTCCAACCCTTCCTGCAGGCGCATGCGCGAAGCGGCCAGCAGGGAGGGCGAGGGCTCGGCCGCTTGCTCCTGCGAGAGCAGAGCGTGGAAGTCCTGTTCTGCCTGCAGTTCGGCGGCACACTCGGCGCAACGCGCCACATGCTGCTCCAGTTCGTGTCGGGCGTCATCGGCCAGTTCGCCGTAGACGTGGAGCACAATATTTTGTCTCACCCATTCACACTTCATCGTGGCACCTTCATCTCATATCCGCCAGTTGTCCGCGCAATTTCTGGGTAGCCCGAAACAGCGTATTCTTGGCGGTCTCTTCCGTGGTATGCAGAATCTCGCCCACGGTGCGCAGCTTCAAACCGTGGTAATGCTTCAACTCGAACACCATGCGCTCGCGCGGGGTCAACTTTGAGAGCGCCACCGAAATACGCGCCCCCAGTTGACGGCGCATCAGATCACGCTCCGGATTCGCTCCTGCCCGCCCGTCCGGCACCTGATCGAGCAGATCATACTCGCCGCCCGATGGATCTTTTACCACCGGCGCGTCTTCCTTGCGAACCTGTTTCTTGCGCAAATGGTCCAGGCACAGGTTGGTCACAATGCGATAAATCCAGGTATAGAAGGAACACTCAAAGCGGAAGCTGCCGATGTTCTTGTAAGCCTTGAGAAAGGCGTCCTGATAGACGTCCTGGGCGTCCTGCTCGGTGCCGGTGAGATGCAGCGCCAGGCGCAACACCGCCTGGTCATAGCTGCGCACAAGTTCCTCGAAGGCGGCGCGGTTGCCGCGTTGCGCCTCGCGGATAAGCATCGTGTCGTCTATGCGGCGTTCTTGACCAGCCATGCGGCCCCGCGTGATGGGCTCATGGTTACCGCCGACTCTCTGCACTCTCTCGCCCGCTACCCAATGGGTCCGTTGGCCAACCTCAAATGGTACTGCCCATGCATCGGCCGGCATGTTTTTTCGTGTCCTCTGCTTGCCCGGCGCCTGTGCCGTATCCGGGCTGCAAGGAATAGACGAGTTGTCGGGGGAACCGTGAGCAGAGATTATAGGCGTTCAGCAGGATTTTTTGGTCACCTAGGCGCTTATAAGATAAAGGGTTAGGAGAAACAGAACAACCGCTCGACGTGCTGGCAGGGGACCTTGGCACCAAGATTGCCCTCCCGCGAGCAAAAAACCGGTGGACTCATTCGCCGTCGGACCACGGAATCGAGGTCAACCGGTTTACTTCCACTGAACAATGACGATGCGACGAAAGAAACGTCTGGGGCGTTTTTTCCGCGCCCCGATTTATCTCTACCGCTGGGGATTGGGCGGGATGCTCGGGAAGCGCTTCCTGCTTCTGATCCATACGGGCCGCCGCACCGGCCACCGTCATGAAACCGTCCTCGAGATCATGGAATACCGGGCAGACGGCCCGGAAGCTGTGGTGATGAGCGGTTTTGGCCGCAACGCCGACTGGTTTCTCAATATCCAGGCAA
>DATKPV010000107.1:0-39617 GCA_035523915.1 Candidatus Aquilonibacter sp. | reverse complement strand
AGGTTGCTGCTCCAGCAGTCGGCTACGATGAGCCAGGCGCCCAGGCGCCGCCAGACCTTCAGGCACTTTCCGCGGTCGGCGACGGTGGTACCGTCGGGCTGGCGGATGGCCACGGTATAGCGACCGATCTCCATGGCCATATCGGCGGATGTCTCCACGCGCAACGTCTCCACGCGCAGGCCTTCATATCCGTTCTCGCCGATTTGCCGCATCAGCCGTTCGACGGCCTTGGGCCCCTGCGCGGGCTCATGGTTTGGAGCCATGAAAACTCCGTCCGGCGCAAACAGCGCCGCAACCTGATCGTAGTTGGCGGTGTTGAAAGAAGTGGCTAAATCCTGGGAAAGGCCTCGGATCTGGGACTGGACATCGACGAACGGATGACTATCCGCCAAGGAACTGGAATTCGGCCGGTACATCCAACTACCTCCTGGGGGAAGGCGTAGAAGCTTCAGTGGCTAGAGGATGAGCAGATCCTCTTCTGAGTGAACCATTCTAGCCGAAATGCGGCTGTGGAAAGCGGAAAGTTCTCTTGCCGCTCACTCCATCTACAATGGTGCGGGGTTTCATTTCCATTCATCAGGGAGAAATCGATGCAAATGCAACGCAAGGCGAGCGCAGTATGGAAGGGCGGACTCAAGGATGGCAAAGGAATGATTTCCTCGGCCAGCGGAGTGCTGAAGGAAACGCCATTTTCCTTCACCACGAGATTTGAAAACACTCCGGGGACGAATCCCGAGGAGTTGATCGCGGCCGCCCACGCCGGATGCTTTTCCATGGCGCTGTCGGCTCAACTGGGCGGCGCGAATCTGACTCCAACCAGCATCAATACCAACGTAACTCTGACGATGGAGAAGCTGGATTCAGGCTGGACCATCACGGCCAGCCACATCGACGTGGTGGGGAAAGTTCCGGGCGCGGATGCCGCTACCTTTCAGAAGTATGCCGAAGCCGCAGAAAAAGGATGCCCGGTGTCCAAGGTGCTGAACGCCAAGATCACCATGTCGGCAAAGCTGGAGTAATCGCGGGAGGAAAGGAGACGATTCGCCCGGTCCGCGGTGCGCCTCAGGCCTGCGTTTGACAGCTTCGAGACGCAGGTTAAAATAAGCAGGTAAGCCTTCCTGACAGCGGGCCGCGAGCCTGCTGCGAATGAGTCCACTAGCCATCGTGGCGGAATTGGCAGACGCGCATGGTTCAGGTCCATGTACCGGCAACGGTGTGGGGGTTCGAGTCCCTTCGATGGCACCAAGTGTTTGACGGAGCGATTCACGCCACGTGGCGCTTCTCTTGCAGCATGTCGAAGAATTCGTGCACCAGTTGGATGTCCCACAGGCCGGCGCGAGCCTCATCGCGCATGGTCTGAGCCGCCTGCTCGTGAGACAGGGCGGGCTTGTAGGGGCGAGCAGTAGTGAGAGCATCGTAGACGTCCACCACCTGTAACACCCTCGGCAGAAGCGGGATTTCACCGGTGTGCAGGCCGTCCGGGTAGCCCGAACCATCGGAATGTTCGTGATGGTGGCGGATGATAGGCAGAACCAGGCGAAGCGATTTCAGCGGCTTGCAAATGTTCTCGCCGTTGAGGGGATGCTGCTTCATAATCTTCCATTCATCAGAAGAAAGGTTCGTGCCCTTCTTGAGAATCTCATCGGGCACAGCAATCTTGCCGAGATCGTGAAGGTACCCTCCACGGCGCAGGGCAACCAGAGAATCTTCGTCCAGGCCCAGGTGCCGCCCTAACTCTACGGCGTGCAGCGCCAGCCGCTCACAATGACCTTCGGTGTAAGGATCGCGGCTCTCGACGATTAGCCCTAACGTGCAAAGCACGGAATCGGCCGTCTCCAGCTCGTCGGTGAATTCCTTCAGCCGTAACAGCGATTTCACCCGGGCAGAGAGCTCTTCAGCCAAAACTGGTTTGTTCAGAAAATCGTCGGCTCCTGCCTCGATCCCGCGGAGCTTATCCGCGCTGTCGCTCAATCCAGTGATAAGCACGAAGGGAATCAGCCGGGTAGCGGGGTTTTCCTTGCACTCGCGGCAGAACTCGTAGCCCGATTTTCCAGGCATCAAGACGTCGGAGAGGATAAGATCGGGCGGTTGACGCCGAAGCTCATCTTCTGCCTCGGCGGCGTTCGACGCCGTCACAACCTCGTAACCGCGCATGGTGAGCAGCTGGCTCATCAGCCCGGCGATGCTGGGCTGGTCATCCACGACCAGAATGCGCGGAATGCGCCGCCGGGGCGATAACTCGATCATCTCTTGATAAGAGGTTAGATCGGACGAGGAAGTTGTCCGGTTGCCACTGCGCGAAAAACTACGGACATCGAAGGGCGAACTCATGGCGCAGCCGCATCATTATTTTACTGCAAATTCAGGCAGGAAATCGTCGGCCGTATCGCCCTCGGCACCTCTGTATCGCAGGCATGGAGTTCCATTTCAGAATTCCCGGTTTGAGATTTGTGACCAACGACCTTGCCAGCAAACAAGCCGGGTGCTTAACCTCGGCGCATGACTCAGATGCCAAAGAAAATTCTGCTGTCATTTGTGCTGCCGGCACTGCTGGCAAGTACGTGCCGGGCCGCATCGCAACCGCACGCGGTCGCTTTCGGCAATTGGATGACCGTGCCGTGGATTCCGGGTCAACCGGACAACAAACCAGTCGCGCTGAAAGTTCGAGCTCTTCTGGTGGATGGACGGGTCAAGGAATATACTCTCGGCCCTGCGCATGAAGTAACCGAACGATTGCTGGTCGTTCGCCGCGCCTTTCGTGTAAATGACAGTCTTCCCGCAGAATCTAATTCTCCACCACACTGGCAATGGCAACGCGGCGGCTGGCTGCTTGTGGACCGGACCACGGGACATGTCTCACAGGTGAACCTCCCCGAGTTTGACGCGCTTTATTCTGTTGCCAGCTGGTATCGCGACTATGCTGCTTATTGCGGCCTTTCCGACGACGGCAAGAAACTCTACGCCATCGTCGCCCAACTCGGACACCGAAAAGCGGTGTTGAAGAAACCGCTGGGGAGTCAGATCTCCGCCGATGCCGCTCCTGATTCCGCCTGCCCCGCGCCCGGCTGGCAGCGCGAACCGGCGCGCGTCACTTTCCAATCAACGGGCGCAAGCCGGCAAACTTTTGCCATCGGCGAGCATGCCGTAGATGCGGTGAATCAAGATGAGAAACAGGAGCAAGCAAGGAAATAGCGCCAACTTTTTGCCGGTCGCAAGGCGGTTCAGTCTCCCGTGGTTTCTACCGCCGGCAGTTCCTCGGACGCGGTCTTTCCTTTGACGGTCGCGCTGGTTACCAGAATCACCGAGAGCACAACGATCACACTACCCACCACGATGAAACGATCGACGCGCTCGTGCAGGATCAGCCATCCAAGAAAGACTGCGACCACTGGATTCACATAGGCGTATGTCGAAACCTTCGAAGTGGGCACGTGCTTGAGCAGCCAGATATACGCCGTGTAGCCGATCCATGAACCGCACACCACCAGATACATCACTGCAGCCACGCTACGGGTTGTCCAGCCCGCACGGGAAAAATCTCCCACAAGCAAGGCGAAGAGAAAGTTGCCCACGCCGGCGGCCGCTATCTGCCACCCGGTGGCGCTGAATACATCCATGCCCTGCAGCCAGCGTTTCGAGAGCACGGATCCCAATGCCCAACTGAAGGACCCTCCGATCAGGCTCAGCGATGCCCACAACTCGCGGCGGCCCAGGGCGGTTTCGGAAAGCAATTCCGGATAAAAAAGTACAAACAGCCCTACGATTCCCAGCGCCAGCCCGGCCTTGCCTCGTCCGGAGATGTGGTGATCGCCAAGCAGCAGCGAATCCAGTACCAGGAACCAGAGAGGTATGACGGCGATGATCAGAGCTGCCAGCCCCGACGGAACGGACAACTCCGCGTAGGAGAGCGTTAGATTGCCTCCCATCAGCAAGAGCAAACCCACCGCCGCGGCCAGCGCGATCTGGCGCGGGGAATACAGAATCTTGCGCCCGGTGGCCGCGCATGCGGCGAGCATCACAACGCCGGCGATGAAAAACCGGGTGGCGCACATCATCGGCGGGGGAATGGTTTGCACCGCGATATCGATAGCAAGGTAGGTCGAGCCCCATAGCAAATACACCAGCCCGAAGGCTACGATCACCATCCACCGGCTTGGGCGCTGTATGTCAGGCATTTCGGCGGCGAAAGCTAAACCATATCAGACGCAAAACGTTGCGTTCCGATGCGCAAAGTATCGAGGCAGTGACCTTTGCAAAGCCCCGACGAGTGACCAAAGGTAATATCTTTGCCCTGACTGCCGCGATATAATGGTGTGCGGAATATGTGCCCGGATGCTGCGCAATCGTCCCAATTCGCATCTGCCCGAATGCTGGCTGCACTGTCTGGTGTGTCCGCGACGCTATCGGGCGAATCTGCCTTCCCGCTTGCGCCCCAGTCTCTTCGGTAGCGACTAATTCATCCTCACCTGAATGTCTCAAATCTCTGCGCGCTCGAACCAGAGCCGCGCATGCAGAGGCACGATTTCACAACCGGCGGCTGGCAACGGACAGCCGCTTACGGAGGATGCTATGACCACCAAGACCCTGACCGCTCCCGACCACGTCGGCGCTGGACCGAAGATCAAAACCGGCCTGCCCGGTCCGAATGCCAAACGCGTGCTGGCAGCGGACCAGAAGTTGATTTCGCCCTCCTACACCCGTTCTTATCCGATGGTCGCCAAGAGCGGCCGGGGGATCGTCGTGACCGATGTGGACGGAAATGAGTTCTTTGATTTTTCCGCCGGTATCGCGGTCGTTTCTACCGGCCATTGCCATCCGAGGGTGGTCGATGCGATTCAGAAACAAGCGGGCGAGTTGATTCACATGTCGGGCACCGACTTCTACTACGAGAACATGGTGCAACTGGCGGACCGCCTTTCCAGCATCGCGCCCATGCCCGGGCCGCATCGCATTTACTACGGCAACTCGGGGGCGGAGGCAATCGAGTGCGCGCTGAAACTCGCTCGCTATCACACGAAGCGCCAGAACGTAATCGCGTTCTATGGCGCATTTCATGGACGCACCATGGGCGCGCTTTCCCTGACGGCGTCGAAGCCGCAGCAGCGGCGGCGCTTTGCGCCGCTGGTCCCGGGCGTGACTCACGTCCGCTATCCCGATATTTACCGCGGATGTGTGGGAGGGCCACAGGAAGCCGACAAGTTTGCCCTCGGCTGCGCGCGCTTCATCGAGGAAAAGCTTTTCAAAACTACGCTTCCTCCGGAAGAAGTGGCCGCCATCTTCGTCGAGCCGGTGCAGGGCGAAGGCGGTTACGTGGTGGCACCGACAGTCTTTATGCAGGAACTACGGCGCATCTGTGATCGGCACGGCATTCTGCTGGTCGTGGATGAGGTGCAGAGCGGCATCGGCCGAACAGGAAAATGGTGGGCGATCGAGCATACCGGCGTGCAGCCCGATATCGTCTGTATGGCGAAGGGTATCGCCTCCGGCATGCCTCTGGGTGTGACGCTTACCCGCGCCGACGTCATGGACTGGGTGCCAGGCTCCCACGCATCCACATTTGGCGGAAATCCCGTGGCCGTGGCGGCAGCGCTGGCTACGCTAGACGTAATCGAGCAGGAACATCTGGTGAAGAACGCGGCAGAGGTGGGAGACCACATGCTCAAGCGCATGGCTGACTGGCCCTCACAGCTGAGGCTGGTGGGCAATGTGCGCGGTCGGGGTCTGATGATCGGCGTCGAGATCGTGAAAGACAAAGCCACAAAGGAATACGCCGCTGCCGAGCGCGACCGTATCGTGGAAATGGCATTCGAGCGCGGCGTGCTGTTCCTGGGCTGCGGGCCGAGCACGATCCGCATCTGCCCGCCATTGATCGTCAGCCGGGACCAAGCCGATGTCGCTCTCGACGTATTGCAGGAATGCATTCGCAGCGTGGGCACAACAGCGTAGCACGGCATCGCGCTAGCGCAGCCTGGCGTACTCGGCCTGAGCCTGTTTGAGGAGGGGGATATCGGGGTCGGCGTTTTTCCAAAGCAGGAAGAACTCCTGGTAGGCGGCTCGGGCTTTTTCCGTGGCCTCGGTCGAGCCTGATCCGGCATCGGCCGGTGCCCGAGCTTTTTCACTCGAGCGCTTGCCTGCTTCCAGGGCGTAAGCCCGGGCCAGGCCAAGGTGTGCGAGAGCCCCGGTCCAGCAGTTCCAAACGATGCCGCTGTGATCGACGATCTTTTCAAACTCGAGCGCAGCGGCATTTCCATTGCCCTGCGCCAAGTACGCCTCGCCTCGCACGTAGACCGGGTACAAACAAGAGACGTCGGTGAGGAACTGAACCGCAGCCAAATCCAGCGACGAGCCGGTGTGGAGCAGATCGAGCGATGCGGCTGGATCACCCTCGGTCAGGGCGATCTGGGCGTGGATCATAGGGAGCCAAAGCGATTGGACTTGAGTATCCAGGGGAAAGCGCCGATCCAGATCCTGGGCCAGTTCAGTGGAACGCGTGCGGTCGCCTGCCAGGGAGAACGCAAGCGCGGCTTCAAGCTGCACAGTTTGACCGTTGGGCAGTAATTGGAGCGCCTCATCGGCGTACCTTCGCGCTTCTCCAGGGTTACCAAATGCGGCCTCGCGCACCGCGGCATTGCCCCGCCAAACAGCGGCACTCTCGCGGTGGCCGCTGCGCAGCGCCGACTCGACCGACTGGCTGGTTAACTCGCGCGCTCTTCGAAGGTTCCCGTTGTAAGCCGCACTGTCGGACTCCATCGAGAGGCCGGAGTTTTCCACCGCAGACTTTCCGGTAAACCAGGCCGCCTGCGCTGCCATGCCGGAGGCGTCGTTTTTAAGAAATGCAATTGCGTAGAGAACCTGGCGAAGAACGAAATCGTCCAGCTTTCTGGCCTGAGCTTGTCCGGCGGCCTGCCCGGCTTCCTCGGTGCGCTGCAAAGCGAGGAGATCATAGCCGAGAACTCCATAGGAGGCGACTTCGTCGGGCGCCAATTGAACGGCTTCGCGGACCGCGGCAACCGCGTCTTCATAGCGTCCGAGCTGCCCGTACGCAATCGCCAGGTCGAGATGGGCGCGGTAATCGCGAGGATAGCTGGCAATCTGCTCCCCGTAGGTCTGAATCGCCTTGTCCAGTTCGCCCGTGACGCTTTGATAATAAGCGGCGGCGATCGTGAGCTTTTCGCGCTCGCTCACCTGGTTGCCGAGCTGGAAGGCCTTGGCAAAGTATTCACTGGCTTCGCCTGTCTCTCCCAGAATGAAGTAGTCGTAACCCACGGCAAAGTAGCCCATGGCGAAGCGAGGATCGATCTGGATGGCCTGTTCGTCGTAAGGAAGGGCCACGCGCGGCCCCTGCTCCCGCGCTTCCTTGCGCCCCAGGCTGTAGGCGCGAAGAGCGTCCAGCGACGGTGTGGTTGCCTGCTGCAGGGGCACATCGAACCTTTGCACCGTGGCCAGCGACTCGCCAAGCTCGCCGCGGAGTCTTGCCGCGGCCACGCCTAGCGCATCCAATACCTTTTCCTTGCCGGTCGCGGTTGCTTGCTCCTGCGCCAGGGTGTCGCCATTCGCGCAATTGATGGCTTTCAGTCCCACAACGTATTGATTTCCGAGATTCGCGATTGAGCCTGCGATATAAGCCGCGCTGCCAGCCCGCTGGCACAGTTCGCGGGTCAACTCGGGAGTCAGGGGTTTGCCTTCCGGCTGGGCCATCATGCGCAGCGTGGCAGCGACTTTGTTTTCGGAAAGCACGTTGAGAAAGGGAGACTGATTCAGTGAAACGCTCAGGGCCTGCTTGAGCGCGTCATCGAAAACGGGATCGTCGGTCGTATTGAGGAAGTCCACCAGCAGCACGGTGTCCTTTTCCGTCAATGGCTCCAGTGACCGGAGGCTGTGATAAAGATAAAAGCTGGAAGTGATCGCGGCAGCGATCAACAGAACCGCCAGAATCGCAATTCGAGGCAGAGCCGTCCGGCGCGGGGACACAACGGGTGCGCCTTCTACATTCAAGACGGACCTACCCGCATTTTCCACAGGGAGAGAGGCGTCGGCTCCCAGTATCACCCGTACGCTTTCCGCGAAGCGATATCCCACCCCCGGAACCGTAAGAATGTAACCATGGTCCTGCGCCTTCTGTCCCAGCGCCTTGCGGACCATGGAAATGTGTTTGGTGAGATTTGACTCCTCCACGAAGGTGTTTGGCCACAGGATTCTCATCAGCTGTTCCTTGGACATCACCTGTTCGCTGTTTTCCACAAGCACGAGCAGAGTCTGGAATGCTTTGGCGGTCAGAGGAATCGGTTGATCTGCACGTAGAAGAAGATCCCGGCCGGGGTCGACCCGGTACGGGCCAAATTCATAGAACCTTTTGATTCCATTACCCATAGGGGTCTTTCAGAAGATTTCATTCTGACGTTCAAGACATTTCACGCCGCATCAGGGGAAGATGGCCAGCCTCAGGGCGACCGGTGCGGCGCACGGACGCAAGTCCCCGGGGTGAAAGCGTAGCACAGATTCAGGTGAGTGCAGGGGGTACGCACAGGAAACTGTAGCTCGCCAACACCCGCACTGGTCGCCTGCTCCCCCAAAATCTAAGGAGGACAACAATGAGCCGAACCACTTCGCTAGTAGTCTGCCTGTTGACCCTCGCCCTTTGCGTCGGTTCCGGGTGGGCGTCAACAACTCCGCCTCCAGCGGACACGCTGAAGGTGGATTATTTCTCCAACGCCAACACCGCCGGTGCTCCGGACGGAACCCTGCGCCTGACCAACCCCGGAACCAACGGTGGCAATGTCTGGGCTGCCATCTATGTGTTCGATCCCCAGCAGGAGCTCACCGAGTGCTGCGAATGCTACCTCAGCCCGGACGGCCTGCGTACGCTCTCCGTTAACTCGGACCTGACGGGCAATCCGCTCACCGGGGTCACCCTGCAAACCGGGCTGATCAAGATCGTCTCGACCACAGGACCAAGCGCCGCCAAGCTGTATCCAACGCCGGCGATTCGTTCCTGGACCACGCACGTACAGAACGGGAACTTTGACGTAACGGAAACGGCATCCCAGGACGCTACGTTCAGCGGAACGGAACAGACGCGCCTGCAGAGAGAGTGTTCCGCCATCCAGTTGACTGGCAGCGGCCATGGCATCTGCAGGTGCGGATCCGGCGATTAGGTTTGGAGTAGGGGAGTTTCCGGATGAGGTCTACGACGCAGCCTCATCGGGTGCAACACTGAGCCTGCCTGCCTTTTTGGCCCCAATCCGAAAGGCTGGCAGGCTCGTTTTTCTGGCCGTAAGTCTTATCGCGCAAACACCCGGCAGGAACAGGCCGGTGCCCCAGGGAGACTCGCCTGACTTCGAACGAATCGTTAGCTGATTTTGGAAGAGTCGGCGACCTTAATGGTGAAGTTAACTGTGATGTTGGCTCTGGTCTCGACCGGTTGGCCGTTTTGTAAGTAAGGCCGGAAGCGCCACTGACGTACCGCTTCCTGCGCGGCAGGAGCGAGGATGGACGGTCCGCTTAGAACGCGAAGATTCCGGATGACGCCGTCGGCGCCGATAAGCGCTTCCAGCACCACTGATCCTTCCACTCGGGCCCGCTGTGCCAGCAAGGGATATGCGTTTCCCGCCTGGTCAATGGTGGTAGCAATGCCCGGCGAAATCCGCTGGAGTTCGGCGAGGTTTGTGGCCGGGCCAGATCCCGCCGAAACCGTGGTGGAATTGTTACCGGAGCCCGGAATCTCAACCTTGATGGCGTTGCTGCCTGGGCGGACCGCACGGTGCGAGTCGCCAGCAATGACCTCTACCGCCAGAGGCGGCAGGACGGTGCGGTTGCTTGCAACGATACTCGCGTTCGCCGGGGCCGATGTCGCGGCGGGACTTTTTTCCGCGGCGGCCTTGGCCGTGACCTTCTTGACAGGAGCTGCCGGCGCTGCCGTGGCCGCTGCGCTGGCGGCAGGAGCGGAAGTCGGATTTTCAGCGGGCTTCGCAGAAGGCGCACTGACCGGCTGAACTGGTGATTCGGCTTCTGCAGACTCGTCAGGGCCGAACCAGAACTCGCGATCCTTAATGACTACAAGGGTCAGCGCAACCAGGAGAAGAATCAATGCGGCCAACAGCCGTCGCGGCTGTTTTTGGGCTAAAGCGGAACGTACCCAATTCTTCTCGTTGGGATCGAGTTGAGGGCGCTGGGCCAAGGTTGCTGCTCCGGCTAGGGTCAAGTGCCAGACACGCCTAGCTTGGAGCATGTTCAAGCCAGTGACAATGGCACAAACACCCAGGGGTAATAGCCAGAACGGGCTATCATGCGCAGCCGGTTGCAACCGGTTGCAATCCTCTGGGTTGAGGGGCAGGCAGCCATCGGGCAACCGACTTACGCCTTCTCTTCTCCCCCTGATGCCTCTTTTTCGGCGGTCTCCAGAAACGCGCGCAGTTCATCGAGATCTTCGGGCAGCATTTTGTTGAACTGAATGCCGTTACCGACCTGTGGGTCGCACGTGACTACAGTTGCAAGCACCAGCAGCGTGCCGTCGATCTGCAGCTTGAGCTCGAGATTGGCTCCGACGGGAAAAGGAAAAATCGTCTCGATGTAGCAGCCGCTCAGACTTATGTCGGTGGTCGCGCCACGGATGGGCGAATCGCTGCCCTCGGCCAGCACTTCGACTGGCACGCGAAGTTTGAGCCGCGAGCAGTGGCGTCGTTCGTGGTCTGGTGTGGTCACGCGGAGAATTTGCAGAATTATAGCCGCGAGGATGCCGAAAGGCTTAAAAGAGAGATGGCCCCGTGCTTAAACTCCCATCTGGCATCTTGCCCGCATCATGAACCGGGATAAGAATCTGAAACTCACGCCGCCTTCGTGGGCGCTCTGCCGGCGGCCAAAGGCACGATCACAGGCCGCACCAGCGCTTCAAAATCCTTCCATGCCATGCGAACCAGCTCCCGATGCAAACCAGCATTGAAAGCGATCTCCTCATCGCGGGCGAGCGTCTCGTCGGCGTAAACCGCCATGCCATAGAGATTGCCGAATGGCGGCATGGACCCCAACTCGCAGTCGGGAAAGCGATCACGGAACTCCGTCTCGCTTGCCAGCACAGCCGTGGGTGCTTGAGCCGCGGCGCGCAGTGCGATCAGGTCCACATGGAAGGAAGCGGGAACAACCGCCATGGCCAACTCATCGTAGAGCTTCACAATGACCGTCTTGGCCAGCTCCTTGCCTTTGACGTGAGCCGATGCGGCGACTCCCTGTGCGGTATAGGCAACGGAATGCGAGATGACAAGATACTTGACGTTGTTTTGATCGAGAAATTCTCTGAGCTTGCTGAGTGGCATGGGAGCCTCCTTTACTCAGCGCTGCGGCGGGCGTGGCCTGGGCGGCGCAAAGATGGATTGTCTTTAGAATTATGGTATCGCCAGAATCATCGCGCGGGAAGAGTTAGGTTGCAGTGACCGGACGCACAATATCAGACTCGCACGCATCGTGAATGGAAGAGCCGGCTACGAAATCGTAACCGGCTCCATTCAGCAAAGTTCGCGTTCATGCAAACCTACTGGGCTGGTGAAGCGGGTGTCGCTACCGGGGTTGTAGGTGCGGTCGCGGCCACTTCAGGGGTTGCGACCGGCCCGATCTTTACCGTCGCCAGGATTTTTTCCAGCTGCTGGAAGGCCTTTTCGCGATCCACGTGTTTCATCACCAGCTGGCTGTCGGGCGCGGAGGTAGTCACGTTCACCGCGAATTCGTAACAGGCGCCGTTCTGGAAAACATGGAAGTACTTGGCGTCGCTCTGCCGAGTGCCCTCGCCCGTCACAGCCTCAGTTCCCGCAAGCTCCAGGTCGCCGAGAATCAGCTTCGAAGTCTGCGCGACGGTTTGGGCGGGAGGCTCCGCCGGGGTGGAGGAATCGCTCGCCGTCGCTGAATTCACCGGCTGCGCCGAGGGATTCGCTTCAGGCGAGGCAGGGTTAGCTTGAGAAGAGGCGGGCTCAGGCTGCCCCGGCGGCAAAAATTCGCCGCACTGCTCCGCGGTAAGATTCTTGTTGACGCTCACATTGAAGAAGGCCGCAGCCAGATCGTTGGCATTGTAGACTCTGCCGGGCAACTCCACGGCGGCCAGCGCGACTCCGCCGGGCTGCACAAAGTTCATGGGCAGCGGGATGGAAGAGACGAGCTTGCCGGCGTCGTCGCCGGTCATCAGATCGTAGCGGCGCGGATACTCGAACGAAACGCCGGAACTCTTGTCGGCATAGCTAAGAGTCGGCGGCCGACGGTGCACGATTCGCTTATGCACTGGCTTCGGAGTTTCGGCTTGCACCAGAGAAGCGGGCACGCTTGGAGTGGCTGCCGGCATGGTGTTCTCCGCGACCTGCGCCGGACTGGTTGTATTTGCTGGTTTAGGTTTATCGCTGGAGCATCCGACAGCCAGCGAGCAAACAATCAGGACTGCGGCGAACAGGAGCGCCTCGCCGCTGCCTCGCAAATTCTTGGTGTACGTGTTGATCTTGCCCCACGCGACCGAGTCGTGCGTGGATGCGATCTTGCGAACTGCATTGAAATGGAAACGGGCCATGTTTGGTCACCTCCTGCTGCTGAGCAGCGCTGAAAAGAGTGCACAAAGCAGGCCAGAGATGGCGCCATTGATTTTGCTGGGGTTAGAACGCTTGCGGCAGCCGATGACTGTGACTCGAGCCACACGCCGTGGCTGGCGTGACACGATTGCCGAGACGCGCAACCCTCCAGCGCGTGCGGTATTCTCGAAGAGTCGCCTTGGCCCTAACAACGCTCTATCGCCCTGTAGGGCGGAAAGAATTTGATTTGGTGCGGGAATCGGGCTTTCGCGCGTTTCCTCCGCGGTTGCCGGAACAGCCATTCTTCTATCCGGTACTCAACGCGGAGTATGCCACTCAGATTGCAAACGGATGGAACACAAGAGACGAGGCTTCCGGGTTTGTGGGCTATGTGCTTCGATTTCGGGTAAAAACGGAGTTCCTCCGTCAATATAAGATCCGCGTCGTGGGTAACGCATCCCACCAGGAATATTGGATCCCTGCCGGGGACTTGGAGCAGTTCAACGCAAATATTGTTGGATGTATCGAGGCCATCTCAGAATTCCGGGCAACACCATGACGTCGGCCATTGGCGTTAGCAACTACGCTGCCGCAATCCGGCGGATCAGGTCTTCCTGCTGCGCCTTGCCTTCGGCGCCGATGGTGAAGGCATCGAGCACGCCCAGCGACAGGGCATAGCGTAGGGCTTCCGATTGGCGGTTGGACAGATCTCCCTGGCCGAGAATCTTCATACCCACCACCCCTTTCCCCGAAGCCTTCATTTCCCGCAGGACCGCAAGGACAGTTTGGGGATCGGCATCCATATGCGAGCCGACGGGATTGATGCGGGCAAGATCGATTTCCACCCAGGGCGATTTCGCTGCTGCCCGCAGCGCCTCAATGCTGTGGCAGGAGCAGCCATGGGCGCGAATGATGCCCTTCTCTTTGGCTTCGGAAAAAACGTCCATCACGCGGCGGAAGCGATCGGTCCAGTCGGCCTCGGTGAGGCAGTGCATCAGGCATATATCAAGATAGTCGGTGCCAAGCTCGCGGCGAAAGCGGTCGAGATCGGCCCGGGCCGTGGCCGGATCGCGCGCCCAGGTCTTGGTCAGAACCGTGACTTTATCGCGCGGCACATGCTTCAGGGCCTCGGCGACATGAGGATGGCTTCCATAAGAGTCTGCCGCATCGAAGAAACGCAGACCGTGATCGTATCCGTTAAGTAGAAGGTCGGAGAGACCCTTTATACCAAGCGCCGTCTGATGCGAGTGATGATCGTAACCGACTGTGCCGGTGCCCATGGCGAGGCGGCTGGTCTGAATCCCGGTGTGGCCCAGAGTTATTGTGTCGGCTGCGCCGAACCTGGTGGGCAGAGGCGGCAGCGAAAGCCACGCGGAAGACGAACCCGGCGCCGCAATCGCCCCAAGCTTTGCTCCAAGGCGGGTCGCTCCGACCCAAGCTGCGCTCAATCCGGTGGCGGAGGCGATGAGGAAATCGCGGCGGCGCATAAGCTCCTCCCTTTGCGGCGCTGGGAATTAGCTTACACCTGGCCGCGCAGCGGGTGGAATCTCGCCCTAACTTCAGAATAGCGCAGTCGGCCGGCGCTTCCAGGATTTGCCCTTTTCCTGCGCGATTTTTTCCATGTCGGCTACGTAGGCCCCGGCCTGCGTGAGCACGTGATGAAGATCGTTGCCAATGCTGATGAACGTAAAGCCTTTTTCCAAAAACTCGCCCACGCGTGACGTGCCAAACAAGAACAGGCCAAGAATCACGCTGTTCTTGCGAGCGTGCTCGATCAGCTTCTTGGTGGCGGCGTCGAGTTCGGGCGAAGTGTACATGTGGGGAAATTCATATTTGTTGTACAGGCCCATCGACATGCACAGATCATTTTGGCCGAGGAAGAGAATATCGACGCCCGGGATCGCAGCAATCTCGGCGATGTTTTCGATGCACGATGCTGTTTCCACCTGCAGCGCGACGATGCCTTCATTGTTCCAGGTTCCGGCGTATCCCAGCAGTCCGGCTTTATCCATGCTGCGCTGAGGAAAATATACGGACCGGGTGCCGACTGTTGGATACTTCGCGCAACTGACGGCCTGTCGCGCTTCTTCGGCAGTGTTGATATAAGGAATGAGAACGCCGTCGGCGCCCATATCGAGCGCCTGCTGGATGCCCGGGCGATCGTCGTATCCGCCGACGCGAACCAGCGACTTGGCGCCTCCGTTCGAGATGCCGCTCAACATCGCGGAAAGCTTCTCGTACCCCATGGGGCCGTGCTGCGTATCGACCAGCAGCCAGTCGTAACCGCTGTAGGCCAGCTGCTCGGCAACCGTGGGACTGTGAGCATTGAGGAACAAACCCATCTTGGGCATACCGGAGCGCAGTTGTTTTTTGAAGTCGGCGCCGGTCAGTGCAGCTTCGGGCATTCGGAGTTTCTCCTGAGAGCGAATTGGAATTGCGTAGTGTACCGTAAGGGGCGGCCGGGACGGCGAATGGCAAATTAATTTTTTCGAACCGGTATGACCGCGGGACAGCTGGTTTGCCGCTGGTATATATTCTGTTCTGCGAATTTGTGCCCTTATGCGGAGGCAAAACCGATGCGCCTGCTGGTTAGCTGGGTACTGAGCGGCATCGCGGTGTGGATCGTCGCGCGCGTGGTGCCGGGGATTTCTGTAAGCGGTCCATTGGCGGCCTTGATCGCGGCATTGGCGATCGGCTTCGTCAATGCGACCATTGGCCTGTTGCTGAAGATCCTTACTTTCCCTCTGACCTTGGTGACACTGGGATTGTTCTGGTTCGTGATCAACGCGCTGATGCTCAAGCTCGCCTCCGTGCTGGTGCCGGGCTTTCAGGTGCACGGATTCCTTGCCGCGTTCGTGGGCGCGATTGTTTTGAGCCTGGTCAACATGATGCTGAAGTGGCTGGTGCTGCCGGAGCGCCATCGTGGCTAGGTTTTCTGACTAATCCTACAAAACAAGTGCTGCAGCGCGCGGTTAGTTTTTCTTGCGGGGCTTGAGAGATTCCCAATCTTTCTCAGTCAAAACGCGGCCCAGACTGCTGAACTCGCCTGCTCCCTGTAGAAATTCGCCGCCATCCATGCGGACAACCTCGCCATTGATGTAGCCGGAGTTGTCGCTCACCAGAAAAGCCGCTAAATTGGCGAGTTCCTCCAGGGTTCCGAAGCGGTGAAGAGGATTGCGCTCAAGCGCCAGTTTTTCCAGATCGGGCCGCGGAAGCACGCGAGAAAAAGCTCCCTGCGTGGGAATCGGTCCGGGTGCGATGGCGTTCAAACGGATGCCGCGATCTCCCCACTCGACGGCAAGGCTGCGCGTGAGGGCTTCGACCCCGGCTTTCGAAATCGCGGAAGGCACCACGTAGGCCGAGCCAACCGGAGCATAAGTCGCCGAGATACTAAGCACGGTACCGTGCTTGCCGGCTTTCAGCCAGCGCCGTCCGCAGGCCATGGTGCAATGCAACGTGCCCATCAGGACAATGCCGATCACAGATTCGAACGCTCGCGGTGAGAGCTCTTCCGTACGGGCGATGAAGTTGCCGGCAGCATTGTTGACGAGAATGTCGAGCGGCGCGGTTTCCCAGATGAAGTCGGTCATAGCTTCGACTTCTTCGAGCTTGCGCACGTCGCACTGAAGAATGTCGATTTTTCCTTCCGTTGCGGCGGAAAGCTCGGCGGCGGTCTGCTTCAGCACTTCTTCGCGGCGTCCGCAGATGTAGACTTCGGCTCCGAGTTCCAGAAAGCGTTGCGCCATGCCCTTGCCCAGTCCAGTGCCGCCACCGGTAATCAGAATGCGTTTGTGGAGAAGAAGATCGTCGCGAAACATGAGAGTTGAAGAGCTTGGAAATTGAGAAATTTTGTAATTGAGTAATTTGGTAGTTGGAGGTTCACTCCGATTCCAGTTTCCAGCTTTCAAATTACTGAATTCCACAATCACTCAATTTCTCGGCGGCCCATTGTCGCAGGCCACTCTGAACCCGTAATCGGCGTACCGGAACTCCGGCGGAATGCTCGATCGGGCCGAACAGCGCGCAACCTTGACCTGATGCCGCCACGATCCGCCGCGCGAAGCTTTGCGCTGTCCCTGCTCCGGACCCTGCGGATTACGCTCCGCAGAGATTGCATAATAGCCGGGATCGTACCAGTCGCTGCACCATTCGTGGACGTTCTCGCAGATATCGTACAAGCCGAATGCTCTGGTCGTGTAAAGCGCAACCGGCTCAGGGCCCTTCAGCCAGCGCTTTTCATAATCAGGAAGAGATTGCGGCGCTTCATCGCCCCAGGGAAATTGTTTTTGCTCGCGATGGCCCCGGGCGGCGCGCTCCCATTCCGCTTCCGTGGGCAAACGATAGGCACGTCCCGAGAGGGATTTCAGCCACCTACAATATTGCTCGGCTTCGAACCAGGAAGGTCCCACCACCGGCTGTTGCGGATGGTTGAAATTGGGATCGTTCCAGAACGGCGGGGGCTGCGATCCGGTAGCGCGCAGGAACCGCTCGTATTCAGCGTTGGTCACTTGCGTGGCGGCGAGCAGGAAGGCGTCAATCCAGACGCGGTGAACGGGCCGCTCGCAGTCCTGACCGGAATTGGAGCCCATCAGAAACCAGCCTTCGGGAACGTGCACCAGCTTTGGCTCGATGGCCGTAGTTGTTTCGTCGCGCAGGTGCTGAGTGGCTGGCATGTCGCGGAATAGCGGTTGGCAAACTCCTTGCCGGGTTGCCGTCATCGGGTTAAAGTTTAGCAGCAGCCAGCCCAGGGAGGGTGCCATGGCGGAGCAACGCTTGGTTTTCCGGACCAAGATTCAGGGGAAAGAAGCAGGCCTGGTAGCAGCGATCACGCCTCCGGTGGACGTAGTGGAATATTTCGGAAGCCGGGCCCGCGTGCCCATACGCGGAACGATCAACGGCTTTCCCTACCGATCGTCGCTCATGCCCATGGGAGGGTGCCACATGATGCCGGTGAACCGGGCACTCTGTGAGGGCGCTGGCGCGCAACCGGGAGATACCGTCGACGTGGTAATGGAGCGCGACCAAGAAAAGCGCACCGTCGAAATTCCACCGCGGCTGAAAAAAGAGCTGGCGAAGAACGAGAAGGCCGCGGAGCGCTGGAAACATCTTTCGTTCACGCACAAGAAAGAAATGGCCGCTTCGATTCGCCATGCGAAGCAGGAAGAAACTCGAACGCGGCGGCTGGCCAAGGTGATGCAGGTGCTGAAAACAGGGGCGAAGTGGACCGGTTAGCGCAGTCTCCGCACCACCTCGGCGAAATCGTTCTCCTGAAACAGTCGGATGCCAGCGACGCCCGCCGCGCCCGCGTCAACGCACGACCGTGCGTTCTCCAAAGTGACTCCGCCCAGAGCCAACACCGGAATTTTGGCGCGGCAGGCTTCCTCGAGTGCGGCGAGACCGGCGGGATGGCTGGCTGAATCTTTCTTTTGGAAAATGGGCGCGAAGACCGCGAAGTTTGCGCCGTTGATGGCGGCTTGCGCTACTTCTGCTGGCGAGTGACAGGAAACAGCAATCAGCGGATCTGTTCGTGACGGTTCGTCGGCGACGTGCATGCCGCGTTTCCACACCTTTCTCACTTCTTCCGGGGAAACATCGTCGGAGCGCAGGTGAACCCCATCGGCGTCTACGGCCATTGCAACGTCGGTACGGGAGTTGATGAGTAAAGCAGTTCTCGGTTTCCGGTTTCCGGTTGCCAGCTTGTTCCCATCCCTTACTGCGGCAACCACTTCATAGGCCAGCGCCTCCAACTCACGTGTCGGCAGATCCTTTTCCCGAAGCTGGATGAAATCCACGCCCCAGCGGGCCGCTTCGCCGATCCTGCCCAAAAGGCACCGGCGGCGCGAAAATTCATCGCCCGGAAACGCAGCGCGGTCGGTGATGTAGTAAAGGAAGCATCGGTCAGCCATCGACCTTCAGTTTATGGCAAGAAGCGGAACGCAGGGCGCCAAGAACTGGAACTACGGTCTTGTCTTGGCAATTTCCGGCAGGTTTTCCCCGTTTTTCTTGGGTGCGCCGCCGAGATGGTACTTGCTGAGCCCGTCGCGCAGATATGCGAAGGCATCCTCGGGAGAATCCACAAACTTAATCAGGTCGAGATCTTCCGCAGAAACTGTGCCCGCGTCCACGAAGGCCTGGAAGTTGATGATCCGCTTCCAGTATTCGCTGCCGTAGATCACGACGAGAATCTTCTTGGCCAGCTTGTCAGTTTGCGCGAGGGTGAGTATCTCGAATAGCTCGTCCATGGTGCCGAAGCCGCCGGGGAAGATCACTAGTCCTTTGGCGAGATAGGCAAACCAGAACTTGCGCATGAAGAAGTAGTGAAACTCGAAATTAAGCGCGGGAGTTACGTACCGGTTGGGATACTGCTCAAAAGGCAGATTGATATTGAGGCCGATGGTCTTGCCTCCCGCCTCGTGAGCGCCCAGGTTGGCGGCCTCCATGATGCCCGGTCCGCCTCCAGTGGTCACCACAAACCGCCGCCGTCTCGCGGGAATCTTTACGGACCATTCAGTTAGCATGAAGGCCAGGCGGCGGGCGTCCTCGTAGTAGCGCGCCGTGTCCAGGCCGGCGAGAGCGCGCTTGAGGTCCTTTTCCTGCTGTGCCAGCGGAGCCTTGCTATCGTTGTTTTCAACCGTGGTGAGATTCTTTTTCGCCGCCACGTGTCCGTGAAAGCGGGCCGAACCGAAAAACACGACCGTGTCCTGAATCTGTTCCCGCCGAAAACGCGCCAGCGGTTCGACATATTCCGACAAAATTCGCAGAATTCGGCCGTCCGGGCTGTTAAGAAACGGCTCGTTCTGATAGGCGAGCGGCGCAGGTTTAGGCTTGTCAGTCATTCTGAATTTGGATGAATGGATGATTTAGTAATGGGGTAATTCGAAACCCCGCGCCCCTACGCGACTCTTCCGCCTAACCAATTACCAGGTTCCGCAATTACTCAAATTTGCCTTCACTTGTGCTCGTGGTAATGGAGAGCTTCCCAGAATCCGATCCAGATATCGAGCAGCCCCAGTCCGCTGCAAAAACCCCGGAAAAATCCGCTGGCCACAAAATCACGCATCCAGGGAAACATGAGCAGCAAATAGTTATCGGTCCACTGATCGGTCCACGGCAGCATAACCAGCAGCACGCCCGCGACCGCACTGATCAAAACGAAGAGAAAAACTGATGTCCGATGCAGCCAAAGTTGAAGGCCGCTGTGCTTTTCCGCCGGAGGTCCAAGGACCCCGGCCCGGGACTCTACTCGTGAGGGCACAGACGGCGGCGCAGATGGACCGTTCTCCAATGAGAGCTTCGGATCGATGGTCACGCGCGCGCCCGCAAGAGAAGATTAGGGACCAAACCCATCGAGCTATTCTACGACTTCAGAGCCTTAATGCGCTCGGCGACGTCGCGGTGATCGATGTTGCGGCCGTACACCTCAGTGAAATGCTTCAATGCGGCGGATCTGTCGCCTGCCGTCTCGTAGGCGCCGGCAAGCTCGTAGTGCAGGGCAGTGCGGGTATCTTCATCAATGCTGGGGACAGAGAGCGCCTTCTGGTACCAGCGAATCGAAGCTTCGGGTACGCCTTTTTCCAGGAAGCACTGCGCCAGCCAAGTATAGGTTTGCATCACCTGCGGGAAAGAGTGTCCGCGATCCACGGCCTGGCAGGTCTTCTGCAGCTCTCCGATGGCCTCGTCCAACAATCCCATCTCGCGAAAGGCAATGCCCAGGTTGTAATGAGTCTCTGGATCTTCGTCCGCGGTGGCAACATCGGATTCGAGATCATGTTTGAGTTCGCCAAACATCTCTGCAAGATCGACTCCCGCTTCCTCCCCAAAGGGAGATGCCTTGGCCGCCGGGGCCGGTGCCGCGCTCGGCAGAACAGGCGAAATCTGCCGTTTGGGAGCTTCCGCGGGTGGTGGAGTTGCCGGCCGCAGAGCCGGTGCGTGTGGCTGTGAATGCACAGCGGGCGCTCCCACCGCGGCGGCTGCGGCAGCGCTGGCAGCGGCGGGCGCTTTGATGCGCGGAGTCGCGAGTGGGGCAGGCGTTGGAGCCGATGCAGCAGCCGGCATTGACGCAGGTTCAGGAACCGGAGCCTGCTTCAGGAAGTCCTCGCCCAAAGACGATTCGAGGTCCGCAACGAACTCGCCTAACACATGGCCTTGCTGCGTGGCGGCGGCTTCCGCATCAGCCCGAGCGACGGCCTCGCGTTCCTTCTCCTCATGAGGGCGCACGCGTGCGGGCTTGCTCGCCGGGGCTTTCTCTTCGCGCGCGACGGTGCCCGGCAAGAAGCCATCACCCAACGAGGCTTCCAGGTCAGAAACAAAACTCTTAAGGACGCTGGGCTCGGCTTCGGGGACGGCAGCCTGGCTCTCCAGCAGAGCGTGGATGGCCTCGTGCGCCGGATGGGGTTGCAGCGCAGCAGCCGGCTCTGGTTCATCCACCGGTGCTTGAACTGCCTCCTCCTCTGTGGGTTCTTCAGCGACTTCGGCGCCTGGCTCCTCGACCGTAAATTCCGCAACTGGTTCCGGTTCTTGTTCCTCCTGGGCCGCAGTTGGGCGCGTTCCAGCCTCGACCTCGGCGCGGATCGGAGCTATCTTGGTCTCGTCGCGCGTCATCGTCTGCAGCTTGGCCAGCGCCGCGGCAGCCTGGTCGGGCATGCCGTGTTCCAGGTAGAAGCGGATCTCCTCGATTGTCTCGTCGACTTTGTCACCGCCGCCTTCGTCGGCAACCCCGGTTTCCGCAGCTTCAATCTCAACTGGTTCGCCTGAAGGCGCGTCAGCGTCGGTATCGATCGTGATCGCGTCATCCCATTCGGAGGAAAGATCAATTTCCCCTGCGGCTGCCTCGGGTTCCGCAGAAGGCTCCTCGTCCACCACGGCGAACTCAGGCTCTTCGACCGGGCTGGACGCTTCCACCGCCATCTCCGGCGCCTCGGAGGGCCAGGGAGAAGAGGTTATTCCGAACTCGGCCGCTTGCTCGGAGCCAACTTCCGGATGTCCGACAGCCAGGTCAGCCTCGGCATCGCTGGTTCGGTGCGCAGGCGTGGCCGCGCGCTCCTCGTAGCGCTCCGCCAGTTCGCCATAGCGCGTGGCCTCGTCTGGGTAGCCGGCTTCCGAGTAAACGTTCTGCAGCGTGCGGCAACAGACGGCAGCTTCGGCAAAGCGGCTGGCGCGCGTATGCAAGGCAGCCAGGCGCTGGTTCAGGCGCAGGTCGTTGGGCGCCTGCGGCAACGCTGCCAGCAGCGGCCCGAGCGCCTTGGCAGGCATGTTGTAGGAAATGAACAACTCGGCATCGGTTAGCGCGGAGCGCACGGCCAGGGAAACCTGATCGGAGTAGTGCTGGTGAATGGAAGGAGCCGTGGCCTCCAGTTCATCCACAATAACCGCCGCTTCTTCGGCGCTGATGAGCTTGGTCCCCGAAACCCCGCCCAGTTTCGCCACCACCTGCTGGTAATTCTGCATGTGCAGGGTATTGGAAGGCTCAAGGGCGGTCAGCTTTTGATACAGATCGCGCGCCCGCGGCAACTGCCCCGACTGCACGCACGAATGCGCCAGCAACTCGGTAACTTCGCTGGTATGGGTGGTGTCTCCCGCTTTGTGGAACAGGCTGAGCAGTTTCTCCAACGAATCAGGATTCTCGCGCACATGCCCAATAATGGTGCGCAAGTTCTGCAAAACTTTCTCCGAGTTCTCTGCCAGCAGGCGTTCGGCGTGCTGATCGTAGACCTGCAGCGCGTTTTCGTATTGGCCTGCCTGCATCAGCGCATCGGCAAATGTGGAGATCGCCGCCAGGTCGTTATGCACCGCCAGCAATTTGTTCGCAAGGGTGCCCGCATCGGAAAGCCGGCCCGTTTTCAGATACGCCTTGAGCAGATCGCGTAGGCCGTCCGGGTTGGTATCAAGGTCGGGGACCTTCAGCAGCGCGGCTACTGCAGCCTCGGCGTCGCCCGACTCCAGCAGGTTGCGCCCCTGCATCAGCAGTGCATAACCGTTGCCTGGGTCCAGCGAAAGCATCCGCTGCAGGATTTCCTCGGCACTGCTCAGCGATCCCTTGCTGCGCAGGCTTTCTGCCGCGGCCGAGAAAATCTGCCACGCGTCTTCTTTCTTGCCCAGCCGGATGTAAACTTCTGCCAGCCGCACCCGCATGTTCACGTTTTCCGGGTCCATCTCCAGAATCTTCTGGAAGATGCGGACGGCATTGTCCAGTTCCCCCGCCTTCAGAAACTCTTCCGCAACCTGCAGATATTGCGCGCGGGCGTCGTTGAACAAGCCCTGTTGTGTATAGAGCTCGGCCAGTTTCAGAACGCTTTCCAGCGAGGGCTTGAGTTTGCTGATTTTCTTGTACATGGCGATCGCCTTGACCGTGAAACCCTGGCTGGCATAGGCGTCGCCGACGTTCTTGAAGCATTCTGTGGCTTTATCGTTTTCTCCGAGGCGGGCGTAGAGATCGCCCACGGTGTTCGCCACCGTCAGGTCTTTGGCGTCATTCTTGAGGATCTTTTCGTACTCGGAGATTGCGTTCTGCAGCTTCCCCTGCTGGACATACTTCTCCGCCGAGCTGAGAACCTTTTGTTTGTTGAACCCGAAACCAAACGCCATATTGGTGCGGACTCCAGCCCCTGGTCTAAACCGGAAACCCGTTGAGCACAAACCCGCTCATAGCCCCGGAAGTCTTCCCCAAGAAAAAACCCGAAAACCACCCCCACTGCAGGAGTGGCCGGTCGGACAAGGCCAATTGTACGGCGGGACCCTGTGAATCGCATGGTTACCAAGGGTTACCAAAAGGGAGTGTACGACCGGGTTACCAAGGGAATCACGGGGTATTGCAGTCGGCTGCAGCCCGGTTATCGCGAAATAAAGGCCAGAAGGCACCTTTTTCGTTCAGACGCCAGCCGCCCTGTAGATCCCTGTATCCCCGGTGTTGACGGACTCCGCGGGTAAGAGGATGGGCCAGGCCCGCCGTGTGTCGAGGAGTTTTCATCTCTGATCGAAGTCCTGCTGGCAGTTGTTTCCGTAGGTGAACGAATGCAGCACGAAGTCAGAGTGCTGCGGTTCGAGCGTAAGCAAGTGAGCGCCGAACGCTGTATTTCTGACCAGGTAATACATGCGCGGGCTGCCCACCTCGAGGTAGGAGCCCTGCGCGTCAAACTGCACATCGACGCCGGCCTCGCTTCGATCAATGGCCTTGCCATCCTGAAGCACATAGACGCGCACAGGTTTCTTGGGATCGTCGACGCTGAGAACGGCATAGACGGAACGGGCGTGATAGCGTAGCTGCGCATCGCCGTGCTTGTCGGCCGACGTTACCCCGTCCTGCTGCGTGATCCATCGGCCCGAAAGCATGACCTTGCCGTCTGCCGGAGCTCCCTCAGTGTGAAAATCGGTGACCTCCCCGTTGTTCCTATAGCCTTTGGGGTTGGCGATGGCGCCGCGTCCAAACCAGTCTCCTACGTAGGTTTCGTCGGTGCAAATTCCGCACGAAGGAGCGAAAGTATCCTCCGGAGGATCGAGCGGAATCTTCATCACCTCGGGGTGGGCTGCGGCCAGCAAATCGCGAATCTTTTCCTCCATCGGACGGTTGTTTCCTTCGCCCTCAACGTGGAAGACGATATCCCCCTCCTGATTGATGAGATACCGGTTCGGCCAGACATCGGAATGGTAGGCTCGCCAGATTGAGCCCTGCGTGTCCGCAACCACCGGCCAGGGCAACTCAAAGCGCTTGGCCGCCTCCCGGACATTGCTCACTTTGAATCCGATGGCGAATTCGCCATAATGCACTCCGACGATATCGAAACCGAACGAATGATATTTGGCATACCAGCGCTTCAGCACGCTGAAGTCTCGGATGCAATTGATGCAGGTGTATTCCCAGAAGTCAATCAGCAGAACGTGCCCTCGATAGCCTTTGATGGAGTGTGGAACTTTCTTTCCTGCCGCTCCTGTGTCAATCCACTCGGCGTCGGAAGAGAAGTTCGGCGCCTTCACGACCGCCTGCCCCTCGGCACGCGGCGCCCAGGCAACAAGCACCAGCATGCAGACCATGCTCGATAAAAGCCTTCGCATCACACATTCATTTTAGACGTACCGTCGGAAGACGGGTGGTCAGCCTTAACTCTATCCCCGATCTTGAGGGCCACTAATATAAACGCACTATGTGGCAAATTCCCTCAACCGTGTACCGTTGCAGGACGCGAAACCCGAACCGCAAACGGGAGCAACCGCCAAATGGCCTGGATCAAGACCATCCCTCTCAGCGAAGCCGACGAGAAACTGCGCAAGGCAATCGAGGACGAAAAACTGCTGTACCCCAAAGAGTATGCTGACCCGGTGCATCCCGATCCCTCCGGAGCGTCCTCCATTGTCGGCTCGCACACGCTGATTCCCGACGCTCTCTATCACGCCTTTGCAACCTTCGGCGCTCTCATGTCGCCCGATTTGCCCCTGAGCCGCGCGCAGCACGAGATGATCGCCACCATGGTTTCGGTGACCAACCGGTGCGTTTATTGAATCGAGTCACACGCAGAGTTTCTGCGTAGGGTGACGTTGGATAAAACCATGGTGGAGGCGCTGGAAAAGGACTACCGCCAGGCGCCCATCCCGGCCCGTGACCGCGTAATGCTCGACCATGTGGTCAAGCTGACCAAAGATGCGACCAAAATCTGCAGAGAAGACATCGACAAACTGCGTACCGCAGGATTCGAAGACCAAGCGATCCTTCAGATCACGCTGATCGCCTCCTGGTTCAACTACATCAACCGCGTCGCCGACGCTCTGGGAGTGGGACGCGAGTAAGAACGCGCTCAACGCGTAAACTAGACGCCTGCTGAAAACGCCTGGGCAATACGCTTTGAAAGGCCGCGGCTTCCAGCCGCGCCGCCAAGTTCCAAAAATCAAAGCGGCTTTAGCCGCTAACCAATTTTTCGCGGAGTGAAAACAGTTTCTTAGCAACCTGCCCGGCTGTAAGCTCTGCAATATGCAAGAGCGCTCCTCAGTCGCCGGCTACCTTCAGGACTTTCACGCGCGCGCCCGGCAAACCGCCTACGTACACCGCCGCGGATACCGCACCGAACGCTGGTCCTACGGCAAGGTCGCAGAATGCGCCTGGCGCTTTGCCCACGAACTGGAAGCGCGCAACATCGCCAAGGGCGATCGCGTGATGCTCTGGGGCGCGAATTGCGCCGAATGGGTTGTAGCGTTTTTTGGCTGCGCCGCCATCGGTGCAGTTGCTGTTCCCATGGATCACGCCGCTTCTGCCGATTTCGCCTTGCGGGTCCTTCATCAGGTCGGAGGGAAACTGCTGGTTGGCTCCCGGGAACACGCCGCTTTGCCCGCGTTCCAGGCTTTCGAATCTTCAACGTTGATTCTCGAAGACTTGGTGCAAAGCCTGAGTCATCGATCGTCAGCTCCTGTCGACCGCACAGCAATCGGCAGCAATGACATATTGCAGATCGTCTTCACTTCCGGCACAACCGCCGAACCCAAAGGAGTGGCGATCACGCACGGCAATGTGCTGGCCAACATCGCTCCGTTCGAACAGGAGATGCAGCGCTACCTGAAGTATGAACGCTTCGTGCATCCCATCCGCTTTCTGAATCTGCTTCCGCTCAGCCATGTGTTTGGACAATTCATGGGAATGTTTCTGCCGGCGCTGCTGGGGGGAACTGTCATTTTTCAGGAAGAGCTGAAGCCCTCGGAAATCATACGGACGATTCACGGCGAGCGCGTTTCGGTGTTGGTCAGCGTGCCGCGAGTGCTGCAATCGCTCAAGCAGAAAATCGAACGCGACTTTGAGGACGAGGGAAAGCTTGAGTCTTTCCGCAAGCGGTATGAGGACGCCGCGGGCAAGCACTTTCTGCAGCGCTGGTGGATCTTTCGCCGGATTCATCGCAAATTTGGATGGAAATTCTGGGCCATGATTTCAGGCGGCGCGGCGCTGGACCGCGAAACCGAAGAATTCTGGGGGCGTCTCGGTTATGCGGTCGTGCAAGGCTACGGGCTGACCGAGACAACTTCGTTAATCAGCGTGAATCACCCGTTCAAGCTGGGCAAGGGATCGATTGGAAAGGTGCTTCCGGGGCGCGAGGTGAAGCTGGGCGCCGATGGTGAAATTCTCGTGCGTGGCGGCGGTGTGAGCACCGGCTACTGGGACGGCAGTGGACCGCACAGTACTGGCGATGGCGAAGGCTGGTATCGCACCGGAGATATCGGCGCTCTCGACGAGGCCGGCAATCTTTATTTCAAGGGCCGCAAGAAAGAAGTCATCGTTACTCCGGCTGGGCTCAATATTTATCCGGAAGATCTTGAGGCGGCGCTTCTCCGGCAACCTGAGGTGAAAGATTGTGTCGTGGTGGGAATCGAGCGGGATGGCAATGCCGAGCCTTGCGCCGCAGTCATTATGCGCGAGCCCGGCGGGGTTGCGGCGGCGGTGGAGCGTGCCAATCAATCGCTGGCGGAGTATCAGCGCATGCGGATGTGGCTGGAGTGGCCGGAATCCGATTTTCCTCGCACCAACACGCAAAAGCCGCGCCGCAATCTGATTCGCGACGCGGCCCGAAGGCACATCCTGCAACCAGCGAGTCAGCCGGCCGAATCCCCAGCCAGTCCGCTGGCTGAATTGCTCGGCAACATCACAGGACATTCGGTCGCGAACTTGCGCTTCGATGCAAAACTCGATTCCGACCTCAATCTTAGTTCTCTCGATCGGGTTGAACTGATCAGCGCGCTGGAAGACCGCTACCAGATAGATCTGAGCGAAACACGTTTCAGCGCCGCCCGTACGGTCGGAGATGTGGAACGAATGCTTCGTGGCGAGGGTGTGCCACGGACTGTCTATCACTATCCAGGCTGGGTATTGCGCTGGCCCACAAAGTGGGTACGTTTTCTGGCGCACTATTCATTGCTGCGGCCGGCGATCCTCCTGCTAGGCTGGCCCACTATCGAAGGCCGGGAAAACCTGCGCGGAGTAAAGGGGCCTTTGCTCGTGATTGCGAATCATATCGATGACGTTGATGTCGGCTTCATTCAGACGGCACTGCCTGCGCGCTTTCGTCATCGGCTGGCGACCGCAACTGGCGGAGAAGCCTTGGAGTCCTTGCGAACACCGCCGCCCGGGCGCAACGTTTTCGGAAAGATCTTCGACCGGATCGAGTGGACTTTAGGCGTTTCTCTGCTGAATCTGTTTCCGCTGCCGCGTGAGGCCGGCTTCCGTCAGAGCTTTGCCTATGCCGGACGGGCGGTTGATCGTGGATACAGCGTGCTTGTTTTTCCCGAAGGACGGCACACGACAACCGGCGAGATGAACCCGTTTCGCACCGGCGTCGGGCTGCTGGCGCAAAATCTTGACCTCCCGGTTCTGCCGGTGCGCATTACCGGCTTGTTCGAGGTGAAGCAGGCAGGCAGAAAGTTTGCGCCCCCCTGGAAGATTCACGTGCGCATCGGAAAGCCGATCAGGTTCCCGTCCGGAATGAGCGCCGAAGAGATTGCCCGTTCTCTCCAGGAAAAAGTGGCCGAACTATAGCTCTGAGCTTTTGGGAGATAAGGCGCCCCCCGGACCGGTTCAGCACTTTGGGGGCCGCGCCATCCCTTTATTCCTCGTCCTGCGCGGGTTCTTGCTTGCTCGGGTCGATTTCGGCCCGGACTTCGGGCAAGCGTGCCGCGCGGAGTTCCCGATTAAGCGCCTGCAGATCCGAAGCCTTGAGTGTTTCCCAGCGTTTGAGAACTTGCTCGACATCGCGTTCGATGGAGGTTGCGGCATCTGCCTGAGCAACCGTAGGTTCGGCATCCACCTGCCATACCTGGCCGTACAAAGTGCTCGCTTGTCCGTTTACCCGCAGCAGCGTGAGTTGCTCAGACACCGGGGAGAAGAAGCCCGAAGGTGAGCCCATGACAGCAGACAGTTTTTTCTGAAAGTTTTCAACAGAATCCTTCGTAGCGCCAGTGGCTTGCTCGTCTACCTTCTGCAACTGATCGCGCATCGCATCCCCTTGCAGGACTGCTTCCGAGCTATGGCTCAACAACGATGCCAACTTCACTTCCATCTGAAATTTTCTTGCCAGGCTCGCCGCCGACACTTTCACGCGTGGATCCATTTTCAGTGTGAGCGACGACTTGTAGGTTTTGCCATCGGCGGTAAGTCGCACAGTATACAGGCCGGGCAGTGCAGTGGGTCCGAGCGGGAGTCTCGGCGTATCCCCGGGGACAGCGGAGATCGGATAATCGTGGCGCGTCGCCATGGGCGGGGCGTAATGCAGATGCCAGATCCAGCGATGCATCCCGGCTTCTCCTGAGAGAATCTTTTCGGGGCGGATCCAGTAGAGAGGAATGAGTTGCTTTGGCAATTCTTCTTCGCTTACCGCTGGCTTATCGGTGCTGGAAAATCGGCGCACGATCTCACCCCTCGAATCGAGGATCTCAAGAGTGACCGGTCTGGACGCAGGCTGCGCCAGGTAGTAGTCGAGAATCGCACCATCGGGAGGATTGGAAGCCGCCGGCTCATCGGGAGGAAGTGGCGTGTCAGTATTCGTATCCCTCTGAATGCGCCAGGCCGCCGCCGGCGTGAAAAGGTGCGCGGATTGGGCGGACAAAGATGCTGAAACTTGCCGCAACGGTGTGATGTCGTCAAGAATCCAGAATGAACGGCCGTGCGTAGCCACAATCAAATCGTCGTCGTGAATCCACAAATCGCGCATGGAAGTGTGGGGGAGATTCAACTGCAGCGATTGCCAGTGATCTCCGTCGTCGAATGAAACCCAAACCGCGTTCTCGGTGCCGGCGAAGAGCAAGCCCTTGCGAACGGGATCTTCGCGTACCGTATCCACCGGCCCGAAATCCGGAAGGCCGGTCGTAATAAGCGTCCATGTCTTGCCGCCATCGTGCGTGCGGTAGATATATGGCCGCAAATCGTCTATCCGGAAGCGACTGACGGAGGCATAAGCCGTCTCCTCATCGAAGTGCGAGGCCGAGATCTGAGTGACCTTGCTCCACGGCGTGAGATCTTTTGGTGTGATGTTTTTCCAGTTTTTCCCGCCATCGCGAGTAAGCCAGATGAAGCCATCGTCGGTGCCTGCCCAGAGCGTGTCTAGATTCCTGAACGACGGCGCCAGCGCATAGATCACGCCGCGCTGTTCTTCGGCGCCTTTGGGCACGAGTTTGCCCACGCTGGCGGGAATTCCGGGATTTCCCCGCGACAGGTCGGGGCTGATGATCCGCCACGAATCGCCGCCATCTTCAGTCTGAAACAGCACGTTGGCCGCGTAATACAAGCGGTGCGGGTTCACTGGCGAAAACATTGTCGGCTCGGTGCGGTCAGTGCGATATTTGGCGCTGCGCAACGGGATCGGCGTAATGTCCTGCACCTGACCGGTTGACCAGTGATACTTCGAGACCTCATTCCGGCCGCCGCCATAAATAATGTCGGGGTTGAGGGGATCGGGTGCGACGTAGCCATATTCGATCACACCGACCGGATGCCATTCGCGAAACGTAATTTCGCCGTCATTGCCGCGGCTGGAGATACATGCCGAGCCGCTCTCCTGTTGCCCACCGCAAACACGATAGGGGAAAGTATCAGCGACAGAGACGTGATAAAACTGCGCCGTCGGCTGGTTATACCAGGAGCTCCAGGTAGCGCCGCCGTTCACACTCACCAATGCGCCCTGATCGCTTACAAGAAGAATAATGTCTGGATTGTTCGGATTGATCCAGATGTTCTGATAGTCGTCACCACCGGGCGCACCCCGGAAAGAGGACCAGGTCTTTCCGCCGTCGGTCGATTTCATGGTCACGATGCTGGTGCTGTAAACCACATCGGGGTTCTTCGGGTCGACGCGAGGCACAGGAAGATCGCCGCCGCCGATGCGCCCCGCTGGACGCGGATCGTCGGTAATGCGCGACCAGCTTTCGCCGCCGTCATCCGAGCGATAAACGCCCAGCGCTCCAGAAGCGGCTCCGACAGTCGCATACAGGCGCTTGGGTTCGGAAGGAGAAATGGCAACATAAATCTGCGAGAGATCGGCGGGCAGACCATTTTTCAACTGATGCCACGTATTTCCGCCATCCGCGGATTTGAAAAGTCCGCCTCCGGTTCCGTTCACTTCGTTGTTGTCCTCCCATGGGCCTTCACGGACTTCCCACATCGAAGCGTAGATCACATCCGGATTCGCCGGATCGATCTCCACGTCCGACGCGCCGGTGTTTTCATCCTTGTAAATCGCTTTCTGCCAGGTCTGGCCCCCGTCGAGAGAGCGATATAGGCCGCGCTCCTCGCTCGGACCATAGGGATGCCCGAGCACGGCGGCAAAGACGCGATTCGGATCACGAGGATCGACCGCCAAGGCGGGAATCTGCTGGCTATCGTTAAGGCCGAGATGGGTCCAGGTCTTGCCAGCATCGGTGGACTTGTAGATTCCGTTACCGACAGAAAGATCGGGGCGGTGCAATCCCTCGCCGCTGGCGACATAAATGATGTTGGGATCCGAGGGAGCGACAGCGATCGCGCCAATGGACTGCGTGGACTGGTGGTCGAAGATGGGCATCCAGGTACGTCCGTAATCATCCGACTTCCACACTCCGCCATTCACCTGGCCAACGTAAAAGACGTTCGGCTCATTCGGAACACCGGTTGCGGCGCGGGTCCGGCCGCCGCGAAAGGGGCCGATCATGCGCCAATGCAATTCCTGGTAGGTGCTCTCCGGAATTTGCCCGCAAACCGGCAACGCGAATAGAGCGAATGTAAGGCAAACAAACAGACTGATCGGCAGGCGCAGTCGCATCACGTTCCCCCTCCGGACGTGAAACCGCAAACCTCAGAGAATAAACCATGAGGCATTTCCCAAGGGATTGGCCTCGTCTTTTTTGGGGTTGGCCCGCTGCCGGTGGCGTTCCGGCCTCGGGACAACCACGGTTTCTCCGTATCGAATTCATTTTACAGGACTTACGGCGAAGATTTAATATATTCGGATTACATTTTTGCAAAACCGCATGAACACGCATTCTTCGAAACTTCTTCGAGGATTAAATTCAATTTCTTGCTGGCTTTGCCTCGCGCTGTGCGCGGCATGGCCGGCACAAAGCCAAACGTCCAATGCCTCCTCCACGCAAGGCAAAGGCCTTAAACCGATTTTAAATTACATCTCTTCCGCATGGGATACGCTGACCCGCTCCACAACGGATTGTGAGAGCGTAGTCGATCCAAAAATCAAAGTCGCTCCGGTCTTATATTTACCAGCGGATTTCGCCGAGCCAGAAGCGGTGAAAAAGCTCGCCGCGGACTGCAACGTGCGCGTTGAGCACCTCCCGATTGTGATCCATCATCTGGGAGAAATTGACGTCTCCCGGATTCATCCCCATGGGTTGCTTTATCTCGAGCACAAATATGTTGTTCCGGGCGGCCGTTTCAATGAAATGTACGGGTGGGACAGCTACTTTATTATCAGAGGACTGCTGCTGGCCGGGCGCGTCGATCTGGCGCGGGGAATGGTCGACAATTTTTTCTTCGAGATTGAGCACTATGGCGCGATGCTCAATGCCAATCGGACTTATTATTTGACGCGCTCCCAGCCGCCATTCCTCAGTTCCATGTTCGTCGACGTGTATAGGAAAATGCGGGAAGAAGGTCACGCCGACCCTGCCTGGCTGGCCAAGGCTTATGCCGATCTGGAAAAAGACTACGAGATGTGGAATCGCGAGCCGCACCTTGCCGGGACGACCAGCCTCTCGCGCTACTACGATTTCGGAGAAGGGCCGCCGCCCGAGGCCGTGCAGGATGAGACCGGATACTACCGCAAGGTCGCAGCCTACTTTTTCTTTCATCCGGCGCAAGCGGATGACTACATTGTGGAGAGCGTTCCGGGAAACCCATCCTCAGCCCCGGGCGCTGACTACACCATGCAGGTGTGCGATGTTTCCTACACGATGGCTCGCGCAGAATGCGAGAAACGCCGCGAATTCAAGTTGAGCGCCGATTACTATAAGGGCGACCGCTCGACGCGCGAGTCGGGATTCGACGTAAGTTTCCGCTTTGGTCCATTCGGAGCGGCCACGCACTACTATGCCCCGGTTGGGCTTAACACTTTGCTCTACAAAACAGAAAAGGATATGGAGCAGATCAGCCGCTGGCTGGGACACGAAGCCGATGCGGGAAGGTGGAACAAGCGCGCCGAGGAGCGCAAACGCCTGATCAACCGCTATTTCTGGGACGAAAAGGCAGGCTTCTTCTTCGACTATGATTTCGTGACCGCGCAGCAATCTACCTATCGCTACGCCACCACTTTTTACCCACTCTGGACCGGTCTGGCCACGCCAGAACAGGCAAAGGCGATCGTGAAGAACTTGCCGGGTTTCGAAAAGCCCGGCGGGCTTCCTATGAGCACGTTTGATTCAGGCGCGCAGTGGGATCTCCCATACGGCTGGGGCAACATCGAAATGCTTTCGGTCGATGGATTGCGCCGCTACGGATATGACGCGGATGCGGACCGGATTTCGTACGAATTTCTCTCCATGGTCGCCGAAAATTTCCGCCGTGACGGGAATATTCGTGAGAAATACAACGTGGTCACACGCTCCTCGGAATCGAACGTGGAGCTGGGATACAAAATGAATGTCGTCGGCTTCGGTTGGACCAACGCAGCCTTTATTGAATTGCTTCACCGCCTGCCCAAGCCGATGGTAGAACGCTTGGAGAAAGAACAGGATCAGCCTCTGCGCCCATTGCAGTAGACCGAAAGCTGTGGACTCGAGACTATCCGATTCCGGCCAGGGTTTGCTCTACGCCGCCGGGTTTTAGCACTGGCGTAGCGCCCGCTTCGCTCGCCACCCATGCACCCACGCGATTGGCAACTTCGTTCATTTGGTCAAGCGAGGCCCCACGAAGATATTCGTGAACCATGCCCGCGGTGAACGCGTCTCCCGCGCCCACCGTATCGACAACTCGTACCCGAAACCCTTTGTGTTCGCTGCATGAATCTGCCGAAACGAGCAGACTGCCTCCGCTTCCGCGCGTGACGCATATCAGCTTCAGGCCGTACATGTCTACAAGTTGCTTGGCGGAGACTTCGTCGCTCCTGTGCTCCCGGCCCAGAAGCTGCATGATTCTCGGCAGCTCGTCCTGGTTCAGCTTGGCGATCGTCGCCAGTTTCATCGACTCAGAAAGAATTGGCGCGTCGAAAAATGGCGGCCTCAGATTAACGTCGAAGACGTGCAAAGCGTCCCCGCGTGTGGCATGAAGAAATTTGCGAATCGTGGAACGGCTTCGCTCCGAGCGCTGCGCCAGGGATCCGAAGCATACCCCATCGGCCTGCGAGGCGAGCGTGTGCCATTCCCGCGTCCACTCCAGAAAATCCCAGGCAACCGACTCAGAAATTTCGAAGCACGGTTGACCTTTGGCGTCCACCTCGACCTTTACCGTTCCAGTGGCATGGATTTCGTCTTCCTGAATAAAGCTGGTCGGCAAACCCAGTTCGGTCAGTCGAAGGAGAGCATCGGAAGCAAGCTCGTCCTGGCCAAGACGGCTCGCAGGTATGCCCTCATCTCCCAGCACGGAAGTGATGTAGGCGAAATTGGCTGGCGCGCCGCCAAGCTGTTTCCCGCCCGGGAGCAGGTCCCACAGCAACTCGCCCAGTCCAACGACCGTGTATCTTGTGCGCGCCATTGTGGAGAAGTTCTTTTTACGGGCGGGAATCCTGCTCAGTCTGCAACTGCTCTGACAATTTCAATTCGCTATCGGCTTCGTCATCTTTTCCGATGTCGCGGTAAGCCTGTCCCAGCAAATGGTGAGTCGTGGGATTGTTCGGATCCATCGCTGCCGCGCGCTGCAGAGCGCGCACCGCCAGTTCGAACTCGCCCTTTTTCTCGAGCACTTTCCCCATGAGGATATATGGGCCCGTAGACGTGGCATCCAGCCAGATGGAACGCTGCAGCAATCGCTCAGCATCTTCGAACTTCTGAACGCGCGAATAGGCATCGGCCAGCCTGTAGTAAGCAGCGGCGTCGCCGGGATTAAGGGCAAGCTCCTGCTGAAACTGTGCGATTGCTTCCGGGATTCGCGACTTGTAAAGGTAAATCTCGCCGAGCAGGAAGTGAGCCAGAGGGAGTTTGGGATCAAGCGCGACGGATTTCTGGCCATATTCTTCTGCCACGGGAATGAACTCCTGGCGAAACAGCATGCGTGCAGTGAAGAGATACGCGGCGGCCGAGTCTGGCGGGACTTCGAACATACGCGCGAAGGCCGCACGCGCATGGGGATAATCCTTGGTCTGGATATAGCAGATACCCAGTATATAGGAAGCATCTACGTTGGCCCGCGGAAACCAGCCCTGCACTTTTTGCAGCAGCGGAATCGCGTCGGAGGGATGCCCTCCCAGATAATAAGAAAGACCGAGTAACTGCGTGGCTTCTCCGCTAGCCGGATCCTCCGCCGAAGCTTTCTTCAGATATTCAATCGCTTTGGGAAAGTCACTCTTCTTGTAATAGGCAGTGCCAAGTTCCAGGTCGAGCCCCTCTGTGCGAGGATTCTCGCTTTCCAGCGATTGCAACTCGGCAATAGCCTCATCGAGCTTTCCGGATTGCATCAGCTTGCGGGCCGGCGAGAAATCGGGAGCAGCCTGGGACGTTGCGGAGGGCTGCACAACAGGGGCATTCGGCAGTTGCTGGGCGAGTGCGGTTACTGAGAGCGCACAAAGGCCGGCCAGCGCTCGGACGAGTATCGCAATTCGGTTTGTCTGCATCTCAAGTCCTGAGGATTGAATTCGATCTGCCTTCTCTCCGATGGCCGATTTTCGAAACTGCGCCTATTGTGCATTCATCGCCCGCCGCAGCTCGGCCAGGTTTTCTTTGGCCAGCGCATTGTGGGGGTCAATCTGTAAAGCGCGCTCGAAATGCGACTTTGCCTCTGAGAATTGGCCCATCTCAGCCAAGGCGCTGCCCAGATTGGCCTGGGCGTTTGCATCGTCGGGCCGGGTCTGGAGAGCCAGGCGGAACTGCTGTGCGGCGCCTTCAAAATCATTTTCTGAGGCCAGCGCGTTGCCCAGATTATAGTGCGCGTCAAAATCGTCCGGACGCGATTTCAAGGCCGCTCGCAGGTAAGAGACCGCGTCGCCCGGGCTCCCCTTGGCCAGCAGGGCGGCTCCCATCGCATTGTTTGCCGCCGCGTCGTCAGGGCGAAGCTGCAGCGCGATTGCATACTCTTGCGTGGCCGCTTCCATTTGTCCTCTGGCCTGAAGCATCGCCGCCAGATTGTAATGCGCATCGAAGTCGGAAGGGTTTTCCTTTATGTCGTGCCGGGCAAGCGCCGCCTGCAACAACATCCGCGGATCGCCCCGAGCAGGATCGAAATCCACCGGAAGCACCTGCAGCCACAAGTGGCACATCTCGTCGCTCGAACGATTGCCAGCCCTCACCCTTACGGGAGGGCTATTTGGGTTCAGAGGATTATCCGCGGAGTTGTCATAAATGTATTGCAGACTTATTTTTGTCCCCTTTGGCAACAACACCTGCTCGGCGTAGCGATACACTGCCTGCCAATTCAGATTCCAGCGCGGAATATGAAGCAGTGTTTTCCGGGAACCATCCGGCAGCGTTGCCCAGGCCTGGATGTCCTTGCCCAGATAATGCGCGTGAGGATAAATCGCAAGCAGATCAACATCGACAGGCAAAATGAAGTCGTCAGTCACCACAAACTTACTCTGGCCTGCCGGGATGTCGAGCTTGGAATCATCTTCAAGTTGCAGCAACATGGGAAACTGTGTCGCCGGTTTCGAGGTGAAATAAAGGCCGAGGCTCGGTTGAATGATTTCGGGTTTCCCGGAAGGCTGCATGTGCGTGTTCAGCACCAGATCCGTGCCTTTGTCGAGTCGAAGCGCCATGCCATCGGGTTCGATATAGGGGACGGTTCCCGGTTTCCAGAAAAGCATGTGCCCTGCCGGATCGAAAGCCTGTGACTCGATGCGGATTTCCATCCCGCCGAAGCCCGCGCCAGGCTCAGCTTCCCGCCGCCTCGAGGTTTCATCGCGGTCGACCAGGAGATTCGCGTGGTGGATATAGCGTTTGTCTCCGGGACGAATCTCGATCGCCTTCACCCAGCGCGTCTCGGTGATCGGAACACGAAAAATGAAATTCCAATACGTGTCGATGCCTGTGGGCGGCAGCACGAGAGGTTTCGGCGCTTTCAGGATCATATCGGGCTGTCCCAGGCGCCAGCCCTCGACAAATCTCGGCATAGGAGGCAGGTCCGAGGGATTGCCTTCGACCGCACCCTGTTGCACCCATTTTTGAATGAGGTCGATTTCCCCTGCCGTTAGCCGCATTTCATCCGCGAACTTCAGTTTTTGCGGCTCGGGCAGCCACGGCGGCATCGATTTGTCTCGCGTGACATCTGCGATCTGGTGGGCGTGTTTTTTTGCGTCCTCGTAATTGAGCAAGGAGAATGGCGCAGCCTCGCCCGGCCGGTGACACGTAGAGCAGGAGCGGAACACAATGGGCGCTATATCTCGATTAAATGTAACCTGCGTTGCCGTTTTTTCTCCCGCGACAGGAGTCTGCATTCCCGGCCGCAGCCTGGCAAGGCCCGGCCCCGCGATCAGTGCCAGGGAAAGCAGAAGCGCCGAAGCGGCTACTCCAGGTCGGAAAGGTAGCATCCCACTCCTCTAACTTCACTCTTGCTCACAGGCTTGCCGGAGAGAGCAGCCTGGATAGCATCATCCAACTCATGGGTAGTCGGCGAAGGGCGCGAACGGTAGAGGTCGACATACCAGTTGTCGATTCTGCCGTCGTAAACCAGGTGACGGCTGCGGTCGAAGACGGCAACCTCTGGGGTGATCTGTACCCGGCCGAGCTTTACCAGCGCGTGCTCCGGATCCAACAGGGCAGGCAGGGTATAACCGTAATCCTGAAGATACTTGCGGACTGCCTGCGGCGTCTCTGTTTTGTCGGGATAGACCAGAAAGAAGTTGACCTCGTGCTGATAATGATTGCTCATTTGTTCGATGGCCGGAGCGTAGCGGCCGCAAATCGGACAGTCCCGGCGCAGGAATATGAGCACGACAACTTTGCCCGAGCTCGCGGCAAATGGATTGATAGGCGCTCCGTTCAAATCGAAGGCGCCCTGCTGGGCCTGGACTACCGAAGGAAGAAACAGGCAAACCAGCATCATGCTTGCAGGCAAACTGCGTGTTACGAACGATGTCCGATGCCTTCTCATACCTTGGCCTGCTCAGCCCCGTTGAAATTCTAGGTCCCGGGGTCTCGGCTGTCCATCGCATTTACGGCTGTTGGTATCGTTCATCGTGCTTTGCTGAACCGGAGCTGCGCGTCATGGCTCGCAACTCGGCGAAGCCCGGTTCAGCCGACGAAGCATCCCCTTGGCGGCTCCGAGATCAGGATTGAACTCCAGCACGCGAAGCATCACATCTCGCGCTTCATCGATTTTGCCGCTCAGGCAGTACTCCCGTGCCAGGTCAAGGCCGATTTCGCTTCGCCCCGGCGCCAGTTGAAATGCTCTCTGCCAGAGCGCGACGGCCGCCCTCGAATTTGCGCTTTTCGCTTCGATGACGGCGAGATTACTGGCGGCATCAACGAGGTCCGGATCAATCGCCAGCGCTCTCTGATAAAACGAACGGGCTCGTTCGGCCTTCCCGTGTTTCTGTTCGATATAACCGAGAGCTGAAAGCAGGGCCGGATCGTTCGGAGATTTCTCTGAGGCCTTCTCGAGCAGGCTCTGGGCCTGGGATTCTCCCGCGGACATGCCGCTCTCAACCAAAGATTCCCAGGCTAGAGCTAAGTCGCGCGGATTCGATTCCCGATTGCCGTTCGCGGGAAACGGGACCAGCTTCGGCAGCGAAGCTTCCTGCGATGGGTCTTGCAGCAACTGCGGTTCCACTTGCGGCCGCCGCAGAATGCGATGGTCGGTCACTTCGGTGTGAGCCACGTCGCTGCTCTGCGAAGCCGGCATGTGGCACGAGACACAGTCTGGCTGATCGGGATGATGTTTGACTGCAAAAGCCGAGCCGTGACAGGCCAGGCACCTGGCCCGGTAGTAGGCCACACGATCCTCCGCAGCAGGCGAAAAGTGGGGATCGTGACAAGTTGCGCACCACATTCGATCGCCTGACTTCTTTTTGCACTGACTCTGCGCCAAGGCCTCCACCTGGCTGACCGCGCCGAGCCCCTGCGTCTGTGAGCCGGCCAGGACGAAATACCGGACGTAGTCGGAAAGCTCACCGCCGGGGCGGAATTCATAGGCATGGCGGCCTGGCTGTTCAATGGCGACTTTGCCCTCCATGTGGCATTGCATGCAGACTTCGTCGCGCCGCCCGGGACTCAACTTCTCTGGATTGACAATCTTTCCTCCGGCAACGTGCTCCGCTCCCGGCCCATGGCAGCGTTCGCATGAAACTCCGTTGTGCAGAAAAGGCGGATTGGGATATCGATTGTCCGTGCCCTTGGCGGGGGGCTGCATTTCGCTCACGTGACAGTGCAGGCAGCTGGCGTAGGCGGGCAGATTCAGAGGCATTTCGCGTGAGGTTTGGTAAGCCGGCGCCATGTCCCATACTTGCTTATCGGTGTACCAGTTCACCGGCGACTCGAACAGGAAGCCGTCCGTCTCGAATAAGTAGCTGCGCCCCCGCCGTCCCGAGCCGATGTAATACAGCAGTTCCCGCCTGCCGCGGACTTCCGGATCGCCCGGCCGCTCAAAGCTCAGCCACGCGCGGCCATTTTCGCTATAGATGCGGTAATGCACGCCGGATTCCTTGTGAGTAAACTCGGCTGGAGTGAGAGCATCCATGGCCGGGCCGCTGGCATGAGCCATAGCGGTGCTCTCGTAGGATTCGTAGATCGACGCATGGCAACGGGCACAGGCGGCGTTGCCCACGTAGCCGGACGTGCCAACATTCATGACGGCGCTGGATGCGGCCTGCGATAAGGGAGAATTGCCAATCGCTGCATCTTGTGCCCGCAAGTTGGAACTCGCCAACACCACAAGCGAGAGCACTCCCATGACCACTGCGGAGTTATAAAACCACCCAGAACCAGCCAAGTCGCCCGCCTGAAAATCGCGGCTCAATTGTATCTGAGAAAAAAGGGAGTCCCGAAGGACTCCCT
>DATKPV010000106.1:0-7265 GCA_035523915.1 Candidatus Aquilonibacter sp. | reverse complement strand
CTGTTCGTTCCCGTCCTCCCGGCATTGGCCTGCAACGTGCCCTTCCCCTTCCGTAGGACGGAGTGATTTGATCTCCGCCCGGGAGGTCAGGATGCATGCCCCTTATGGCCTGAACGTTCTCGATAACTGCCTCACTTGCCCCCGGCGAGAAGAGCATCTGTTTTGCAATCTTCCTCTTCCTGCTGTGCAACATCTGCAGGAGATTAAGGCCACGGCCATCTATCCGAAAGGCGCGATCCTGTTCATCGAAGGCCAGAAACCGCGTGGCGTGTTTGTGCTTTGCGGAGGGAAAGCGAAGCTCTCCACGACGTCGCGGGAAGGCAAGACCGTGATCACCAAGATCTCGGAGCCCGGAGATGTTCTCGGTCTGAGCGCGGTGATTTCCAATCGCCCTTACGAAGTTACGGCCGAAATGATGGAGCCGGGGCAGGCCAACTTCATTGCACGCGAAGCGCTGTTGCAGTTTCTGAAGGAATATGCAGAAGTGGCGTGGCGCGCCGCGCAAGAACTGAGCCGCAGCTATTACACCGCTTACGAGGAGATCCGGACGCTCGGTCTCACCACTTCTCCCGCCGAGAAGTTTGCCAAGCTGCTGCTCTCATGGTCTACGAACGCCGGCCAAAACGGTGAATCTACACAGCTCAAACTGACAATGACGCACGAGGAAATCGCGGAGGCGATCGGCACCACGCGGGAAACCGTCAGCCGGATATTCTCCGACTTCAAGAAGAAACAACTGGTGCAGTTGAAAGGGGCCACCCTCGTGATCCGAAGCCGGCCGTCACTGGAGAAGATGGTTCCGTTCTAAGCCAGATGAGCAGTCGATCGTTCCAGCCTTATGCCGGGGGCAACGGTGGTCAGCGTTGCCTCGGTGACCGTCTGCTGGCTGATCAAAACATCTTCCAATTCGACCAGGACTACTCTCGAAATTGTTGAGTATTTCTTGCCCGCCAGAATCAAAGCAATGAGGGCCGCCTGCAATGGAGGCAGGCTGGGGTTAAAGGCCACATTTTCGATGTATGGACCGGCATAAACGCCGCCCTCCCGGGTGGCGACGGCGATACCTGAAGGCGATTTCGTGTAGGGAGCGTAGGAGCGACAAGCTGCCTCAAGGGCGGCATTCGTCACTGCATCCGACGAATTTCTTGTAAGCCCAAGCTTGATTGTTCTTACGGGGAACGCACCCTCGCTTGAGCCCAGATCTCGAGGGCCGAAGGCGGCCGGCAGCAGGGAAGAGAGAGTTGTTGCCGGTTTGCCTGAAACCAGAATGCGAATCAGGCCGTCGGGCGACATCTCATACATGAACTGGCGGCAGTGACCGCAGGGAGCGGCAGTGACTGCGAGAGCGGAAACCGAGCTTTCGCCATGCATGTAGGCGTTGCAAAGCGCAGATTGTTCGCCATGGACGGAGAAGCCGAGTCCCTGACCAGGTACTTCGAGGTTTGCCCCGAGATACAGGTCGCCGCTCGCTCCGAGGGCAACAACACCGACCAGATATTTGGAAATGGGCGGCCTCGAGAAGGTTCGTGCGAGCGGGAGCAGATCGAGCATCAGAGCGTCGGCGTCGATTTCTTCGTTCCGGCGCAGGAGCGCGACCGTCTCACTGGCAATCGAACCACCGAAAGCGGGATCGGCGAGAGCTCGCCCTAGCACGGTGTGAGATTCTGCGCTGAACTTTGGCAGCAATTTGCGAAGCGCTTCAGCATCAGAGTGTCCGGTTTCAGAAAAAAGTTGCATGGTGGCTAATCCCAGGCCAGCGCCGGCCATAAGGCCCAACGCGGTGCGGCGGCTGATATTTTTGGAGAGCTGATCGGACATCGGGTCGCGGCATCCAGTATAGCGGCACGCGCGGATGAGGGGCTGCTTATTGTGGGTGATCTTCGGCGTCGCTTTCGTTGCCGAAAACTGCCGTTGGGGAAACAGTTGGCTTGGGCTTTTTCAATTTCTTGCTGGGATGAAGACGTCCGGCACTGTAGTGGCCTTGGCGCTCCACATCATAATCCTTGGGCAGAGGCGGGATGAGGGTCGAGCCGCCAATCACCTGGCTGGTATGGTTGAGAATGATCTCGGCGTGGCCATCATAGAGCTTGACCGGACCGCGGATTTGGATGGTGCGGCCGGCGAGGCGGCGGACATCGCCGATATCTTTGAGGTCGGAAGCAAAGACGACAACGGAGAACGGACAGGCGGCGTGGTCTTGGCAAAAGTCCAGAAAGTGAACACCGCGGGCGCCGACTTTGACGCGCAGCACTTTGCCGGTGACGCATTTGACTTCACCGACATGTTCGGCGGCGTCTTGAATGGAGAGGCAGCCGGAGGCGGCAAGGACGGCTGTCGAGGTCAGGAAAATGGCGAGAGCCGTGGCTACATTGTGTCGAACGGAACGCACACGCGTTGGCCTGTGGGGTTCCATTTTAAGGGAGACGAGCAACACAGGATCGTGAGTCGGAAGAATTTTGAGGGGAAAATTCCCAGAATGGAGACGCCAGGCTCAGGCCGACGAAAGACGAAAGAGGAATCGGGGAACCGCGCCAGCCGTTCCCCGATTTCCCGAAAGAATGGTCGATCTACTTGAATGCCTTGACCGCAGCGGCCTCGTCGTCTTTCACGTCGAAGACGGTGTAGAGCTTGGTGATTTGCAGCAGATCGTGCACTTTCTTGGTCAGATGGAGGAGTTTGAGTTCGCCCCCCTGGTTCTTGGTGGTGGTGAAGGCGCTGACCAGTTCGCCGATGCCCGAGCTGTCGATATAGTTGACGTCGCCCAGGTTAAGAATGATCTTCTTGGTGCCCTTCGAAAGCAGGTCGCGCACGGTATCCCGCAGCATCACGCTGCCTTCCCCCAAAGTAATGCGGCCGCTGCAGTCCACGATGGCTACTCCATCCACCTGCCGAGTACTGAGTTTCATGCTCACTGAGAAGCCTCCTTGCCGCCCGGGGATGACCCGCGGACGTGCTTGATCAATTTCACTTCTGTGCCCGTGCTGGACGGGCGAATCTCCACTACATCCATGAAGGAGCGCATGAGAAAAATGCCGCGCCCGGAGGTCTTGAGCAGATTCTCCGGCGCCAACGGATTGGGAATGCGGCTCAAGTCGATGCCCCGGCCTTGATCGCGGATCGTGATGACCAGGTCATTGGGGGTGCGTTCAAAAGCCAGAATAACCTTTTTGTCCGGAGCGTACCCATTGCCATGGAGGACCGCGTTGACTGCGCCCTCGCGCACAGCCATGGAAATCTGCATGACTTCGTCTTCGCCAAAACCCAAATCGGTGGCGAAACGCGTGGCCTTTTGCTCGGCGCTATCCACCGTTTCCAGTGTGGAATCCAGGGTATAGGAGACCTGTAGCTCCATAGGCGATAACTTGAAAGCTTTTATCCGGCAAAGGCGTTAGTTTGCCTGTCAACGGCGCAATTGTCAACGCGGACGGTAGCCGCATCTCCGGCAATCGCCCGATATAATGCCAAGCCATGAAAGCGCCGCCGCGCAGTCTGCGCAAGCGACTCAAGCGAATTGCAGCGTACCTGCTGCTCCTGGTAGCCGGCGTTTTGGGCTTGTCTTATACGGCCGACTATTGCGTGTTTCACTTGCGTCTTGCCACAAAACGCCAACCGCTGGGCAGCGTGACCGTCACCCGATATTACGCTGTCCTCGAGAAAAACGGTAAGACTGAATTCTTCTTCGATCCACCCGCGCCGCAGACCTGTTCCCAGTCCTTGTATCCGCAAGGCGGATATGCTCCCTGCTGGTATCTGAGGCGCCATACCGAGCAACGCACCAACATCTGACGACACGCCGGCAGGAGACACGCAGCCATCTCTACGGCAGTATGGGAACGGTCAGCGTGCCAGAAAGCTGGGTTGGGGAGGCAGAGTTGGCCAGGTAGATATTCTGGATGTCGTAGAGGCCGTCGGCGCTGTCGAGAAGCGCTTGATAGTAGCCGTAGTAGGCGATGGGCTGGCCTTGAAACGTTCCCTGGACGGAGAAGAAATTCCCGCTGACCGGACCGGTGAGGCTGAGGGTGGCGTTGTCCACGGCGCTGAGCACCAGGTTTACCGTGAGAGTGTTTCCTTTCTGTTTTAAGGTCGCAGTGGCATTGTCCTTGGCCGCGCTGCAGGAAGGGTCAGCCGGCTGGCACAACTGGCCGAGGTAGGTGCCGGCAAGCTTGGGAACGACCAGGCCAATGATAACCCCGCTGTCGCCATCGGAGCAATTCGATCCCGCCTGCGAGGTGTAGGTGCCAGTCATGCTTTTTCCGTCGGCGGCGATGTTTCCGGTCACGGTGAAGTCGTTACCGTTCTCCGTGTAGGTAAAATTGAACGATCCCCCAACCCCGGAGACGCTGCCGACGAGGCGGTTTCCGCCGGTGTCAGGCCCGGCCACCGGGCAGTTTCCACCAAAGACAAAGTTGTCCGTAGTCGGCCCTGTTGCGTTAATTCCCACGAAGGCGATTTGCGTGCCCGAGGCCGAGACCTGCCCGTTGGGCTCGTAGCTGCCGCTTCCGCTCGTAATCAGCATCTGGCCCTCTTTCAAGGAGAGCTCGACACCCGTTGAGGTTCCATTGGCGCTGTTTGGGGAAGCGATCATCTCCCACTGGCCGGCAATGTTGGGAAGGGGTTGGGGGTCGGAGGTGGAAGAGTTGCCGCTACAACCAACCAGCGCGCTCGTGCCGGCCAACAAAACGGAAAGGATAATTCGTTTCATGAGGCTAAATTCTCGATTCGCATGGTCATTCCGACGGTCAAAGGGCGCCAGCCAACTAAGAACCGGCCTACACGCGAATCGCCGGCTGCAACCCTCCGGAATTGGGTGGAATACAAGCCCAGAATTATCCCACCCGCAAGGTAGTTGTTTGTTAAGGTGTTGTTAAATTTTCAGGGACCCCAGGGACGAAACTAGGCCGTCCTTGGCATGGAAGCAACGAAAGGCTGCGCTAGAATGGCCAGCGCACGGTGCTGGGGAAAAACATCTAACGAGAGGATTACATGGTAAAAGCGCGCGTGGCTCGTGTTTGTTCACGTTTCCTGGCGGTGGCGGCAGGAGGACTTGTGGTGCTTGCGGGCGTTTGTTTGGCGCAGACGCCGGGTGGGCCATTGTCCGATGCGAGCTTGCGGAAGGCTTACCGATTTCAGCGAGGTGGCTGGACCTACGTGCACCTTGAGGGGTCTCCTTCGGAGATCGGGTTCCAGCACGGATATTTGCTAGCGGCAGAAATTCAGGACGCGTTCGATGCCATCAAACTGTTCGATACACACGAGACGCAGCGGGACTGGAATTTCTTTCGCAGGACGGCTCGGGAAATGCTCTGGCCGCATATTGATGCCGAATATCAGCAAGAACTGCAGGGCATCGCCGACGGGGTGAAAGCGCACGGTATCGAGCTCGATGTCTACGACATCGTAGCGCTCAATGCCTTCGAGGAAGTTCCCGACTATTACGTGCCATGGCTGAACAAGAGGCTCGCCAGGAAGGCGGGCAAATCCTTGGCCGACTCGCCAAGACTGGCTGCGCCGGGAAATTGCACGGCATTCATCGCCACCGGCAGCTACACGAAAGATCATCAGATCGTGATCGCCCACAACAACTGGACCAGCTACCTTGCAGGCGAACGCTGGGTGGTCATCTTCGACATTGTTCCCGACAAGGGTCACAGGATTCTCATGGATGGTTTTCCCGGCGTCATCACCAGCGATGACGACTTTGGGGTGAATTCGGCCGGCATCATGATTACCGAAACGACTATCACGCAATTTGAGGGCTGGGATCCCAACGGGAAACCGGAATTCATGCGTTCCCGCAAAGCGCTGCAGTATGCCTCCAGCATTGACGACTATGTGCGCATTATCAAAGACGGAAACAATGGAGGCTACGCCAACGACTGGCTGATCGGGGACCGAAAAACGGGCGAGATTGCATACCTGGAGTTGGGGTTGAAGAACACTCCGCTATGGCGAACGAAAGACGGCTACTTCGTTAGTTCCAACTTTCCTCGTGATCGCAGGCTGATTCGGGAGGAGACCAGCGGTTTCGATCCCGGCGATATGTCATCGTCGATGAACGCGCGGCATGCCCGCGCCGACGAGTTGGTGCAGCAGGCCAAAGGAACGATCGACGTCGAAATGGCGGAAAAGTTTCTGGCCGATCATTTTGACAGCTACGAAAAGAAAGAGCAGCCAAACGAGCGCTCTTTGTGCGGACATGTCGACGCCTCGCCGCGCGGCGTGAAGCAGTGGGGCTGGGAAGCCCACAATCCGGGAGGTGCGGTACAGGGAAAGGCGATGGACAGCGCCATGGCAGCGAAGATGAGCTTCGTGGCGCGGGCGGGCCATCCGTGCGGTGCGGATTTCGTGGCGGCTGACTTTCTCGAACAACACCCGGAGTATTCCTGGCAGAAGCCGCTGTTAAGAGACATGAGGGCCGGGCCGTGGACCGTATTCCGCTCGGGTGAGAAAGCGGAAAAACAGGCTGCTGCTCACGGGCCGAATGGCATCGCGTCTAAGTGAGACGAAGGGACGAAGGACAATGAAGGAAACGCCGCAGCAGTACACCCAGCGCATCGTCAGCTATACCGAAGGGAAGAAGCCAATGGCGGTGCAGGCCACCACCCCTAAAAGGCTCGCCCGCCTGATCAAAGGACTACCTGCCAGCAAACTGCGCAAGCGGCCGGCGCCGGATAAATGGTCAGTCAGTGAAATTCTGACGCACCTCGCTGACGCCGAAATTGCGGGCAGCTTTCGCATGCGGCTGATTTTGAGCGCTCCCGGAACGCCGGTTGCCGCTTTCGACCAGGACGCGTGGGTGACCAGCGGACATTATGAGAAACGCGATCCGCGCAAATCGCTGGAGCAATTTCGCGTGCTTCGCGAAACCAACCTGGCATTGCTGAAATCACTCACTCCAGAGCAGTGGCAGCACTACGGAATCCATTCCGAGCGCGGCCAGGAGTCGATCGAGCACATCGTCCGCATGTTTGCCGGACACGATCTCAACCATCTGGGGCAGATCGAAAGAATCTTGGGAAAGTAAGTGCGCGAAGTGGTGCGCATTGTGCAGTCCTACCCCGCGCTGCGATCGTATTGGCCGATTCTCAGAAACGCATCCGATGGGACCTAGCCGGCACCCAGCCTGCAAAAGAGACAGAAAACGTCGAGTGCCCGGGAAAATCAAAAGTCTGTAAGCTGGCCAAAAGTGGGAGGCAAAGAGGGTGGCGGAGAGGGTGGGATTTGAACCCACGATACCCGTTAAGGTATGTCCGCTTTCGAGGCGG
>DATKPV010000105.1:0-4934 GCA_035523915.1 Candidatus Aquilonibacter sp. | reverse complement strand
CATGCGATTGCGCTGCAATGAAGCTTCCACGTCGCGCGCCAGTTCTTCCACGCGCAGATTGCTGACGGAAATTCCAAAATAATTTCCCGCAACATCTTCAAGCTCATGGGCTTCGTCGAAAATCACCGCCGCGGCCTCCGGCAGAATTCCGGCATCGGGCGCGCCCTCGGCCTGCAGTTTGATCGCAAGGTCGGCGAAAAACAAATGATGGTTGACGATGATGATGTCGCTTTCCATCGCCTTGCGATGCATTTCGGTGATGAAGCAACGGTCCCACTGGCTGCATTTCTGCCCGATGCAGGCTTCCGAGCGCGCGTCCAGTTTGTGCCAGAGCAGGCTGGTTTCGGGCAGTTCGGCAAGTTCGGCGCGGTCGCCGGTTTGGGTCGTCTTGTCCCACGCCGCGATGGCGCGGTATTGCCCGATTTCATCGAGCCCGGTGAGCACAGGCTGATCGGTGAGGTCGTAGAGTTTCTTGCGGCACAGATAATTGTTGCGGCCCTTCATGTAGCAAACGGAAAGCTTGCAGGTGGCTGCAGGCTGCTCATCAATCTTGTCATTCCCAGCAGAACGAGGAATCTGGGTTTCCCCGCCACCCGGCTCGATCGACGCAACCAGCGCTCGCTCAAGAAACGGAACATCTTTGTAGAAAAGCTGCTCCTGCAGGTTTTTGGTGCCGGTGGAAATGATCACGCGCTTGCCGGAGCGGATCACGGGCATCAGGTAGGCCAGCGTCTTTCCCGTGCCAGTGCCCGCTTCCACGATGAGGTGACGTTTTTCTGCCAGCGCCTGCTCGACGGCTTGCGCCATCTGCAACTGTCCGCGGCGAAATTCATAGGCGGGATGAGTGCGCGAAAGCAGGCCGCCGGGAGCGAAGAACTGATAGAGAGAAGAATCCGCTGCGGCTGGCAAGGACCGGCTTGGAGTGGCAGGAGGCACGGAGTCTCTATAATAACGAGTTCTCCCGACGGTTACGGCATTGCAAATTGTGCGGACGCCCGGAGGAGAATTCGTCGGCCTCGCGGGCCGAAGGACAGCCGAGGGCGACTGTCCCCACACAAGCGGGAACTCTTGACACGACCAGTTTCCAACTCGCAACCGGCGCCGCTGATCGCCATCGTCGGCCGGCCGAACGTTGGCAAGTCGACACTATTCAACCGCATCGTGGGTGCACGGCGCGCTATCGTGGGCGATGAGCCCGGCATCACTCGCGACCGGCTCTACGGTGAAGCCGAGTGGCGCGGGCGCCGGCTGAGAGTTGTCGACACCGGCGGCATCCTGCCTGAAGAGAAGGATTTCATTCCAGCGGAAATTTTCCGCCAGGCGCGGGTGGCGCTGAACCAAGCCACAGCCGTTGTCATGGTGGTCGATGGGCGCAGCGAACTTGCCGCGCCCGATCTGGAGTTGGCCCGTCTGCTGCGCAAATCCGGACGGCCGCTTTTTCTGGCCGTAAATAAAGTCGATAGCGAGAAACAGTCGTCGCTGGTGGATGATTTTCATCGTTTGGGCATACGTGAGATGTTCCCGGTCTCTGCCGAACATGGCCGTGGAGTGGATGATCTGCTGGATGCCGTGCTGAAGGTTCTGCCGCGAGGAACATCTAACGAGAACACAGGGGACACAGAGGCCGGCGATGTACGACCAGCGACCGACCACGATTCGCCAACGGCCAACGACCGACGGCCAACGACGGAGGTAAAAGTCGCCATCATCGGCCATCCCAACGTAGGCAAGTCAACGCTGCTGAACGCGCTCACCGGAGCGGACCGCGCGATTGTTTCTCCGACCCCTGGAACCACGCGCGATGCCGTCGACGAAATCGTCGAGCGCAACGGGCAGAGCTTCCGTTTCATTGATACGGCAGGAATCCGCCGCAAGGGCAAAACGCATTTGATGGCGGAGAAACTTTCCGTGGTAATGGCGCGCAAGCACCTCGAGGCTGCCGATATCGCCCTGCTGGTGATCGACGCCACCGAAGGTGTGAGCCAGCTCGACGCGGCCATCGCCGGCTACGCGCATGAAAGCGGGCGTTCGGTGATTATTGTGATCAACAAGTGGGACCTGATTCTGAGCGGCGCGCAGAAGCCGGGCAGGCCGTCGAAGGCGATGCGCATGCGCGAGAGCAAGCGCCCCGCTGATCAGCACGCTTATGAGCAGCGCCTGCGCTACGATTTGAAATTCCTCAGCTACGCACCGGTGGTTTTTATTTCAGCGCGCAGCGGAAAGGGCGTGGAGAAGATTTTCCCTCTGCTCGAACAGGTCGCCAGTGAGCGCCGCAAGCGCATTCCAACCTCAGAGATGAATCGCTTCATCGAGAGCGTGGACTTCGATCGCGCCTCGGTGCCGATGCGGCAGCGGGTGAAAATTCTCTACATGACGCAAGCATCGGTCGCGCCGCCGACATTTGTGCTCTTCACCAACCGGGCAGTGAAGCTGCACTTTTCTTATCAGCGATTTCTGGAAAACCAGATTCGCCACGCCTTCGGATTTCTGGGCACGCCGATCTGGATCAAGAACAGGGCGAGAGAATAGAAGTTGCCAACGAGTGCATTCAGCGAACGCGAATACGAGTCGGAGTAACCACCGTCAGCCGCCCAGTGATCTCCAGGTCAAGTAAACTCGCGAGTCGAGAACGGACAAACGACAAGACCTCCCGTCGGCCCGATACATCGGGACGAAACAGCACCAGGCCCGCGTGCTCGTTGGCTGGGTATCGCAACAGGCTCGCGATGCCTTTGTCGAGCGTCATCAAGATGCGCGCTGAGTTTCTGGCGGCTGCACCAATCCTCGCGTCTTCAGCTCCAATGAGATCCTCCCCGAAAACTGTATCGGCGTCATGGCCGAGGCGAACGAGATCTGCCGCGAGTTCGTAGGGAAGATTCTCGTCCAGCTTAAATCTCATTTTCGCCGGATGGGCACAAGCCGCTCTTCGTGGGCGAGTTCCGCCGCGTATGAGAGGGCAGCGTCAATATGCGCTGGCTTGAGCGAAGGGTAACTTCGGATGATTTCATCTCTCGTCGAGCCTTCTGCGAGGCTATCGAGGATAACAGTGACAGGAACGCGAGTGCCGGCGGCGCACACTTCTCCGCCACACACATCCGGGCTACTCTCGAGGAAGTCCTGCCAAGCGACCATGATTGTATTTTAGCGACCGGCAGTCAGCGGGCCAAGCCAAATGATTATGAGTATCGTAAGCGGACTACTCCCCCTCCACCATCCGATCCTTCGTCAGCAATCCTATGCGCTGCACGCCCGCATGATGCGCGACGTCGATCACATCCGCCACATACTCAAAATCAACATCGTCGTCGCCGCGCACGAACACAACTTTCTCCGCGCGCTTCAGAAAAATCTCTTCCATCCGCGCTTCGAGGTCTTTGCGCTTCACCGCTTCCTGATTTATCCTCAGCACCGGCGGCTGATTTTTTGCAACCCACTCCACCTGTATTACCACGGTACGGGGCTGCGCAATGTTCGCCGTCTCCTTCGGGTTAGGTTGCGGAATCTGCGCGGTTTCGCCTTTTTCCTGTTGGCTTGCCACCACGATCATGAACACAACGATCAGCGTCAGCAGCACGTCGATGAGCGGCGTGACATTGATCTGCGGACTGGACGGACCCCCGCCTGCCATTGAGAAAGCCATGAGCATCGCTCCTCTCGGGCACGCGCGTGTCTGCAGGATCAGACACCCGAAGAGCTGCGGAGGTTCCCTGCAGGTTGCACAATCCCGCCACCGCCGTGCATGATGAAGAACGGTCGCGCGAGGGACCGCAATGCTCAGGATGCCGGCGCGCGTTGCATTGATCGGTCTTCTGTTCTCGCTGCTTTTCGCAGTTCCGCCAGCCTGCGCGCAGGACAACTACGAAATCCAGGTCTATAGCTACGACACGGTCGCGCCGCGCACGACCATGTTCGAGATCCATTCCAACTTCACGGTCGAGGGCAGCAAGACGGTGGAAGATGGGGTCCTGCCCACCGAGCACGCCGAGCATGAAACGTTGGAAATTACCCAGGGGATCAACGACTGGGCGGAGGTTGGCTTTTACGTTTTTTCCAGCATTCAGTCTGACGGCGGATGGCAATGGGTGGGCGACCACATTCGGCCGCGGGTACGGGTGCCGGATAAATGGCATTGGCCGATAGGTGTGAGCATTTCCAATGAAATCGGATACCAGCGCGCGGCCTTCTCCACCGACACGTGGACCTGGGAGATTCGTCCCATCATCGATAAGAAGCTCGGTCCGTGGTATTTGAGCTTCAATCCCACATTGGACCGCTCGTTTCACGGGCTCAGCGTGAATCAGGGCGTGGTGTTTTCCCCGAATGTGAAGGTCAGCTATGACATCACCAAAAAAATTGCGGGTGGCCTGGAATACTACGGATCGCTGGGGCCGGTCACGGGCTTCGATGCTCTCCGGGATCAGCAGCAGCAGTTTTTCCCGACAATCGATGTGGATTTCGGGCCGCAGTGGGAGTTCAACTTCGGAGTGGGCGTGGGCGCGACGCGCTCCACCGATCACCTGATTGTGAAATGCATCATCGGACGGCGCTTCTCGTGGCCGCACCCCGGACATGCCGGGCTCAAAGAATTGCCGCAGCCAGGTGGTAACTAAGAGAGTCCCGTCGGTTTTTTATCCCGCGGGCTGAGGCGCCGGCGGCAATGGCGGAACCGCTCCCGCCGCACTGGGCGGCGGCGGATACAAAACCGCATGCAAAGGCGTGTAGCGCGCGGCGAAGAAATACATTGAATACGCCGGGAAAAATACCATCACCGGCACCGAGACCAGCGAGACGATGTAGAAGAAAATGCCGAGCAGCCCGGTTCCCACAAGAATGGCCAGCGTGATGGTGTAAGCATTCCAGGTCAGGCCGGCCGACTGCCCGGTGAGCACGGCGAGAATTCCCAGCCCCACCGCAGGAATTGCAATCAGCAGGCC
>DATKPV010000104.1:0-13717 GCA_035523915.1 Candidatus Aquilonibacter sp. | reverse complement strand
ACGATGCCGCCCGAACTCATCCGCGCCTTCGGCATCCTCAAGAAAGCCTGCGCACTGGTGAATCAGGACCTGGGCAAGCTTCCCGCCGACAAAGCCAGGCTCATCGTTCAGGCGGCCGACGAGGTTATCGCGGGAAAGCTGAACGACCAATTTCCTTTACGCATCTGGCAGACCGGCAGCGGCACCCAGACCAACATGAACGTGAACGAGGTCATCTCCAACCGCGCCATCGAGATCGCCGGCGGCGAGATGGGATCGAAGAAGCCGATTCATCCCAATGACCACGTCAACATGTCGCAGTCGTCGAACGACACGTTTCCGGCGGCCATGCACATTGCCGCCGCTGATCGCGTCAAGAACGCGCTGATTCCCGCCATCCGCAACGTACACAACGCGATCTCCGCCAAGGCGAAAGAGTTCAACGACATCGTCAAGATTGGCCGCACGCATCTGCAGGATGCCGTGCCTCTCACCGTGGGCCAGGAGTTCGGGGGATGGGCCAGCCTGCTGGAGCGCGACATCAAGCGCCTGGAGCAGGTTCTGGAAGGTCTCTACGATCTTGCCATTGGCGGCACCGCCGTAGGCACGGGCTTGAACACGCATCCCGAGTTTGCCGAGCGCGCCGCCAAAAAGATCGCCGAGTTGACCGGACTCCCTTTCCGATCCCACGGCAACAAGTTCGCCGCACTATCGGCCCACGATGAAATCGTCTTCGCGCAAGGCGCGCTCGAAACCACCGCTGCATCGTTCATGAAAATTTCCAACGACATCCGCTGGCTGGCTTCCGGTCCGCGCTGCGGGTTAGGCGAGTTGACGATTCCGGAAAACGAGCCCGGCTCCTCGATCATGCCCGGCAAGGTCAATCCCACGCAGGCGGAGGCCATGACCATGGTCTGCGTGCAGGTTCACGGAGCCACGGCCGCCGTGGGCTTTGCCGGTTCCCAGGGAAATTTCGAACTCAACGTCTACAAACCAGTCATCATTTACAACTTTCTGCATTCCGTGACTCTCCTCACCGACGCCTGCCACGGCTACGTCGAGTACATGATTAAGGGCATCGAGGTTGATCGCGCCAAGGTCGACTCGTACGTGAAGAATTCGTTGATGCTGGTTACGGCGCTGGCGCCGAAAGTCGGATACGACAAGGCCGCACAGATCGCCCACACTGCGCACGTCGAGCACACCAGCCTGCGGGAAGCCGCCCTGAAGCTTGGACATTTAACGGGCGAAGAATTTGATCAGCTCGTGAAACCGGAGAAGATGACGCGACCGTAAGCTTCGCCTGCCTTGGGCCGACCACGGCTCTCCCCAATGTGTCTTGGCTGGCAACTGGCTTCGCTTGAATTTCAAACGGAATCCCAAGGCGTCATCCCGAGCGGAGCCGCTTTTCACGCGAAGGCCGACCCGGCACTTGTGGGCAAGGTCTGCAACTATATCGCAGTCTTACTCCGAATCCGTTAAGAGCTCCGGCGCTCTCAGCGCCGCCGCGCAACACTTGCTCGCTAGTGGATCATCCGCGGCGCTAAAACGCCGCACGAAGCACTCACAAGAAGTCTTTATACGATTCCGGGGTTTTGTTTATGGGAAGGGATGAAGTGCGGCCCGGGCTATTTCCTCACCAAGCTGCTGTGGCTCGCGATGCACTGCCATGAACCATTTTGCAGAAACCAGGTATCGGTGAATCGGCCGGAATGGTCGTACGGTCTGCCCTGGTAAGTGCCTTTGGCATGGTAATCGCCGATCACGATCGCCGTGTCGTGATAGAAAATCACCTTCATATTCTGCACGTTCATTGTAGCGGGCTTGAACTGCGGATCCCTGATTTCCTCGAGGAACTGCTCTTTGTTGCTGACCTCGCCATCAAACTCGGTATTGACGAATTGGCTGGAAACCAGCGCGTCAAGCGCAGCAGCGTCGCGATTCACCTGAGCTTCGTTCCACAGGTGCTCGAGCACGAGCAGTCTGGCCTCCTGCTCGGACTTCTGGGCCACTGCCCCGCCGGTCAAAGCAACAGCGAGGAGGAAGCCGCAAAGAATCGCGCGAATCGTGGTGGTGCGCATTAGACAGCCCAAGCGAAGCGAGTGCAGCGCAACGATAGCAGCCGTTTCCGTGGTTCACCAGACAAATTGTCCGAGCTGGCATTACGAAGGTCACAGAAACAGGTTGCGCTTTTCGGCCTCGGGAACCCGCCATGGGCGCGGCCTGCGGGCATCGGGCCCGAGCATAATAGACGAAGCCCGCCTTAGAACGCCCAGCGCAGAAGCGTTGCGCCAACAGTGAATCCCGCGCCGACTGAGGCACACAGCACCAGGCTTCCCTTCTTCAGCTTGCCCTCCTCGATGGCCGTGTTCATGGCCAAAGGAATCGTACCCGCGGTAGTGTTTCCGTAGCGTTCGATGTTGGTGATCACCGCCGCCGGGCGCAGGCCGAGGCGTTCGGCGGTCGCGTTGATGATGCGCAGATTAGCCTGGTGGGGAATGAAAGCGTCAATGTCCGAGCCTTTGAGTCCGTTGCGTGCCAATAGCTTTTCACAGACTTCGGTCTGCTTACGCACGGCGAATTTGAAAACCTGCTGGCCGTCCTGATGCACGTAGTGCATCTTCTGATTCACCGTCTCGTGAGAGGGGGGATTCAGGCTGCCGCCGCCAGGCATGTAGAGAAAACATCCGCCCGAACCGTCGACCTCGTGAATGAAATCGATCAGCCCCACAGAATCGTCCTCGGCAGCTTCCAGAATCACAGCCCCGGCGCCGTCGCCGAAAATCACGCACGTCGCCCGGTCGGTGTAATCGATGATCGAGGACATCACATCGGCTCCGATCACCAGAATCCGCTTGTGCGCTCCTGTCGAAATGAATTGCGCGCCCGCCTGCAGAGCATAGAGAAATGCCGAGCACGCGCCAGAGAGATCGAATCCCCAGAGGCCCTTCGCTCCGAGCTTATGCTGCACCAGACAAGCCGTCGAAGGAAAGAACATATCGGGTGTGACCGTGCCGACGATGATCACGTCCATGTCGTCAGGCGCAAGGCCGCGCTGGGCCAGCGCTTTCCTGGCGGCCTCAACGGCCAGATCACTGGTGGCGACGCCCTTATCTACGATGTGGCGCTGGCGGATGCCCACGCGGGTCATGATCCACTCGTTGTTGGTATCGACCATTTTTTCCAGATCGGCATTGGTGAGAAGGCGGGGCGGCACATAGGTGCCGAGGGCGCTGATTTTCGCGCGAATCGCTTTGTTCAATGAGAGCTCCTGAACGGCTGGCTGAGTATGAAACTCAGTATTTTGCAGGATTACAGAGAGAATGTCTAACCGGCGTTCAGGCCCTTTTGCGGGAGGTCTCGTGTTCCATCCACCCCCGGATAAAATCCGGGCACTCCGCAATCGCGAAATCGTTCTTTTCACCCTCCATCAGAAAGAACAACGCCGCGCGGTCGATCTCGACGACTTCGCGCAGATCGAGCACAACCCGCAGGCCGCACTCAAACGCCGACACGATGAGCCAGTCAAGATACGAAAGATGGCCGAGTGACAGTTTGCCGGAAATCCGAATAGTAACGGGCGAAGTCGTGGTTGCAAACGGAATGCAGGACATTTCCTCCCTCGCTGGCTGTGGCCGCTGACAGCGGTGCGAAGCCTTCTCTTAGTTAACGCCCTGCAGAGGATTTCTTGCGTAAAGAGTCGTAAAGCGCTGTAAAGGTTTCGTGAAACGAGGTGGCCGGATCAGCGGTGACTGCAAAAAGAAAAGCCTGGGCAAGCCAGGCACCGGGAACTCACTGCACACGCAAGAGCCCGTTACCGTTGCTTCCTTCCGGACCTGGCGGGGTTGGCGGGAGTACGTCGCGCGAGACCGATGCCTGACCTTTCATTCTAGCAAACACAATTCGACGCGCCTCCTGGGGCCAACCTCCGGGTTGGATGCCGCAAGGGCACGTGACTTTCGGTGCAAGAAAACTCTTCGAAATCCTTCCCTTCTTGTCGTCGATATCGAACAATGGAGCATCTCCCACAGCCAATGGCCGCCAGTGCACAATCTCGCATGGTCCCGATTTCCAAAGCGGTGGACCATTATTTTGAAATCGCGCTGTATCTGCTGGTGCTTACCGGCTTTGGCACATTGGCCAGCACCGGCGGCCTGGATTTGCCTACGATGTTCCTGGTCGGCGGCGCGCTCGCCTTTCGCGGGTATCTGCTGGCCGAACGGCGAACCCTGGTAATCTCCGAGCGCTGGACCACTCCCCTCACCGTCGCCTACTTCGCCTTTTACGCCGGCGACTATTTTCTGGTTTCGCGCAGTTTCCTCACCGCTACGGTTCACCTGGTGTTGTTCGGAGTGGTGATCCGAACCTTTTCTTTGCGCCGCGAGCGCGATCACATCATGCTGGCGATTCTGGCATTTCTCATGGTGCTGGGCTCGGCTGTGCTGACCGTCGATAGCGTTTTCCTGTTCTGCTTCGCGGGTTTCATGCTCATGGCGGTCGCCACCTTCGTTCTTATGGAGATGCGCCACTCCAGCCATGCAGCCAGCTTTCAGGCGCGCCATTCCCGCGACTGGCAGGAGCATCGGCATCTGGCGTTTTCACTGTTGCGCACACTGCCGGTTCTGGTGGCCATGGTCCTCGTGGGCGCAGCCGCTGTCTTCTTCATTCTGCCCCGTATGTCGGCGGGATATCTCGGCGCTTATTCGTTCGGCAATGACTTTTCGATCGGCTTCACCGATCATGTCCGCCTCGGCGAGATCGGCCGCATCCAGCAATCGAATGCAGTCGTGATGCACATTCAAATCGATGGCGATCAACCGGGCCAGTACGAATCGCTGCACTGGCGGGGAGTCGCGCTGGCGGAGTTTGACGGTCACAGCTGGTCGAACCCGCGCGAACAATATGGGCTGCGTCATGTGAGCAATCAGACTTTCACCGTGCCCCCGTTTGCCCAGGCGGCCGCGTCGGCGTATCTGGCGCAGAACGTTGCCCTCGCTGAGTCTCGCGGGTTGACGACGATGATCCACTACCGAGTGCTGATGGAACCCATTGGCACCAGCGTCTTCTTCCTCGCGCCCTGGCCAAGGAACGTCAGCGGCGCCTATCGTGCGATGGCTGTGGATGCCGGCGGCGCGGTCTACGATCTCGATAACTTGCATGTCATCACGCGCTATGAGGCCGACTCCGACATCTCTACGCCCCCACCCTCGCAGCTGCGCGCCGCTGGACAGAATTATTCTCCGCAATTCGTAAAGCCGTACCTGCAGCTGCCGCCGCTCGATCCGCGGATCCCCCGCCTGGCCGCGCAGATCGTCGGCCCAGCTGGCAACAATTACGACAAGGCCACGGTCATCGAGCGATATCTGCGAACACACTACGGCTATACCTTACAGTTGCCGCAGTCCGAACCCGAGGATCCCCTGGCCAACTTTCTGTTTGAGCGCCGCCGCGGACACTGCGAGTACTTCGCCTCGGCGATGGCGGTGATGCTGCGCACGCTGGGAATTCCTTCGCGCCTGGTAAACGGCTTTCGCAGCGCCGAGTTCAATGACATCACGGGCAATTACGTGGTGAGGGCAAAAGATGCGCACGCCTGGGTGGAGGTTTTCTTTCCCGGCTACGGATGGCAGACTTTTGATCCCACCCCGGCAAGCAATACGGGAACGCCCCAAGGCTGGGGCCGCGCCATGCTCTATCTCGACGCCGCTTCGTCCTTCTGGCGTGAATGGGTCATCGATTACGACTCGGCTCATCAGTATGTCCTGGGACAATCCGCCCTGACCGGCAGTCGTACCGCATTGGACCGGGCGCGCATGTGGGGCCGAATTCATTACGGGCAGATGGTCAACTGGGCGCGCCGCGTTCAAGCCCACGCGAAGCAGTCTCCGGCGGGATGGCTTCTGCCCACCGGCGGGGCAGTCGTGCTGCTATTTGTTCTCCTGAATGCTGCCCGCGTGGTGCGTGCCATTCGGAACCGCTGGCTGCGCTTGCATCCCGAGCGATCGCCGGACCAGGCGGCAGCCATGTGGTATGAACGCATGGCTCGCGTTCTCGCCCGCCGTGGCTGGTTGAAATCGAAAACGCAGACGCCGCAGGAATTTCTGCGGCTTATCGATGCCGAGCCTCTGCACCGGCGCGTGCAACAGTTCACTGCTGTCTACGAGTCCGCTCGCTTCGGAAACTCTGCCGATGATGCACGCAGGCTGGAAGATCTCTACGTGGAAGTGGAAGCGGCGGCGCGGAAGTAGTGTTTTCCACAAAGAATTGTTCTGGCTGTGACGCCTGACCTTTCCTTTCTCAACCTGGATGGAGCAATCTGACAGCGTAGGCGCCGGATGTTCAAGCCGCGGAGTCCTAGGCCACTCGCGGCCCCCGCAACCTCCCCATGTGAGTGAGGGACAGTGGGACATCTGAGGCAGGGCGCTGCAGACAGGCTACCCTGGATAGCCCAGGGCTGGCGCCCGCAGTTGGCGGTGATCACTGCCATTAAATCATTAAGGAGCGCAAGGAGGTCTACAGGCTGTTCTCAAGAGCTCAGGAGGCATGAGGAACTAGAGAAATAAGAAGTAAGGAAGCCGACGAGGACGGCACCAGAGGGCACTTCCGCCAAACCGCACTGCCGAAGATCGCTCGAAAAACGGTGGCGAGAAAAAATCGCCCTAAAAGTGCCACACCACGCCGCCGCCCACCAGGTAGTTGTGTTGGCGGGTCTTGCCCGTATCCGCCAAGGGAAAGTCCGGCTCGCCCGACCAGAAATCCCGGAACTCGCCGCGGATGCTGAAGCTGTGCCAGAACTTCACGTCCAGTCCCACCCCAGCCTCCAGAACGCCAGAAGTAGTCGATTTCCCGGGATTGGCGCCTGCCTGATAGATAAGCTGGCTGTTCTGACTGAAGTGCCCAAATCCTCCGCCGAGGCTGACCCACGGAGAAACTGCTGTGGCGGGAAATAGATTCACGCGGACCGCAGGCGTGACAAAGATCTGCTTGTAATCGATTGGAACCACCGGGCCGCCCGAGTTCAGGTCCTCGTCAAGGTTGAACACCGCCGGCACCTCGCCCGACAGAGCGAACACCTGGTGGAAAATGAGGTATCGGGAGTAGTTAATCTCGAAAGTAAGCCCCTTGCCGGAGCGGACGAAGGGGTTGACCGTGGGCGCGTTCGGACCCATGATGCCCTGGTCGCTGATGAAGGTCCGGCCGAGAATGCCGGTGATTTCGTTTTGTTGATCCTGCGCTCTAGCGGAGGCACCCAGAAGGGACAGCGTCACTCCCAGGACTGCGGTCATCACCTGTTTCCCAGACATTTCCCCTCCAGGATGCGGGTCTAAAGCTTTGTGCGGTAACGACAAGCGTAGCATGAAGGACAGTCTTTTCTTTCCACAGATGCTGCCTTTCCAGGTGCCTAAGGTCACGCGGATTGGGAAAAGCCAGACGCCGGAACGAGCCTCTGATGCGGATGCTAAAATTGCTACATTCGATGCCGGCAAAGAATCTCATCCATCCTTCCCAAGAAACGACAGCCCCAACCCCTTCCATGAAACAGAAGGTCGGGTTTGTCAGCCTGGGATGCCCAAAAAACCTCGTCGATAGCGAGGTCATGATGGGCATGCTGGCGCGGGCCGGAGCGGAGTTAACCGCGCGCGCCGAAGATGCCGACGTGATCGTGGTCAACACCTGCTCCTTCATCGAGAGTGCGCAGCAGGAATCGGTCGACACCATCCTGGAGATGGCCGCCCACAAAAGCAGCGGCCGGACAAAAAAACTCGTGGTTGCCGGATGCCTGGTGGAACGATTCCGCGACGAAATCCGCAAGCGGATTCCCGAGGTCGATGCGGTTGTCGGAACCGGAGAGCTGCAAAATATTCTGACGGCCGCGGGAGTGGGGTCGGCGCTCGCGCCCACGGACTCGCCGTTTGTGGTGCTGCCCTCGCGCCCCGAGGGCGATGCCCGGGCCGCGCAGGGCCGCTTCTCCCGCGAATCCTGGGACGGCGCGATTGCCGACCTGCCCAATTATCTCTACGACCACGAGACGCCACGCGTGCTTGCTACGCCGAAGCATACCGCCTACATCAAGATCGCCGAGGGCTGTGACCATCCCTGCAGCTTTTGCATCATCCCGCAGCTGCGCGGCCAGTTTCGCTCTCGCAGGTTCGAGTCCGTCGTGGCTGAGGCCGAGCGCCTGGCGCGCGGCGGCGTTCGCGAAATCACTCTCATCGGCCAGGACACGACCTGCTATGGCGAAGACTTCGGCTTGAAAGACGGCCTCGCGCTGTTACTGGAGAAGCTCGCTCGGATCGAAGACCTCCGCTGGATCCGTTTCCTCTACGCCTATCCCAACAAGATTACGGGAAAGTTGCTGGAAACCATCGCCACGCACGAGAAGATTTGCTCCTACATCGATGTGCCCCTGCAGCACGCCTCGGCTTCGGTGTTAAAGCGCATGAAACGCGGGGGCGGCGCAGACCTCTTCTTGCGCTCCATCGCCAGGATGCGGCGCGAGATTCCCCATCTCACCCTGCGCACATCGTTTATCGTGGGCTTCCCCGGCGAAACCGAGAAGGAGTTCGCAGAGCTTTGCGACTTCGTACGCGAAGCCCGGTTCGACTGGATGGGCGCATTCGCTTATTCCGACCAGAACGGCGCTGAGGCGTTTGCTCTCGACGGGAAGATCTCGCCGCGCCAGATCGAGCGGCGGCGCAAGCACCTGATGACCATTCAGCGGCAGATCAGCAAGAAGAAGAAGAAAGACTTGATCGGGCAGGAATTTGACCTGCTGCTGGAGGGCTGGTCGGAAGAAACCGATCTTCTGCTGGAAGGCCGCACGACCATGCACGCTCCCGAAATCGACGGCAAGGTATTCGTGAACGAATTTCCCGACGAAATCGATCCCCAGCCCGGCGAGTTCTATCGCTGCCAGATCGTGGCGGCGCACGATTACGATCTGGTGGCAAGAATCGCTCCAGATTCTTCCCGCGATTGACGGCACGGCCTGCGCAAAATTGGATCCCACAGAATTACAATGAACTCCATGGCGCGTCGGCGCATCCTAAAGCTTCGCTGTCCTATCTGCAAAAAGCCGGTGAAAAGCGGCGATGCGGAGTTTCCCTTCTGCAGCCAACGCTGCCGCACGATTGATCTGGGCCGCTGGGCCAGCGGGGAGTATGTCGTTTCGTCGCCGGTAGCCGATGCGGAAGAGACGATTCGCACCGAGGACTCGGATGAGACTTCGTGAATCTGTGTGTGGCCGGGACCTCCGCATGACAGCCGCCGAGGACAGTGTCACTACGCAAGGCAAAACCGCATGAAAGCCGAACACGACAATTCGCAATCCGCAGCCGAGCCGAACCCGGGTACCGGTCCTGATCGTAGCTCCGGCGTCTCGCCGGCTTTCGCGGGGGCATCTCGCCCCCGCGGTCCGCTCTGGGCCTACCTGATTGCCACCTTCTTCGGCATCGGACGCATACGTCCCGGTCCGGGGACCTGGGCCTCCGCAGCAACGGTCCTGCTCTGGGCAGCCGTCGCCTATGGAAGCGCCCCTGCCTTGCACACGCCGCTGGCGCTCGTTCTGGCCGTCGCCGTTACACTGATCGGCATCCCCGCCGCCACAACCGTCGCCCGCGCCACGAGCATCAAAGATCCGCAATTTGTGGTTATCGATGAAGTTGCCGGCCAGTTAATTGCGCTGATCGCCGTCCCCCTGGCGTGGAAATCTTTTGTGTCGGGTTTTATACTTTTTCGGGGGTTCGATATCCTGAAGCCGTGGCCCGTGCGGCACCTGGAAGCGCTGCCCGAGGGTACGGGAATTGTCCTCGACGACGTAGCGGCCGGGCTTTATGCTCTGGCTTGCATGCATCTGTTGTTGCATCTTGGTCTTCTAAAGTAGTGCGAGCATTTCCTGATGGGATTCTCCGACCGCATCCTGGGCAAGAAAAACGTCAACGGCGCACCCCATATCGAGTCCGTGTCGCCGCCGTTCGCCCTCACCGGGGGTGAGGTACGCATCGCAGGTTATGGCCTGCGTCCATCGGAGTTGCGCCGACCGCGCGTCCAGTTCGGAGAGACGGAAGGCACCGTGGTCATCAGTTCGGACTCGTTTCTGGTGGCCCGTGTACCCGAAGGCGCGACCTCGGGGCCGGTGGTGGTCGCCACCAATGGCCACGTCAGCAATCCGCAGACGGTGAAAGTGGCGGTTCCGATCGCCGAGAATCTGCATCCGGTGACGAACCCGGCTCTCGACTCCGAAGGCAACATCTATGTGACCTTCTCCGGATCGCGCGGGCAGAAAGTGCCCGTCGCCATCTTCAAGATCGATACCAACTACGCCGTGAAACCGTTCGTCGCGGAGATGATGAACGCGACCGGTATCGCCTTCGACCGCCAGGGACAGATGTATGTCTCCTCGCGCTACGATGGGGCCGTGTATCGCGTGGCGCCCAACGGCACAATGACTACCTATGCCGAGGGTATGGGAGTGGCGACCGGCATCGCCTTCGACCGCGAAGAGAATCTGTACGTCGGCGACCGCAGCGGCACGATCTTCAAGATCGGCCGGGATCAACAGGTGTTCGTGTTTGCCACGCTTGAGCCGAGCGTCTCGGCTTACCACCTCGCCTTCAGCCTGCAGGGCGACCTGTTTGTGGCCGGACCTACGACCTCCAGTTTCGACTGCATTTATCGCATTGATCCACAGGGCAGCGTGCACACTTTCTATCGCGGCCTGGGCCGCCCGCAGGGACTGGCGTTCGACGCCAGCGGCAATCTCTACGTAGCCGCATCGCTCGGCGGCAAGCGCGGCGTGTTGAGGATCACGCCGGAAGGCAAGGCCAATGTGGAAGTCTCCGGGCAAGGGTTGGTGGGGCTGGCGTTTGCGCCGGGGCGCAGCGTGATTCTCGCCACCACCAATGCAGTTCATCACCTCGCCTGGAACGTGCAGGCCTGGCCGCTGCTGCCGGAGTAATCCCGGTTGTGACCGCGTCTTCCCATCTTTTTCATTTACACTTCTACCCGTGAACGCCGAGATTGTCGCGGTGGGGTCGGAGCTGCTCACACCCTTCCGCATGGACACCAATTCGCTCTATCTCACCGAACAGCTCAATCAGCTCGGCGTGGAAGTGGTTCTCAAGAGCGTAGTCGGAGATGACCTGCGCCGCCTGGTGGCGGTGGCGCAGCACGCCTTGTTTCGCTCCGAAATCGTGATTTTCAGCGGCGGCCTCGGCCCGACCGAAGACGACCTCACCCGTGAGGCTGTGGCCGAGGCTCTGGGTATTCCCCTGCGGCGCGAAGCCGAAGTCCTCGCACTGATCGAACAGCGCTTCGCCTCTCGCAACTGGAAGATGGCTCCCAACAATGCCAAGCAAGCCGACGTGCTGGAAGGCGCGACCGTGTTGCCAAACGCCAACGGCACTGCGCCTGGACAGTGGCTGAGCGGCAAGTTCGAAGGCCGCGAGCGCATCGTCATGCTTTTGCCAGGGCCGCCGCACGAATTGAAGGCTCTGTTTGAGGCTGAATGCCGCGAGCGTCTGCACGCCAAGCTGCCGTCTGCGTGCATTGCCACACGCGTGCTGAAAGTCGCCATGCTGGGCGAATCTCACGTGGACGCGCGGGTTGCGCCCATCTACAAACGATTCGCCGAAGTTCAGACCACCATTCTCGCAGGCGCGGGAGAAGTCCAACTGCACTTCCGATCGCGCGCCGCAACCCTCGAGGCAGCGCAGGCCCGCGTCGATGAAGCGGCCGACGCCGTGGAGGAAGAACTCGACGACTACGTTTTCTCGCGAAACGGCGAGTCGCTGGAGCAGATCGTCGGCTACTGGCTGCAGATGCGCGGGGCCACGCTTTCGGTCGCCGAATCCTGCACCGGCGGCCTGTTGGGCGAGCGCATTACATCGATCAGCGGCAGTTCCCGTTATTTCAAAGGCGGGGCCATCGTCTATTCCAATGAATTGAAGACCGAGCTGGCAGGAGTTCCCGCCGATATGATCGAGCGCCACGGAGCGGTCAGTCGCGAAGTTGCCGCGGCCTTGGCGGAGGGAATCCGCTACCGCGCGGAGGCAACCTTGGGCGTCGGTATCACTGGGGTCGCAGGCCCCACCGGGGGAACTTCGGAAAAACCGGTGGGCCTTGTCTTCCACGCTCTTGCGTCAGACACTGGGACGGAAGTGGTCGAGCGGAAATTTCCCGGCGATCGCAGCCGCATCCGCCAGTTCGCCACGACCATAGCATTGGATATGGTGAGACGGAAGCTGATGTAAGGCTGTCAGCTGCCAGCATCCACCTTTCGGCCTCTGGGCGCCGCTTTGCGAGTAAAGCAGAAATTAGTGGGCCGAAACCTGAGAGCTGATGATCCGCCGGGAACTGACAGAAGGCTGACAGCGGATGGCTGATTCTTATGCGTGTCTTCATCGCTTTTGACATCGACGATGCCATTCGCGAAAGGATCTCGCGGTTTCTCGACGGCGTGCGCGGCCTCGCGCCCGATGTCCGTTGGGTTCGGCCGGAGTCGCTGCACGTGACCCTGAAGTTCATCGGCGAGAAACCGGAAGGCGCGGTAGTGGAAATCAAGCGCGCACTCGAAGGCGTTAAGGGAAACGCCGTCGACACGAGCTTTCGCGGCTACGGATTTTTCCCGACCGCCAACGCGCCGCGAGTCTTCTGGATCGGCCTCGAAGCGGGGCCGGAACTGGCGGCGCTGGCGGCCGCGGTCGACACGGCCACGGCGGCGCTTGGCATTGCCAAAGAAGAGCGAGCCTTTAGCCCGCATTTGACGCTGGCGCGCGGAGGGGGAGGGTCGGGCTCGCCGCGGCGGCAGAAAGGCGATCGGGCCAATCGCGACTTTCAGAAGCTGCAGGAGAGACTTGCAGGTATGCCTGCTCCGGAGTTTGGTACGATGACCGCCCGCGAATTCTTTCTCTATCAAAGCCAGCTTTCGCCCAAAGGGTCGAAGTACACGAAACTGGCGGACTTTGCCCTGAGATCTTGATTCGCAGCGATGCCGATGGATGGAAAAATGCCGACGTTGATGGTGATCGCGGTGGCCAGCTACCTGTTGGGCTCAATCCCCTTCGGTTATCTGCTGGTGCGGATTTTTCGGGGCGAAGATGTGCGGCAAAGCGGCAGCGGCAACATCGGTGCGACGAATGTCTCGCGCAAATCGCCGGCCCTGGGAGCGGTAACGTTGGGGTTGGACGCTCTGAAAGGAACCTCTGCCGTGATGCTCGCTTACCGTCTCTCAGGCGGAACATGGGGGCGTCCCAAGCCCTATCTGGCCATGGCGGTGGCAGCCTTATTCGCGGTGGTGGGACACATATTTCCTGTATGGCTGAGGTTCCGCGGCGGCAAGGGCGTGGCCACGGCTCTAGGATCGTTTCTCGTGATAACGCCGAAAGCGGTATTGATCGCGGCCGTCATCTTCGTCCTCGTAGTCCTCGTTTTTCGCTACGTATCCTTGGGCTCCATTGTCGCGGCCGCATCCTTTCCTCTCCTGCTGTTGAAAGGAATGCCGAAGGACCCCAACGCACTTTCGGCCCTTGTTTGCACCGCTGTCACTTCCCTGCTGATCATCGCCCGGCATCATGAGAATATTCGCCGTCTGTTGGGAGGCACGGAGAATCGCCTGGGAGGGAAGCGCCCATGAGCGAGATTGCTGTCATCGGCGCGGGCGCCTGGGGAACGGGGCTTTCGATCGTGCTGGGGCGCAAAGGCTCGCATCGGGTGCGGCTGTGGGCCCATGAGAAAGAGG
>DATKPV010000103.1:0-9141 GCA_035523915.1 Candidatus Aquilonibacter sp. | reverse complement strand
CAGCGCTCAGGGTTGCGGCTTTCGCAGCTCACGGGCGCTGCCACTGGAAACCCCCATCATGCTGAACGGTCTTCCGGGCGGCGGCAGCGTGACCGCTCGCGTCGCCAATTGTCTGCCGCTTGGAAGTGATGGAAAGTACTTTTTGATCGGCGCTTCCTTGTACACGCATGGAAATGTTTGGGGCATCGCCAATCCTCCGGAGGACTGGAAGATTGCGGAACAAAGTACACCCTCGCCGGCCGGAAAGAGTAACTCGTCCGCACCCCCCACACCATTAAGAGTCAACAAGAAGCAGTGGCCCTACAATTTGTTTGACGAAAACACTGAGAATCGCCTCTGGCGTAAGTAAGATGCAGCACGGAACGCGGTTGGGTGCGTATTTTCCATGCCTTCACTCGAAAAATCTTTACCAGCCTCGAGATCCGATTCTGCGGTCCTGTTCTTTCGTAACTTCACCCTCTGATTACTCACTGTCATACTCGTGGCGTATGGCGGAAGAACTCGAATCAACGCCAAGTGAAGTGTCCGGCGCGGATGTAGCGAACCCGTCCGCATCTGCCGCGGAAGTTCCCACCACCAATGCTCCGCGCAAAGAAAATAAGCTGTTGGATCGCCCTTTTCGGGTAAAGCTGCGCGGCTCGGTGCTGGCTTTATTGCGCCTGCCCAATCGGCGTGACGTAAGATCTGCGATTCATCAGATTTCGATGACCGGGGGAGTCGTTCATCTCGAAAAGCCGCTGGATGAAAACCTTAAAGTGGAAATGATCTTTCACATGGGCAGCGCAACCATTCGGGCAAGAGTGCAGATGTTGTTTCCCATGTGGGCCACTCAAGGATGGATGCAACCCTTCCGCTTCCTTGAGCTGTCGGACGAGAGTCGTGAAAACCTGAACTTGAGTCTCAAATCGCTGGTCGGCGACAAGACCTCGACCGCCACTGCGGGCGCCTGACCTTTCAGGCTAGATCATCCTGGCAAATCTAACCTAAGTTTCCTCGGGTTACCCTGGTCACATTCGTTCGCCTTCCGGTTGCACTATCATCAGCATCGGTACCCCCATATGAAACGACTCAACTTCGTGCTCTCCCTCACGAACGACGATAACGATTATCAACAGGAACAGGCGGCGGCCGCGGAGAAAGCGGCCCAGCGCCTCGGCGTGGATGTGAAGATCGTTCATGCGAACAACGAGGCCGTCGCACAAAGCCAGCAATTACTCGAATACGTGCAAAATCCCAAGCTTCGACCGGATGCCATTTTGTTTGAGCCTTGTGGCGGGACAGCGTTCCCTCAGGTAGCTCGCGCCGCGGCGGCGGCGGGAATCGGCTGGGTGATCCTGAATCACGAGGTCGATTACGTGATGGATCTGCGGCGGAGCTATAAAGTTCCGATCTTCGCGATCAGCTCTGATCACGAAGAAGTGGGTCAGATCCAGGGTAAACAGTTCGCCGCGTTGCTGCCGAATGGAGGAACGGTTCTCTACATTGAAGGTCCGGCAAACAGCTCGGCGGCGAAAGAACGCACGCGCGGCATGAACCAGACCAAGCCGGCCAACATTCAGGTGAAATCCATGCGCGCGAACTGGACCGAAGAAAGTTCGTATCGCGCCGTCAGTTCCTGGCTACGGCTGAGCACCTCACAGGCTACACGCATTGATCTGGTCGGTGCGCAGGATGACAGCATGGCCATCGGCGCCAGAAAAGCCTTTTCAGAAACCACCGGCGGAGATCGTTGGCTGAAGCTGCCGTTCACGGGTTGCGATGGCATGCCGAAAACTGGTCAAAGCTGGGTCCGCAGCGGCCTGTTGGCCGCGACTATTTACATCCGCCCGAACGCTGACCTCGCCATGGAAATGCTGGTGCAGGCCATCAACAACGGCACACAGCTTCCTGAGATCAAACTGACCGAGCCGGAGTCCGTCCCGTCGCTCGCAGACCTGAACGCCCTCGGAAGTGCGAAACAGAAGCACGGCGCCGGCGCGTGAATGCGTGCGAGTGTTGTTGCCTTTCCCGGCCTCGTTATCGGGTTTAACCGGGACGGGTTCGCCCTTCATCGGCGATCCGCCCCGGATTTTCTTAGGGCCCGTCGACACGTAGCCAGCGTCCCATTCTCGCGGTTTTAAAAAGCCAGCGAAGGTTTTTTGCCGAATGATAGTGATATCAATCACACCATACCGTGTCTGAATGCAAGTCTAGCGAACGAGCGTTCGATAGCTAACGGGATAGGGTATACAGTCCGATATCGACCTCAGCATTCATTGAAGTCCCCGTCAACTCAGTCCTCCAGCGAGTCTCTACGGTGCGGGTCCGCCCTGGCCAGTGTCATTCACGCCGTCCCGTTCACCTCATGCAGGTGATGTAAATCACTGCTTCGCGTGAGCGCCGGCACATCTTTGGAATTGCTTCCAGCCTAGCGTGGCTTCCCATTGCGTCCAAATCGGACGCAGGGCCCTCGGTTTCAAAACGGGACATTAGTCGGAGCACAAGCTCAGGGCACAGAACGATAAGTGCAGTGATTGCTGGTTCAAAAGAACGACTCCCACGAAGGAGGAGAGATTGCCTGTGAACAGATTGAGGGTGTGGATGTGTGGCGTATTGCTTGCGGCGGTAACAGTGGCCCCGGTCCTGGGCGGAACCAAGGATGCACCCGATTCAAAACCGACCTCAGAAGCTGCGGCCAACTCAGCGGCTCACCCGGCAAATGCTGGCGATCGCAATGCGGTCGATTCGAATGCGGCCAATCCAAACGCGGCCGCTCCGAGCGTGCGAGAGGCAGCAAATGCAAACGTCGCGGCACTGCTCACCGTCCTGGTGATAAAGGGAGTACTCACTGCCCCCGAGGCGAACGCCATTCACAACGCGTCTCCAGACGCCGAGTTGCAGTTGCTGGTTGAAGCGCTCGCCCGCAAAGGGGTCCTCAACGCTGCGGACTTGTCGACGGTGGCTTCATCACCCTCCACCGCGTCGGCAACGAATGGAGGCACTCCGGCCCCAGCGAAACCGTCGCCGGAGACAAGCGAAAGCGCTCCCCCGGCTTCGCTCACGGTAGCGGTCTCGACTGCACGCCAGACAGCGCAAACCCCGACTGCGAAAGAAAGCAAACCTGCGGGACCAAGCGTCGTTCCGGCAGTGGCTCCCCTTCGAGTCCTTCCGGTCGACCCCCCGAAGAAGGATGGCCTGCTTGCGGCGTTTAAGATGGGCCCAGTCAAGATGACCCCCTATGGCTTCATCAAGGCTACGGGGGTTTACGACAGCAGCAATCCAAACGGGGACGACATGCCGTTTCCTGGCTTGTTTCTCTCGTCAACCTCGATCCTGAACACCGGTCCTACGCAAGACTCCGAATTTCACTTGAAGGCGCGTTCCACTCGTGTCGGCGCAAACATAGAATGGCCGGACGCTTCCAGCAAGCTCATCTTGACCGGCCGGATCGAGGGCGACTACGAAGGCAACTTCAGCGAGGTCGACAATCGTGACGTTTCGTCCATCCGCAGCAGCAGTTTTTCGTTGCGCCTGGCGTTGGCCCGCATAGATTACGCTCCGAGCAGCAAGACAGACGTTTACTTCGAGGGCGGACAAGACTGGACTTTGTTCGGATCTACCGCGCTACCCAGTATTCTGGAGACCACGGCCCTGGGCTACTGGTACGGCGATATCTACGAACGTTCGCCCCAATTCCAACTCGGCTTGGTACAGACGCTGGGTGGTACGCGCAATTTCAAGCTTTCGCCCACTTTCGCAATCATGATGCCCAGCACGGGCCAGATCGAAAAACTCGGTAGCCTCGGCCTTCAGGGCCAAATCGCGCAGGCTGAACGCGAGGGCGCCGACTCCGGCCGTCCCGAGTTCGAAGGCAGATTGGCTTTACAGTTCCAACTCGACAAAGCGCCGGCAGTTACCCCAGCTCAGATTTTCTGGAGCGGGTTCCGATCCAAGCGCACCTCGATCGTGACCAATAGCGCCTACACCACCACACCGGGCTACTGCGCTGCAAACGTCCTCATCTGCTCCTATCAGAGCGCATTCCCGAATGGATTTACCGTCTCCAGCCCGCAGTACGGCAACCAGATCGGGTTCCAATTGCCCACTCGCTGGTTCACGTTGGTAGCGAGCAGCTACTTTGGCGGTGATCTGCGTTTCTTCTTCGGCGGTCAAGTCAACACGTTCTTCACGGATGCTGGAGGTCTGAGCAATCCGGTCACATTCACCCCGGTCGATGGCGTGGTCGACGCGTCGGGTACTCCTCAATTGGCCTGTACTGTGCCCGTAACTCTGGCAACAGCATGCCCCGCCGCCAACGTTGTCGTTGCTCCGGAGCGGCCGGTCCGTGCGTTTGGCGGATTCGTTAATCTCGGATTGCCGCTCTCCCGTTGGTTCAACGCGAATCCCAAAGGCCGCAATGCAGGCTGGCAGCTCTTTTTCGACCTGGGCAAAGATCAGGTCGTGCACAAGGATCTTTACAACGTCAATGCGGAGGGAGTCCTTCCGCTCCTGTACGGCAAGATGGCGGTCGCGACTCTGTATTACAAACTGAACCCGTATGTCACCTTCGGCTTTGAGCAGTCGATTTATGCGACCCGCCTCAAATCCGGCGTGGACTATACGATCGCGGGTACGCCGAGCAACGAGTGGCAGAATCACCGCAGCGAATTCGGGCCGATCTTCACGTTCTAGATTCTGAAAGCCGGATGCGAAGCAAAGGTGAAAGGAGCTGTTTTCCGTGAATATTGGTAGGATTGCCGCTCTGCAGGCCGCTCTCTTGTTCCTCGGCATGAGCGCGAGCGCCGCAGTCAAGAGTAACGAGGTCCTCCGGATCAAGGTGCTGGATTCGGAGACTCGTTCGCTGACCATTGGTAACGACGTCCCAAAGAATTGCGACCAGGTCAACTTCGACGCGTATTGCAACAACAGCAATAGCGCGCGAGTGGTGAACACTTTGCTGGTGCAGATTGGGGACGGGCCGCCGTTCCGCATCACTTGCACCATTGACGCAAGATGGTCCAGGTGCGTGGCTTTGCCCAAGGGTGGGACGTTCGACGCCACAAGGGAAAAGCACGGCTTTGCTATCTACTACGAGGATGACAGCGGCAAGCCCCGGAAGCAGTTGTATGTCCTGCTGCCGGGCAACGCAAAGCCCAACCCGGCTGTGACAGTCCGAGTTGCGAGTCAGTCCAGCGCGGCTCCAGCAAAGAATGCGGGACCGGCCTCGACCGCGGAAACGCCCGCTGAGAGCGTGCAACAATCCGTGAAATGCGGCTTCACCTCGACGCCTGCGGGCGCCCAGATTACTCTCGACGGACGATACGTCGGCAGCACTCCATCCGTCCTAAGTCTGAACGCAGGCTCTCACGTGGTGGTGATATCCATGCCGGGTTTCGGAGACTGGAAGCGCGAACTCGCGGTGTCGCCGGAATCGGAACTGACCGTGAATGCGATTTTGGAGAAGGCGCAGTAGAACGGAATCGAGGGCGGCCCAGCGTGTCTGTTGCCGCTCTCGGAGGCTAGTTCTTTGGCTTCTGACTTGTATTCTGCAAAGGAGAAAACCGTGGCTGCTCATTCCTCATCGGTAGCGCAATTGCAAGCCACCGAGTCTCATCTCAATCGGTGGTGGCATGTGGTGGGCGGAGTCAGTATGAATCTGGCGCTGGGCTCTCTTTACGGGTGGAGCGTGTTTGTGGCGCCGCTGGAAAAAGAATTTCACTGGAAACGCGCCGACACTTCCAACGTCTTCATCATCGCGGTGGTCGTGTTCGCTCTATCGTTCATCGTCGCAGGACGCTTGCAAGATAAGCTCGGACCATTGCGCATTTCACTCGTGGGTGCGGTGCTCGTGAGCCTGGGATTTTTCTCCTGCGCCTACGCCGACAGTCTCACGAAATTTTTTATCTTCTTTGGAGTGCTCGGTGGATTAGGCAATGGCTTCGGTTACGCCACGCCGATTCCGGTCATGTCGAAATGGTTTCCCGATAAGCGCGGGCTGGCCGTCGGACTCGCGGTCGGCGGCTACGGCGCGGGCTCGGCGATTTTCGGGCCTCTGGCCGCGAGCTATTTGATCCCGACCTTTGGCTGGCGCACCACGTTCCAGGTTCTGGGATTGATTTTCTTTGCCATGACAGTGTTCGGAGCGCTCCTCCTGAAAAATCCGCCGGCCGGCTATCGCCCTGCCATCTGGACAACGGCTCCCGCTGCGAAGGCCACGGTCAGCACTTATGAATTCACCGCCAGCGAGGTGCTACGCACCCCGACGTTCTACCTGATGTGGATCGCCTATGCGCTGGGTTGCGCGGCCGGATTGATGGTGATCAGCCAGCTCGTTCCCTTTGCCAAAAGCATCGGCATTCCCAGCACGACGCTGGCTGCATTCGGGCTCGTCGTGGGTGCGGTCGGCAATGCCTCCGGACGCATTCTTTCCGGATGGATTTCGGACCATCTTGGCCGCATCAATGTCTTGCGCCTGATGATTGGCATCTCGATGGTCGCCATGCCGATCCTCTATTACGTCGGCAGCAACGTCCTGGCGTTGTTCGTTATGCTGTTCGTCGTTTATTGGTGTTACGGCACGCAGCTTTCGGTGAATGCGGCCACAGCGGCCGATTTTTGGGGAACCAAGAACGTTGGCATCAACTACGGCATGTTGTTCACTGCCTGGGGCGTCGCTGGATTGTTGGGCGGTCGCATCGGCGGCCTGCTCTACGACAAGTACCACAACTACCAGATGGCCTTTTACACCGCGGCTGGACTCGCCGCAGTAGCGCTCGTCTGTGAATCGTTCGCCAAACGTCCAGCAGTGCCGGCAGCAACCGCGCTGGAAGTAAAGGCGCCGGCAGTCGCGTAGTCGCATTGGAACGTGTAGCGCGGGCCCTCGCCCGCGCCGCATGCAGCGAGATGACGGCCGAGGCGGGCGAACGCGCCCGCGCCACATAAAAATTGGCCGGCTTCTCCCTCCGAACTGCGCGCCCGCGAATATGCTAGATTGAGTTTCGCGGGCCCATAGCTCAACGGTTAGAGCAGCAGACTCATAATCTGTTGGTTCCAGGTTCGAATCCTGGTGGGCCCACCAGCCATTCGCGGAATCCCTCAAATGCACTTTATGCTTGAGCAGCGATTTATCGAATTGACACGTTAACGTCCGCGTTATTGAATAATTTATAATCCAGGAATTAGAGTTCGCTTCAGACGGTCACATCAGCGCTCCGGCCAGGAGGAAGGCATGTCGTTGAGGAGGATTTGTGTTGGACTTTTGTTCTGTCTGGCGGCGGCTTTCACTCTTGCGCAGGATCCCACAAAAGTTGAACCCAAACACTACAAGCTTGACTTCGAAAATGAGCACGTGCAGGTCGTTTCCGTCCACTACGGTCCGCACGAAAAATCAGTCCTGCACGATCATCCGGGTGGAGTGGTGGTCGCACTCACGGCAGCTCATCTGCGCTTCACAGATGAAAATGGAAAAACCCGCGAAGTTTATTCCAAGCCCGGCGAAGTTCGCTGGTATCCTCCATTCAAGCATCGCGTCGAGAACCTGGGCGACACGGCCTATGACGCGGTCTATGTCGGAGTCAAAACAAATACAGTGACGGTCACCTCGGGAAGACCAGGTTCTACGCGGCCCACGAATGAGGAGATTAGCCGGGTTCTCGCCGAATACGCTCTCACGCCGAGCAAGTAACGGCTTTCCATTAACTGACGCGAATCGGTCCAACTATTGCAAAACAAGATCTCAACCGAAATCAACCCAACCTCGAACTCCTCGACCAGGGCCTCGTTGCCGCAGTTTGCCTCGCATCGCAAATCCGCCCTGCTGCTGGGAGGTGTGATTTTTCTCTCGCTCCTCTACTTCTATGAAGGCGGCGGATGGAATCAGAACTCGCGCTTTGACCTGCTGCGCGCGATCGTCGAGCGCCACACGCTGCGCATTGATGCGTATCACGAAAATACACAAGACAAGGCGCACTTTCGCGGACATTACTACTCCGACAAAGCGCCCGGATTGGTATTTGCGGCAGTGCCGATCGCGTACGCGGCAAGGGCGGCCCTTCGGACCTTTGGAATCAATCCGCAGTCGGCGCGCGGCGAGTTCGCGCTCTCTTATCTGGTGACTGCATGCGCTGTAGCGCTGCCCACTGCGCTCGCTGCGATCTGCCTTTTCTTTCTGGGCTTGAGATTTGGGGCTCATGCAAATGGAGCTGCCTTCGGCGCCCTGGTGATGAGTCTGGGGACGCCGATATGGGCCTATGCCAGCCTGTTCTGGGCACATGCGCTGGTGGGAGCGTGCCTCGTATTCGCCTTCGCCGCTGCCTTCAGACTGGGCGATGCCGGCACTTCCAGACAGGATTTTCTTTGGGCTCTCGCCGTTGGCCTGGCGGCAGGCTGGGCGACTGTGACCGAATATCCCGCGGCTCCTGTTTCTGCGCTACTCGCGGCGTTCGCACTTTTCCAAGCCTGGCCGCGTGGGGCACGCAGCCGTTGGCGCGTAGTCGGCGGCGTGAGTCTGGGTGCCGCGATTTGCATTGCCGTCTTGCTCGGATATCTTTATGCGGCATTCGGCTTCATCCGGCCCAGCTACGCTTATTACGATCCGAATTCATTTACCTTCATGCAGCAGCGGGGATACTTGGGACTCACTTATCCTCACCCCGATCGTTTACTGAAACTTTTGTTTGGCTGCTCCCGTGGACTTTTTTTTGCCTCCCCCATAGTTCTAGCAGCACCCTTCGGACTTTGGAAGCTCTGGAAGCAGCGCACATACTCAGCCGCAGCCCTCGTCGCCGGAGGGATCGCACTTTACTATTTTCTCTTCAACTCCTCGTTTTACTGGTGGAAAGCCGGCCGCTCTTTCGGCCCTCGCTACACGGGCGCAAGCATTCCGCTTTTGTGCTGCGGCCTGGCAGTCCTTTGGCAGCGCGCCAGCCCGCGGTGGCGCAGCGCGCTCATCGCAGTAGCTGCCGGCAGCATCGCCTTAACGTTGATGGTGGTTTCCACTACTTCGCAACTCTCGGTGCAGGACAACTGTCCCATGCTCCATTCTGTTTGGCCCGCATTCTGGTCCGGGCAGATGGCGCTCAATCGTGAATCCATGCTGACCGCGGCGGAAGCCGGATCGGGAGGAAAGTATGCAGCTTTCAATCTCGGTCAACTCATGGGATT